>CABUHY010000013.1 GCA_902491475.1 uncultured Eubacteriales bacterium
TAACAATCCCTCAGTCGTCATAAATGACGACAGCTCCCTTTACACAAGGGAGCCTGAAAAGAACAGCAAAAAACGCACTCGTTTTTCGAGTGCGTTTTAATTTATTCTGTTATCAGCCCAAAATCTCTTTGAGGATTTTCTGAACCTCCTGTGCGGGGGCTTTGCCCTTGAGCGCACGCATTGCCTGACCCATAATATAGCCCATAGCCTGCGTTTTTCCTGCTTTGTATTCGGAAACGCTCTTTTCGTTGTCGGCGATAACCTGCTCGATTATCGGCCTCAATGCCGAAACATCGGTTACCTGTGCCAAGTTGTTTTCCTCGACATACTTTTCGGGGTCAACGCCGTCCGTGAACACCTTTTCAAGCACCTTTTTACCCGTGCCGCGGTTAATTTTGTCGGATTTTACCATATTGATAACCGTTGCCAAATCTTCGGGCTTCAACGGATTGTTTTCGGTAAGAGTTGCGCTGTCGTTGAGAAGCTTCATAACCTCGCCCATAATCCAGTTGGCAACATCTTTCGGGGAATTGCACTTTTCAAGCGTCTTTTCAAAGAACCTGACAAGATAAATATCTCCCGTGATAATTCCCGTATCGTATTCGGGGAGACCGAGTTCGTTTATATAGCGCTGTCTCTTCTCCTCGGGAAGCTCGGGCATTGTTGACTTGATTTCCTCGATTTGCCCGTCGGAAATTTCAATCGGCGGGAGGTCGGGCTCGGGGAAGTATTTATAGTCCTGAGCGTCCTCTTTTGAACGCATTGCGTAGCTGTAACCCTTGTTATCGTCCCAACGGCGGGTCTCCTGAACTACCTTTTCGCCGTCTTCGATAAGCTCAATCTGCCTTTGTGCCTCATAAGCTATGGCACGCTCGATAGCGTGGAACGAGTTGAGGTTTTTCATTTCCGTCCTTGTGCCGAATTCTTTTTGACCCTTGGGTCTTACGGAAAGGTTTACATCGGCACGCAGAGAGCCCTCTTGCATTTTGCAGTCGGAAACGCCTGTGTACTGAAGAATTGCACGGAGCTTTTCAAGGTAATCTATTACCTCTTCGGCACTTCTGAAATCGGGCTCCGATACAATTTCAAGCAACGGAACGCCGCAGCGGTTGTAGTCAACAAGCGTGCAGTCCTCAAACTCGTCGTGGATAAGCTTGCCTGCGTCCTCCTCCATATGGATTTCGTGAATACCGATTTTTTTCTTTTCTCCGTCCTTGGTATTAACCTCTATATAGCCGTTTCGGCATATCGGAAGATAAAGCTGTGAAATCTGATACGCCTTGGGCAGGTCGGGGTAGAAATAGTTCTTTCTGTCAAATTTATTGTTCTGCGTGATTGTGCAGTTTGTTGCAATACCAGTGCGGATTGCAAACTCAACAACTCTTCTGTTGAGAAGAGGGAGAGTGCCGGGCATACCCGAGCAAATTTCGCACACATGGGTGTTGGGCTCTCCGCCGAACTCGGTCGAACAGCCGCAGAAGATTTTTGTTTCGGTCGCAAGCTCTGTGTGAACTTCAAGACCCATTACGATTTCCCATTCCATGGTCTGTCCTCCTTAATCCAATGTCGGTAAGCTTTTATGATAATCGGTTGCGTTCTGGAACGCCTTTGCCGCACTCATAATTTCCGCCTCGCAGAACGGCTTGCCGATAAGCTGCATACCGACAGGCATACCGTCCGTATCAAAGCCGCACGGAGCGGAGAACGACGGCATACCCGCAATGTTTATCATTACCGTGTAAATGTCGCCGAGATACATTTTAAGCGGGTCGGAAAGGCTTTCGCCCATTTTAAGCGCCGTAGTCGGAGCAACGGGGCCCAAAATCATATCATACTTTTCAAATGCGTCGAAAAATGCGTTCTGAATAAGCTTCTTTGCTTTAAGAGCCTTGTTGTAGTAAGCGTCGTAATAGCCCGAGGAAAGAACGAAGTTACCGAGCATTATTCTGCGTTTAACTTCCATTCCGAAGCCCTCGGAACGGCTCATTATATATCTGTCCAAAAGGTTTTCGCTGTTCTTTGAGGAGTAGCCGTACTTGATACCGTCATATCTTGAAAGGTTTGAGCACGCCTCTGCGCAAGCGATGATGTAATAAGTCGGGATTGCATATTTCGCAATCGGCATTTTGAACATTTCAACCTCTGCGCCGAGCTCACGGAACTTGTCAGCCGCCGCAAGGATTGCGGATTTTACATCCTCGTTTATACCCTCGCCGAGATAATCCTCGGGGATACCGATTTTTTTGCCCTTTATATCTCCGCTAACAGCCTTGTCAAAGTCGAACTTGTCATAAACCATTGAAGTGCCGTCTTTTTCGTCTTTGCCCTGAATTACTGAGAAAAGAGCGGCGCAGTCGTCAACATCCTTGCCGATAGGTCCTATCTGGTCGAGAGATGATGCATAAGCCACAAGTCCGTAACGGGAAACGGCACCGTAGGTGGGTTTAAGACCCGTAACACCGCAGAACGAACAGGGCTGACGGATAGAGCCGCCCGTATCGGAACCGAGAGTAACCGGAGCGAGCCTTGCCGCAACGGCAGCCGCCGCACCGCCCGAGCTTCCGCCCGGAACCTTTTCGGTATCCCACGGGTTGTGTGTAACGCCCGTAGCCGAGGTCTCCGTGGTGCTGCCCATTGCAAACTCGTCCATATTGAGCTTTCCGATAACAACCATACCCTCGTCGTTAAGACGGTTTATAACGGTAGCGTTGTAGGTAGGAATAAAGTTTTCAAGGATTTTCGACGAGCAGGTTGTAAGAATATCCTTGGTGCAGATATTGTCCTTGACGCCTATCGGCACGCCTGCAAGTCTGCCCGTGTATTTTCCGCTTTCAATGCCCTGCTGAACTTCTTTTGCCCTTTCAAGAGCCTCCGCCTTGCAGACGGTGTTGTAGCAGTGAAGCTTCGGGTCATATTTTTCAATAGCGTCGAAAAAAGCGTTTACCGCTTCCTCGACGGTTATTTCTTTGTTCTTTACGGCGGCTGAAATTTCAAGCGCCGTCATTTCACAAATGTTTTTCATAGTCTGCACCTCATTCAACTGTTTTCGGAACTACGAAGCAACCGTCCTTGCTGTCGGGTGCGTTTTTGAGTATGTTTTCCGTGTCAGCCTTGTTTGTAACGACATCGTCACGCATTACATTTGCGACGGGGAACGAATGTGACGCCGGCTCAATTCCGTCGGTGTCAAGCTCGTTGAGCGTGTCAATATAGGTGAGAATGTCCTGAAGGTCCTTTTCGGCGGCAACCTTTTCCTCTTCGGTAAGTCTTATCCTGCCGAGCTTTTCAAGATATTCCACAAGGTTTCTGTCTATCGTCATTTATATCACCTTATAAATTATTTTTCGGGAACGGGACGGCGAAGCTTAATATGAACCTCACGAAGCTGCTGCTCGGATACCGTGTTCGGTGCGCCGAGAAGCATATCCTGTGCGTTGGAGTTCATCGGGAAAGCGATGATTTCACGGATGTTTTCTTCATCCTTGAGGAGCATAATCATTCTGTCAACGCCGGGAGCCATACCTGCGTGAGGCGGAGCGCCGTAGTGGAACGCTCTGAACAGAGCGCCGAAACGCTTTGCAACCTCGTCCTCCGAGTAGCCCGCAAGTTCAAACGCTTTAATCATAATGTCGGGGCGGTGGTTACGAACTGCGCCCGAGGAGAGCTCAACGCCGTTGCAGACAATATCGTACTGATAAGCCTTTATTGTAAGCGGGTCCTGATTGAGCAATGCGTCCATACCGCCCTGAGGCATTGAGAACGGGTTGTGGGTAAAGTCAAGCTTGCCCTCGTCGTTTTTCTCATACATCGGGAAGTCGGTAATGAAGCACATATCGAACCTGTCCTTGTCGATTATGTCAAGGCGTTCGCCGAGTGCGGTTCTTATCTGACCCGCAAGAGTGTTTACGACCTTGATATTGTCGCAGATAAAGAACAGGGTGTCGTCTGTTTTAAGGTTGAGCATCGAAGTAAGCTCCGCTTTCTTTTCGGGAGTGAGGAACTTGGCGATGGGACCTTTGAAAGAGCCGTCCTCAAGCACCGTGAGGTAGCCGAGGCCTTTCATACCGATGTCAAGCGCATATGCGAGAAGCTTTTCAAAGAAGCCTTTTGAGCACTTGCCGCAGGGAGCGACAATACCTCTTACGGGCTTACCTTGGAATGCTTTGAACTCAACATCCGAGAAGAAGTCGGTCAAATCGTTTATGACAAGCGGATTGCGAAGGTCGGGCTTGTCTGTACCGTATTTGAGCATTGACTCCTCATACGGAATTTTAACGAACGGAGCGGGAGAAACCTTCTTTCCGCCGCCGAACTTTGTGAATGTATCGTAGAGAACCTCTTCGGCAACCGCAAAAACATCCTCCTGCGTTGCAAAAGCCATCTCAAAGTCAAGCTGATAGAACTCTCCGGGAGAACGGTCCGCTCTTGCGTCCTCGTCTCTGAAGCAGGGAGCTATCTGGAAATACTTGTCGAAGCCCGACACCATAAGCAGCTGCTTGAACTGCTGCGGAGCCTGCGGCAGAGCGTAGAACTTGCCCTCGTGCTTTCTTGAGGGGATGATATAGTCCCTTGCGCCCTCGGGAGAAGAGCAGGTAAGTATGGGCGTGTTTATTTCGGGGAAGCCCATGCTTTCCATCTTTTTACGCAGGAAGCTTACAACCTCCGAGCGGAAAAGGATATTGTCGTGCATCTTTTTATTTCTCAAATCGAGGAAACGGTAGGTAAGACGGGAATCCTCCCTCGTGTTTACCGAGTCTTCGATTTCAAACGGAAGAGCCTCCGAGCAAGTGCCGAGAATTTCAAGCTCCGACACCTTAACTTCAAGCTCGCCCGTCGGGATTTTTTTGTTTACGGTCTCCTCGTCTCTTTTAACGACCTTGCCCGTAACGGAAATAACGGATTCCTTGTGAACGCCCTGCAAAAGGGTATCGTCGTTTACAACGACCTGGGTAATTCCGTACTGGTCTCTCAAATCAATGAAAATAACTCCGCCGTGGTCCCTTACGGTGTCGACCCAGCCTGCGAGGCTGACGGTCTTTTCAAGGTCAGCGAGAGTCAATTCGTTACAATTATGCGTTCTGTAAGCCATTTAACACATTCCTTCCGATAAATCGGCACTTGCCGAAAATAATATTTTACCTAATTATACAGTTGACTATTATATCACAACAAATCAAGTTTGTATAGTGTTTTATTACATAATAATGCCGTCAAACGGCGCAAAAATTTGATTGAATTCGGCGCTGTATTATGGTAAAATAAATAATGTATGAATATTCAGGCACGAAATCGGAGGTTTGGCTTATGAAAGCAAACAAAAAAATCGTAATTTCGGCAATCGCTGTCACCTTGGCGGTGCTTGTTACAGTTTCCGCCTGCAAAAGGAACTCAAATCCCGGACAGGCTGTTGTCGTAACGGACGAATACGGAAATCCCGTAACCAATGAAAACGGCGAGGTGCTTACAACAATGGTCTATGCCGAAACGGTTGTTGTTACGGACAAAAACGGCGTCCCGATAACCGACGAAAACGGCGAGGCAATTACCGTTGTGCTTGAAACGGAAATCGTCGAGGTTACAAATGCCAACGGCGAAAAGGTATATGACGAAAACGGCGAAGTCAAGACTTCGATAGTATATCATCCCAAGGATGTTGAAATCCCCGTTACCGATAAGGACGGCAACCTCGTAACGGATAAAAACGGAAATGTCAGCCACACTATGATTACCGTTCCCGCTCCGAATGAGACGATAATCACAACCCTCGTTCAGACCGACGCAAACGGCAATCCCGTTATCGATAAAGACGGCAATACAATAACCTATACAAGAAGATATACGACTTCCGTCGTAACTCCGGGCGGCAACAGCTCAAACTGGGGCGCAACCTTCAGCGGAAGCAGAAATGACACCTGCAACGCCGTTGCGGCTACCTCGGACGGCGGCTATGTCTCGCTTGTTCAGACAAACTCCTCGGACGGCTCGTTTGCGGGGCTTGCTTCGGGCTCGGGCGTTCCGTATATGGTTCTTATGAAATTTGACAGTTCGGGCATTCTCAAATGGCGCAAGGCTATCACAAGCGACGGTGCGCTGTCTTTGAGAAGTCTTGACACGGACGCTTCGGGCAATATCATTGCGGCGGGCTATTCCAATGCGTCAAACCTCGGCAGTCCGCATTACGGCGAGTATGACGCAGTTATATATAAGTTTAATTCCTCGGGCGATATTCAGTGGGTACAGTCTTACGGCGGAAGTATGGTTGACTTCTTCAACAGCGTAAGCGTTTGCCCGGACGGCAGCATTGTTGCGGCAGGAAGCGTCGGTTCAAGCGACGGCACTGCGGCGGCTCTCGGAATTGCGGCGGGTAAATCCGCAGCTCTTGTTGCGAAGTATGACGCATCGGGTAACCTTGTTTTTGCAAGGTCGGTAGGCTCAAACGGAGACTCGTTCAACGGCGTTGACACGGATCAGAACGGAAACATCTACGCTGTCGGCAACTTCTCGTCACAGGACTCTGCAAGGGCGTTTGACGGCTTCGGCAAAGCGGACGGCGCAATAGTAAGGCTTGACGCCGGCGGAAACATTTCGTGGGTTAAGCAGTTCGGAGGAAGCGGCATAGACAATGCAAACTCCGTTGCGGCAACCTCGGACGGCTGTGTTGTTGTAGGCCGTTCTAATTCAAAGGACAATTCGTTTGCCTCTGTCGGCAATCAGGGCGGATATGACGCCTATGCCGTAAAATACACCTCGTCGGGTAGCGTTGCATGGCAGACCCCGTTCAGAGGTTATCAGGACGACACATTCACATCAATCGCAGCGGTTTCGGACGGCTCGTTTGTTGTTTGCGGATATTCCTCGTCAAATAACAGAGACTTGAAAACAGTCGGAAACAAGGGCGCTGCGGACGGCATTATCGTAACGCTCGGCGCAACGGGTCAGGTTACCTCGGTTGAGGGCTACGGCGGCTCCCGTGAGGACAGATTTGAAAGCGTATGCGTGCTCTCGGGCGGTAAATATATTGCCTGCGGCTCCACTCTTTCGGCGGACGGCGACCTTGTAGGTTCAAAATCCGACGGAGCAAACACCGCGGGTATGATTGCAAAATTCAAGTAAAGGAAACTGACGGATGAACGAAAGATTTGAATCGGGTTATCTGCCCGTTTCGCACAAAATACTTTGGATAGCTTTAAGAATAGGCTTGCTTGTATGGGGAGTTTACGGGCTTTTTCACGGCTCGGTTGTCGAATTCCTTGAAGCAATATTTGCGATTATCTTTACACATTTGTGGGATTTCTTTCAGATATTCGGCGGATTTTCGTTTATAACAAGAGTTGACTATCTGACCCAGACAATGCTGAACCTGTTTATTTTTATCGGCGTTGTTGTGGGCTCGACGCTCAACAACAGGACGAATTTTACGGACTTTGATATAGTAACTCACTTTTCGGCAGGCTTCATTTCGGCTTGGTTCGCCTATGACTTTGCGGTTACCGTTCAGGGCCCGAAAAGGCGGCTTTCTCCGGCTCTTGCGGCACTGTTCGCAATATGCTTTGCGTGCTTTATTTCAATCGGCTGGGAAACCTACGAGTTCACAATGGACAGGATATACGGACTTTCGCTCCAGTGCACGAAGCCTATGTCCGATTACGGTCTTACCGACACTATGACCGATGAGATTATACAGGCGTCGGGCGGACTTATCGGAATGTTCCTTGTCGCTTTCCTCAAAAACGGAAAAATAGGCAGGAATAAAAAAGCGTACGCCAAAAAGGCAAGAATGGCGGAAGAAAGAGAACAGCTCAAAGAGAGGCTTCTGAAGGAATATCTTGACGAACAGAAAAATAACCGCTGACAGCAATATAATTGTTACGGTTTTATACGAATAAAGGCGGTGGAAATGTGAAAAAAAGGATAACGGCGCTGATACTGTCGGCGATTTTGCTTTTGACGCTGTGTTCGTGCGGCAAGAACGCAAAGGTGCGTGTTAATTCCGCGAAAATCGGAAAAGGCGTTTATGCGTATTTCACGGACCTTGCGGAAAGGCAGGCACCTGAGAGCGGCGACACCGATGTGACGGGACTTGCGAACAATTTGCTTGTAAGGTATGTTGCGGTAAATTCGGAATTTGCAAACAGAGGGCTTGATTTGACGCTTGAAGAAAAATCAACGCTTTCAAGCACGGTCAATTCATATTGGCATTTGTTCTCAAAATATTATGAGGGCATAGGCGTGTCGAAAAACGACCTTTATAAGATTGAGGAGAGCAAGTGTTTTGAAACACGGCTTATGGAGGTCTATTATTCCGAAAACGGCGATTCGCCTGTATCGGACAGCGAGCTTAAAGAGTATTTTAACAATAACTTTGTGGCGTTCAGGTCGGCAACGGGCTTTTTGACCACGGTTGACGAAAATAACAATACTGTTTCCCTTTCGGACTCGGACAGGCAAAAGACCGCGGAGGTTTTCAGCCGTATGGCAAATGAAATCAACGAGGGCGTGGCTTCCGTTGACGACGCTTCCTCCTATGCGGAGAATGTTGCGGTTACGGACTCTGTTGTTGTAATCGACAAATCCTCGACAAGGTATCCCGACGGATTTTTTGACAATGTAAAGAATATCGAAGTCGGTTCGACTGCGAGCTTTACGGTCGGCGATTATATTTTTACCGTAACAAGGTCTGACATCACGGCGGACGAGCTGTTTGAGGAATACAGGCGGGACTGCCTGAAAGCGCTCAAGGGCGAGGAGTTTGAAACGGTTGTGGAGTCGTGGATGACGGCTTATTCGGTAAACTGAAAAAGGCATAACAAAAAGGCTTTATGAGTTTTCTCATAAAGCCTTAATTTTATATTCTTATCAAGGAAATATATCTTATTCCTCGGGAAGGAAAGCCTTGTGAACCGCAGAAACGGCACGGTCTGCGTCCTTGGCGTCGATAAGAACGGAGATTTTGATTTCGCTTGTTGAAATCATATCGATGTTGATGTCGTGCTCAAAGAGAGCCTCGAACATCTTGGAAGCGGTACCGGGATGAGATTCCATACCTGCGCCGACAATGGAGATTTTAGCAACATTTGTGTCGCAGATGATGTCCTTGTCGTCAATGTCAAAGGTCTTGTGGATAGCCTCGATAGCGCCCTCCGCATTGTCCTTGGAAACGGTAAAGGAGATGTCCTTTGTGCCGTCTCTGCCGACCGACTGAAGAATGATGTCAACATTGATTCTTGCATGTGCGAGCTTTGAGAAAAGCTTGAAAGCAACGCCTGGGATGTTGGGGATGTTTGTTATTGAAATGCGTGCAACATCGGTATCCTTAGTTACACCTCTTACGAGCATTTTTTCCATTTTTGCGACCTCCTTAACGATCGTACCGGGAACTCTCTTGAGACTTGAGAGAACCTCGAGTTCAACATTATATTTTTTAGCCATTTCTACCGAGCGGTTATTGAGAACCTGTGCGCCGAGAGTTGCCAATTCAAGCATTTCGTCGTAGGTTATTTCCTGAAGCTTCTGAGCGTTCGGAACCTTTCTCGGGTCTGCGGTAAATACGCCCTCGACATCCGTGAATATCTGGCAGCGGTCTGCGTGCATGGCTGCTGCAATCGCAACTGCGCTTGTATCGCTTCCGCCTCTGCCGAGCGTTGTGAGGTCGTCGTACTTGTTAATTCCCTGGAAGCCTGCGACAACCACGATGTTGTGGCGGTCGACCTCCGCTTTAAGACGGTCCGCCTTAATGGATTTGATTCTTGCCGAGCCGTATGCGGAGCTTGTGTTGAAGCCTGCTTGCCAGCCGAGGAGCGAAACGGCGGGGCAACCCAATTTTTCAATAGCCATTGAAAGAAGTGCGATTGAAATCTGCTCGCCCGAGGTCATAAGCATATCGAGCTCTCTCTTTGACGGCTTGTCATTTATTTCGTGAGCCTTTGCAATGAGGTCGTCGGTGGTGTCGCCCTGTGCGGAAACTACGACGATTACATCATTTCCCTGACGGTAGGTGTCCGTAACAATCTGAGCGACATTCATTACGCGCTCGGCATTTGCAACGGAGCTTCCGCCGAATTTCTGAACTATAAGTCCCATAAATTATCCTCCAAATATCAATAGTCCGATACTCTGATTACAGAGCAGGGCTTGATTTCGTTTATCGAGTTGAGCTTTGCAACGAGATCCTTTTCCTTTTCGTTGTCGGTTACGAAAGCGAATTCGTCTGCGGGCTGATTGTCCCTTGAAACAAATTTAACCGTCGGGAATACCGATTTGACGGCTTCTTTTGCCTTTTCGACATCTGCTGCCGTTGCACGGACGAAAAGAGCGGTGTCAAGCTCTTCGTAATTTTCGACATAGCCGTCCTCGCTCGGACCCCAGCCGAAAATCTTTTTGCGCTTGGTGTGCTTTGCGCAGTCGATTACATCTGCGACAACCGCACTTGCGGTCGGGAGCTTACCTGCGCCTCTGCCGTAGAACACCACATCGCCGATAGCGTCGCCTCTGACGAGAATTGCATTGAAAACATCGCTTACATTTGCAAGCTGTGAGGACGACATAACGACGCAGGGGCTGACAAGCGCCGAAATTTTGCCGTCGTCAAGGCGTTTTGCCCTGCCGATAAGCTTGATAACTCCGCCGAGGTTGTTTACATATGCAACATCGGAAAGTGTAATCTTTGTGATGCCTTCGGTGTGAACGCTGTCGGGGTAAACATGCTTTCCGAAGCAGAGAGAAGCAAGAATACAAATCTTTCTGCAAGCGTCGTGTCCCTCGATGTCGGCAGTCGGGTCTTTTTCGGCATAGCCGTTCTCCTGTGCCAATTTGAGAGCGTCGTCGAAGCTCATATTCTTTTCAATCATCATTGTGAGAATGAAGTTTGTGGTTCCGTTGAGTATGCCTGCAATCTCATCGATTTCATTTGCCGCAAGGCACTGGGAGATAGGTCTGATAATCGGAATACCGCCGCCTACCGAAGCCTCAAACAGGAAGTTTACATTATTTTCCTCCGCAATGGAAAGAAGCTCATAGCCCTTAGCCGCAACAAGCTCTTTGTTCGAGGTTACAACGCTCTTGCCCGCTTTGAGAAGGCTTGAAACAAATTCAAAAGCGGGATGAAGTCCGCCCATGGTTTCAACTACTATTTTAACCTCGTCATCATTGAGAATATCGTTGAAGTCCTTTGTGAACTTATCCTTGTTGGGGTCGTTCGGGAAATCGCGAAGGTCGAGAATGTATTTCAAATCAAGCTGTGACTGTCCGCATTTTTTGATAATGCTGTCATGATTCTTGAGAAACACTTCTACAACGCCCGAGCCTACCGTACCGTAACCCATAACTGCTATATACATTTTCTCACATCCTATATTATGATATATTTATTCACATAAAAGTTTATCACATTTCAAAACAATAATAAAGAAAAAAAGAACAAAAAATAAATTTTCTATAAAAGATAAATATTTGCGTTGTAAGATTTCAAAAAATAGTATAAAATGTATAATAATAAAGCGTTTGCAAGGAGGTCTAAAATGAATATAACGGAAAAAAGGCGAAGCTTTTTGATAAATGTTATGTACTTCGCCGTAATTATCGGACTGTTTTTCCTGTTTTTCAAATACGCTTTCGGGATATGTCTCCCGTTTTTAACGGCACTTTTTGTGGCTACGGTATTGCAGAAGCCCGTTAATTATCTTACCAAAAAGGCTCACGGCGGACGGGGAATATTTTCGGCACTGCTCGTTGTGTTCTGCTTCGTGGTGCTCGGCTCAATTATAGCGTTTGCTCTGATGAGACTGTTTACCGAGCTGAAATCGTTCTTCGATTATCTGATGCTGAAGCTTGAAAACACACCCCTGTTTATCGAGCAGGTCGGCGTATGGATTGAAACAAAGCTTACGATATTGCCCGACAGTCTCAGGACAAGCCTTTCCTCGTATGCTCAGGAGGCTCTTTCAAAGGTGCTCGGTTCGGGTGCTCCCGTAAACGACGCTGCCGCATCTGCGGTTGAAAAGACCGGAAACATCGATTTTTCGTGGCTCGCTTCGCCGATCGGCGCCGTATGGGGCACGGCAAAGCAGATACCCGTCATAGCGGTCGGAATTGTTGTCGCAATAGTATCGGGCTGCTTTATGACTGCGGACTATGCGTCTCTTCGCAATCTCACACTGAAGCTTGCTGGCGAAAAGAATGCCGCAAAAATCGTCAGAACAAAGAATATACTTTTCTCGACTCTCGGCAAAATGGCAAAGGCGTACTGTATAATCATTCTTGTCACATTCTCGGAAATGGTTATCGGTCTTTCGTTCCTTAAAATAATAGGCGTATATACGGGCGGATACATTTTTGCGATTTCGCTCATAACCGCAATAGTTGACATTCTTCCCGTACTCGGAACGGGTACAATATTGATACCGTGGGGCGTTTGGTCGCTGTTGACGGGTCATATCGGCTTCGGTATCGGCATACTTGCGGTCTATGCGATAATCACGGTAATCAGGCAGATAATCGAGCCCAAGCTTGTGGCTTCCCAGCTCGGACTTCCCGCATATGTTACGATTACAGCAATGTATATCGGCACCCGTCTGTTCGGATTTATCGGACTTTTCCTTTTGCCGATAAGCATTATGGTACTCAAGGTGCTCAACGACGACGGCGTTATCCATATTTTCAGGAAAAAGCCCGTTACGGTCGAAGAGGTTGAAGCGGAGGTTGCCGCAGAGGAAAAAGCGGAAAAGGAAAACGGTTGACGGAGGGAATTTTATGATTGATATTCACTGTCATATTTTACCCGGTATAGACGACGGCGCTCCCGATATTGAGGAGTCTGCCGAGATGGTAAGGTCCGCGGCGCAGAACGGGATACAGGCTATAATAGCGACTCCGCACTTTACGGACTTTGAGCGGATTGACGAATTTCTGTATAACCGTGATGAGGCGATTGAGACTTTTGAGGAAATGCTCGAGGATTTTGACTACAAGGTGGCTGTAGGCTACGGGGCTGAGGTCTTTCTCAACAGCAAGGTGTTTACTGCGGGAGACCTGGACGAGATTACGCTTAACAAAAGCAGATATATGCTCTGCGAATACACGCTCAATCCCTTTGACACCGAAAGAGCCGTTATATATGCGGAGGAAATTCTCGTCAGAGGATATATTCCGATAATCGCACATCCGGAGAGATATATCACTTTTGCGCAAAATCCCGAAATCGTAAACGAGCTGTGGGATATGGGCTGTATGTTCCAGGTGAACGCTTCTTCTCTTGCGGGACACGGCGGGGAAGAAATGCAGGAATTTACCGAGGCGCTTATACTCAGAGGGTTTGCGGATTTTATCGCAACCGACGCCCATTCGCACAGGAGGAGGAACAACAGGATTCTCGACAAAATCGAAGAATTCCCCGAAAGCATTTCCGAGAAAATGCTCAAACATCTGCTTGAAGAGGCTCCGTTAAGGGTGCTCAAGGATGAGATTTTCCCCGAAAAAGAAGTCGAATATTTCTGATTTTTTCTATACCATTATAATATATATAGCAAAAGCAGCGTACGCCGAAGGTCGAAAAACGACTTTCGGCGGCGTGTTTTTTGATGGAAAACGGCGAAAAACACTAAATGTTGTGGTGGCGAAAAGCACGCTGTCTATTATTAAAAATTTTCGGCTTTTTTCACGAACTTTTTTATAAAAAGTTGTTGCATTTGACAAAGTTATGTGTTAAAATACCTAGGCACGCTGTGGAATAGGCGAATTATGCCCATTTACCGGCGTTATGATATGCGATGATGTGATAGGTGGCTGCACTTTGATGCAGGGAATTATCACGGAGTATGTCCGATTACAAACCGGGCGAAATTATATGTTTTTCTTTATGTAGCGTACCCCAACTGCGTGAAACAAGGAAAAACTGTGTGCTTTTTAACGTCCGAAATTTTTCGGATTTTTATATTGCGGAGGGTGGGAACACCCGGCAAGGTTGTTAAAAAGCGTTGCCCTAATTTTTTAAGGAGGCAAAACCAATGGCAGCAGCAAAAGGCAAAAAAATCAGAATCAGACTTAAAGGCTACGATCACGATGTTGTCGATAAGGCAGCAGAGAAGATTGTTGAAACTGCAAAGCGCACAGGCGCTCAGGTTTCGGGTCCCGTTCCGCTTCCCACGGAGAAGGAAGTTGTTACTATCCTTCGTGCGGTTCATAAGTACAAGGACAGCCGTGAACAGTTTGAGCAGAGAACGCACAAAAGGCTTATCGACATTTTAAGACCCTCAAACAAAACCGTTGAGGCTCTTACAAGTCTTGAGCTTCCCGCAGGCGTTGAAGTTGAAATTAAGTAATTTCGCTTTACGCTTACAGGTCAAGTTGGCGAAAGCCAACCAATAACCAAAGGAGGAAATAAAAATGAAAAAAGGTCTTATTGGTAAAAAGATCGGTATGACTCAGCTTTTCGACGAAAACGGTAAAGTAATCCCCGTTACGGTCGTTGAAGCAGGTCCGTGCACAGTCGTTCAGAAGAAGACCGTTGAAAACGACGGTTACGCTGCGGTTCAGGTAGGCTTCGGTGATGTTAAAATCACAAGAGTCAACAAGCCTGAAGCAGGTCACTTCAAGAAGGCAAACGTTGCACCGAAGAAAGTACTCAGAGAGTTCAGACTCGACGACACAGACGCTCTTAACGTAGGCGATGTTCTCAAAGCAGACGTTTTCGCAGCGGGCGACAGAGTTGACGTTGTAGGTACAAGCAAAGGTAAGGGTACCGCAGGCGCAATCAAGAGATGGAACTTCTCGAGACTTAAAGAATCACACGGTACAGGTCCCGTAGCAAGACACGCAGGTTCCTTGGGTGCTTGTTCGGATCCGTCAAGAGTTTACAAGGGAAAGAAGCTCGCAGGTCACCTCGGTGCAGAGAGAGTTACAATCCAGAACCTTGACGTAGTAAAGGTTGATGTTGAAAACAATCTCATCGCTATCAAGGGTGCCATCCCCGGCCCCAAGGGCGGAATTGTTGTTCTCGCAGACACAGTTAAGAGTAAGTAAGAAAGGAGTGTTGAAGAATGGCTAAATTAGCAGTATTGGATAAAGCAGGTAAGAAAGTTTCTGATATCGAGCTTAACGACGGTATCTTCGCAATCGAACCCAACATGTCGGCTATGCACCTCATGGTAGTAAGCTACCTTGCGGCACAGCGTCAGGGCACTCAGTCAACACTTACTCGTTCCGAAGTTTCGGGCGGCGGTAAAAAGCCGTGGAGACAGAAGGGAACAGGTCGTGCAAGACAGGGCTCAACAAGATCTCCGCAGTGGACACACGGCGGTATCGCACTCGGCCCGAAGCCCCGTGAATATGGTATCGATGTTAACAAAAAGGTTAAGAGACTCGCTATGAAGTCTGCTCTTTCGACAAAGGTTGCCGAAAACGAAATGATCGTTGTTGATTCACTTTCGATGGACGCAATCAAGACAAAGGAAATGGCAGGAGTTCTTTCGGCTGTCAAGGCAGGTAAGAAAACTCTTATCGTTCTCCCCGAGAAAGACGATGTAGTTTACAGAAGCGCCCGCAACATTGAGGGCACAAAGGTTTCTCTTGTAAACACACTTAACGTTTACGATATTCTCAACTGCAACACAATCGTTGTTGTTAAGGATGCGGTTTCAAAGATTGAGGAGGTATATGCATAATGAAATTTGCTCAGGATATTATCCTCCGTCCGGTAATTACAGAGGAAAGCATGATGGGCACTGCCGAGAAGAAATATTCCTTCAAGGTTGCCAAGGATGCTACAAAACCCGAAATTAAAGAAGCTGTTGAAAAACTTTTCGGCGTTAAGGTCGCTAAGGTCAACACAATGAACTGCAAGGGTCATTTGAGAAGATACGGTCGCTTCGAGGGTTACACAGAGTCTTGGAAAAAGGCTGTTGTTACTCTTACGGAAGACAGCAAGACCATTGAATTCTTCGACGGAATGATGTAATAACTCAACGGTAATGTATGGAGTAAAGACAGCTCCGCTAAGCCGTTATTAAGGAGAGTGAAAAAATGTCTATTAAGGTCTATAAGCCGACTATCAACTCAAGACGTAATATGTCGGTTACGGATTATTCCGAACTTTCAAAGGTCGCTCCCGAGAGAAGTCTCCTTGCTCCTCTCAAAAAGAATGCGGGCCGTAACAGTTACGGAAGAATTACCGTTCGTCATAAGGGCGGCGGAAACAGAAGAAAATACAGAATTATCGACTTCAAGAGAGATAAAGAGAGCGTAGCAACCGTTCTTACGATTGAATACGATCCCAACCGTTCATCTCACATCGCACTCGTTGAATACGAGGACGGCGAAAAGAGATACATCCTTGCTCCCGTCGGTCTTAAAGTAGGCGACAAGGTAGAAGAGGGTGCTCAGGCGGACATCAAAGTCGGTAACGCACTTAAACTCAAGGACATCCCCACCGGTACGGTTGTTCACAATGTTGAACTTTATCCCGGCAGAGGCGGTCAGTTGGCAAGAGCAGCAGGTAACTCTGCACAGCTTATGGCTAAGGAAAACGGCTTTGCGCTTCTTCGTCTCCCTTCGGGCGAGCTTCGCAACGTTTCCGCTGAATGTAAAGCTACAATCGGTACTGTCGGCAACACCGACCATGAAAATGTTAAGCTCGGTAAAGCAGGCCGTACACGCCATTTAGGTATCAGACCCACAGTCCGCGGTTCTGTCATGAACCCGAACGACCACCCGCACGGCGGTGGTGAAGGTAAGTCTCCGATCGGTCGTCCCGGTCCCTGCACACCTTGGGGTAAACCTGCTCTTGGCTATAAGACAAGAAATAAGAAAAAGGCTTCTAACAAGATGATTGTTAAACGCCGTAACGGTAAATAAGGGAAGGGAGTGTAGATTATGAGCAGAAGTACTAAAAAAGGACCTTTTGTGGAACCCAAGTTGCTCAAAAAGGTTCAGGAAATGAACAAGAACGGCGAAAAAATCGTTCTTAAGACATGGAGCCGCAGCTCTACTATATTCCCGGACTTTGTCGGACATACATTTGCTGTTCATGACGGCAGAAAGCATGTTCCGGTATATGTTACCGAAGATATGGTAGGTCACAAGCTTGGCGAATTTGCGCCGACAAGAACCTTCAAGGGTCATGCCGGTTCAAAGACTTCAAATAACGGTAAATAATCAGTCGAAAGGAGTGTATTAACTAATGGAAGCAACGGCAAAGGTAACAAATGTACGCATCGCACCCCGTAAGGTTCAGATCGTACTTGACTTAATCAGAAACAAGCCTTGCGATGAAGCATTAGCTATTCTCAAGTACACACCCAAGGCTGCGTGTGAACCGCTTGAAAAGCTTTTGAAATCAGCAATGGCAAATGCAGAAAACAAAGACATGGACACATCAAGACTTTACATTTCGTCTTGCCATGTTGACCAGGGTCCCACTCTCAAGAGAATCAGACCGAGAGCTCAGGGTCGTGCATTCAGAATCAACAAAAAGACTTCGCACATTTATCTTGTGCTTAAAGAAGCAGAATAAGTGAGGAGGAGGTAATACAATGGGTCAGAAAATAAATCCTACCGGTCTTCGTATCGGTGTTATTAAGGATTGGGAGTCACGTTGGTACTCCGACAAAAAAGATTTCGGCGATACTCTTGTATCGGACGCAAAGCTCCGTAAGTATCTCCTTGAATCACTTGCTCCCGCAGGTGTGCCGAAGGTAGAAATCGAAAGAGATGCGAAGAGAGTTCGTATCAACATCCATTGCGCTAAGCCCGGTATGGTTATCGGTAAGGGCGGCGCAGAAATCGAAAAGCTCAAAGCTACTTGCCAGAAAATGCTCGGCGGCGACAAAGAGGTTTTCGTAAACATTATTGAAATCAAGCAGCCCGACCTCAACGCTCAGCTCGTTGCAGAGAACATCGCTTCTCAGCTTGAAAGAAGAATTTCTTTCAGACGCGCTCTCAAGCAGTCAATCGGCAGAACGATGAAGCTCGGTGCTAAGGGTATTAAGACACAGGTTAGCGGCCGTATCGGCGGTGCGGAAATCGCACGTTCCGAGAGCTATCATGAAGGTACTATCCCGCTTCAGACCATCCGTGCAGACATCGACTACGGCTTTGCAGAGGCAAAGACAACCTACGGTCGTATCGGCGTTAAGGTTTGGATTTACAAGGGCGAGGTTCTTCACGACAGCCGCAAGCCTCGCAAGGAAGGAGGCACAAAGTAATGTTGTTACCTAAGAGAGTAAAATACCGCAGAGTTCAGAGAGGTCGTTTGACCGGTACCGCTACAAGAGGTAATAAGGTCAACTACGGTGATTTCGGTCTTGTGTCTCTTGAACCTGCTTGGATTACAGCAAATCAGATCGAAGCTGCCCGTATCGCTATGACAAGATACATCAAGCGTGGCGGTCAGGTTTGGATAAAAATCTTCCCGGATAAGCCCATCACAGAGAAACCTGCCGAGACCCGAATGGGTTCAGGTAAAGGCTCGCCCGAATACTGGGTTGCAGTCGTTAAGCCCGGCAGAGTAATGTTCGAAATCGCAGGCGTTCCGGAGGAGACAGCCCGTGAGGCTATGCGTCTTGCAGCTAACAAGCTTCCCGTTAAGTGCAAGTTTGTTACCAAGGCAGAACAAGAAGAGGATGGTGAGCAATAATGAAAGCAAATGAAATCAAAAAACTCTCCCCCTCAGAGTTGGATGCTAAACTCTTGGAGTTGAAGGACGAGCTTTTCAAGTTACGCTTCCAGCAGGCCATCAACCAACTCGATAATCCAATGCGTATCAGTGCTGTTAAGAAAGATATTGCAAGAGTTAAAACAGTAATCCGTGATATCGAATTACACGGCAACGAAGGCTAAGGAAAGGGAGGACAATCGTAATGAGTGAAAGAAATCTCAGAAAAACTCAGGTTGGTATCGTAACAAGCGATAAAATGGACAAAACTGTAGTTATTTCAATTAAAGACAGAGTTCAGCATCCGCTTTACAAGAAGATCGTCAACCGTACAGTTAAAATCAAGGCTCATGACGAGAACAACCAGTGTGGCGTAGGCGACAAGGTTCTTGTTATGGAAACCCGTCCTCTCTCGAAAGACAAGAGATGGCGTGTTGTAGAAATCATCGAGAAAGCGAAATAATTTTCTAAGGAGGAAATTACTGTGGTACAACAACAGACTTACCTCAAAGTTGCCGATAACACCGGTGCGAAAGAAATTATGTGCATTCGTGTACTCGGTGGTTCAGGCAGAAGGTATGCTAATATAGGCGATGTTATAGTTGCATCTGTCAAAAAAGCAGCACCCGGCGGCGTTGTTAAAAAAGGCGATGTAGTTAAAGCAGTTGTCGTAAGATCGTGCAGCGGTGTTCGCAGAGACGACGGTACTTATATCCGTTTCGACGAAAACGCAGCAGTTTTGATTAAAGATGATAAGACCCCCAGAGGTACTCGTATCTTTGGACCGGTAGCAAGAGAGCTCCGTGATAAGGATTATATGAAAATCCTTTCGCTCGCTCCCGAAGTACTTTAAGGAGGTGCCTGATAATGAATAAAGTTCATGTTAAAACAGGTGATACCGTTGTAGTAATCAACGGTAAGAACCGCGGCAAAAAAGGCAAAGTTATGCAGGTCAGCCCTTCGGAAGGTAAAGTTATCGTTGAGGGCGTAAACAAGGTAACAAAGCATGTTAAGCCCCGTCAGATGGGTGAGCCCGGCGGACTTATCCAGGCTGAAAGCGCTTTGTATGCAAGCAAGGTTCAGCTTGTTTGCCCGAAGTGCGGCGAGCCTACAAGAGTAGGTCACGCAATCGGCAGCAACAATAAAAAAATGAGAGTTTGCAAGAAGTGCAACGCTCAGTTTGAATAAGGGAGGGACATAACACATGGCAGCAAGACTTAAAGAAATGTACAAAAATGAAGTTGCTCCTGCACTTCAGAAAAAGTTCGGCTACAAGAGCGTTATGCAGATCCCGAAGCTTGACAAGATTATCATTAACGTTGGCTGCGGTGAAGCTAAGGACAACTCAAAGGTTGTAGGCTCCATCATCAACGACCTTTCAATCATCACAGGTCAGAAGCCTGTTGAATGTAAGGCTAAGAAGTCAGTCGCTAACTTCAAGATTCGTGAAGGTATGACAATCGGCGTCAAGGTAACGCTCAGAGGCGACAGAATGTATGAATTCTTAGACAGATTCTTCAATCTCGCACTTCCGAGAGTAAGAGACTTCAGAGGTATCAACCCCAACTCATTTGACGGCAGAGGTAACTACTCAATGGGCGTTAAAGAGCAGTTGATTTTCCCTGAAATCGAGTACGACAAAATCGACGCAGTACGCGGCATGGACATTTGCTTCGTTACAACTGCCAACACAGACGAAGAGGCTCGTGAGCTTTTGACACTTATGGGCGCTCCGTTCGAGAAATAAGGAGGGATAACAAGTGGCTAAGAAATCAATGAAGGTTAAGGCGGCAAGAACTGCCAAATACTCAACAAGAGAACACAACAGATGTAAGATCTGCGGTAGGCCGCACGCTTATCTCCGTAAGTACGGTGTATGCCGTATTTGTTTCAGAAAGTTGGCACATGCGGGACAGATCCCCGGCGTTAAGAAAGCAAGCTGGTAATCAAGAGCAATTGCAAAGGAGGCAAAAGTATGCAAATATCCGATACAATCGGCGATATGCTTACAAGAATTCGTAACGCGAATTCAGCAAAGCACGATACCGTTAAGGTTCCTGCATCAAACATGAAAAAGGCAATTGCTCAGATTCTTGTTGATGAAGGATATATCAAAGGATTTAAGGTTGAAGACGACGGCAAACAGGGCGTTATTGAGATTGAGCTCAAGTACGGTCCCAACAAGTCATCGGTAATCACCGGTTTACGCAGAGTTTCAAAGCCCGGTCTGCGTATATACACAGATTGCGAAAATATGCCTAAGGTAATCAAAGGCCTCGGTATCGCAATTCTTTCCACATCAAAGGGCGTTATGACAGACAAGGACGCACGCAAAGCCAATGTAGGCGGCGAAGTTCTTGCATTCGTTTGGTAAGGAGGTTACAGTATGTCAAGAATCGGCAGACAGCCCATCGCTGTTCCTGCAGGCGTTGATGTTAAAATCGACGGCAGTACTGTTACCGTAAAGGGACCGAAAGGTACTCTTACCAAGACAGTACACAGCAACATGAACGTTGCTATGGAAAACGGCGAAATTAAAGTTACTCGTCCCGACGAGTCTAATCTCAACAAATCACTTCACGGACTGACCCGTACACTTATCCACAACATGGTAATCGGTGTTACAGAGGGTTATTCCAAAGAGCTTGAAGTTAACGGCGTAGGTTACCGTGCAGCTAAGCAGGGCAAGGACCTTGTTCTCAACATCGGCTATTCACATCAGGTAATCGTACCCGAAATCGACGGAATTTCAATCGAAGTTCCCAGTCCCAACAAAATCGTTATTTCCGGTCCCGACAAGCAGATGGTCGGACAGTTCGCAGCAGAAGTACGCGAGAAGCGTCCCCCCGAGCCCTACAAAGGCAAAGGTATCAAGTATGTTGACGAGCATATCCGTCGCAAAGAAGGTAAAGCCGGTAAAGGCGGAAAATAATAAAAGGAGTGTATTTACATGGTTAGTAGGCCTGATAGCAATAAGGCAAGACTTAAACGCCACACAAGAGTTCGCTCTAAGGTTTCCGGCACTGCTGAGTGCCCCCGCCTTGATGTTTTCCGCTCTCTTCAGAACATCTACGCTCAGTTGATTGACGACACAACAGGCACAACGCTTGTTTCTGCGTCAACGGTTGAGAAGGAGTTCAAGGAGTACGGCGGAAACAAAGATGCTGCTCGTGCAGTTGGCAAGAAATTAGCAGAAAGAGCTCTCGAGAAGAACATTAAAGATGTTGTATTCGACAGAGGCGGTTATGTATATCACGGCAGAGTTCAGGAACTCGCTGAAGGCGCTCGTGAGGGCGGACTTAACTTCTAAGAAAGGAGAACAGAAAAATGGCAAACAAAATTGATGCTTCAACAATGGAATTACAGGAAAAAGTTATTACGATTAACCGTGTTTCCAAGACTGTTAAGGGCGGCCGTATCTTTAAGTTCTCCGCATTAGTAGTTGTTGGCGACGGTAACGGAACGGTAGGTTTCGGTATCGGTAAATCGGGCGAAGTTCCGGACGCTATCCGTAAGGGTATCGAGGACGCAAAGAAGAACCTTATCAAGGTTGCTCTTAAAGGTACAACGATTCCTCACGAGGTTATCGGTAAATTCGGCGCAGGCGTAGTTCTTATGAAACCCGCTGCTCCCGGTACCGGCGTTATCGCAGGCGGCCCCGTTCGTGCGGTTGTTGAGACGGTAGGCATTAAGGACATTCGTTCCAAGGCTCTTCGTTCAAACAATCCCTGCAACGTAGTTAGGGCTACAATCGACGGACTTTCACAGCTTCGCAATGCTGATGAAGTTGCGGCTATCCGCGGTAAGTCCGTAAACGAAATATTAAGATAAGGAGTGTGTGAAAATGGCTAATTTAACAGTAACTCTTAAAAAGAGCCTCATCGGTTCCAAGAAAGACCAGATTGCCACAGCACATGCACTCGGTCTCAGAAAAATCGGGGACAAATCAGTTCAGCCTGATAATCCTCAGACTCAGGGTAAGATTAAGAAGATTTCTCATCTTATCGACGTAACAGAAGGCTAAGGAGGTGCGAAGTATGAAATTGCACGAACTCTCACCGGCTGAAGGCTCAAAGAAGAGCGTTAAGCGTATCGGTCGTGGTCCCGCATCGGGTCAGGGTAAAACCGCCGGTAAAGGTCACAAGGGTCAGAAAGCCCGTGCAGGCAGAGGCATGCGTCCCGGTTTTGAAGGCGGTCAGATGCCCTTGCAGAGAAGAATTCCCAAGCGCGGATTTAACAACATTTTCGCTAAGGAAATCGCAACAGTAAACGTATCAGCTCTCGACAAGACATTTGAAGACGGCGCAACGGTTGATATTGAAGCACTCATCAATGCAGGTCTTATCAAAAAGGCTCTTGACGGAGTAAAAATACTCGGAAACGGTGAAATCAGCAAAAAGCTTACTGTTAAGGTTAATGCTTATTCCGATTCGGCAAAGCAGAAGATCGAAGCAGCCGGCGGAAAGGCTGAGGTGATCTGAAGTGATTCAAACACTTATCAATGCATGGAAGGTCGCAGATCTTCGTAAAAAGATTCTTTATACGGCATTCATCATTCTTGTGTTCAGAATCGGCGCAGCTATCCCGGTTCCGTTTGTTGAAATAGGCAACGGACTTATTACAGACGCCGAAGCCAATAACTTTATGACTTATCTCAGCATGATGACAGGTGACGCATTCAACTACGGTACACTTTTCGCAATGTCGATTACACCGTACATCAACGCATCAATCATCATTCAGCTTCTTACGGTTGCGATTCCCGCACTTGAGAAGCTCGCAAAGGAAGGCGAAGAGGGCAGAAAGAAACTTTCTTCAATTACCCGTTACACTTCCGTTGCCCTTGCACTTATGCAAAGTACCGCTTATTTCTTCTACATCCGTTCACGCGGCTATCTTACGACAGACGCAAACGGTGCGAAGTTTACAGGCTTCTGGGCAGTGTTCCAGGCAGTAGCGGTTATCCTCTGCTACACGGCAGGTTCGACATTTATTATGTGGCTCGGCGAGCAGATAAACGAAAAAGGTATCGGCAACGGTATTTCAATCATACTTTTCGCAGGTATCGTTTCGAGAATGCCCACCACGATTTACAACCTTTATACCTATGTGGATAAGGGCGGCGCATATTTCGTAATCGTTCCGATAGCAGCGGTTTCACTTATCCTTATGGTTGCGTTCATCGTTTGGATGGACAACGCCGAAAGAAGAATTCCCGTTCAGTACGCAAAGAGAGTCGTAGGACGCAAGATGTACGGCGGACAGAACACTCATATGCCTATCAAGGTTAATATGTGCGGCGTTCTCCCGATTATCTTCGCTTCTTCAATCCTCTCATTGCCCCCCACAATTCAGATGTTTGTGACCGTTAAAGAGAACGGCTTCTGGGCAGGTTTCTTCAAAATCTTTGAATCAACGCATTGGGCATACGGAATTATGTACTTTGTATTGATTATATTCTTCGCATATTTCTATGCGGCAATTCAGTATAATCCCATCGAAATGGCAAACAACATCCGTAAAAACAGCGGCGCTATCCCCGGTATTCGTCCCGGTAAGCCCACTTCGGATTACATCACCAAGGTATTGTCAAGACTTACACTTGTAGGAGCTTTGCTTCTCTCTGTTGTAGCGCTTTACCCGATACTCTTCTCACAGATTACGGGCGCGTTCAAGCATCAGGTAAGCCTTTCACTCGGCGGTACTTCGGTAATCATCTTGGTAGGTGTTGCTCTTGAAACTGTTAAGCAGCTCGAAAGCCAGATGATGATGCGTCATTACAAGGGATTCCTTGATTAAAAGAAAAGGAGATTGTTATGAACCTTATACTTTTAGGTGCTCCCGGAGCAGGCAAAGGTACGCAGGCTGAAAAAATCTGCGAAAAGCTTTCGATTCCCGCTATATCGACAGGCAACATCTTGCGTGAAGCTATGGCAAACGGAACCGAAATGGGACTCAAAGCAAAATCCTTTATCGATGCCGGTGCGCTCGTCCCCGACGAGGTAGTTATCGGTATAATCGACGAAAGACTTAAAGAAGACGACTGCAAAAACGGTTTCATTCTTGACGGCTTTCCGAGAACAATTCCGCAGGCAGAAGCGCTCGATAAGATGAATGTCAGAATTGACAGAGTTATCGATATCGAGGTTCCCGATGAGAAGATTGCTGCAAGGCTTTCGGGCAGACGCGTATGCTTGAAGTGCGGCGCAACATATCACACTCAGTACAAGAAGCCTCAGGTTGACGGCGTGTGCGATGCGTGCGGAGACAATTTAGTTCAGCGTAAAGACGATATGCCCGAGACGGTTCTCGACAGACTGAACACATATCATCAGCAGACAGAACCGTTGAAGGATTACTATGAGAAGAAGGGTATTCTTCGCATAGTCGAAGGTCAGGAAGAGGTAGCGGATACTACCGCTCTCACCTTCAAAGCATTGGAGGATTAAGCATGATAGTGCTCAAGACCGCAAGAGAGTTGGAACTCATTCATAAAGCATGTATAATCTCTGCGGAAGCATTACAAGTGGCAGGCGAGGCTGTCAGACCGGGTATAACCACTTGGGAAATTGACAAAATTGCATATGACTATATAAAAAAGCAGGGCGCGGAACCCAATTTCCTGCATTTGTACGGTTTTCCTGCCACGGCATGCATTTCCATAAATGATGAGGTCATTCACGGTATTCCGAGCAAGAAAAGAGTCATTAAGGAAGGCGACATAGTCAGTATTGACTTAGGAGCCAAGGTTGACGGCTATAACGGCGATAATGCTGCCACATTTGCGGCGGGTAAGGTATCCGAAAGCGCAAAGCGGCTGTGCGATGTGACTGAGAAAAGCCTTTATTTGGGCATTGAACAGGCAATCGTAGGCAACAGACTCGGCGATATAGGCTCGGCAGTCCAGACTTACTGTGAGGAAAACGGTTACGGTGTCGTGCGAGAGTATACCGGACACGGCGTCGGAGCCAAGCTCCACGAAGACCCCAGCGTACCGAATTTCGGAACTCCCGGAAGGGGAGCACGCCTGTTGCCGGGAATGGTAATTGCGATAGAACCCATGATTACAGAGGGCGACAAAGCAATAAAACAGTTACCCGACGGTTGGACGGTAAAGACCAAAGACGGTAAGCTTGCAGCTCATTTCGAGCACACGATAGCGATTACTAAAAACGGACCCAAGATACTGACTAAGCTTGACTAAAGGTGAGGTTATGGAACTTGTTAAAGGCTCGGTTGCAGTTTCGCTCAGAGGACGGGATAAAGGCGTTCTTCTGTGTGTTATCGGAACAAGCGGAAACAGGGTATGCGTGTGCGACGGAAAACACATCAGGCTTTCAAAGCCGAAGCTCAAAAATCCGAAGCATATCAGACCTTTGAACAAGAAACTGTCTGAGGAACAAACCGCTTCAGATAAGTCAATAAGAAAAGCGTTAAAGCAAATTTCGGAGGCTTGAATATGTCAAAACAGGATATGATAGAAATTGAAGGTACAGTCGTTGAAGCATTACCGAACGCAGTGTTCCAGGTAGAGCTTGAAAACGGACACAAAATTACGGCTCATATCTCGGGAAAATTGAGAATGAACTTTATCAGAATTCTTCCCGGCGATAAGGTTACGGTTGAGATGTCGCCTTACGACTTGACCAGAGGCCGTATTACATGGCGATCAAAGTAAGAAAAGAAACTACTTTTATTAGGAGGTATTCAAATGAAAGTCAGACCTTCTGTCAAAAAAATATGCGATAAGTGCAAGGTTATCAAGCGCAAGGGTAAAGTCATGGTTATCTGTGAGAACCCCAAGCACAAGCAGCGTCAGGGATGATTAAAGTTTCGGCTGTATCGTTGTTAAAGATCTAAACAACGATATTGTGCTTATCCAAAGACAAAGTTAGGGCTTATGCCCACAGATTAAAACGGAGGTACAACTCTATGGCACGTATTTCAGGTGTTGATTTACCGAGAGATAAGAGAGTCGAAATCGGCCTCACATACATCTACGGTATCGGCAGAAAAACTGCAAGCGACATTATTGCCGCAACAGGCGTTAATCCTGACACAAGAGTCAAGGACTTAACTGAAGAAGATGTAGCAAAGTTGCGTGAATACATTGAACACAATGTTAAGGTTGAAGGTGATCTTCGCCGTGACACAGCTTTCGACATTAAGAGATTGGTAGAAATCGGTTGCTACCGCGGTATCCGTCATCGTAAGGGTCTCCCCGTAAGAGGACAGACTTCTAAGAACAATGCGCGTACACGCAAGGGTCCGAAGAAGACAATCGCTAACAAGAAGAAGTAAGAGGAGGGATTTGTAAATGGCTACCAAAGCAACAGCTAAAAAGGGCGCTTCCCGTAAACGCCGTGAAAAGAAGAACATTGAAAAAGGTGCAGCTCATATTCAATCCACCTTCAACAACACAATAGTTACAATTACCGATGTACAGGGCAATGCGGTTTCTTGGGCTTCGGCAGGCGAAATGGGATTCAGAGGTTCTAAGAAATCTACTCCCTTCGCAGCTCAGACAGCAGCAGAAACAGCAGCTAAGGTTGCAGTTGACCACGGTATGAAGACTATTGAAGTTTATGTCAAGGGACCGGGTTCAGGACGCGAAGCAGCTATCCGCGCTTTGCAGACCGCAGGACTTGAAGTAACAATGATTAAGGATGTTACTCCCATTCCGCACAACGGTTGCCGCCCGCCCAAGAGAAGAAGAGTATAACGGAGGTGTAATTTATGGCTAGATATACCGGTGCGGTTTGTAAATTGTGCCGTCGTGAGGGCAAGAAGCTTTTCCTCAAGGGTGACCGCTGCTACACAGGCAAGTGCTCACTTGAGCGTCGCAGCTATGCTCCCGGACAGCATGGACAGAGCCGCAAAAAGAATTCTGAATACGGTTTGCAGCTTCGTGCTAAGCAGACAGCTAAGCGTTACTACGGTATTCAGGAAGGACAGTTCCACAAGTATTTCCTTATGGCTGAACGCCGTCAGGGTCAGGCAGGTGAAAACCTTTTGAGAATCTGCGAGAGCAGACTTGATAACGCTGTTTATCTTCTCGGATGGGCTTCATCAAGAGCCGAAGCAAGACAGTTGGTAACTCACGGACATTACAAAGTAAACGGCAAGAAAGTTGACATTCCGTCATACCTTCTTAAAGCAGGCGATGTAATTTCTATCAAGGAAAAGAGCCGTGACAGTGAAAAAATCAAAGCAGTTATCGAAGCAAACGCAGCTCGTCCCGTTCCCGAGTGGCTCGAGAAGAATGCAGACGCTTTTGAGGGTAAGGTAGCGGCTCTTCCCACCAGAGAGCAGATTGAAGTTCCGGTTGAGGAACACCTTATCGTCGAGCTCTATTCTAAATAATAGAGTTTACTGTTAGACAAAATATTTATTATTCGGTTCGGATTTTCCGACCATATAGGAGGCTTTTGAATGATAGGAATTGATAAGCCCAGCATTGAAGCACTCGATTTGACCGAAGACGGTACTTACGGCAAGTTCGTAATGGAACCGTTGGAAAGAGGCTACGGCACAACGATCGGCAACAGCCTTCGTCGCGTATTGCTTTCTTCACTTCCCGGTTATGCGATTACATCGGTTAAGATTGACGGTGTTCTTCATGAGTTCTCAACAGTTGAGGGCGTTAAAGAAGATGTTACCGAAATCGTTCTTAACCTTAAAGGCGTAATCCTTAAAATGCACGATGAGGGTCCGAAGACCCTTTACATCGACGCAAGCGGAAAATGTGAAGTTACCGCAGGCGACATCAAGGCTGACTCGGATGTTGAAATCCTCAACCCCGATCATCATATCGCTACTCTTTCGGACGGCGCATCTCTCGTTATGGAGATGACAGCCGACAAGGGCAGAGGATATGTATCTGCTGACAGAAATAAGCAGATGATGCAGCCTGTTATCGGTGTTATTGCAATCGACTCAATTTATACACCTGTGTTGAAAGTAAACTACACGGTTGAAAATACCCGTGTCGGTCAGATTACCGACTACGATAAGCTCACACTCGAAGCATGGACCGACGGCACTATTTCCGCTAAGGAAGCTGTTTCGTTCGGCGCTAAAATTCTTAACGAGCATCTCAATCTCTTCATCGGTCTTTCGGATGAGGCTGCAACAGGTCCTATCCTTATCGACAAGAAAGAGGACAGCAATGTTAAGACTCTCGAAATGACGATTGAAGAACTTGATCTTTCCGTTCGTTCATTTAACTGCTTGAAGAGAGCCGGTATCAACACGGTTGAAGACTTGATAAGCAAAACTGAAGAAGATATGATGAAAGTGAGAAACCTTGGCAGAAAATCTCTTGACGAGGTTGTTGCAAAGCTTGAATCACTTGGCTTCACTCTTCACCACGACGACGAATAAAAGGAGTGATATTAAATGCCCGGTACAAGAAAACTCGGCAGAACTACCGATCACCGCAGAGCTATGCTCAGAGGCTTGGTAACATATCTGTTTGAAAACGGCAAAGTTGAAACAACTGTTACAAGGGCTAAGGAAGTCCGTGCAATGGCTGAAAAAATGATCACTATTGCTAAAGAGGGCTCTTTGCACTCAAGAAGACAGGTTCTTGCATACGTTACTAAAGAGGACGTTGTTAAGAAGCTGTTCGACGAGATCGCACCCAAGTATCAGGATGTTAAAGGCGGATATACCCGCATTATAAAGACAGGCGCACGCAGAGGCGACGCAGCTGAAATGGCAATCATTGAGCTTGTTGAACCCAAGGTTGCAGAGGAAAAGCCTGTTAAGAAGACAGCAGCTAAGGCTGCTAAGAAGACTGCTTCGACAAAGAAAGCTGCTCCCGCAAAGGAAGAAGCTCCCAAGGCTGAAGCACCCGCAGAAGCTAAAGAAGAAGCAACTGCTGAATAATTTTACGGTTATTCAAGCCCCGTCAAGCGACGGGGCTGTTTTTTATCCAACTTCTTCTTGATTTTTTTACTGTTGTAAATTATAATAGACAATGTATATTTATAGTAGAAGGTGAACGCAAGGTGCAGAAAAAAATAGAGAGAAATTACGATTTCGCCAAGTCTGAGCAGGAAGTAATTGATTTCTGGAAAGAAAACGATATTTTCAAAAAGGCTGTTGCGAAAAATGATGTAAATACAAAGAATTATGTATTTTACGACGGACCTCCCACCGCTAACGGTAAGCCGCATATCGGACATGTCCTTACAAGAGTTGTCAAGGATGTTATTCCGAGATATAAAACCATGCAGGGCTACCATGTTGAGAGAAAAGCGGGCTGGGACACTCACGGACTTCCCGTTGAGCTTGAGGTCGAAAAGCAGATTCATACAAACGGTAAGGCTGACATTGAAGCTTTCGGTGTAGAGCCGTTTATACAGAAGTGCCGTGAGAGCGTTTGGACATATAAGGACCTTTGGGAAAAGATGTCCGAAAGAGTCGGCTATTGGTGCGATTTTGAACACCCGTATATCACATACACGAACAATTACATTGAGTCGGTATGGTGGGGACTTAAAGAACTCGACAAAAAGGGTCTTATCTATAAAGGCTTCAGGGTTTCGCCCTATTGCCCGAGATGCTCGACCGCTTTGAGCTCGCACGAGGTTGCACAGGGCTATAAGAACATCAAGACAGAGTCTGTTTTCGTAAGATTCAAATGTAAGGATGAGGAAAATACCTACTTTGCGGTTTGGACAACAACTCCGTGGACTCTTTCGTCAAACGTTGCGCTTTGCGTAAACGAAAAGTTTGAATATTCAAAGGTTAAGGTTGACGGCGAATATTATTACATCGCAACCGAGCTCGCAGGCGACCTTTTCGGCCAGAATTACGAAACTGTTGAAAAGTACAAGGGTTCGGACCTCGTAGGCAAGGAATATGAGCCGATATATACCTTTGTTGTCGGTACATTCAAGGAAAAGGCATTTTATGTAATCGCCGACGACTATGTATCGCTTGATGCAGGTACGGGTATCGTTCATATCGCTCCCGCTTTCGGTGAGGACGACTCACGAGTAGGCAAGGCAAACAACCTTCCCTGCGTTAAACCCGTTGACTATGCGGGCAAGTTTACCGACATTTGCGGAAAGTATGCGGGCAAGCTTGTATTCGACGCAAACGACGAGATTATAAAAGAGCTTATCGACAATAAGGTTATCCTTAAAGTTAAGAAAATCGAGCACAGCTATCCCCATTGCTGGCGCTGCAACAGTCCTCTTATCTATTATGCAAAGGACTCGTGGTTCATTGCAATGTCAACGCTCCGTGACGAGCTTGTTGCGGATAACAGAAGCGTAAACTGGTTCCCCGAGAACTTCAAAGAGGGCAGAATGGGTAACTTCGTTTCCAATGTTATCGACTGGGCTGTTTCGAGAGACAGATATTGGGGTACTCCGCTCCCGATTTGGGTGTGCGAGGAGTGCGGTCACAAGCATGTTGTCGGCTCTGTTGCGGAGCTTGTTGAGCTCACGGGCGCAGACCCCGACATTGACCTTCACAAGCCGATGGTTGACCGTCTTACAATGACCTGCCCCGAGTGCGGACACACAATGCACCGTACTCCCGAGGTTTGCGACTGCTGGATTGACTCGGGCTCAATGCCTTATGCACAGCACCATTATCCGTTTGAAAATCAGGATATTTTCAAACAGCAGTTCCCGGCTGATTTCATCAGTGAGGGCAGCGACCAGTCAAGAGGTTGGTTCTATGCTTTGCAGGCGCTTTCAACCGCAATTTTCGGCAAATCGCCGTACAAGAACTGTATCGCTCTCGGACTTGTAAACGACGAAAACGGCATCAAGATGTCGAAGCACATCGGCAATGTCGTTGACCCGTGGGAGGTTCTTGACGAATTCGGTTCTGACGCTACAAGACTTTATTTCTGCATTGCGAACGCTCCGTGGATTTCCACCTCATTCAACAAGCAGACGCTTGCACAGTTCCAGAACAGATTTATCGGTACAATGTGGGCTTCCGTCTATTTCTATTCGCTTTACAGCGAGATTGACGGCTTTGACCCGAGCAAATACAATATTGACGACTGCAAGCTTCGTTCAATCGACGAATGGGTGCTTTCAAGAGTAAATTCGCTTGTTAAAAAGGTTACTCACGAGTTTGATTCATATCATATTTTCGAGGCTACAAGAGCAATGGAAAGCTTTATCGACGAGCTTTCAAACTGGTATATTAGGCGTAACCGCCGCCGTTTCTTCAATTCGGAGCTTACCGAGGACAAGATTGCGGCATATATGACCCTTTACACTGTTCTTGACACCCTTACAAGAGTTGTTGCACCCGTAACGCCCTTCGTTGCGGAGACTATGTATCAGGGACTTGTTACAAGATATTTCCCCGAAGCACCCGAAAGCGTTCATCTCGCTTCGTTCCCGCAGTACAGAGCCGATTGGGACAACCCCGAACTTGAACAGCAGATGGAGGTTTCCTATAAGGCGGTTGAAATCGGCAGAAAACTTCGTGAGCTTGTTCATATCCGTAACCGTCAGCCGTTGAGCCAGTGCATTGTCAAGATTGACAACGGCATTACGCTTAAAGACGAAGAACTTAACACCATTGCGGAAGAGCTGAATGTTGACGAGGTCCTTACGGACTTTGACACACAGAGCCTTATCTGCTATGAGATTAAGCCCCAGCTTAAAACGCTCGGACCGAAATACGGCAGACATCTGAAGGCTATCGGCGAGTATTTCAATGTTGAAAGAAATACCGAGATTATAAACACCATCAAGGCTGACGGCGTTTATAAGACCGAAATTGACGGCGCGGAGATTGAGCTTACAATGGACGACCTCCTTGTTACCGAAAAGGCGAAAGAGGGCTACATTGCGGAGACGAATTACGGCGTAACGGTAATTCTCAACACGATGCTCAATGACTCTCTTATCGAGAGAGGCTCTGTCAGAGAGTTCATTTCAAAGGTTCAGAATCTTCGTAAGTCGAGCGGCTTCGAGGTAACCGACCACATTGAAATCACGGCTTCTTCGGACGAGTATATCACGGATGTAATCACACGCAATGTTGACTTCATCAAGTCGGAGCTTCTTTGCGACAGCCTTACCTTTGCGGACGGCGGCGCAAATGAGTTTAAGATTGACGACCACAAGGTAGCGGTTGACATTAAAAAGGCTTAACAGTCAATAGAAATACAAATAAAGCGGTTTCGGTTTTTCGAAGCCGCTTTTGTGTTATCTTTGCTAAAGATCAACACACCCCCGCCCCGAACGGAAATTTTCCGTTTGGGGCGGGATAATTATATATACAACCGTAGGGACAGCCCTTTCGGCTGTCCGACATAGGCTCCCTCTGACGAGGGAGCTGTCAAACGCCCTGCGTTTGACTGAGGGAGAGATAACGAAAATTTGATATTTATTGCCTCTCTCCTTCCGTCACGCCTGCGGCGTGCCACCTATTGCCCTCTTGCGGTACCCGAGTTCGTTAATGCGGCTTGGAGCGCCGCACAAAATCGACCGCTACGCCAACAGATGCTTCCTTTATCCGCCACAGGCGGCGGTCGCATATGTTGCCCGTCAGAGGAAGGCTTGATTCTGCGAATATTTTAATTTGATAAACACCGTAGGGACAGGGAGCCTGTGACGGACAGCCGCAAGGGCTGTCCCTACGCTATACGATATATTTTTCAAGTTGTGCTGTCCGTTTTTATTATACAACTTTCACCTCTTCACTCTTCACTCTTCACTGTTCACTATTACCTATTACCTCGCCCGCAAGGGCGCTGCCCGCCCTACCATGTCGGTGTAAATATGAAATGCCATGGTAAGTTCATATTGCGAAAATAATAAGCCCTCATTTTCGGAGGGCTTTGTTGTGTGTTCAGTTTTGCTTTTGGACGATTTTGTACTCGTCGTACGGGTTGTAGTACGGACATTCAAAGTCCGAATAGCTTAAAAATCTTGCGGTTTCGTCCTCGTCAAGGTCGATTTCGCACTCGTAGCAGTCGTACTCATCGTCATATACATAATAGGCGCAGCATTCGCACCGAGTTACTTTTTTCTTTTGCTCCGACATCGGCTTTACCTCTTTTCGTGATATTCTTTTTCGGTGTTTACATTCCATATATCGGACTTGTCCGTTTTGCCCGTGAGGATATTGTTTACCGTCTCAAAAGCAGTCATCATAGAATGGTCCATATTGTTGTAGCGGTGCTGTCCGTTCCTGCCCACACAGTAGAGATTTTCGTATGAGTTGAGGTAATCTATCACAACGGGCAACTCGTTGTAGGTGTCAAAATAAGCGGGATATGCCTTTTTGACCTGTTCCCTGTGCGAGAAAAGAATTTCGGTGTTGTCCGATATTACGCCGATTTTTTTAAGCTCCTTTACGGCATAATCGACGCAGTCGCTTTCAGACATATTCCAAAATCCGTCGCCCTCGTTGCAGAAGTATTCGAGCCCGAGCCACACGGTGTTTTCGACATCCTTTACAAGATAGCTTGACCAGTTGTTGAAAATCTGTATTCTTCCGAGTTTTACGGAGTCGTCCTGAACGTAAATCCAACAATCGGGAACAATGTTCGAAACGGTTTTCATATCCGTTTTATTCTTTATTGCAAGGCGGTTTACAAGCAAGCCTACCGTGACAAAATCCCTGTAGGGCAAGCCGTTTGCAACGGACTTTACGCCGTTCGGCACAACCGACGGGTCAAAGCCGTTTATCAAATCTTTAACGGGCATTGAGGAGATGAAAATGTCGCCGCCGTATTCTTTTCCGTTTGCCGTGACGGAGACAATTTTGCCGCCCTTTGTATTTATACTTTTAACCTCGGCGTTGAGAACGATTTTTCCGCCGAGCTTTTTTATTTCCTCTGCGGCGGTTTCCCAAAGCTGACCCGGACCGTATTTCGGGTACTTGAACTCCTCAATCAGCGAGGTTTCGTCACTCTTTTTGCCTTTTGAAAGAGCGTTTTTTATAACTTCTCTTATCGAAATTCCCTTGACCCTCTGCGAGCCCCAATCGGCGGAAATTTCCGATGGGTGGCGACCCCAGAGCTTTTCGGTGTAGCCCTCGAAAAACATTGAATAGAGCTCTCTGCCGAAACGGTTTATATAGAAATTTTCAAGCGAGGATTCGTCCTTTTTGAAAATTGCGGAGTTAATATAACTGAACCCTGCTTTTACAGTCCTTGCGAAGCCGAGATTTATCAGCGTCTGCGCTTTGAGCGAGACGGGATAATCAAAGAATTTTCCGAGATAATATATCCGTGAGACCCTTTGGCGGAGAAGCATTACCCTGTCCTCGGTTTCGGGGTCGGGCCCGTTGGGCGAAAGCGCCTTTTCACGGTGCAGAAGTCTGTCGTCAAATGACGGCTTGCCCTGCATTTCCATAAGGCTTGCCCACCATTTGTTTACATTTTCATCCTTTGAAAAGAAGCGGTGTCCGCCGAGATCCATACGGTTGCCCGAACAGTTTACGGTTGCGGAAATTCCGCCTATGCGGTCGCTCCCCTCAAGCACGGTAACGCTGTATTCCCCACGGGCTTTGCGCAACAGCTCAAGCCCTGCGGTAAGCCCTGCCGGACCTGCGCCGATGATAACGACTTCTTTCATATTTCACCTCGGTTTTTACTGCTCCAAAAGATATAATCGGAAATTAAGACCGCCCTTGTAAATGACGCCTCTGCGCCGCCGATTTTTACGGGCGGGGCTATGAGAAAATACTCGCCGCTTTTTACCTCTTCAAGGTTCAAGCCTTCAAGAATCGCAATGTTCGCATTGAGAAGCGACCTGTGAGTGCTTCCGTCGGAGTCGGGGGCTTCGACGGTTACGCCGTCCGTTCCGACAAGCTCGTAGCCGAGATGTGACATAACTTCGGCTCCCGTATAATGGATAAACGCCCTGCCCTTGGATTTTATAAGCACACGCTTGCAATCTCTCGGAAAATATTCTTCGACAAGCCTGCCTGTTATTATTCCCTCGGAGACCTCGATAACCTTGCACGGTCCGATAAATTTTTCAAGAGGCAATTTGTCTACGGAGTCTGCGTCCGGCACAAAGTGCAGCGGGGCGTCGATATGAGTTCCGTTATGGAGACAGGCGTTAAGAACGCTCAGATTATAATATGAGTCGGGAGAGATTTCCCTGACCCTTTTCATTTCGGGAACGGGGTCGCCCTCATACACCTCAGCCGTAAGCAAATCGTTTGAAATATCAATGATTTTCATTTCTTTTCCGCCTTTTCACACATATATAATATAGTATATCAATTAACCTGCTTTGTCAAATCACGGAAAGCAGGTTTTTACGACCTCTTTCTCCAAAATCTCGTATTTTTCGGGGCTTTCAAGCTCCTGTAAATAACGGCACAGCTCGTTGTCCTTTTCCATGGCGTCGTAAAGAGCGAACACGGCGGCGTCAATAAGCTCGTCTTTAAGCTCCTCGTTACAGCCGAGCTTTTCGATGAAATACGGCGGCACGGGGCGCTTTAGAAACCGCTTTACGGAAATTTCTCCGCTCTCGGAGCAACGGTAGGGATGATAATCGTTTTCGCACACTACGGCAAGCGATAATTCGGGAACGCACAGATGTTCCGAAAATTCGGGGCACAGGGAACAAACAAATTTTTCCGTGCTCTTTCCGCATTGGCAAAAGGCGGAGGAAAAACCGTTTATCAAAAGCGAAGCGGTGTATTTTGTGCAGTCGCATACCGTGTAGACATCGGAGCATTTTTCCGCTATCGACTCAAAGCAGGTGTGAACGCCCCACGAGGTAATGTTGCCGAGGGTAAGCACGCTTTCGTTTCCGCTTTCGGGCGCTTGGCGAAGCCCGTTGCGCTGAATGAAGCGTAGAATATAGTTGAGCACCCTCGCCTTATTTGTGAACTGTGAAAATATTTTTGCCGCTTCACGGGAGATTACGGCGGCGGAGTTTTCGCATTTTGCTGCGTCGGATATGTAGGTTCTGCGTTGCGCTTTCAGCTTTTCGATTACGGAAAAATCGGGCGACGGAGAGTAAATTTTATCGGTATTTATTGTGACGGCGTCGGAAAATTCGGATAAATCGGGGATAATATTTTTGTCGGCAACAAGCATTTTGCGGTTTTTGATATATACGGCGCACAGTTTGTCATAGTCGTATTTTGACAAAAATTTAAGGCAGGAAAGCCCTTGCTTTTCGGCGTGCGAGACAACGCTCGAGATAAGACGGTGGCTGAGAAAGGAGCTTTCGGAGTCGATAAGCACGGCGGCGGTTATTCCGTTGGGTTCGTTTTTAAGTCTTTTCGGAACATCAAAATCAAAAAAGCAATTCATACTGAGCCCTCCCGAAATATCCTATTCCGAAACGGCGGCGACGGTTACCGCGAAATTTTGAAAATAATGTTAAATTTTGCCTGTTTCATTTGACATATTTACAGCGGTGGGGTATAATAGCCTCGCAAATAAATCAAAATATATTTTACACAAGGAGTGGAAAAATATGCCATTGGTAACAACGACAGAAATGTTCAAGAAAGCATATGAGGGCGGTTACGCTATCGGCGCTTTCAATGTAAACAATATGGAGATAATTCAGGGAATCACAAGAGCGGCTAAAAAGCTTGACGCTCCCGTAATTCTTCAGGTATCTTCAGGTGCGAGAAAGTATGCTTCTCACGGCTATCTCGTAGCTATGGTTAAGGCTGCGGCTGAAGAGACAGGTCTTCCGATTGCTCTTCATCTCGACCACGGCCCCGATTTTGAAACCTGCAAGGCTTGCATCGACGGCGGCTTTACTTCGGTTATGATCGACGGCAGCTCTCTTCCCTATGAGGAGAATGTTGCTCTTACAAAGATGGTAGTTGAATATGCTCACGCTCACGGCGTAGTTGTTGAGGGCGAACTCGGAACTCTCGCAGGCGTTGAGGACGAGGTTGTTGTTGAGTCGGGTAAGGAATCTTACACAAATCCCGATCAGGTTCTCGACTTCGTAACAAGAACAGGCGTTGACTCGCTTGCTATTGCTATCGGTACTTCTCACGGCGCATACAAGTTTAAGCCCGGTCAGAAGCCTCAGCTTCGTTTCGACATCCTCGAAGAGGTTGAGAAGAGACTTCCCGGTTTCCCGATCGTTCTTCACGGCGCAAGCTCGGTTAACCAGGACGACATCAAGACAATCAATCAGTACGGCGGAGAAATGCCCGACGCTATCGGTATCCCCGAGGATATGCTTCGCAAGGCTTCTTCAATGGCTGTATGCAAAATCAATGTTGACTCGGACATCCGTATTGCAATGACCGCTGCTCTCCGTAAGCATTTTGCAGAGCATCCCGCTGATTTCGACCCGAGAAAGTACCTCACACCCGCAAGAGACGCTATCGAGGGTGTTGTTACTCACAAGATTGAAACCGTTCTCGGTTGCGCAGGCAAGGCATAATTGCCCTAAAACCAATAAATTTCAGAGCTGTAATCACGCATTACGGCTCTGTTTTTTTACTCTTTTCCGAAGGTGCTAAAAAAATATAAAAAAAGACTTTTAATTTGCCGCTGTTGGTGGTATAATAACAACGATAATGTGGAATTTTATCTGCGAAAGCATTTACATAATTGAAGTGTGAAAAAATCTTAGATTAGGGAGTGAACCGTCTTTGGATAAGTTTGTTATAACCGGCGGTCATCCGCTGAAGGGAGAAGTTACCGTCAGCGGTGCAAAAAACGCAGTAGTGGCAATCCTTCCTGCGACCATTCTTGCTAAAGATGTTTGCAGAATTGAAAATATACCGAATATAAGCGATGTTACCGCCATGATTAACATTTTGAACATCATGGGCGCTAAAATCAAATACATCAACAAAAATACGATTGAGATAGACACAAGGTTTATCAACTCTTATGTCGTTGAGCATGAGCTCTCAAAGCAGTTGAGGGCGTCATATTACCTTATCGGAGCATTGCTCGGCAGGTTTAACCATGCCGAGGTTGCCATGCCCGGCGGTTGCTATCTCGGCGTACGCCCCATAGACCAGCACATCAAGGGCTTTGAAGCTCTCGGCGCAACCGTTACCATGGAGGAGAACGCTATGGTAAACGCAAGGGCTGACAGGCTTTTGGGCAACTCGATTTATCTTGATGTCGTGTCTGTCGGAGCTACAATAAACTGTATGCTCGCCGCAGTCAGGGCAAGGGGACTTACGATAATCGAAAATGCGGCAAAGGAACCGCATATTGTTGACCTTGCAAACTTCCTTAACACAATGGGCGCCGATGTCAGGGGCGCAGGCACGGATGTCATTAAAATTCACGGCGTTGAAAATCTTCACGGCTGTGAGTATTCAATTATTCCCGATCAGATAGAAGCGGGAACTTATATGGTCGCCGCAGCGGCAACAAAGGGCGATGTCCTTGTTAAGAATGTAATTCCGAAGCATCTTGAGTCGATAACGGCAAAGCTTGTCGAATGCGGAATTAATGTAGAAGAATACGACGACTCTATAAGAGTAAGCGCCACGGGCAGGGCAGGCAAGTGCAATATCAAAACCATGCCTCATCCCGGCTTCCCGACGGATATGCAGCCTCAGTTTGCTGTGCTTTTAAGCATAGCAAAGGGCACAAGCATTATATCGGAAAGCGTTTGGGATAACCGTTTCAGATATGCCGAGCAGCTTTCAAGAATGGGCGCACAGATACATGTTGACGGTAAAACGGCGGTTATCGAGGGTGTCGAAGGGCTTAAAGGCGCACCTATCAAAGCCGACGACCTCAGAGCGGGTGCGGCTATGATGATAGCGGGTCTTGTTGCGACCGGCGTTACCGAAATCGAGGATATTCATCATATTGAAAGAGGATATGAAAATGTCGTTGAAAAGTTCCGAAGCCTCGGAGCCGATATTCAGCGAAAGGAATTTCCCGATGAGGACCAAAAGGTTCAAATGGGCGCAGGCTGAGAAAAATCGGAGCCTTCTGTACGGAAGACTCCTTTTTAAGTTATAAATTGTTTAGTGGGGTGTCGTTTTGACTGAATTTGAGAAGCTTGCGGAGCTACTTTTTCCGCATATAGATAAAACTCCCGAATATTACGAGGAAAAATATCCGCAGAGAAATCTTAAAGAGGGCGCAAGGGTCACAAGGTTTGCACCGAGCCCCACGGGTTATTTGCATATAGGCGGACTTTTCGGTGCGCTTACCGATATTCTTACGGCGCAGGCGACGGGCGGCGTTTCAATGCTCCGAATTGAGGACACCGACAAGAAGCGTGAGGTCGGCGACGGCGTTGACGCGATACTTGACGGCTTTGCTTCGTTCGGTCTCGAATTTGACGAGGGCGTTTGCGGCAAGAACGAGGAAAAGGGCGAATACGGTCCTTATACGCAGTCGAAAAGAGTCGAAATTTATCAGACAGTAGCAAAACAGCTTGTAAAAGAGGGCAAGGCGTATCCGTGCTTCTGTACGGCGGAGGAACTCAATGACCTTCGTGAAAAGCAGGAAAAAGAGGGCGCACCGTTTGCCGGATATTACGGAAAATGGGCAAAATGCCGTGAGCTTACATACGAGCAAATTGAGCAGAAAATCAAAGACGGCGAAAAGTATGTTCTTCGCTTCCGTTCGGACGGAGACGAAAACAGACGGGTTTACTTTGACGACATTGTAAGGGGCAAGATTGAGATGCCCGAGAATGTTATCGACGAGGTACTTCTCAAGAGCGACGGTATCCCGACATATCATTTCGCACATGTCTGCGACGACCATTTTATGAGGACAACGCATGTTATCAGGGGCGAGGAATGGATTTCCTCAACGCCGAAGCATATAGCGCTTTTCAAGGCGTGCGGTTTTAAGCTTCCCAAGTATGCGCACACTCCGCAGGTTATGAAAATCGACGAGGTTGACGGTACAAAGCGCAAGTTTTCAAAGCGTAAGGACCCCGAAGCGGCTGTCAGCTACTTCATTGAGCAGGGTTATCCGAGCGAGGGACTTATAGATTATCTTTTGGGACTTCTCAACTCGAATTTTGAGGACTGGAGAAGAGCCAACCCCACCGAAAACGCTCTTAACTTCCCGTTCAATCTTAAAAAGATGAGCCCGAGCGGCTGCCTTTTTGATTTGGTAAAGCTTGCGGATGTCAGCAAAAACGCCATTTCAAAAATGAAAGCGCAGACGGTTTTCGATTATGCATTCAAGTGGGCAAAAGCTTACGATGAAACGCTTTACAGGCTTTTTGACGAAGATAAACAGAAGGCTGTCGCAATTCTCAACATTGATCGTGAGAACACGAAACCGAGGAAGGATATTGCAAAATGGTCCGAGGTTCGTGACTATGTAAGCTATTTCTATAATGAAATATACAAGGAAAATTACACCCTGCCCGCAAACATTGCGCCCGACGATGCGGCAGCAATCGTTGCGGAATACAAAAAGGTGTTTGATGTTTCGGACGACAAGCAGGTATGGTTCGACAAGATTAAAGCATTGTGCGAGCCGCTCGGCTTTACACCGAATGTCAAGGAATACAAGCAGAATCCCGATAATTTCAAGGGCCATGTCGGAGATGTTTCAACCGTGATAAGAATTGCTCTTACCGGCAGGACAAACACCCCCGATTTACATTCAATAATCGCCGTACTCGGCAAGGACGAGGTTACGGCAAGGCTTGAAAAAGCAGAAAAAGAGTTCAAGGAGGAAAAGTGATGGCAGAGGAAATCAAGGCTTCAAATTTTATACACGATTTCATTGACGAAGACCTTAAAGAAGGTGTGTACGACCATGTCCAGACCCGTTTTCCGCCCGAACCCAACGGTTATTTGCATATCGGTCACGCAAAGGCTATTTGCATAAATTTCGGCACAAGCGAAAAGTATAACGGCGTGTGCAATCTCCGCCTTGATGACACAAACCCGTCAAAGGAGGACACCGAGTATGTCGACGCTATAAAGGAAGACATCGAATGGCTCGGCTTCAAGTGGAACAAGTGCCTTTTTGCTTCAAGCTATTTCGATTTCATTTACGAATGTGCGTTGAGACTTATCAACAAGGGTCTTGCATATGTTGACGATTTGAGTGCGGAGGAAATAAGAGAATACAGAGGCACGCTTACCGAGGCGGGCAAAAACAGCCCGTACAGGGACAGAAGCGTTGAAGAAAACCTTGACCTGTTCAAGAGAATGACCGACGGCGAGTTCCCGAACGGCGAAAGAGTTTTGAGGGCGAAGATTGATATGGCTTCGCCGAATATAAATATGAGAGATCCCGTTATTTACAGAATAGCGCACATCTCCCACCATCAGACGGGCGACAAGTGGTGCGTTTATCCGATGTACGACTTCGCACATCCGCTTTCCGACGCAAAAGAGGGCGTTACTCACTCGCTTTGCTCGCTTGAATTTGAAAACCACAGACCGCTTTACGATTGGGTTCTTAAAGCGTGCGATATAGAACAGCCCCCGAGGCAGATTGAGTTTGCAAGGCTCAACCTCAATTACTGTCTTACAAGCAAGAGAAAGTGTCTTGCGCTTGTAAACGAGGGCATTGTTGACGGCTGGGACGACCCGAGAATGGTAACGCTCAGCGGTATGAGAAGAAGAGGCTATCCTGCGGCGGCAATCCGTGATTTCTGTGACAAGATAGGCGTTTCCAAGGCTTATTCGGTTGTTGATATGGGGCTTTTGGAGTCCTGTGTGCGTGACGCACTCAACTCTACCGCTCCGAGAGCTATGGCAGTGCTCGACCCCATTGAGCTTATTGTCGAAAACTATCCCGACGGTCAGACGGAGGAAATTGAAATCCCTGTTCATCCCGACCACCCCGAAATGGGCACAAGGGCGGTTAAATTCTCAAAGCATCTGTTCATTGAAAGCGACGACTTTATGGCAGAGCCCGTAAAGAAGTATTTCCGTCTCTATCCCGGCAACGAGGTAAGGCTCAAGAGCGCATATTTTGTAAAGTGTACACGCTTTGAAACCGGCGAGGACGGAAAACCCGTCAGAATTTACTGCACATACGACCCTGCTTCAAAGGGCGGCGAGTCTCCCGACGGCAGAAAGGTCAAGGGCACAATTCACTGGGTCAGCCGTGACGACTGCTTTAAGGCTACCGTCAATATGTATGACCGTCTTTTCAATGTTCCCAATCCTTCGGATGAAACGAACGGAGATTTCAAGCAAAATCTTAATCCGGACTCGCTTATAGTGCTCAAAGACTGCGCTGTCGAGGGCGGACTCCGTGACGCAAAGCCCGGAGATGTGTTCCAGTTTATGCGTAAGGGATATTTCTGCGTAGATAAAAAGTCCGAAAAGGACAATATGATATTCAACTTGACTGTTGCCCTTAACTCTTCGTGGGGCAAATAAAGGAGAAATGTAATATGAGCGCAAAAAAAGCAAAGAAAAAAATTACGGGTTACGACATCGGATACAGAGTTGTTATGGCTCTGGCGGCAATATGTGTTCCGATTGCGGCGTATTTCTCAAATTTGATTTACTATGTTGTCGAGTCTCCGCTGTTCAAGCTTCTTGCACAGGTTCAGGGTAACTCCTCCGATGACGGTTCTACATACGGCTATCTCGGCTTTAAGATGTTTGTTGACGATATTTTGCCGCTGATTAAGGAGTCGTCGGAAAACAAGATGAGCCTTACAGGGCTTCTCAATGAGCTTTCGGCAATAAAAACTCCGCTTATAGTGACAACCGTTTTCTTCGCACTTGCGATTTTGCTTGCGCTTGCGGTTGTTGTGTCGGCTGTTGCTTCAAACAACAGAAAGGTTCATTTCGGAATTTCGACGGCAGGCCTTGTGTCGGTTATCGCAATGTTCATTTCTTTCCGCTATGTTTCCGCACCGATTGTAAGCGGCACGGTAAACTTGGGAGATTTCTTTGAGTCGGCTCTTATGAAAGCGCTTCTGCCGTATGTCGCGAGTGTATCCACTTTCCACTTGAGCTCTGCGTGGGTAATAATGCTGGTAATATTCATCGGCCTTGTTATTCTCTCGGGTGCAAACATCCTCATTGACGCAGGGGAAAGCTCAAAAACCAAGAAATAAAATACAAATAATACGCATATTTTCAAAGCACTGACAAATTTGTCGGTGCTTTTTTGTTACAAATGCACAATGCGTATTTTAACGAATTATCTTGACAATTTGAAAAATTAAATGTATATTGAAATCGGAGGGGATAATATGGAAGAAAAAGACAATAAAATACTCTCTGAAAATACGGAAAACGACAAAACACCTGAAAATAAACCTTCGCTGAGTGAAATGTATTACGGCAGCAATCTCGATACATTTTCGCAAAACGATAATATAGACCGTGAATATCTCAAAGAACTTTACGGCGAGGATATGCCTTTTTTGAATAAAGATGTGCGTATGACACGCTCCCAATATATAGCGGCGTATAACCGAATACAGGAGAAATACAAAAAGGAACTCAAAGGAACGGTAAAAAGCTTCCTGTTTTTACTTGTGCTTCTTGCATTTGTGATATTGATTTCAACCGTGTTCGGACTGATGGCGGAAGATGCGCCCTTTGCCTCTCCGTTTATAATATTGCGAAAGTGGACGATGATAATCGGAATACCGCCGTTTCTGTTTTTTATAATAACGCTGTTGAAGCGGCTTAAAGATGCTCAAAAAAGTATGGACCATGCTTTGAAAACACTTGAAAAAAGCAAAAATGATTGTATGGCGGAAGGTCAGTACGACGCAGGGTCATAAGCGAGGTGCAGACGGTTATGAACGGAAAAGATAATAATTACGGAAACAAAAAGGATTTAAGACCCGAGGTTTTCGGGGAAAATCCCGATACCTTTGCCGAGAGCGAGAAAATGGATCGCACATATCTCAAAGAGCTTTACGGCGAGGATATGGACTTTCTCAACAAGGATGTCCGTATGACACGCTCGCAGTATATATCGATGTACAATGAAATCGAAAAATCCTATTCAAAAAGGAAAAGGGAAGCCTTGAAAACGCTGATACCCGTTACTGTGCTGTATGTTATTGCGCAGGCGGTTGCCGTGTTTTTGCGGATTATCTCAAGTGAATTTTTCAAGCTTACCGATTTGTGGATGTTCGGTAATCCGAGAACTGTGGCGGCGTATATAAGCGGAATATTTTTGGGTTTTTCACGGGTGATATTTCTTTCGACTTCGGCAATTTTGATAATAACGGCTATTACCGCAGTGAAAAATATACGGCGCTTTAACAGATATAAAAAGTACAGTCTGGAACAGCTCGAAAACAGGAAAGCCGATTGTATGTCCGCCGGGCAGTATGATGCGGAAAACAAATTCAATTAAATATAAAAAGGGGGATTTCTTATGAAAGCACAGAAACGGATTTGGTGGGGTCTGCTTGCGCTTATGCAGGCGGCGGTATTGGTGCTGCTGATTTTTCAAATTGCCGAGCTTGTGCCGAGAAAGTGGAAGCTCAATGAGAATGTAAGCATTACCGAAATGTCGGCGAACGGTCAAATGACGGGCGCTCCGTTGAAATTTTACGAAAGTGCTTCCGAGCACGACTACGGAAAAAGCCATGCAAACGGCGCAAGGTATGTAAACGAATACTCCCTTGCTTCGCAGACGGAGTGGATTTCCGAGCAGTATGTAAGAAGAAACGGTCTTGTCCCCGATATGAAAGCGGAAAAAATATGCTCGTCTGCAAATGATTTTGCCTACACCCTTTCGGGTGCGGAAAACGGCAGCGAGTGGCAGGTTTGGATAAGCTTCGGGGCTGACGATGTGCCGTATGTAGCTGTTGTTAAAACGGGAGGCGAGGCAAAATGAAAAAAATAAAAATTTTTGCGGTAATAATTTTTGTTCAGCTCGTTGCGGTGCTTGCGCTGACGGTTTACAACAATTCTTCGCTCTCAAAGGCGGTCGTTTGGAATGTGAGCGATTACAAGCTTACGGCGGTTAAGCTGCACGGTGCGGACAGCGAACAGCTTGAAAAGCTCAACAGCGAAATTCAGGCAAAGCTCGGCTCCTTTACAACGGACGAAAATGCACCTGCGTTCAGCACATATACGGTGTTGAGCGACGGCAAGAATATGTCGGTGGTTGAAATCACAACCGATTTGAGAGAATATGACGAAGCGAAAAACAGCTTTGCAACCGTCGGTCAGGTTAAAAACCGCCTGTTTGTGTTTGTCGACAACGGAGAAGTCAAAACCGATTGGCAGGAACAGAGCCCGTTGGGTAAAGTAATAGGTAATAGTGAAGAGGTGAAAGTTGTAAATAACCGCACAGAGTAAAATGTATATCTAATCGGTAGGGCGGGGGCAGCGTCCTTGCAGGCGAATGAAAAATTAAGAATGAAGTATGAAGAATGAAAAATTGCGGGTGCTTCGCACGTCGTCGTTTGCTCCGTATCGTTCGCAACAGCCTTTGGCTGCCTCTCACTCGCTACGCAACTCCTCCTTTTCCGCAAAAATCACGCTCGGCTCACCTGCTCGGTTGTAAACGCCCTCCCGACGGCTCGCTGTCGCTACCAACTTTTGCGGATGCCCGAAAACGCAGCGTAGGGCGGGGGCTTGCTCCCGCCGCTAATAAACATCAAATGCCGTAGGGACAGGGCTTGCCCCTGTCCTAAAGAAATTTTATATCAGTCATATTGGCGGACAGCCGCAAGGGCTGTCCTACGGGTCGGCAGTCAATAAAACGGTATATAAACCGTAAAACAAAACAAGAAAAGAACCTATCCTTATGGATAGGTTCTTTTTGTAAGTAATGGTATTCGGCTTTATTTAGCCAGGTCGCCGACAGCGAGCATAAAGCCGCCGAACTGACCGCCGAACTCGGGCGCACCGTCCATAATGATATGACCCTGCTTGACAGCGGTAAGCATATCGTCTGTTCCGAGGAGCGTTCCGAGAGCCGAATCAAGTGTATCAAAGCGAAGTGTGAAGAACGGCATTGCCCGTTTGTATTCGCCTCTGCCTGCTCTTGATTTGCCGGCTTTAATTCTGATAAACGCCGAAACCTCGGGATGACCGTCAACCGCAAGTGCGTAAACACGGTCGGGAGATTTGAGCGTCCAGTTGTGTATTTCTTCGTGTCCCATCTTGTTAAGCTGGCTTATGCCGCTCGAAAGGAGATAGAACATACATTTAACCATAAGCTGTTTGTCCTCTTCCTTTTCGGGAGGAGTGGTCGCCGAAAGCACGCTCGACATTTTAAGAAGCGTCATCAAGAATGCCTTGAAAGCGCCGAAATGCTTTGCAATTCCTCTCATTTTCGGGAGAGTTGCGGGCGAAATTTTGCCCTTGAAGAATGCGTTCATCGCTTCAACGGACTTGAATTCAAGCTCGATATGCGGCTTGGGGTCAACCTTATTAAGATGAATAAGCCAATCGTCGGGTCCGTTTATAACATAATGCATTCCGATTTTTCCGCCCTCTGCGTCCGGGTCGAGCGCACTTACCTGAATAACGGCGTGCACCTTTTCGTACTGCTTTTTAAGCGACGGAACATCCTGCGCAATTACCTTGATAAGAGGCAATGCGGCATTGAAAAATATTTTATTGGCATAAAGCTCTTCTTTAGTATGCATTTAATCAACTCACTTTCCGATATATAATCAATCTCAATGTATTTCTTATACATCGTCGTCCCAGTTGTCGTCCTCTTCGAAGTCGGCTTTCATAACCTCACGCACAGCGGCGATTATGCCGTTTGCGTCGATGCCGACTTCGGACATAATGTCCTCGTGGAGACCGATGGGAGCGAATTTGTCCTGATGACCGAGTCTCTTGAATGCACAGCCCTTGCCTGCTTCAGCCATAACTTCGGCAACAGCCGAGCCGAGACCGCCGATAACCGAATGGTCCTCAACGGTTATAATTCTTCTTGTATCCATAACCGCCTTGATAATTGCATCCTTATCAATCGGCTTGATGGTATGCATATTGAGCACGCGAACCTTTAAGCCCTCTGCGTTTTCAAGGAATTCCGCAGCCTGCTTTGCCTGGAATACGCATGAGCCGCAAGCAATAACCGTGATGTCGGTTCCGGGATGAATTTCAACAGCCTTTCCGACCTCGAAGCCGTAGTCCATATTGTCATAGAGGACACGGTCAAAGCCGCGGTTGATACGGATGTAATAAGGTCCGTAGTTTTCATAAGCCGCATTTACGGCATTTGCCGTTTCAAGACCGTCTGCGGGAACGATAACCGTAAGGTTGGGCATTGCCCTTGTTATTGCAAGGTCAACGATAGCGTGGTGGGTCGAGCCCGCCTGACCGAACGAAGTACCTGCATGCGTGGCAATGATTTTAGCGTTTACATTCTGATAGCAGATGTCGGTGTGGAGCTGGTCGCAGGCACGCATTGATGTGAATACCGAGAAGCCCGAAATGAAAGGAATCATACCTGCTCTCGCCATACCTGCGCCTATGCCGAACATATCCTGCTCCGCAATACCTACATTGATAACTCTTTCGGGGCAAGTTTTAAGAACATCGCCCAACTTTGTAGACTTCGCAAGGTCGGCTGTGATTGCACAAACCTTGGGGTCTTTCTGCATTATATCCGAAATTGCCTTGCCGTAGATTTCGGCTGTTGCAACTTCTGTCTGGTCGATTGCGTTATATACAAATCCGCCTGCCATAATTATTTGCCCTCCTTTTCCGCTCTTGCAACTCTCTGACGGTAATCCTCTTCAAGGTCCTTGCTGTATTTTGCAAAGGTGTCGTCGTCAATAGCCATATAGTGGCAGTGATAGTCGCCTGCGATTGACTTGATGCCTGCGCCCTTCTGTGTGTCCATAAGGATACAGGTCGGAGCACATTTTTCCTTGCTTCTTGCGATAGCTTCGTCGATAGCGTCGCAAAGCTCGCCGATATTGTTGCCGTCAACGCAAAGCGTGTTGAAGCCGAAAGCCCTCATTTTGTCTGCGAGGGGTTCAAGTTTCATAACTTCCTCTGTCGGGCCGTCAATCATACAGTGGTTACGGTCGATAAATACGATGCAGTTTGAAAGCTGATAGTGGTTAATGGTCATAAAGCCTTCCCAGTTTGAGCCTTCGCCGAGCTCGCCGTCGCCCGTTACAACATATGTAAGGTAATCCTTACCCATAAGTCTTGCCGCAAGAGCCGTGCCTGCCGCAATGGAAACGCCGTGACCGAGTGAGCCTGTCGAAGCGTCAACGCCCGCAACCTTGTTAGAGTCGAGGTGGATGCCCATCTTTGAGCCCGAAAGGTTAAATGTTTTAAGCTGCTCGGGGTCGTTGAAGCCTTTGTCGCAAAGTACGGGAGCGTAAGCTATGCCTGCGTGTCCCTTACTGAGGATAAAGCGGTCTCTGTCCTCCCACCGGGGGTCGTCAACCCTGATGTTGAGATATTTGTGATAAAGAACGGTAAGAAGATCCATTACACTCAAGCCGCCGCCGATATGTCCGCTGCCTGCCCACATTGTTGTCTGCAAGCAAAGTTTACGAAGGTCATAAGCTTTATTTTCGAGTGCCAACCATTCCTGCTTGGGTAAATTAGCCATAGAATTGCCTCCTTTTTATATTACGGGCGGCAAGTTCCGCCCGTCAGAATCCTAAATTAAAAAAGTTCGGGGTGGTTCTTGCGTACTGCGTTGAATGCGTCCTCCGCAATGTCCACGGAAACCTTGATGTCGTCCTCGGTAAGAGAAGCGTTTATGAAATGGTTGTGGTGCGAAGCGAGGAAAAGACCTCTCGATACACATTCCGCAATCCATTCCTGATGAAGCATAAGACTGTCGTCATTTGCTATTCTGAGATAGAACAACGCCGGTTCGCCCGAAACGACAAGGTCAAAGCCGTTGTTTGCCGCTGCCGCCTTGAAGCCCTCCGTAACCTGTGTTCCGAGCTTGCGGAAGAGGGTGGGGGTGTCGAGCTTTTTCATCTTGTTAATGCAGGCTATTGAAGCCGCAAACGGAACGGCGCTCATCCAATAAGAGCCTGTGTAGGTCATACCCGAAACGGTAGCTTTCATATGCTCGCCGCCGCAGAGAGCCGACATATTGTAGCCGTTTGCAAGCGCCTTGCAGAAGCAGATGAGGTCTGCCTTAATGCCGTAGTAGTGGTCGCTTCCCGCAAGGTCAAGACGGAAGCCCGTGCGTACATCGTCGAAAATGAGAACTACGCCGTGGTCGTCGCACCATTTGCGGACGGAAGCCCAATATTCCTTTGTAGCCACTTCGTTATCCTTGAAGTTGCCGTGGTCGTAAGGCTGAGCGATAAGACCCGCAACATCGCCGTCGTATCTGTCCCATACCTCGTCAAGAGCCTTTATGTCAAACCACGGAACAACAACATTGTTTGCAACTTCTTCGGGGAGAATACCGGGGTAGTCGATTTTCTGTGCCCACTGGAAGTCGCCGTGGTAATAGCCCTTGAGGAAAATCATCTTTTTCTTATGGGTGTGAGCTCTTGCGCTCATAACCGCAAGCGTGGTCGTGTCCGAGCCGTTCTTGCAGAAGAAAGCCCAGTCGGCGGAAGCTACGGTGTCAACAAGGTTTTCGGCACATTCAACCATTACCTTGCCGGGAGAGGTTGTGCAGTTGCCCTTTTTGAGCTGCTCCATAGCCGCTGCGTCAACATCGGGGTCGTTATAGCCGAGAACATTGGGACCGTAAGCGCACATATAGTCGATATATTTATTGCCGTCAACATCCCAGAAATATGAGCCCTGAGCTCTTTCCGAGAAGAAGGGCCACTTGTTTATCGGAATCCAGAGTCCTTCCGACGGACCGAGATGGCCGTATATGCCTGCCGGAATTACCTTGAGAGCTCTGTCAAAGTATTCACGGCCTTTATCGTGTTTATATTCGGGAAATTTACTCATCTGTTTTTCCTCCTTATGCTAAGTACAAAGCGACTCTGTCAAGAAGTCTGTTCATATTGTCAACCATTGAAGCCATACCCTTGATTTCAACGGTGCCTCTGCCGAGCTCTTCAAGAGCGTTAACCCTGCCGTTGAAAAGGTCGTTTGCAAGGTCATAATCCGCAAAGGTCATAACGGCTCTCGGATTTTCGGGAGCTTTCTTTATTGCGACAAGATGATGGTCCTTAACACGGATAGTGCCCATGGGTCCGTTCTTGATGCCGATTAAAATGTCGCCGTCAACCATATAGGAGGCTGTTGCCTGACCGATAGGGTCCCGGTTGGCTATCTGCGCCATTGCAACGCAAATGGTATAGAATGTGAGCTGAGTTGAGAGAACAAAGGTCTCCCTGTCCTTGAGCATATCCTCGGTCGGACGCATAAGCTCGGCAAGCCTGTCGGTAAGTGCGACAAAGGTTTTCAAAAGGAAGTTTATCTTCGTAAAGCCCTTAACGGGGACGGGTGTAACCGTTCCGTCAATCATTCCGTTGAATTTCTCGCAGGATGAGAAGGGAATTTTGATGTCACATTCCTTTAAGCCGTCCTCCATACGACAGCCCTTTGAAGAAAAAGTAATCGTTGCGCTCGGTCCGTCTGTAACGGTAAAGCCGATTGAAACGGGCTTTTTCATTCCGGAAATAAACTCCCTTGCTTTGCTGTCAAGCTCGCAAAGATTTTCGAGTGTTCCGAGTACCGCATACATATTTATGTACGCCATTGTTCTTGAATCGGTCAAAATAATTCCTCCTATATAAATAGTATAAAATACTTGATATAATAATATCAAAATCTGTTGTCGAAGTCAATAAATATAAGTCCGTTACGGGCGGAAATTTGTTAAAAACTTATCAAAAAATACAAAAAGATAAATTGCGACAAAAAGATTGTGATTTACTGCGTTAATATGCTACAATAGAAAAGGTGATGAAAATGCAGAAAACGGCGATAGTTACGGGCGCTTCAAGGGGAATAGGCAGGGCAATAACAAAAAAGCTTGTCTCGGACGGCTTCTTTGTTGCGGCGGTCTACAACTCCTCGGAAAGCCTTGCGAAAGAGCTTGAAAGCGAGCTTTGTTCCAATGTAAAGGCTTATAAATGCGATGTATCTGACCCGAAAGGCGTTAATGAGACAGTAAGCGAAATAATCAGAGAGAAAAAAAGAATAGATGTACTTATAAACAATGCGGGTATAGCTCAGCAGAAGCTTTTTACCGACATTACCGATGAGGACTGGAACAGAATGATAGGCGTTGACCTCTCGGGCGCATTCTATTTTTCGAGAGCGGTTTTGCCGTCAATGATAAACGAAAAATCGGGAAGAATAGTTAACATAACCTCAATGTGGGGCGAAACGGGCGGTTCGTGCGAGGTTCACTATTCAGCCGCAAAGGCGGGAATAATAGGAATGACAAAGGCTCTCGCAAAGGAGGTCGGGCTGTCGGGAATATGCGTTAACGCGGTCTCTCCGGGGGTAGTTGAAACGGATATGATGTCGGCGTTTTCCGAAGCGGACAAGCAGGCGCTTAAAGAGGAAATCCCCCTTGCGAGGCTCGGAACGGCGCAGGAGGTTGCAGATACGGTTTCGTTCCTGTGCTCCGACGGGGCGGGATATATTACCGGACAGGTCATATCCGTTAACGGCGGAATTGTAATATAAAGTTGCAAAATATCCGATAATGAGATATACTTAAATTTACTTATTAAAAAGGAGATTAGATTATGGATCCCATCAATGTTGATTTTACACGAGGAAAGGGCGACGGTTCAAACAACAATAAGGCTGTAACCGATGTCTATATCCCACCGAAAAACGCAAAGAAAAAGATTATTATAAATATACTTCTTACGGTTGTGTTTGCGGCTGTCGCATATTACTTTATGATTCCCGCACTCAACTTCAAGGCGATTGAACTGTATATGTATATTGCGTTCGTATGCCTTATTTATCTCGGACTTACCGTGATTTCAACCAGAGTGGCAATTCATCCCGAGTATCAGTCGTATGTCAAAAAGCGTTCGACCGTTCCCGGAATTATAATTGCGGTTCTTGCGGTTGTATGCCTTATCGGTTTCGTTGTCGGCGCACAGCTTTTCAGAGCAAATTCGTATTCGCACCTTTTGACCGTTGAAGAGGGCGACTTTGCCGAAGATGTTGCGGAGATTGACTTTTCCGCTGTACCCACGCTTGACGCAACCTCGGCAAACAACCTTGCGGTAAGAACGCTCGGCGACCTTTCGGATATGGTTTCACAGTTCGTTGTTTCCAATTACTCCACACAGATAAACTACAAGGGCACGCCCGTCAGGGTTACCTCGCTTGACTACGGCGATATTTTCAAATGGATAAAGAATACAAGAGAGGGACTTCCCGCATATATAATTGTTGATATGACCACGCAGAAGAGTGAGATTGTCCGCCTTGAAAACGGAATGAAGTATTCGCCTGCTGAGCATTTTAACAGATACCTTTTGAGACATCTCCGTTTTGAGTATCCGACCTATATGTTCGGCGACCCGAGCTTTGAAATTGACGAGCAGGGCAATCCGTACTGGATAGTTCCGATACTTGACAAGACTATCGGTCTTTTCGGCGGTACGGATGTTATCGGCGCCGTTATCGTAAACTCCATTGACGGAAGCAGTCAGATAATTTCGACAAGCACAACGGGCGAGACAAAGCTTCCCACGACCTCATTTGTTACCGACTCCGAATGGCAGTGGATAGACAGAGTTTACTCCGCTACGATACTCAACGAACAGTATAACTATTACGGCAAGCTCTCACACGGCTTTATAAACTCGATAATCGGTCAGGAGGGCGTTAAGGTTACAAGCTCGGGCTACAACTATCTTGCGCTCAACGACGATGTGTATATGTACACCGGCGTTACCTCGATAAGCTCCGACCAGTCGATTATCGGCTTTGTTCTTATCAATCAGCGTACCAAGGAAGCGAAGTATTATTCAATTTCGGGCGCACTTGAGAACACCGCACAGACCTCGGCACAGGGTGCGGTTCAGCAGTATTCGTACACCGCTACATTCCCGTTGCTTCTCAACATCAGCGGCGAGCCGACATACTTTATGGCTCTTAAAGATTCGAGTGAGCTTGTTAAAATGTACGCTATGGTAAATGTCAAGCAGTCAACCGTCGTAGGTATCGGCGCAACCCTTACCGAGTGTACGGAAAACTATGCCGATAACCTTAAAAAGAACGGCATAAATCTTGACATCAACATTGACGAAATCGGTGAAAACGACCAGACGCAGGCTCAGCCCGAGACTAAGGATGTCAGCGGCACGGTAACGGAAATCCGTTCCGTTGTAACAGGCGGCGAGACCTACTTCTATATCAAACTCAATACGGGCGACGAGTTCTATAAGCTCGGCGTCAAGGATGCGGAAAAGGTTGTAATCCTCAATGTGGGCGACAGCGTAACCTTCGGTGTTCCCGTTGAAGCAAGCGGAGAGATAATAAGCGTATCCTCAATGAAATAAAGGACACAAAACACGGATTATGTCGGGTAGGGCTTATGCCTTACCCGACTTTTTCACCGTTTGTTGTGTTTTTGCCCATATATTCACCGAAAAAATTGGCACGCAAACATATCTTGCGGTTTGAAAGGCTTGCGGCATACATATTGTGTGTTTTTACATACCCGTAGTTAATAATTATCTATTAGACACCGTGTTTAGATAATTTTTAACTACAAACAGCCGCAAAAGTTACAAAAAAATAAACAAAAGCATTTGACATTTCGTATTTAAGTGATATAATTTAGGTGAATAGTAATTCACTTTTGAAGTGAATACAAAAAAAGAAGACGGAGGAAACACCAATGGACACAAGATTCGCTATTGCAGAATACCATGACGCAAAAGCAATAAACAGAGAGCTTGATGAACTCATCAAGAAGCCGATTTACACAATCAAGCCCGATACTCTCAAGCATTATGAAGAAGAGTATTACGACAAGAAATGTGCTAAGTCGAAAGAGATGATCGAGGAAGCTAAGACTGTAATTCCCGGAGGAGTTCAGCACAACCTCGCATTCAACTATCCCTTCCCGCTTGTTTTCACAAAGGCAGACGGCGCTTATCTCTATGACATTGACGGTAATAAATATTTTGACTTCCTTCAGGCAGGCGGCCCGACAGTTCTCGGCTCAAACCCGAAGGCAGTTCGTGACCAGGTTATCGACCTTCTTAACACATGCGGTCCTTCAACAGGTCTTTTCCACGAGTTTGAATACAAGCTCGCTAAGAAAATCGTTGACTCTGTTGAATCGGTTGACATGTTCCGTATGCAGGGCTCGGGTACAGAGGCTTGTATGACAGCAGCTCGTATCGCTCGTCTTGCTACAGGTAAGAAGAACATCCTTAAAATGGGCGGCGCTTATCACGGCTGGTCGGATCAGATGGGTTACGGCATCCGTGTTCCCGGTTCTAAGTTCACACAGGCTAACGGCGTTCCGATTTTCATCTTCAAGCACATGCAGGAATTCTTCCCCGGCGATCTTGAAGACCTTGAGAGAAAGCTTTGGCTCAACCAGTTCCGCGGCGGCACAGCAGCTGTTTACATCGAGCCCGTAGGTCCCGAGAGCGGTACAACTCCGCTTGATTACGAATTCAACAAGGGCGTTGAGAGACTCTGCCGCAAGTACGGCGCACTCCTCGTATTCGATGAGGTTGTTACAGGCTTCCGTATCGGTATGGCAGGTGCACAGGGCTTCTTCGGCGTATCTCCCGACCTTACAATCTTCGGTAAAGTTATCGCAGGCGGCTATCCGGGCGCAGGCGGCGTAGGCGGTAAGAAGGAATACATGAAGCACCTCGGCTCAGGTCTTGACGACTCGGGCATCAAGGTTAAGAAGGCATTCACAGGCGGTACAATGACCGCTAACCCGCTTTCATGCTGTGCAGGTTACTATACTCTTGAAGAAATCGACAGAACAAACGCTTGCCAGAAGGCAGGTCAGATGGGCGACAGACTTACAAACGGTCTTAAAGAGCTTGTTAAGAAGCACGGCCTTCCGTTCGTATGCTGGAACGAAGGTTCTATCTGCCACCTCGAGACTGTCGGCACAATGCACTACTCAATCAACTGGTCAAAACCGTGGACAATTCCGGGCGTACTCAACGCTACATCCGTTCGTAAGAAAGAGATGCAGCACATGGGCGCTGCTTACATGGCAGAAGGCCTCGTAACGCTTGCAGGTTCGCGTCTTTACACTTCGGCTGCTTATACACCTAAGATGATCGATCAGGCTCTTGCTTGCTTCGACAAGGTATTCGAAAACGTAGCAGTTAAGCCCGAAGACTAATCTATAAAGGCTAATTGACAAAAGGGGCGGGCAGCCTAACCGCCCGCCCCGTATTCTCTTTTATGAGGTGAAACAAATGGACATTTCAGAAGCAAAAGAACTTGTCATCAGAGCAGGTAAAGAGCTCCTTGCCGACGGCATTATAGTCCGTACCTGGGGTAACATTTCGTGCCGTGTGTCGGACACACAGTTTGTTATCACACCCTCGGGCAGAGCATATGAAAACCTTACTCCCGATGAAATCGTGCTTGTAAATATCGACGACTGCTCCTATGACGGCGATGTTAAACCCTCGTCGGAAAAAGGAATTCACGCAGCAGCTTATAAGCTTCGCCCCGAGGTTAATTTCGTAGTTCATACACATCAGAAGGAAGCTTCTGTTATAGGTGCTCTCGGATTTGACATCAACAGCGTGTCAAAGAAGAGCGCGGAAGTAGTCGGAAACGATGTTCCGCTTGCATCTTACGGACTTCCCGGAACAGGAAAGCTTCGTGAGGGCGTTATCGCAGCTATCAAGAGAACGGACTCAAAGGCTGTTCTTATGGCTCATCACGGCGCACTTTGCATGGGCGTTGACTATGAAGAGGCTGCTAAAGTTGCTTCGGAGCTCGAGGTTATCTGCGAGGATTGTCTTCGCAAGAAATACAACGAGGTTACAGGCAAGGTTGCCGACAGCCTCAGCTCGATTGCAGAATACATCGGCGAGAAATATGCCGACGCAAAGGCTTCAAAGGCAGTTAAATTCGATGTATGCAACAGTGAGAGAGACGGCAGCGTATTCAACATCACTGCTGTAAACGGCGATGGCAAGATTACAAGAATCGACATCAAGACGGGCGAGCTTGTAGCGGGTAACGATTACCCGAACTCTGCCGAGCTCCACAGAATGATTTATAAGAAGAGAAGCGATGTAAATTACATCATTCACAACACTTCTCCCGAGGCTATGGCTGTTTCGCAGAAGGGCAAGAATATGAAGCCGTTGCTTGACGACTTCGCACAGCTCTGCGGCGCAACCGTAAGACACGCGCTGTTCAATCCGAACAGCACTCTCAAGTCGGCGAAAAAGGTTGTTAAAGCTCTCAAGGGCAGAAATGCGGTTGTACTTGACAATAACGGCGCTCTTTGCGTTGCGGGAAGCGAATATGACGCTACCGCTGTCGAGCATGTAATGGAAAAAGGCTGCAAGACTCAGGTCGGTGCAGATCTCTTCGGTACGGCTAAGCCCATCAACCCGATTGAGACAAGACTTATGAGATTTATCTATCTCAAAAAGTATTCAAAGCAGGCAAGCAAATAATTTTTGCCGAATAATTTAACATTACGCACTCCGATAAGCTTATCGGGGTGCGTTTTTTCCTTTTCGGCGGCAATATCGGTCGGATTTTCCACAAAATATAGTTAAAAATCTATTGTAAAGCACTACTTGTATGTGGTATAATATTCTAATAAAATGGATTAGCTATATCCGATACGGAGAGAAATATGATAAAAGACGACGATAAAAAGCCCGATTTGCTTATCGGCAGGAACGCAGTTGCCGAGGCGTTGAAATCCGACAGGGAAATCGACACGCTTATTCTTATGAGGAACAATAACAATCCCGCTCTTTCAAGGCTTGCCTCAATGGCAAAGGAAAAGGGTGCGGTTGTAAAAGAGGTTGACTCCAAAAAGCTCGACTTTATGTGCGGCGGAGCGAACCATCAGGGCGTTGCGGCGTATGTTGCCGCTCACGAATATTCAAGCGTTGAGGATATTCTCGCTTATGCCGAGGAAAAGGGAGAAAAGCCTTTTATCGTTGTGTGCGACGAGATAGAGGACCCGCACAATCTCGGCGCTATAATCAGAACGGCGGAATGTGCGGGCGTACACGGCGTTATCATTCCGAAAAGGCGCAGCGCTTCGCTCAATTTTACCGTGGGCAAGACTTCGGCGGGAGCGCTCGAATATATGAGGGTTGCGAGGGTTTCAAACCTTGCTTCGGCCATTGACGAGTTAAAAGAAAAGGGCTGCTGGGTCTACGGTGCCGATATGGACGGAACCGATTATAAAAAGACCGATTTTTCGGGTGCCGTCGTGCTTGTTATCGGCTCCGAGGGCAAGGGAATAGGTAAGCTTATCAGGCAGAAGTGCGACGCAATAGTTTCCCTGCCTATGAAGGGCAATATAAATTCACTCAATGCGTCCGTTGCGGCGGGAATTTTGATGTACGAGATATCCTGCGGAAGATAAATTAGTTGATTCGGGGTGTGAAAATGTCTAAAAACGATTTGTTCAACGATATGTCGATTGATTCGATTCTCAATGATGTTAAGCGAATGACGGGGGAGGAGTCTGCCCCCGAGAAAATCTGGTCGCTTGACGAAATTGACGCGTTGCTTTCGGATGATGAACCGATTGAGGCAAAAAGCGATACCGTACCGAAAGAAGCGAAAGTTCCCGAGAAGCCGAATATCCCCGAGTCGGTTAAGACGGAAGAAAAGCCTGTCAAGGCAGAAAAAGCAAAAGAACCCGAAAAAGCCGAAAATGAGCCGTCGGGTCTCGGGCTCAAAGAATTTGCGATGAAAAACGCCATTGAGAGCGAAGTCGCAAGGTCAAATCCCGACGAGGAAAGCATAGAGGATATTTTGGAGGAGTTCGAGGAGAAAGAGGACGAACCCGAAATCGAACCGCTCATAGGCTCCGCAAAGGAAGAAGAGGAAGAACCGAACGAACCGGAGCAGACGCAGAAAGAACCCGAAAAAGAAATTCCCGGGCAGATAAGTATTGAAAAAACACGGGTGTTCAATGAGGTTGAGGCGAGAGCCGTCAGAGACGAGAGCATAACGCATCATATAGGCGAAAACAAGATAATAAGGACGGGCGGTTCGCCGAAAAAGGGCGGTATGGAGACGGATCCGTACCGTGAGCGCTTTTTGAACAAGCCTAAACTTGATATAGAAAAAACTCAGGACCACAGGGAACTGCTCAAGGATTTACCTGCGAAAACCATTGAAAAGCACGGCGTTGTCGTTAAAAAGCCGACGCTTGAAAAGACCTCCACAGACGGTCTGTCGCCCGTTCCGATACTCGTTGACGCCGCGGACGAATACGACGCACAGCAAAAGCTTGAAATGGAAACGCAGGCAGGCGCATTGAAGTCAAACTCCCTTGACGAAGATGAAAATCAGATTGTCCTCGACGGCTTTAACGGACAGGACGAGGTTGAAATTGTCAACGAAGAGGAGGAAGAGGCTAAGCTTCGCAAAATCCGCAGGGATAAGGCGAGCAAGTTCAGACTTTTCCCGAATATAGAAATCGACGACGGCGACGCATACTCCGAAGCCACCGAGCAGGAGGACGAAGAGGACTACGCCGACGAAAAAACAAAAGCCGTGGTTCTTCCCGAGGAGGAAATACAGGAGGACGGCGAAAACGAAGAGTACGAAACGCAGGAGGAAACTCCCGCCCGTGAAAAACGCAAGCGGCGAAAGCCACGGGAAGTCAGCGTTGCCCGTGAGTTCTTCGGTCCCAAGGACGCAAAAGCCGTATATGACATATATATGAAAGAGCGTTCCTACGGAAAGCGAAGAATAATTGTCGGCGCATTGGCACTCGCTCTTTTGACTGCGTGTGCCGCAATGACCTCTTTTACGGGTAACTTCTCATTGTTTTCCGACAGCCCGTTTGTTTATTCTGCGGCAAATCTCATAGTTCTTGTTGCGGTCGGAGCGGTAAATTACAAACCGATTGCGGACTGTACGGAACAGCTTAAAAACAGAAGATTTAACAGGAATTCCGCATTGACGGTGTCTTTGCTTATAGGCATTTTGCAGTGCGCCGTGTCACTCGGCTTCGGCGACCTTGTACTGAGCGGTACGCATATCTATGCGGCGGTTGCGCTGTTCCCCGTGCTTTTAATAAGCATCGGCGACTACATAAAGACAAAGACAGATATTGAAAACTTTATTCTTATTAACCGTGAGCAGAAAAACGCCCACGCAGTTAAGAAAATCGACGACGATACGGTGGCGTTTGAAGTCGGCAGGGGGCTTATGATAAAGGACCCCGATATACGCTATGACGCAAAGGTAAATTTCCCGTATAAATTCGTTGAGATGTCGCAAAGGGTTGACCCGACTGCGGATGTGTTCAATGTGATTGTTCCTGCGGCGTTTATTGCGGGAATTATCGTCGGAATAATCTCTGCGGTCATAAACAGGAACGCTTTTGTCGGCGTTACCTCGTTTACGGGCGTGTTCCTTATGGCTATGCCTGCCGCAAGCGTTGTTTCGTGCGCTTCGGCTCTTAAAAATGTCAATAAAAAGCTAAATGCCGAAAACGGTATGGTATCGGGCTACGAAGCGGTTGAGGACGCACTTGACGCCAATGCCGCAGTGCTTGACGCAAGGGATATTTTCAGCGGCGGAGACGCAAAAATATTCGGACTCAAGCTTTTCAATTCAATGCGTATTGATGAGGCTATTCTCTATACGGCGGCTGTTGTTATTCAGTCGGGCGGAGCACTGACGGATGTCTTTGACTCGATAATCCTTTCAAAGCGTGAAATGCTTCCGAATGTTGAGTCACTCGCATATGAGGAAAGGCTCGGCTGTTCGGGCTGGATATATAATTACCGTGTGCTTGTCGGAAACAGGGATTTGCTGTTAAAGCACAATGTTGAGGTGCAGTCCAAGGAAGAGGAAAGCGTGTTTACCCGTTCGGGCAGGCAGGTGGTTTACCTTGCGGTTGAGGGCAAGGTTGCGGCAATGTTTGTCGTAGGCTATTCGGCGGACGAACAGACAGCCGTTTATATGCGTGAGCTTGAAAAAGCGGGCGTGAGCATACTTGTCCGCACAACGGACTCAAATATATCCGAGGAGCTTGTTGAGCAGTACTTCGGGCTTCCGAGGAATTTCATCAAGGTCATAAGTCCCGTTGCCGGTCTTATGTACAAGGAAATGAGCGAAAAGCAGGCGATAAACGAGCCGTGCAGGATTTTGCACAACGGCAAGGTCAACTCATTCCTCAAAGCCTTTACTTCGGCGCTTAAATTGCAGGAGCGCAGGAAGATGATAAATATTTTACAATACATCGGCGTGGGAATAAGCGTTATTCTCATGGCAATGTTTTCGTTCCTTTCGGGACTTTCACAGGCGGGAGCAATCCAGATACTTCTGTTTGAAACGCTCTGGACTCTGATTGTTACATTCGTCCCGCAAATCAAAAAAATTTAGAAAGAGTGATGATACAAATGCAGTGGTTAACTGATGCGGCAAATTGGATTTGGCACTGCGAACCGTTCAGAGAGGTGCTTGACTGCTTATTAAAGCTGGTGCTTGCGGTTGTCCTCAGCGGTATAATCGGATTTGAAAGAGAACATTCACACCGTCCCGCAGGCTTCAGGACTCATATCCTTGTGGCGGTCGGCTCGGCTCTTATTATGATGACATCGGTATATATTTCAAAAAATGTGCAAACGGATGCAGATGTTACCCGAATGAGCGCACAGGTCGTAAGCGGCATCGGTTTCCTCGGCGCAGGTACGATTTTGCGTGAGGGCTTTTCCGTAAAAGGACTTACCACGGCGGCGAGCCTTTGGGCGGTTTCGTGTATCGGTATTGCCGTCGGCACGGGCTTCTACGGCGGCGCAATCGTTGCAACGGTTGTCATTTATATTACGCTTAACAGCCTTAAAAAGGTAGTTGTCAGAGGCAAGGCGGGCAAGGTTATTTACATAGAGGTAAAGCACCTTGCACAGAAGGTTCCCGAGATTTCAAGGCTTGTAAAGCGCGCGGGAGCTTCTATCCATTCAATGGAAATTCTTGACGAGAGCGACATAAAGCGCACAAAGAAAAAAGAGACTTCAACAATCAAGATGATTGTGTTCCCGAAGAGCGAGGAGTCGCTCGACCTGATAGTTTCCACTCTGCGTGCGGACGAAAACATTATAGATGTTTATGTTGACTGAATAATCAAAAATCCCGTGCATTGGCTGAACACTCAACCGATGTGCGGGATTAGTCTTGTGTATTTGACTTGAAATTACGATTATGATATACTAAACAATATTTATTATACAGGTGGATGAACTATGGGAGAAAACAATATGCCGCTCGGCTCGGACGAGCTTTCAAACGAGCAGGCGGAAAACGAAAGGCTCAAAGAGGAGTTAAGCCAAAAGCAGGCTGAGATTGACAGGCTCAACAAGTCGCTCGGCAGATATTCCGACACGGTAAACAGGCTTACCGCGGAACTTGCGGCGGCAAACGGTACCTGTGCCGAAATAAGCAACAGCTTCTATTGGCGTATGACCGCTCCGATGAGAAGATTTACGCAGAGAATTAAAAATATGCTTGCAAGGCACAAGAGGTTTATGGCAATTCTGATATTCTTAAAGTGCTTTGTACGCCACGGATATAAGCCCGCCGTTGAAAAGTACCGCCTTTTCAAGCCTGCAAAAATCAAGGATATGAAAAGCCTGCACACAATAACGCCCGAACGCAGGAAAAGGGAAGAAAAATACAAATTCCCGCAGGAAATCAAGTTCAGTATTCTGGTTCCGCTTTACAACACACCGAAAAAGTTCTTGATTGAGATGATCGGTTCGGTTACCGACCAGACCTACGGTAACTGGGAGCTCTGCCTTGCGGACGGCAGCGATGACGAGCACGCATATGTCGGCGAATATTGCCGTAAGCTTGCAAAGAGCGACAAGCGCATTGTCTATAAAAAGCTTGAAAAGAACGAGGGCATTTCCGAAAATACCAATGTCTGCATAAAAATGGCAAGCGGAGATTACATTGCGCTTTTCGACCACGATGATTTCCTTCATCCGTCGGCGCTTTTTGAGGTTATGAAGGCGATATGCGAGCAGGGCGCGGAGTATGTCTATACGGATGAGGCAACCTTTGTCGGCGAAAATCTCAACGACATTGTCACATATCATTTCAAGCCCGATTTTGCAATAGACAATCTTCTTGCAAACAACTACATCTGTCACTTCTCGGTGTTTAAGGCTTCGCTTATCGACAAGGTGGGCGGCTTCAGAAGCAAATATGACGGAAGCCAGGACCACGACCTTATTCTCCGCCTTACCGATGCGGCAAACAAGGTTGTGCACATCCCGAAGCTTCTTTACTTCTGGCGTTCGCACAAAAATTCCGTCGCAATGGATATAAACTCAAAAACCTATGCCATTGAAGCGGGCAAGGCGGCTGTCCACGATTTCCTTGAGAGCAAGGGCTACAATGCTGTTGTAACAAGCTCGCCCGTTCATCCGACAATTTATCGTATACGCTTTGAAATCAAGGATATGCCCAAGATTTCGATTATAATCCCCAACAAGGACCATGTAAACGACCTTTCCCGTTGCGTTGAGTCTATTCTTGACCTTTCGACATATAAAAACTACGAGATAGTGATTGCCGATAACCAGAGCACAGATGAAAAGCTGTTTGCATATTACGACGAGCTTTCAAAGCTTGAAAATGTTAAAATAGTAAAATACGACAAGCCGTTCAACTATTCGGCGGTAAACAACTATGCCGTATCGCAGGCTGCGGGAGATTATCTTCTGTTCCTGAACAACGACACGCAGGTTATCAGCCGCAACTGGCTTGAGGAAATGCTTATGTACGCTCAGCGTGAGGATGTCGGAGCAGTCGGAGCAAAGCTCTATTACGGAAACGACACAATTCAGCACGGCGGAGTTATATTAAGGCTCGGTGCGGACAGAATTGCGGGTCACAGCCATTGCGGCAGCCCCCGTTCCGACGCAGGTTATATGGGCAAGATGTTCTACGCACAGGATATAAGCGCAGTTACTGCGGCTTGTATGATGGTGCCGAGAGAAGTTTTTGAAAATGTAAACGGCTTTGACGAAACGCTTGCCGTAGCATACAACGATGTTGACCTTTGTATGAAAATCAGAGGTCTCGGAAAGAATATCGTGTTCAATCCTTATTGCGAGCTTTATCATTATGAGTCGGTAAGCCGCGGACTTGATACGGAACCGCAGAATGTTGAGCGTTTCAACAGGGAAAAGAAAATTTTCCTCGACAAGTGGCAAAAGGAGCTTGACAAGGGAGACCCGTATTACAACGAAAATCTTTCGCTTGACGCAGGCTATGTCATTGATGTGGAAAAGCTCACGCAGGACTGAAATGCATAAAACCGAATAAATAACATTAAAGGGCAACCTATACGGTTGCCCTTGCTTTGTTTATAATATTGATTAAAACCGATTTTACGGAGCTTGGCTGTTCATTTTCAGCAGGTCGTCAAAGCTTACCTCAAAGACTTTTGAAAAGGCGATGAGTTCAATGTCCGTGACGAACCTTTTGCCGCACTCAATCCGCTGAATGGCGTTTTTGTCTATATCAAGACCTATAAGCTGTAATTTATCCGCAAGTTCCCTTTGCGAAATATTAAGTCCCTTGCGAAGCTCTGCTATTCTTGTTCCGCTGGCGTTGTTCCTGCCGTCGGTGCTTTTGTTAATAAACATACTTTCCTCACCTGAACTTGACATTTACTGCTTGTCAACAAATTCATTGTAGTACAAATTTATGAGAAAAATGACATTTACAGAATGTCATTTTGGCGTATACAGGAAGTTTTATATCAAATTATATTAGAGGTTTCGCTCCGCCCATCCCCGAGGGAAATTCCATAAATTATCACAGGTAGGGCAGGGGCAGCGCCCTTGCGGGCGAATGAAAAATGAATAATGAAGTATGAATAATGAAAAAATTGCGGGTGCTTCGCACGGCGTCGTCGTTTGCTCCGTATCGTTCGCAACAGCCTTTGGCTATTTCTCACTCGCTACGCAACTCCTCCTTTTCCGCAAAAATCACGCTCGGCTCGCCTGCTCGGTTGTAAACGCCCTCCCGACGGCTCGCTGTCGCTACCGACTTTTGCGGATTTGCGGTGGGCAAGCCCCCGCCCTACCGATACGACAACACACAATCCGTATGGACAGCCCTTGCGGCTGTCCGGCATAGGCGCCCTTGTAAAGGGAGCTGTCATTTTTTGTAGAACAAAAAATGACTGAGGGATTTTACAAAATCATATAAGAACAACCTTACAATCCCTCCGTCTCACATTCGTTCGCCACCTTCCTTTACACAAGGGAGGCTGAATGCACGACTTGAAAAATATATCATATAACATAGGGGCAAGCCGTGCCTTTACACTCTAATCAAATATTAAATTTTTTTCTTATGCGGCGTTAAGCGTTGCGTCGGGCGTATTATTGTGATAAAATATTTATACCGAATTACGGTAGAAACTACTTAAAAAAGAAGGCTTTTTTATGTGGGCTGTATTAGCTGTACTTTCCGCAGTGTTTGCGGCGCTGACCTCGATATTTGCAAAGGTCGGTATACAGGATGTCGATTCTACGCTTGCAACCGCAATCAGAACCGTGGTTGTTGTGCTTATGGCGTGGGTAATGGTATTCATCACTCATACGCAAAGCGGCATAACGGAAATTGACCGTAAAAATTGGATATTTCTCATTCTTTCCGGACTTGCAACGGGTGCTTCTTGGCTTTGTTATTATAAGGCGTTACAGCTCGGCGAGGTTTCAAAGGTCGTTCCTATCGACAAGCTGAGCATACTCTTTACGCTTGTTCTGGCATTTGTTTTTCTCCACGAAAAATTTACGGCAAAATCGGCTATCGGTACGGCTTTGATTACAATCGGCACGCTTGTTATGGCTTTATAATTGTAAATAATCTGTAACAATACACGATTGTGTTTGAATTGACAGAAAAATGATGTTAAAATTTATCTATTATAAATACAGGGAGGCATATTCTTGGCAGATAACAAAGACAAGGACCTCGGGGAGGTTTTTCCCGAACAGAGCGACGAGGCTTTGAAAAAAGAACTCGAAGAATTAAAGGAAACCTTTCAGCAGGAGCTTGACAAGGCTACGGCGCAAGCAACAGCCGCAAATGCCGAAGCGGCGGCTGACGAACCCGAAAAGGATGAGGAAGAGGAAGAACTCAGCGAGGATATGCTCTGCGAGTGCTGCGGCGAGAATAAGAGGGGAACGAAAAACAATCCCGACGCTCACTTTTGTTCCGAGTGCGACAAGGCGTTGAGACACTACCCGTTTGATTTCCTCAATATCATAATTATGATTATAGTAATCGGCTTCAGCTTCTATGCCTGCTATGTGTTTGCGGGCAATGCAAATGTGTATGTCGACGCGCTCAACGCACAGAAAGCCGAAAAAGAAAATATGCTCTATACGGCAAATTCAGATTATTCCACGCTGCTCGAAACCATGAACGATAAGAGCATCAGAGGCGAGATGGTCTACAAGCGTGCAATTCTCAATCTTTCAAAAATCGGCGGCTATCAGGATATGGAGCAGTACAATACAAGTTTCAAAAACTGGGAGTTGAAGCTCCCGCACTTCAAATCGGTGGCAAATGCCTTTGAAGATAAGAATGCTTTTGAAAGAACGAGAGATACCTGCTACGAGATAATCTATTCCAATATACCCGAAAACGCTATGGAGCCGTCGGAGGTACCGTACGATACAATCATCGCTCAGCTTGAGGCACTTGAAAATCAGCCACTTGAGCCTGTAACTTACAGCGAACAGGATGTGACGGACGGGCTCGTTACCACAACTGCGGCGTATTCCATTGAAGCCGAGACATACAGCAAGGCTATGATTTCATACTTCAAGTTCTACACTGCCGCAATAAGCGAACAGCCTGCCGAAACGCAGATAAGCTTTCTTGAAGAGATAAAGAACGATTATCCCGATATGACATGGCTTTACGGACCTATGCTCGGCGACCTCTATGTTAAAGCACAAAAGGATGTTACCGATTATTGTGCGTTCTTAAAAGAGGTCAATGCGGAGGACGCATATGCCGATGTCGCAATGGCAACTTCACTGCGTATTCAGGGCAAGTATGAGGAGAGCCTTGCGCTCTGCAAGCAAAAAGTTTCCGAAAATGATGACTATACATTTGAATATTACAGACAGTCGGCTCTCTCGTGTCTTGCACTCGGAGAGTACGAAACGGCTTGTACTGCTGCCAAATCGGCTTATGAGGAGTACAATTATTCCATTCAGGTGCTTGACACGCTTGCACTTTGCTATGCGGCGGCAGGCAACGAGGACGGATACAGTGAGGTCGAGCAGATTTTTGCCCAGAACGGTATGACCGTCAGCGACGAAGTCAAGGATTATAAGGACGGAAAAATCACCCTTGACAATATTATCAAGGAAGGAGATTTTGACGTAGAATGACAACCGTATATATAATAGTAAAATATCTTACATTCGTCGGCTCATATATGAAGGCGTTTTTTGAGCATCTTACCTGCCGTGTGTACGAGGTGCTTATTGAGGACGGACGCTATCTTACCGCATCCGAGCTTTGCGGTCATGTCGAGCATGAGATAATCAAAAAAAGGAGCGTCAGCTTCGGCGTTTGCTTCTTCCCGTTCTTTTTTAACCTTTTGTTGGGAATAATATTTGTATCGGTCGGTTCGATGAATGTATATTTCCTCGGCGAATTCTTTACCTATAATAAGGGAATAGTGCACATTATCAACTTTGTGTTCCTTTGGCTCGGAATTTCGATGCTTACAAACCTTTTCCCGCAGATTGAGGACGCCTTGACTCTTCGTGAGCTCATTTACGGCAAGGACACGAATATTGTCCTGAAAATACTTGCCGCTCCGATTTTTGCAATTCTCTATTGCGGAGCGTTCCTTGAAAGATGGGGAATAACCTTCCTCACATCTATCGCATTTTCCCTTGCCGTACCGTCGATTTATGCGACATTTTTACCGTCGCTGATAAGCTCGATACAGTAAAATCAAAATCCGAAGTTAAGGCTGAGAGTTAATAAGGCAGTTTTGCTTCGTTTCCGACAAAGGCATAATAAGTTTTTATGCGAGAAACCAACACTTCCTTATGAACTCTCAGCCATGCTTCGGATTTTTTGTTTGCATTATATACTGTTGAATGTTAAAATTTAATCGGTGATAAAATGAAAAAGATAACAGCAATAATAACGGTGCTTGCGCTGTGCCTTGCGTTCGCTTCCTGCTCAAAGGAACCCGACGGGGAGCAGACAACACAGGATATAAGCACAACAGTGCAGGAAACGGAAACACAGTCGCAGACCGAACCCGAAACAGAGGAGCAGACAACGGCTGTTCCCGAGACGCAGGCTCCGACTGCCGCTGCGCAAACACAAAAGGTAACTCAAAAGCCGACTCAAAAGGCAACACAGGCGGCAACAAAGGCTCCGCAGGCAACATCGGCCGTGCAGACAACCGCCGCTCCCGCACCGTCTGCCGTAAAGGGCTTTGAGAGTGAAATGCTTGAACTGTGCAATCAGCAACGCAGAGCAAACGGGAAAGCCGACCTTGCGCTTAACAGCACTTTGTGCGCAAATGCCTCGGTAAGGGCAGAGGAAATTTCAAGAGATAACTGCTTTTCACACACAAGACCCGACGGCACAATGTGTTTTACCGCAGTTACCGTTGATTATATGACCTGTGGGGAAAATATCGCTTACGGAACACGCACCGTTTCCGCAACGGTTACTGCGTGGATGAATTCTCCGGGGCACAAAGCGAATATACTTGCCGACGATTTTACGCAGGCAGGCTTCGGCTGTTATGAGGTAAACGGAGTCAGGTATTGGGTTCAGCTGTTTATCGGATAGTTATTTGCAGAAAACATGACTTCCGATTGTCACGATTACAGGGCGTGAGCGTATCCATTGGTTAGAAGTCTTGGCAGGATTATAATAGTATATTGCACCGCCCGAGGGGTCCCATCCGTTGATGGCGTCTTGGGCGGCTTTTTTTGCGGTGTCGGTGGGTTCAACTTTCCAGTTGCTGTCCGTTACACAGGAAAAGGCACCCGACTGATAGACTACGCCGGAGATGCTGTCGGGAAAAGACGAGTGCTCGACTCTGTTAAGAACAACGGCACCGACGGCAACCTGTCCCGTATAGCTTTCGCCTCTCGCTTCGGCGGCAATTACTTTTGCAAGCAAATATACATCGTTGCTTGTGTATTTGCCCGAGGAGGACGAAGAACCGCTTGAAATGCCCATTGCGGCAAGAGTGTTTTTCCCTGCGATACCGTCTGCGGTCAATCCGTTCTTTCGCTGAAAATATTTTACGGCATTTTGCGTCTGAGTGCCGTATATGCCGTCAACGCTTCCCGAATAGTAGCCCCAGTTTTTAAGGCGCTGCTGAATTTTGCGCACCTCCTCGCCCCGTGAGCCGAGGCGGGAGAGAACCTCGGAGGACTCTGCCGCCTTGTTATAATAATTTTGCACAAAGGCTATCGAACCCAAGGCGAGAACAGCCGCAAGTAAAACGCAAAGCAATTTGAATTGCTTGTTGAAATTGAAAAGATTTTTCATAAGATTACTCCTGTTAATTATTTGTTTCTATTGTTTTACATATATCGGATTTTATACTTTTTCGTTGACGCAGGTAATATCCGTACACAGAAATTGTGCACCGAAAACAGCTTGACCACAAGATGTGCGGGGACGATAAAAAAGTTGAAAAAAATTACAAAAAAATCAAAAATAAGTGTTGACAACGGGCTTGCGCTGTGATATTATATCAAAGCTGTCCGAAAGACATCGGGACACAAAAACAAAAGTCAAAAAGAAATTCAAAAAATGAAAATTTCCTCTTGACAATGAGTTTTGAAAGTGCTATAATGTGCTTCCACCCGAGAAAACTTCGGTGGCACGGACCTTGAAAATTAAACAACGACTTAAGAAAAAGGAAACCCTGAGATTCC
>CABUHY010000014.1 GCA_902491475.1 uncultured Eubacteriales bacterium
TACCTCTTTTAACGCGAAAAAGCCACCCTCTCGGGTGACTTTTTCGACAGACTGATATGCACGGTAAAATACCGTGCATATTTCATTAGGAAAGGAGTTATAAGGAATTATTATAAGTTTTGGTTTTTAAGAGCCTCGCCCTTGGGAAGCTTCTTTATCTTGATAAACATACCGATTGAAACCACCGCATAGCTGACTATTCCCATAATAAACATCTTAATATAGCAGGTGTTTGAAATTATATACGGAATGTAGCCCGTCATTTGCGTGTAAAGGTATTCCTGGAAAATCAGCTTCAGAGCAAGGTGGATAAGCGGTATCGACAGAAGAAGCGAGCCGATTACCACAAGCGAGGTAATTACAATGTACAGCTTTGCAATCTCTCCGTTCGTGAAGCCCAAAACCTTTGTCATTGAAATTGACTTTGCGTTACGCTCGATTATCTGCTTTGTCAGAATGTAGATAACAAGCATAAATATTATAACGCCGAGTCCCTTGAAAACATTCATAAACTCGCCCATTGATACCTGCATCTGCGTAACAATCTTAGTAAGGTCCTTTTCGGTTATAACCGTTGCTATATCGTCGGAGTCGATGTCGGTCAGCTCCTCGTTGCTGAAATAGCCCGTGAAATAATCGCTGTCCTCGCCGAAGGTGCTGAGATAATCCTCTCTCGGCATAAATACCGAAATTGCGGCGTCGTAGGTGTAAATTCCGCCGACCGTGAAGGTATAAGTTTTGCTCGAATACTTATCTTTAAGCGTTATTTCGTCTCCCTCGGACAGCTTGAATTTTGCGGCGTAGCCGTTTGAAATGAGCACCTGTCCCGACGGAATTTCGGTTGTGATATATTTGCTGCCGTTTTCAATTCCGTAAATCATAACCTCATCGGTCATATACTTTTCGCTTACCGTATCAAGCGAGGTAACGCAGTATTTTTCCGCCTGCTCATTCTGTGTTTCAACGGTATCGACAAGCACATACTGATACTGTGAAATCTGCGTTTCCTTTACAAGCTCGCCGTAGTCGGAAAGCAGGGGACCGAACATAATTCCGAACACCGCAAGCGCACCGCCGAGGAAAATTCCGATAAACATTGTAAGATATGACGGAATATTCTGGAAAAGTATGCGAAGTCTGAAGCGTGAAATGAACGGAAGCTTTTCCGAAAGGCTTACCGCCTGCTTTTTCTTTCCTCTGCTCAATTCGCCTCTGAGGAAGGAGAGCGGGCTCAACTGCATTTTTCTTCCGATTACCGCAAGGTTTATGACAATTACAAGAATAAGCGGTATAACCGTTGTGTCAAAGAATGCCTGTGCGCTCGGAAGCGTTTCGTATGTCGGGAGCGAATAGCTCGAATAGTAAACGCTGATGAACAGCTTTTCAAATACCGTGTAGCCCAGTATGTTGCCGACAACGGCGCCGAGGAGCGTCACAACAATGGGAAGCGTCATATAGTGCCTTACAAGCTCGCCTTTGGTGTAGCCAGAAGCTCTGAGAGTACCGATGACATTTGCTTCTTTTGAGATTGTGTTCGAGGAGGTAACGGCGAACATAAACGCAATTACCGCAATTATCATATAGAGCATAAGCGAGGCGTTCGCCTTGTCGCCTACGGTGTCCTCAATGGTAAAGTTGATGGCTTTGTTTGAAAATTTCGGGTTGTAATCCTTAATTGTGATTATTCCGCTGTCATCGATTTCCGTCTTTGTAAGGGCGTCGAGGCGGTCAAGCGTTGCCCTGATACCGCTCATATCGTAAATTCCCGTAGTGCTTATTTTATCGACTATCGAGTAAATCTTGTCAAGCGAAAAGTCCATATCGTTTTCGTAGTCCTTTTCGTTTTCAAGCTCGTCAAAGTTGATTTTCGGAGCCTCCGCCGAGGTCTTGCCGAGGTCGTCGGTTAAATCCTTTGCCTCTTCAAAGGCGTCGGTCATAGCCTTGTATTTCTCTTCGGTCGTGCCGAGTTGCTTTGCGATAAGTCCGTCAACGGTCGTGCCCTGCTTTTGAGCGGCGTATTTCATCAAAGCCGTGCCCAATTCGTCCTCGCTCATACCGCTTGCCGACATAACTATCGGCATAAGGTCGTCCTCCGTCTTGCCCGAAAGCTTGAGCGCCGCACCGAGCATTTCCTCATTTGAAAGTGTGCCCGAATATGCTGCAAGCATAAATTTCTGTGCGTCTGTAAGACCTAAGGAGTTAAACGCCGTTGTTACAATTTCGTCTCTGCTCTTGCCCGAAGCCGATGAGATAACATCAAGCATTTCGTCCGAGGAGAGGGAGGAGACCGCATTTTCCGCAGCCTTTTCGGCAGCGGCGGTAACCTTGTTTGTTATTGTCTTTGAAGCCTTTTCAAAGTCGTCTCCGAGACCTGCCGAGATGTCCTTTGCCTGAGCGTAAAGCGAGTCAACCTGCGCCTGGATAAGATCTTGGTCGTACTGCTTTAATATGTCCTCAAGGCTGTCCGTAATACCGTCCGAACGGTTCTTTGCGTCAACATCGTCCGTTGTGGGCGTGAGATATTTCCACGCATAGTTTATCGATTCGTGAGTGGTTCTGATTTTTTCATATCCCTCGTTTGTCACAAACGCAACGCCGAAGTTTACCGCGTCGAACATCATATCCGCATTGCTTTCAAAAAGACAGCTGTAATCGGGAACCGCACTGTAACCGGTTACGGTGTAATCCTGCCCGTCAACCGTTACGGTGTCTCCGATTGAAATGTTGTTGTTCACGGCATACATTCTGTCAACAGCCATTTCGTTTGCGGCTGTCGGCATTGCGCCGTCCATAACACATTCGGTGTTTATTGTGTCTCTGTCAACATAAATACGAAGCGTGGTGTCGTTCTGAGCGACCGTTTCGTCCTTATAGTACATTTTATAAAGAGTTATGTTGTTTTCGGTCTCGATTTTACTAAGCAGTTCGTCGTTCGGCACAAGGTTGAACGCCATATGACCGTCCTCTATGTTGTACTTTTCAAGACCCTCGTAGTATGTTGCCGCAACGCTTATGTCCGAGACAAAAAATCCCGACATTGCGCCGATAAAGAATACGAGAAAAAGGAAAATTGCGGCATATTTTCCGAAGTCATGTTTTAACTCCCTCGGGTATCTTTTATTAAGTGGGTTTTTCATTTTTTCACCTCTTAAACTTCCCTTACCATTCAAGCTCTGCCGCAGGTATCTTGTTTTCGTTTACATAGTTTTTCTTGACAACGCCGTCCTTCAATGTGAAAACTCTGTCCGCCATATTCTTGATGGCGTCGTTGTGCGTTACCATAATAATCGTGTTGCCGTATTTCTTGTTTATATCCTCGATAAGCTTGAGTATTTCCTTTGATGTGTTGTAGTCAAGCGCACCCGTAGGCTCGTCGCACAGGAGAATATCGGGGTTTTTGACAATAGCCCTGCCTATGGATGTTCTCTGCTGCTGACCGCCCGAAAGATGAGCGGGGGTTTTCTTCCTCTGGTCGTAAATGCCGAGCGTTTTCATCAGCTCGTCAACATCAAGCGTGTCGTTGCCGAGATACTTGCCGACCTCGATATTTTCCCTCACGGTAAGGTTGGGGATAAGGTTATACATCTGGAAAACATAGCCGAGATGCTTTCTTCTGTAAAGAGTGAGCTGTTTTTCATTCATATCCTTGGTCTTTTCGCCGTCGATTGCTATGTAGCCCTCGTCCGCATTTTCAATTCCGCCGATAATGTTAAGAAGCGTAGATTTGCCCGAGCCCGACGGACCCAAAAGTACGCAAATTTCGCCTCTTTCAATGTTTATGTCAACGCCGTTTAAGACATTGACAAGACTGTCGCCCTGTCCGAAATGCTTTTTTATACCCTTGATTTCAACAAAACTCATAATCTTCTCCTTTATATAAAAATATATAGTTAGCAACCGCTAACTATATTATAGTTAGTCTCGGCTAACCCGTCAATAGCAAAAAGGTAAAAATATACATTATTTATTGTATATTATAATGTATATTGCATAAAAAAAGCGTGTACGAAGCACCGTACACGCTTAAAATCGGTTGTTTTACTTTATTTTGAAAGATCGTTTGCAAGCTCACGAAGCTCCGAAAGGGAGGCGTCGGAGAGCCTCGTCTTTATCGAAACCGTCTTGTCAAGAAGCGTGATGTTTCCGCACTTTTCAAGCTCCGCTTTCATAGTTCTCAGCGCCGACGGCGCCCAGCTTGCGTTTTCGCACAGCGCAACGGTTCTGTTTTGGAACGCCTTTGACTGAAGATGATGAAGCAGGTCGCTCATCGGTGCAAATACTCCTGCGTCATAGCTTGACGCCATAAGCACAATGCGGTCATAGCAGAAGCAGAGTGAAACACATTCTGAAATATCGCCCTTGGTAAGGTCAAAAAGAACCGTGTTTTCGCCCTTTTCCTCGAGCATAGTCTTTAATTCATGAGCCGCCTTGAGGGTGTTGCCGTGGATTGAGGCACAGGCAATGAGAACGCCGTCCTTTTCGGGCGTGTATGACGACCAAAGGTCATAGAGCCTTAACACCTCGCCTATGGTATCCGTCAGAACGGGTCCGTGCAGGGGACATATCGTTTCAATTTCAAGCGCAGAAGCCTTTTTGAGGAGAGCTTGAACCTGCTTGCCGTATTTTCCGACAATGTTGATGTAATATCTTCTCGCCTCGTCCTCCCATGCTTCGTCGGCGTCAACCGTGCCGAACTTTCCGAAGCCGTCTGCGGAGAAAAGTACCTTATCCTTGCTGTCATAGGTTACCATAACCTCGGGCCAATGAACCATCGGCGCCATAACAAAGGTAAGCGTGTGAGCACCCAAGCAAAGCGTATCGTTTTCCTTAACGCCTGTAACCCTGTCAAGGCTTACATCGCAGAAGTTCGGGAGCATTTTCAAAGCGCCTGCCGAGCAGATTACTTTCATCTCGGGGAATTTTTCACACAGGGCGTCAATTCCCGCCGAGTGGTCGGGCTCAAGGTGCTGAACTATAAGGTAATCAACCTTTTTGCCGCCGAGCTCTCTGTCAAGGTTTTCAAGCCATCTGCCGACCGCAATTTTGTCAACCGTGTCGGTAACTGCGATTTTTTCGTCAAAAATGACATATGAATTGTATGCCATACCGTTCTTTATCGGGTACTGACCCTCGAAAAGCGTAATATCGTAATCGTTTACGCCTATGTATTTAATATCGTTTGAAATATTCGTGTTCATATCGGTTACTCCTTTTTTGAAATCGTAAATATTATAATGTTTTTGAACTTTTCAGTCAATAAGAGAATTAAATTGTGAACAAGGCGTAAAAATATATTTATAAAAGTTGAGCAAAAAAGGAAACTGTGCTATACTTACATTATATATCGCATATGAGGTGCCACATTATGAGAGAGACAAAAATTATCAACTCCGCTTGGAGCTTTACAAAGCAGGGCGAAACCGTAACTGTCGATTTGCCGCACACCTGGAACGGCAAGGACGGTCAGGACGGCGGTAACGATTATTACCGCGGAACCTGCATTTATGAAAAGGATTTGAAAAAAGAGGACTTCCCGGCAGGCGAGGAGGTATATCTTCAGTTTGACGGCGTAAATTCCTCCGCAACCGTGTATTTTAACGGCGAAAAGCTTACCGTCCACCACGGCGGATATTCGACCTTCAGAGTAAGGCTTGAAAACATCGGGGACGAGAATAAAATCAAGGTTGAGGTTGATAATTCCCCGAACGATTTTGTCTATCCGCAGCAGGCGGACTTCACTTTTTACGGCGGAATTTACAGAAGCGTGACTTTGATAGGCGTTTCGCACAATCATTTCAGTCTTGACCGTTTCGGTTCAAAGGCAATCGCCGTAACGCCCGATATTAAAGGAAATATCGCATATGTAAATGTAAAAACCTTTACACAAGGAACGGGCGAAATTCATGTTTTTGTTGACGGAAAAGAGCTTGTCGGCAACGATGTAAACTTCCAAATCGAGAACCCGCACCTGTGGGACGGCACAAACGACCCGTTCCTGTACACCGTCAAGGCACAGCTTGTTGTTGACGGCGTTGTCGAGGACGAGGTTTCGGCAAGGTTCGGTATCCGTTCGTTCAAAATCGACCCCGACAAGGGCTTCATATTAAACGGCAGGGAATATCAGTTAAGGGGCGTTTCAAGGCATCAGGACAGACCCGAAATAGGCAACGCCCTTTCCTATGAGCACCATAAGGAGGATATGGATTTAATCTGCGAAATGGGTGCTAATACGATAAGGCTCGCACATTATCAGCACGCACAGGAGTTTTACGACCTCTGCGACGAGCGTGGAATTGTTGTTTGGGCTGAAATTCCGTATATTTCAAATCATCTTGAAAACGGAGTCGAGAACACCAAAACGCAGATGACCGAGCTCATTTATCAGAATTACAACCACCCATCGATAGTTGTATGGGGGCTCTCAAACGAAATTACAATGAGCGGCAGCAACAAGGCGATTTCGGAAAATCACCGTATGCTCAATTCTCTTGCACATTCGCTTGACCGCACAAGACCCACAACCGTTGCGGTTGTCACGACCTGCTCGATTGACGACGAGTATGTCCATATAAGCGATGTCGTGTCATACAACCATTACTTCGGCTGGTACGGCGGAAATGTCGATATGTACGGTCCGTGGTTCGACAAGTTCCACAAGAAATATCCGAACACGCCCATCGGTATCAGCGAGTACGGCTGTGAGGCTCTTAACTGGCACACAAGCAATCCCGAACAGGGCGACTACACCGAGGAATATCAGGCATATTACCACGAAGAGGTCATAAAGCAGATAATCGACAGACCTTATCTTTGGGCAACTCATGTCTGGAATATGTTCGACTTTGCCGCAGACGCAAGAGCCGAGGGCGGCGAGAACGGTATGAACCACAAGGGTCTTGTAACCTTTGACAGAAAATATAAAAAGGACAGCTTTTACGCTTACAAGGCTTGGCTTTCAAGCGAGCCCGTGCTTCATATCTGCTCAAAGCGTTATGTTGACAGGGTAGAGGACAAAACAAGCGTTACCGTCTATTCAAACCTTGACGAGGTTGAGCTGTTTGTTAACGGCGAGAGCATGGGCGTTCAAAAGAAGGGCAAGTATCCGTTCTTCAAATTTGAAGTGCCGAATATCGGCGAGTCGGTAATCACGGCAAAGGCAGGCGGACTTACAGACGAAAGTCATATCCGCAAGGTCGATAAGTTCAACGAGGCTTACCGTATGAAAGAAGAGGGCGCGGTAATCAACTGGTTTGAGATAAACACCCCGCCCGGCTACTGCTCGGTAAACGACACGATAGGCGACATTATGTCAACCCTCGGCGGCAAAATCGCAATGCTTCGGGTTGCAAAAATAATGCTCGGCGCTCTCAAGGGGGATAAGCCCAAGGAAAGCACCCCGAAAAAGAAGAAAAAGGGCGCAAGCTTTGCGGGTTTTACCCTCAATTCGAGTATGTTAAAGCTCGCTTACGGCTTTACGGTTAAAAGAGCGGTCGCAATGATGGGCGGCAAATTTACCAAGGAGGAAATCCTCCGTATGAACGCAATTCTCAACAAGGTCAAAAAGAAAAAGTAATTTTTCAAAAGGGACGACACTATGGCAAAGGTCAGACTTAACGAGGACGAAGAACTCGTCAAAACAATAAAAGAGGGCTTGAAAAGGCGAGGCGGATACTGTCCGTGCAGGCTCGAAAAGAAAGAGGAGTACCGCTGTATCTGCGAGGAATTCCGCAAGCAGATAGCAGACCCCGACTTTGAGGGCTATTGCCATTGCAAGCTTTATTATAAAGAGAAAGACTGATAATTGATAGGAGATATGAAAACAAAATGGCTCACGGTTTCAGACAGTTAAGAAAGGTGCGTCTCGGCGAACTTAAAGCCGATATGTACGAAATGGTTCACGAAAAAACGGGCTTGAAGCTTCTCTGGCTCGACAGGGACGAGGAAAACAAGACCTTCGGCATCGCATTCCCCACATTTCCCGAGGACGATACGGGCGTTTTCCATATAATCGAGCACTCCGTTCTCTGCGGTTCAAAGAACTATCCCGTCAAGGACCCGTTTGTCGAGCTTCTCAAAAGCTCAATGAACACATTCCTCAACGCAATGACCTTTTCGGACAAGACCTTTTATCCGATAAGCAGTAAGAACGACAAGGATTTCATAAATCTTATGAGGGTTTACCTCGACGCCGTTTTTTATCCCGCTATTTATCAAAACCCCGAGTGCTTCCGCCAGGAGGGCTGGCACTACGAAAAGGGCGAGAACGGGGAGCTTTTGTACAAGGGCGTTGTTTTCAATGAGATGAAGGGCGTTTTCGCAGACCCCGACGCAAAGCTTGAAACCGTTATGAGCAAGGCACTTTTCCCCGACAACGCATACGGTTATGTTTCGGGCGGCGACCCCAAGGTTATCCCCGAGCTTACCTATGAAAACTTCATTGCCGCTCATAAAAAGCACTATTCTCCGTCAAACGCTTTTGTAATTCTTGACGGTAAAATGGATATAGACGAGGTGCTTAGAATAATCAACGACGAGTACCTCGAGGACATTCCCGCAGGCGAAAAGGTCGAATTGCCGCCGCTCCAAAAAGCGGTTGACGCAGGCGAAATAGTTACGGAATATGAAATTTCGCCCGACGAGAACGCCGAAAACAGATACATTCTCGCTTGGGGCAGGGTAGTCGGAACCTTTGACGACACGGAAAAGATTGTTGCCGTAAGAGCTCTTTCCGATGTGCTTTGCGGAAGCGTAAAATCTCCGCTCAACGCCTGTGTGCTTTCTGACTCTCTTGCCGAAGCGGTCAGCGTCGATTTGCCCGAGATTGTCTTACAGCCTCAGCTCACAATCAAGGTTCAGAACCTCAAAAAAGAGGATGCGGACGAGATTGAAAAGCGAATTTTCGACACACTTTCTTCTTTGGCTGAAAACGGAATTGACCGAAGCCAGCTCGAAGCGGCTTTGACTCATCTTGAATTCCAAATGCGTGAAAACGATTTCGGAAGCTATCCGCAGGGCTTGGTTTTCGGAATGGATATACTTGACAGTTGGCTCTACGGCGGCGAACCCGAGAGAAATCTCGAGGTCGGGGAGCTGTTCAAAAATCTCCGTGCGAAAATAGACGAGGGATATTTTGAAAGAATTATAAAAGAAGAATTTATCGACAATCCGCACCGCTGCAAGGTAATGCTTGTGCCGTCAAAGACCGTCGGCGACAGGATAAGAGCCGAGGAAACCGAGCGCCTTAAAAAGGCGTCGGAACGCTTTGACGACGAGGATTGGGAGAGGGTGGAAAAGGACTGCGAAAAGCTTGCGCTCTGGCAGGATACACCCGATTCCGAAGAGGCGATAGCAACGCTTCCGAGGCTTACCCTAGACGACATAAAGGCTCAGCCCGAGAACATTCCGACAGAAAAAATTACCGTCGGCTCCGTTCCCGCCCTTGTGCACAAAATCAACAGCAACGGCATTGTCTATGTAAACCTTTATTTCGACGCAAACGGTTGCACGGAAAATGAAATATCCGCACTGTCGTTTGCCTCCTCGCTTATGGGCGAAATTGCAACCGAGAAACACTCGTCGGAGGAATTGCTCAACCTTAAACGCACTCTGTGCGGCAGTATAGGAAGCACCGTTTCCTGCTATGAAAAGGACGGCAGCACGGACTGCTCGGCTTATTTCCATATGAGCTTTTCGGCAATGGAAAAGAATGTTGAAAATGCGATAGAGCTTGCGGGCGAGATACTTACCTCGACCGATTTTTCAAACGCCGAGGACTCTTTCTCGCTGCTTTGTCAGAACAGAATGGAAATGCTCCAAAGTATTCTTATGAGCGGCTCGCAGGTCGCCATGGGCAGAACCGCCGCACAGCTTTCAAAGGGCGGAGTTATCGCAGAGTGCAATTACGGATTTGAATACTATAACTGGCTTAAAAATATGCAGGAAAATTGGTCTGCGGAGGAGTTCTGCGAAAAGATAAATGCTCTGCTCGGCAAGATAATCTGCCGTGAAAAGCTGACCGTCAGCGTAACGGGCGAACCCGACAACACGCAGGAGATAATAAAAGCCGTGTCACAGACCGTGCCCGAAAAGGCAAGCGGTGCGCTCTGCGCCGAAATCAAGCCTTGGGGCATAAGAAAAGAGGGCATTGCAATCCCTGCCGATGTTTCGTTTGCGGTTATGACGGGCGATTTGAGAAAGCTCGGCAAAAAGGCGGACGGCAATGTGTCGGTTGCGGCTAAAATCGTAAGTCTCAACTATCTGTGGACGGTTATCCGTATGCAGGGCGGCGCTTACGGCACGGGTATGGTTGTACGCCCGACGGGAACCGTTTCCTGCTATTCCTACCGTGACCCCTCGGTTTCCGCCTCGCTTGAAAGCTTCAAAAAGACTCCCGATTATCTGCGTGAAATTGCAGAGTCGGACGGCGATATAACGGGCTTTATCATCGGTACGGTTGCGGACTCGCTTCCCGTTCTCACTCCGAGAGCCAAGGGTGCGCTCGGCGACAGACTGTGGTTCAGGGGCGTCAGCGAAGAGGACAGAGAGACAAGAATGAATCAGATAGTTTCCACAACGCCGGACGATTTGAAAACCGTTGCCCAAAGCCTTGAGGAGTGTTACAAGGAGCCTGCCGTCTGTGTTGTCGGCAACAGGGAACAGCTTGAAAAATGCAACCTCGACACAATCCTCTCCGTTTGATTTCGCGGATATTTTTGGGCTTGAAATAACAATATACCAACAATAAAATACGCCCCGAACGGCACTTCCCGTTCGGGGCGTAAAATTTTATATAAAATCACTCGGGTAGTTCCGTTCCCACCCGATGGGCAACATATGCTTCAGCCGCCTATGGCGAACTGTGTTTGTTCGCTTTTTGTTATTTCTGAATTTAGCGGGCGACAGTTTGCACTCTATGTAATTTTTAATCTCACTTTGTATGATTTGCACAACTATTCACATTTGATTTGTACATATTGCCCCGATTTTTCAAATCAACAATAAATTTATATTGGCTTTAAGAACAATATGTTCTAAAATACAAATTGCGGATACCAATTTAGTAAAATCATATTAAGAAAAGGAGAGGGTTTTATGAAAAAAAGTAAAAAAATTATTTCGTTATTATTGTCCGTGTTGATGATAATAACAAGCATACCGCTTATGGCTGTGAATTCAGACGCCGTTATAGTCAAAGAAATTACGAGCGGTGATTATAAATATAAAGTGTATGACGGGGAGGCTGTTATAAGCGGTTATATAGGAACCGATAAGGATATCGTTATTCCGGCAGAAATTGACGGCTATAAAGTTAAAAATATATGTGACTATGCTTTTTCTAATAAAAACATAGAAAACGTAGTAATATCATATGGAATTAAATGCATAACGGCGGGATTTGAGAATTGTTCTTCCCTTAAGAGTATTACCTTTCCGGAGACGGTTGAGAAAATTTACGGAGGTGCATTTAATAATTGCACCTCACTTGAATCATTAACTATTCCGGATGGCGTAAAAGAATTGGGCATGAATTCTTTAAACAACTGTACTTCTCTTAAAACCATTACATTTGGAAAAGAATATAATCCCAGTGAGATTGAACTGTCCAGTATTTTTTTTAACTGTAATGCTATTGAAAGCATAAATGTTAGTGAAAAAAACGAAAATTTTTTCTCTGTTGACGGTGTAATGTACAGTAAGGATATGACAAAGCTCGTGTTATATCCTTCGATAAGTACTAAAACCGAATTTACAATACCTAAGTCAGTATCAACAATATATGAAACTGCATTTAATAATACAAAAAACATTGAAACACTTAACATTATCGGTAATATTGTAAAAAGCGGTCGCATTAAAAGTAAAACGTACAATATAGGGGCTGATGTTTCAATTATCAGCGATACTCTTGTTTTAAGCGCTGTTGAAAACTTTGATGTTGCGAAAAATAATAATACCTTCAGTTCTGTTGACGGAATTTTATATAATAAGGCAAAAACAAGACTTATAAAATACCCCTTGGAAAAGACAGGGGATACATTTAATATACCAAATGGTGTAGAAAAAATCGGACATAATGCTTTTGAATCTTGTAAGGTAAAACATATAACATTCCCGAAATCACTTGTTGAAATTGAAAAATATGCATTTAATAACTCGTCATTAACAGATGAGTTGGTTATACCGAATAATATTAAGACTATCGGTGATTATGCGTTTTCCGGCACCGGAGTTACAACTTTAGTTATTAATAGTAATTTGAATAAGACCGGAACGGAAACTTTCGGAATTAAAAGTTTAAAAAAGTTGGTAATCAATGCAGATTTAAGAGATTTTGTTTTGGATTTCCAACATATGACTGAATTAACTACGGTTGAATATGGAGAAAATATAACCCACCTGGACTTTGATATGCTTGATAGTTTATATGGATTGCAAAGTATTAATGTTTCGGAAAACAATAAAATATTTTCTTCGGTTGATGGAATAGTATTTAATAAAGAAAAGACAAAGATTATTAAAGTACCGATAAAAAAGGAACTTTCGGCGTATTATGTTCCCGATGGGGTAACCGAGATTGGTGAAGACGCCTTTTATAACTCGTGTATAACTGAATTATACACTCCAAAAAGTCTTAAAAAGATCGGCAAACGTGCATTTAATTGCTGTCACGGTCTTGTGAGAGCGGAATTAAACGGCACTGATTTGGAAATATGTGAATCCGCATTTTATCATTGCTCTTTCGCCAAAGGCCTTGTTTTGAATGAGGGTGTTAAAAGCATAGCGACAAACGCTTTTTATTCAATATCTTTGAAAGGAGATTTGGTACTGCCTGTAAGCTTGCAAAGAATTGATAACTATGCATTTTGTGCTGATACACCTTTTAACATCGTAATTAAAAGTGATATTAAAGATATAGGGTTAGATCCTTTTTTTCATTGCTATTTTGTTCAAAAATTGACATTTGAAGAGGGCGTAACCGAGTGGAATCACGGATATGTATTCCAATGGCTTCAATACCTTGATACGCTTGAGATAAAGGGAAATCTAATTGATGTTGATGAGGATATATTTATTGGTGCGTTCAGCCCCAAAAAGCTGGTAATCGGAGAAAATGTTACAGAACTGAATTCTGATTTTGCCTTATTTAAAACACTCGAAGAAATAAACGTCTCAGATAACAACAAATATTTTTCTTCAATTGACGGTGTCCTGTTTGATAAGAGCGGCAAAGTTTTAATTTCATATCCGAAGCAAAGAAATACGGAAACTTATAAACTTCCGGACAGTACAATAGCAATAAATGATTACGCTTTTTCTAAAAATATAAAGTTAAAATCGGTTATATTAAATGACGGACTGCAAGTTATAGGAGACTATGCGTTTTTCCATACTATTAAGTTGGATGTTAAAATACCTGATTCTCTTGTGGCAATCGGGGAAGGCGCATTTCTTAGTTCTCATAAGTCAAGTGCTGAAGTACCTAAGAATGTACAATATATCGGAGATGCTGCGTTTGGCTACTATGAAGAGTACGATAACGGGCAAATGTATTATCAACTTGAGGAGAATTTTGTATTGCGTGGTGAAAGAGGTTCTGCAGCGGAGGAATATGCGCTTGCCAACGGAATAAATTTTGAATATACGTGGTTCCCGGATGTTTCATGTCGTGAATGGTATTATGATGCAATCAGGTATAATGTTGACAATAACTATTTCCACGGTTACGCTAACGGCTACTTCGGACCTGCAAATAACATTCAGAGACAGGACTTTGTTGTTGTTCTCTCAAAGATTGCAGGCGTTGACCTTTCTGCGTACTCAGGACAGAACGGCGGTTTCTCGGATGTTCCGACCAACGATTATTATTCTGCGGCGGTTGCATGGGCTAAAGATAATCACATTCTTTCGGGTTATGCAAACGGCAAATTCGGTGTAGGCGACCCGATAACAAGAGAGCAGGCTTGTGTGATTTTCTTCAATTACATTACAGGCTACTGCGATATGGGCGTTGGCAGTTCAAATACACCCGAAGAAATTTGTTCAAGGTATCCCGACGGCGACGCAGTCAGCGATTGGGCAAGAACGGCTGTCGCTTGGGCGGCAGAAAACCGTGTTGTCGGCGGTAACGGTAAATTAAACCCCGCAGGAAACGCCAACAGAGCAGAAATGGCACAGATTATTATGAATATGTCAAATAATGATATTCTGTGATTGCATATAAAAAACGATCGAAAGCGGAAAGCTATTCTGCTTTCGGTCGTTTTTTTGATAATGTCGGCGTCTACAATATTTATTATATATTCAGTCTGACTCTTTATTGATATTGTTCGGACAAATACCGATATTGACATTCAATCGGCGGTATTGTATAATTTATCGGTGCTAAAAACAAGGAGCAATACGAAGCGCCCCAAGCGAGAAGTGCGACTATGTTTCTGAGGGAAGCGCAGCGGACTTCCAACACATCATTAAAGTGTTTAGCATATTAAAAATTATATAATAACGGGGTGTAGCGCAGTTGATAGCGCGCCGCATTTGGGAGCATAGACGGCATTTCTGACGTTTATCGGTGCCAACCGCCGAAAGCCCTTCAACCGTGCGAATTTCGGGCGGTTTGGAAAACAAAAAATAGCGGTCAAAAATGTGTTTGACCACAGATTTGACCACTTACACGACCACAATTTAATAACTATCGGGGTGTAGCGCAGTTGATAGCGCGCCGCATTTGGGAGCATAGACGGCATTTCTGACGTTTATCGGTGCCAACCGCCGAAAGCCCTTCAACCGTGCGAATTTCGGGCGGTTTGGAAAACAAAAAATAGCGGTCAAAAATGTGTTTGACCACAGATTTGACCACTTACACGACCACAATTTAATAACTATCGGGGTGTAGCGCAGTTGATAGCGCGCCGCATTTGGGATGCGGAGGCCGCGAGTTTGAGCCTCGCCACTCCGACCAAAAATCCTCTGAAACGGCTCGGTTTCAGAGGATTTTTAATGCCTTTAAGCCTTTTCTTTGTCTACTGCATCCCAAATTTTGACCTATATCTATTCGCCTATGCCTTTTAATATCTCATTAATTTTAGTAAACGCACCCAAAGCGTCATCGAAGCTTTGCTGCTTATCGGTATAGAGCAATTCCTTATGCAGATTCTCATAAGTTGAACGAACCCGCCCGTTCAGATAAAGTTTCCAAGAATCAAAATCGTACCCACCGATAGGATCATATTCCTCACTGATATTGCGCTTTTCAAGATAATAAGAATCCGTCTGCTTTGTAATATCAATCAAGCGTTTCAGCTCGTCTTTGTCTTCAAGAAAAGCTTGGATTTCCGGCAGAGCGAGCAGTCTTGCCACATCGTAAATATGACGCACCTTTTTCTCAATAGTTCCGCAAATAGCATGGCGTTTTACAGACATCAATTTATCGACGAAGGTGCGCTCTATATTCAGCACATTCAAGGTCACTTCCTGAAGTTCATATTTTGCTATGTCTTCCGCTCCATCATGTTCTTCAAGGAACTCCTGAATATATGTTTTAAGAGTTTTCTTAGAATATGGATCAGGACGAACACTGCTGCCGATTTCAAGTTTTACACGGTTCCTTTTATTGATGTCGATGACTTTGACTTTGATATTGCCTATGCAATTGAAAAGTTTCGGTATGAGGATGAACACTCCGAAGGTATTGATACATCAAAAGCAGCATTGTATTTAGAAGACCGTATCATTTCAGAGGCTTTAGACGAAATAGACACAAAATTGTCTGAATTACCAATGGATATTGAGACATATTGCGATTATACCGCCCGAGTGTCATTTTCGATATACGGTGTTGAAGATATAGTGAATTCGTATCTTGAAAATGACGAATACGCCGATTATCATGAGCATTATGGCAATTACAATGACGCTGATTCGGAAATAGATTATATTTTCGGCGGAAAATAATTACAATAAATTGCAAAATGTTATTTGGCTTTGGGGAAAGCGACAAAATTAACGGTTAATAATCGACAAATATGTTTTTGAATGTACAATATATTATAAATTACTTAAGGCAGGGGAATCCCTGCCTTAATTTTATGCTTAGTTATGTTTGTTGCTTTTTATTTTATCAAGTTTTTAAGTTGATAAATATTTGTGACTGTTGCACTTCCTTACCTACAAGCCATTTTTAAGACGGCATATGGCAACTTTTTGTCGGTTTATGCCCAAAAGCGATGCGCTTCGTGATATTGCACAGTCGATATGTGAGAAAAGTGTGCACAATTCACAAAGGAGTAACAAAGTATAGCGAAAAATATATATCTATATCGAAAATCTGTGCAGTTTTGCAGGAAAAATGTGCAGTTTTGCATTTCGCTTGAAAACGCACTTCAAAAGATGTATTATTTTTACATAGACATCGCCAAGTCTATAAAAGTTATCAAAAGACCGCCAAGTCAATTGATACTTCCCAGTAAACACCCGAGGAATTCCAATAGCCCTCGGGTGTTTGCGCTTTTTATACACCGATAAACCAAAAGCACGGTAACCGTTATGCGATTACCGTGCTTTTCCGTTTGTATTCGGTTTTATGCGTTTGACAAAAATTCCGATATTTTTTCGCCGTCGTGATACCCTTTGTCGTACAGCTTTTGCAACGAACTTTTACTCCTTTTGAGCGTGTCCACTCCGCAGGTGTCGTCGGGGGCAATGATTATCGCTTTTCCGTCTTTGGCATATTTTTGCGCCAAAGCAACGCCCTCATTGTAGCGCTCGGCACGCAACTCGAGCTGATGTGCCGCATTCGGGTATTTGTTTTTGAACATCAGCGCAAGCTTCTTTTCGTTGTCCGGGGTCTGAATGAGGCTTTCGGGCTTTGTCAGAACCAGTATAATCCTGTCGCAGCCGTCCGCAACCGCTTTTTGAACGGGAACGGGATTTCCCAACGCGCCGTCGAAATAGGGGACATTGTCAATAAATTGCGGCTCGCATACGACCGGGATTGCCGCCGACGCTTTCAATATACTGTAATCGTCACGCTTGATGTCGTTTTTATCAAAATAATGCGCTTCGCCCGTTATTGCATTTGTGCCCGCAACATACCATTCCATAGGGTTATCGGCAATTTTATCGTAATCCAAAGGGTTTTCCCCGTCGGAATTGCTCAGTGTGCTGTAGATGTAATCAAGATTGAGAAATGAGTGATGATGAATAAATTCTCCGAGCCCCATATATTCTTTGCGGTCGGAATAATCGTGGTAAAACAGATAATTTCTGCCTTTCTGACCGCTCAGATATGAGGCGAGGTTTGCGCTTCCCGCAGAAATTCCTATGCCGTAATCGAAATTTATTCCGTTATCAAGACAATAATCAAACACGCCTGCGGCATAAATTCCACGCATACCGCCGCCGACATCAATAATACCCGTTTTCATTTTATATCACCTGTTTTTGCTTTTTGTAACCACATGAAGAATATCGGCGCCGACGACTGCCGAGACGCTCCGACGCAATGCCGAAAAGTACCGATAATTTTTAACGCTGTAAATAATATACTATAATTGTTAAATTTTCAAGCAGATTATAAAAATTTTTAAGCGCATTTTTTCTTATAGATATTATTGCCCGAAAGTCAAAAATCAAGTCAAAAGATTTTGGGCGACGCCCCAAGCCGCATTTTCACATCGAATTTGATTCGTGCTTTCGCCCCATCTTCGGGCAACATATGCGACCGCCGCCTGTGGCGGATAAAGGGAGCATCTGTCGGCGCAGCGGTCGATTTTGTGCGGCGCTCCAAGCCGCATAAACAAAATCGGGCACCGCAAGAGGGCAAGGCTGTCATTTTTGAAAAATGACTGGGGGGGAGTTTTTTCACAGTTTGATATAACCTATTTTAACTCCTTCAGTTTCGCTTCGCTCAACAGCTCCCTCGTCAGGGAGCGGAACTTCTCGAGTGATTTTATATTGTCGTCAGCGTAGGGCGGGGGCTTGCTCCCGCCGTCTAATTTTCAATATCTTGTCGTAATTCACAGCTGATATGACGTTGTATTTTAACGCACAACCCGTAGGGATAGCCCTTGCGGCTGTCCGCCATAGGCTCCCTTGTAAAGGGAGTTGTCATTTTTTTGGAAGAACAAAAAATGACTGAGGGATTTTTACAAAATCATATAAAATCAATATTAAAATCCCTCCGAGTTGCCTCTCGGCAACCCATCTCCCTTTACAAAGGAGGCTTAATCCTGCGAACATTTTAGTTCCATATAAAACAACGGCGGGAGCAAGCCCCCGCCCTACCGATACGGTAACGCACACCCCGTAGGGACAGCCCTTGCAGGTGTATGTGGGTTTGGGTTTTACAATCACTCCGTCTCACATTCGTTCGGCACCTCCCTTTACACAAGGGAGGCTGAACGCACAACTTGAAAAATATATCATATATCGTAGGGGCAGCCCTTGCGGCTGTCCGCAAATCCGCAAAAGTCGGTAGCGACAGCGAGCCGTCGTGAGGGCGTTTACAACCGAGCAGGCGAGCCGAGCGTGATTTTTGCGGAAAAGGAGGAGTTGCACAGTGAGTGAGAAACAGCCAAAGGCTGTTGCAAACGATACGAAGCAAACGACGACGCCGTGCGAAGCACCCACAATTTTTCGTTCTTCACTATTCATTTTTCATTCGCCCATAAGGGCGCCGTCCCTTTTGCTTCGCAAAAGATGGACAAACGGTTCGAATCCTCCCATAAATCAAACAAAAAATCAGCAGATACAAAAATGTATCTGCTAATTTGAAATGAAAAAAGCAATACGCTCGGTTCAAACCCGAAACAGGGTGGTAGCGAAACAAAGCCGTCGTGAGGGCGTTTACAACCGAACAGGCGACTTGAGCGTGACCTGTTTCGGAGAGGAGGAGCGACGGCGTGAGTGAGAGATGACTTTTCAATAAAAAAGTCGTCGCGAACGATACAAAGTCCGCGACGACGTGGCTGGGGTGGCAGGATTCGACAAGGCAAGCCTTGTCGCTTGCAACGATTATATGTCCCTTTTGCTTCGCAAAAGACGGACAAACGGTTCGAATCCTCCCGCAAATCAAACAAAAAATCAGCAGATACAAAAATGTATCTGCTAATTTGAAACGAAAAAGCAATACGCTCGGTTCAAACCCGAAACAGGGTGGTAGCGAAACAAAGCCGTCGTGAGGGCGTTTACAACCGAACAGGCGACTTGAGCGTGACCTGTTTCGGAGAGGAGGAGCGACGGCGTGAGTGAGAGATGACTTTTCAATAAAAAAGTCGTCGCGAACGATACAAAGTCCGCGACGACGTGGCTGGGGTGGCAGGATTCGACAAGGCAAGCCTTGTCGCTTGCAACAATTATATGTCCCTTTTGCTTCGCAAAAGATGGACAAACGGTTCGAATCCTCCCACAAATCGAACAAAAAATCAGCAGATACAAAAATGTATCTGCCGATTTTGGCTGGGGTGGCAGGATTCGACAAGGCAAGCCTTGTCGCTTGCAACAATTATATGTCCCTTTTGCTTCGCAAAAGATGGACAAACGGTTCGAATCCTCCCACAAATCGAACAAAAAATCAGCAGATACAAAAATGTATCTGCCGATTTTGGCTGGGGTGGCAGGATTCGAACCTACGCCTGCAGCAGTCAAAGTGCTGTGTCTTACCGCTTGACGACACCCCAATATTCGATTTTTGCAAACACAATCCGATATATATAATAAATGCAGAAATGAGGATTGTATTCATATATTTTTTGATTAGATAACAGTTGATAGTGAAAACTCCGCCAAATCTATTGACAGGCGGAGTTTTATCAGTGGGGTGGATAGTCGGATTCGAACCGACGGTCTTCAGTGCCACAAACTGACGCGTTAACCAACTACGCTATACCCACCATACAGCATTGGCGCGCTGAGAGGGACTCGAACCCCCGACCCTCTGCTTAGAAGGCAGATGCTCTATCCAGCTGAGCTATCAGCGCAATTTTCGAATGCTTGAATATTATATATGTGTTGAACCGATTTGTCAAGGCTTAAATCGCTTTTTTCTTCACGCAAACACAAATTGTACCAAAATCATATAAAGCACCGTGCCCGTTGCGATACTCAAAAGAGTTTTGCCTTTCCATGCGTGAAGTGCGGCGGTAACGGCGATTGCGATAAACAACGGCAAAAAGCCGGATAGTTGCGAGAATGTAACGCCTTTAAGGCAGTAAATTACAAGCAGGGCAACCGAGGCGTAGGGGAGAGTCTTGCCGAAGTATTCTATGATTTTCGGCGTAGGCTTATCGCTTTTGAAAAAGAGAAACGGCAAAAACCTTGAAAGCACGGTTACAGCCGCCATAATTATAAATGTAATGAGTATCTGTGTTTTAGTCATTTGCGCCGAACCTCCTCTCAAACGGCTTGCGGTAGATGAGCAGGGAAATGACAATCATAATCATTGACGGTACAATGAAGTTGTCGGCACCGAACACAATAAGGCTCAATGCCGAGCAGGCAAGTCCGATAATTGCGGGGATATGGTCCTTGCTCTCTTTCCATTGGTTGACAAAGATGACGACGAACAGCGCTGTAAGCGAAAAGTCGATACCCTCGGTGTTGAATGTTATAAATCTTCCGAATACCGCACCCAATGCCGTGCCGAGCGACCAATAGAGGTAGTCGAGCACAGCAACGGTAAGCATAAACGGACCTTTTTTTACGCCGTCGGGCGGATTTTGGTTGCAGAGTACCGAAAATGTTTCGTCGCTTAATGTGAAAATTATACCGGGCTTTTCCTTTTTAACATCCTTTAATTTATCAATCATAGCCACGCCGTAGAAGATATGCCTTGCGTCAATCATAAGCGACATTAAAAGCACATTGAGCGGATTAAACGGCGAAGTGAAGAACGACACGCCGACGAATTGCAGTGAGCCCGTAAAAATAAACAGGCTTGTCGATATTGTAAAAAGCGCACCGAATCCGCTTTCCGTCATTAAAAGACCGTATGCGATACCGAGGAAAATGTAACCTGTCAGTATCGGCACCGTGACCGGAAATGCCGCTTTGAGTGTTTTCTTCATATAATTCGACCTTTTCTAAGAGCATTTTGTTAATATTTTAGCAGAAAAAAAGGTCGAAAAACAATAAAACAATAACCAATTTTGGGGCTTCATTTATTGCCTATTTTGACAATATGAACAAATCGTAAAAAAACGATGAAAAATCGGTAAAAAAAGTTTGACAAATGACCTGTTAGTTTTTATAATTTATTATTATTAAAAGAAGAAGAGGAACTTTGGCAATATTTATTCCTCGTCAATTAAGCGTATTTTGCAGTGTTATGCTGAAAAATAAATTTTTATCAGGAAAAAGAGGTTGTTACAAATGAAAAACTTCAAAAAAGTAATCGGCGTAGTATTGGCACTCGCAATAGTCGTTACTTGTTTTGCGGCTTGCGGCGGTAACACAGGTAATTCGGGTAAGACCGGCGACAAAATCGTAGTCGGCGGAACAGGTCCGCTTACCGGCGATGCATCTTCATACGGCATTTCGGTACAGCAGGGCGCTCAGCTTGCTATTGACGAGATCAACGCAGCAGGCGGTATGAACGGAATTCAGCTCGAATTCATTATGAAAGACGATAAGGCAATGGCTGCGGAGACAGCTACTGCATATGACCAGTTGATGGACGCGGGAATGCAGATTTCAATCGGTTCCACAACAACAGGCTCCTGCGAAGCTTTCGCAGCTAAGGCTGTTGAGGACAATTTGTTCTTCATTACTCCTTCGGCTTCTGCGGCTTCCGTAATCGAAGGCAGAAAGAACGGCTTCCGTGTTTGCTTCGGCGACCCCGACCAGGGCGTTCTCGCAGCTGACACACTTGTAAACGATTACAAGATGACAAACATCGGCTGCATTTACGACACATCGGACACATATTCATCGGGCATTTACGAGGCATTCAAGGCTGAGATGGATAAACTCGGTGTTTCGTTCACAACAAAGACATTCGACAAGGAAAACAACAAGGACTTCTCAACTCAGGTTGAGGCTCTCAAGGATTGCGACGCAATCTTCACTCCTTTCTATTACACAGAAGCGGGTCTTGTTGCACGCGCTTGCTCGGCTAAGGGCGTAAACGCACTTATCTTCGGCAGTGACGGTCTTGACGGCGTAGCAGATCAGGTTGACTCAAGCGTAACAAACGAGATTAAGTACATCACTCCCTTTGATGCTAACAGCACAGACGCTGCTGTTTCCAAGTTCGTTACAAACTACAAAGCTAAATACAACACCACTCCCGACCAGTTTGCGGCTGACGCTTACGACGCTGTATATGTAATCTACAACGCAATGCTTAAGGCAAATATCACGGACGCTAACATTTCCGCTTCCGAGCTTTGCGATAAGGTTGCCGCTGTTCTTACAGGCGGTATGGAGTTCACAGGTGCAACAGGTACAATGACATGGAATGCAGACGGTGCTCCGAACAAGGTTCCGACCATTGTTACCGTAGAGAAATAATTGTTTCTTGACTAAACAGCAAAGACGCTATTAAGACAAGTCGGAGAGGATTATTATATCTTCTCCGACTTCGGCGATTTTTAGGACAGCCGCAGAAAACGGCTTCCCTGCGGTTTTACCGCAATCATCACGCCCTTGACGGCTACACTCGGGCAAGTGATATACCTTGTAGCGGAAAGGCTATGTGAATTATATGAGTATATTGTTAGACGGGCTCAGTCTGGGTGCGGTTTACGCACTTATTGCGCTCGGATATACTATGGTTTACGGCATTGCCAAGATGTTGAACTTTGCGCACGGCGACGTCATAATGGTCGGCGCTTATGCTATCTATTCAACAATGGCGCTCAACACAAATCCCTTTATTGCGGTAGCGGTTGCAGTTATCGTGTGCACGGTAATGGGTATTGTTATTGAAAAATTTGCGTATAAGCCCCTCAGAGGAGCTTCGCCCCTTGCGGTTCTGATTACCGCTATCGGCGTGAGCAACCTTCTCCAGGGTATCGCACAGCTTATTTTCGGCTCGACCTCAATAACATTTACCGTTGCAAACTTCGGCACCGTACATATTCTCGGTTCCGAAATCAGCGTGGGCACAATTCTGACCCTCGTTGTCGGCGCAATAATTATGGTAGGTCTTACCCTCTTTGTTAAAAAGACAAGAACGGGCAGAGCGATGCTTGCGGTCTCGGAGGACAGCGGTGCGGCTCGTCTTATGGGCGTTAATGTTGACAAGATAATTATGCTGACCTTTGCAATCGGTTCGGCATTGGCTGCTTTCGCAAGCCTTTTCTATGTTATCCGTATTCCGTCGGTTACACCGACCTTGGGCGCAATGCCCGGAATTAAAGCCTTTACCGCAGCGGTTATCGGCGGTATCGGTTCCATCCCCGGCGCCATGCTCGGCGGTATCCTGCTCGGAATGATTGAACAGATATGCAAGAACAACCCGACTGTTGAGGCTTACACCACGGCTATCGAGTTCTGCCTGCTTATCGTAATTTTGCTTGTCAAGCCAGTAGGCTTGCTCGGCAAACGCAGAAGGGAGAAGGTATAATATGGGATACGCTGCAAATGTAAAGAAAACCTTCAAACTCAAATACTGTTTTAACTATATCGGCGTTGCGGCTTTCCTCGTGCTTATGGTTATTTTAAGCTCGACGGGCGCTTTGAGCCGTTCGGGAGTAAATCTTCTTCCGAAAATCGCATACAGCATTATCCTTGCCGTTTCGCTTAACCTTGTAGTCGGCTTCCTCGGAGAGCTCTCGCTCGGTCACGCAGGCTTTATGTGCGTAGGCGCATACCTCGGTTCGTATTTCTCGATATTCATTCACAACTATATCGACAACACCTTTGTATGCTTCCTCATTTCGCTTGTTGTCGGCGGACTTCTGGCGGCTGTTTTCGGCTTTATAATCGGCTTGCCCGCTTTGAGACTTAAAGGCGACTACCTTGCGATTGTAACGCTGGCTTTCGGCGAAATCGTAAGAAATGTTTTCAAAAACCTGAGTATGTTCGGCGGCGCAATGGGTCTTAAAACCGATACAATCAAAATTCAGCCCTCGACGCTTTACATAGTTGCGTTTATACTTGTTCTTATAGTTCTTTTCCTTATTCAGAACCTTATCCGCTCAAAGCACGGCAGGGCGATTACCGCTATCCGTGACAATGAGATTGCGGCAAAGGCAATGGGTATCAATGTTACTTTCTATAAGCTTTTCGTATTCGTAATTTCCGCATTCTTCGCAGGCGTTGCAGGCGTAATTTACGGACATTACTACACTCCCATTCTCTATTCGGCGTTCGATTACAACTACTCAATCGAAATCCTTGTTATGGTAGTTATCGGCGGTATCGGTTCGATAAGCGGCTCGATTATTGCGGCTACGCTTATTACCTATATCAACTTCCTGCTTCAGAACAACCTGTCGGGCGATCTTGCGGCGGTAAGACTTCTTGTTTATGCTCTTATCCTTATCGTTGTCGTTATCTTCAACAACGCTCCCGCACTCAAGCCCATTAAGGATAAATTCAATTTCAAGGCTGTTTCGGCAAAGCTCTTCAAGAAGAAAGAGTCAACCATTGTCGACGACGATGTTGCATGGAACAGAATAGAATCGAAAATAAATATGGATGAACTCCTTTCAGTTGATGTCAAGACGCAGGACGGAGAACTCAGAGACCCCGACAAACCGACGAAGGAGGATAAATAATATGTCAGATATTATGCTTAAAACCGAAAATCTCGGTATATCTTTCGGCGGACTTAAAGCGGTTCAGGGACTTGATATTGAAATCAAGAAACAGCAGCTTTACGGTCTTGTAGGTCCCAACGGCGCAGGTAAAACAACCGTGTTCAATATGCTTACGGGCGTTTATCAGCCGACAACGGGTACTTTCTATCTTGACGGCGAAGAGCTCAAGGGCAAGACCCAGGAGCAGATAAACCACAAGGGTATCGCAAGAACCTTTCAGAATATCCGCCTTTTCAACAATATGAGCGTTGTCCGCAATGTAATGGTCGGACTTCACAATCAGCCGGAGTTCAAGTGCAATCCGTTTGTAAGTATGCTCCGCCTGCCCGGTCATTTTGACTCGGAGGTCAGAATGAGGGAGAGAGCAAAGGAAATCCTCAAGGTTTTCGGACTTTTGGAGGAGAGAAACAACCTTTCCTGCAACCTGCCTTACGGTAAGCAGAGAAAGCTTGAAATCGCAAGAGCCTTGGCTACAAATCCGAAGCTTTTGCTTCTCGACGAGCCCGCCGCGGGTATGAACCCGAACGAGACAAAGGAGCTTGTCGATATTGTAAAATACATCCGTGACGAATTTGACCTTACGATACTTCTTATCGAGCACGATATGAAATTCGTTTCCGGTCTTTGCGACGAAATAACCGTTCTTAACTTCGGTACCGTCCTTGCACAGGGCGAGACCAAAAAGGCGCTGAGCGACCCCGAAGTTATCAAGGCGTATATAGGAGGTTAAATTATGGCATTGCTTGAAGTAAAAGGTCTTGAAGTATATTATGGCGTAATTCAGGCTCTTAAAGGAATCGACTTTGAGGTAAACGAGGGCGAGATAGTAACCCTTATCGGTGCAAACGGCGCAGGCAAGACCACCACGATGCAGTCGGTTATCGGTCTTATCCCGTCAAAGGCGGGAACGGTAACCTTTGAGGGCAAGGAAACAACTCATATGCCCTGCCACAAGATAGTATCGCTCGGTATGTCGCAGGTTCCCGAGGGCAGACGCATTTTCCAGGAGCTTTCGGTTTATCAGAACCTCCTTATGGGCGCATATATTCAGAAAGACAAAAAGGCAATAAAAGAAGATATTGAAAAGATATATGAGCGTTTCCCGAGGCTTGAGGAAAGAAAAAGCCAGATAGCGGGAACTCTCTCGGGCGGCGAACAGCAGATGCTCGCAATGGGCAGAGCTCTTATGAGCCGTCCCAAGCTTCTTATGCTTGACGAACCGTCAATGGGTCTTTCCCCGTTACTTGTAGACGAGGTTTTCACAATCATAAAGGACCTCAACAAAGAGGGCACAACGGTTCTTCTCGTTGAGCAGAACGCAGGTAAATCCCTTGCAATATCCGACAGAGCATATGTCCTTGAAAACGGCAGAATCGTGCTTTCGGGCACGGGCGAGGAGCTTCTTCAGAGCGAGGAAGTCAAGAAGGCATATCTCGGCGGCTGATTTCCGTATATTCTATAATGAAAGAGTGATAATATGGTTTATCCGATTACAGTTGCAGGAGTAAAAAGAGATTTGCCCCTGTGCAAAATCAACGACGACCTCACGATTGCGGCATTTGTAATTTTCGGCGATGTTGAGCTTACCTGCGCTTGTGCGGGCGAGCTGCTTAAAAGAGCTCCCGAGTTCGATTATATGGTCGCACCCGAGGCTAAGGCTATTCCGCTTATTCACGAAATGGCAAGACAGTCGGGAAGAAACGAATACTTCCTTGTCCGCAAGAAGAAAAAGGCTTATATGAACGGCGTTTTTGAGACCGTTGACAAGTCGATTACCACCGAGGGCGAGCAGAAGCTCTATATGGACGGAGCGGACGCCGCTAAGATGAAGGGTAAGAGAATACTTATCCTCGACGATGTTATTTCAACGGGAGGCTCGATTTCCGCAGTTGAAAACCTTGTTGAGCAGGCAGGCGGTAAGGTTGTCGGCAAAATGGCTATCCTTGCAGAGGGCGACGCCGCAAAGAGGGACGACATCATCTTCCTTGAACCCCTTCCGCTGTTCAATTCGGACGGAACAACGAAATAACGGTTGTATTCCGAAAAATCTCATAGTATAATTAAGGGCAACAGAGTGTTTTACGCTTTGTTGCCTGTTCTTTTACGGGGAGGGATATTTTGGACTTAAATAAGCTTGCTAAAAATCTTGATGAGCTTGAAAAATTGCGTAAATCGTTGAGGAATACCATTATTGTTTCAATAGCGGTAACAGTGGCTTTTGCTGCGGCTTTTTATATTGTACCGGAGCTTGCGGAGCTGTCGTATTATGTTATAAGCGGCGCTTTGGCTGTTGTGATTTTCGGCGGCGGCGCAATTACGGGAAAGAGACGCAGAATGTATAAAAAGCTTTACAATGCGGTTATCGTGCGTACGGTTTTTGAACGGTATTTTGAAATTGAGGAGTTCAATTCCGATTACGGCGTGCCCGTTGCGGCAATCAAAAACACCCGTATGATAAAAATGGGGAATACATATAACGGAAACGATTTCCTGTCGGGAAAGTATAAGCAGACAGACTTCTGCCAGTCCGATGTTACGATAAAGGAAGTGTATTATTCCGATAATCATCAGCATTCAATCACCTATTTCAAGGGCAGATGGATGATTTTCGATTTCAATAAGTATTTCAACTGCGACTTGTTGATTCACGAAAACGATTTCAAATACGCCGACCACAGAAAGAGCCTGTTTTCAAAGGAGTTTGAGAAAATTCAGTTTGAGAACACTGACTTCAACAGGGTGTTTGAGTCATACACCGACAACGAACAGGAGGCGTTCTACATCATAACTCCGCATATTATGGAGGCAATGCTGACGCTTCGTGAAAAGACAAACGGCTCGCTGATATTCTGCTTTCACAGAAATCAGCTTCATATCGGCGTAAATAACAGGCGTGACGCCTTTGAGCCGCCCGTGTTTCATTCGATTGATGTCGAGTCGGCTATTGCTGACATATCGGAGGATATTGACCTCATAACCCGATTTGTGGACGAGCTCAACCTTGACAGAAAGGTGTATAAAAAATAATTTCCTTGCCAAACGCAAAATAATATATTAAAATGAAATCAACATAATATAAGGGGTATATACTATGAATTTAATTATCATTGCAATAGTTGCCGTTGTCGTGCTGTTGGTAATATGGTACATAAGCACAATGAATAAAATAAAGACAACGCAGGTCAAAATTGCCGAGTCTCGCTCGGGTATCGACATAGCGCTTACAAAACGCTTTGACATTCTCACAAAGCTTCTTGACATTACCAAGGCTTATGCCAACCACGAAAAGTTTACGCTCATTGAAACCATAAAGATGCGTAAGGGTATGAGCGTTGCGGAATGTGCCGAGATAAACGCAAAGCTCAACGAAACCGCAAATGCGATAAATATGGTTGCGGAGAATTATCCCGAGCTTCGTTCAAGCGAGAATTTTAAGCAGCTGCAAATTACCGTTGCCGATGTCGAAGAGCACCTCTCCGCTTCAAGAAGAGTTTACAACGCCAATGTTTCTTTCTATAATCAGCTCATAGTTAAATTCCCGTCGTCAATCGTTGCAAATTCCATAGGCGCAACGCCCGAGGAATTTTTCCAAGCCGACGACGAAAAAAGAGCCGATGTCAAAATGGATTTTAACTCATAAAAATACAGGCAGTGTACCGATAATGGTACATTGCCATATTTTATGCCTTGACATCGAACAAATGTTCTGTTAAAATATGCTCACTGAAATCATTAAAGGGGACGGTTTTACGGAACGGTCGATTTTGCATTGCGATTTGAATAATTTCTATGCCTCGGTGGAGACGGTTCTCAATCCCGAATTAAAGGGGAAGCCCGTTGCGGTGTGCGGCAGGTCGGAGGACAGGCACGGTATAGTGCTTGCAAAAAGCGAGTGCGCCAAACGCTTCGGCGTCAAAACGGGCGATGTTGTCTGGCAGGCGAAAAACAAGTGCCGCGAGCTGATAATTCTTGAACCTCATTTTGACGAGTATGTGAAATACGGAAAAGCGGCAAGGCGGATTTATTACGACTACACGGATATGATTGAGCCGTTCGGCATGGACGAATGTTGGCTTGATGTTACCGCAAGCGATAAGCTTTTCGGCTCGGACAGGGAGATTGCCTACCGCATAAAGGAGCGTGTAAAAAAAGAATTGGGGATAACTCTTTCCGTCGGGGTGTCGTTTAACAAGACCTTTGCAAAGCTCGGGAGCGATATGAAAAAGCCCGACGGAATAACCGTGATAAGAAAGGGCGACTTTCGGCAAAAGGTGTGGGGATTGCCCGCCTGCGATATGCTGTGGGTCGGCAGGAGCACATACAAAACGCTTCAAAAATACGGGATTTTTACCATAGGCGACATTGCAAATACATCGGTCGATACGCTTGTATCCATTTTCGGGAAAAGCGGCACTACACTCTGGCAGTGCGCCAACGGCTACGAGCACTCCGAGGTTTCGGATTTCTTCAGCCGACCCGAGATAAAAAGCGTCGGCAGGGGAGTTACCCTTGTTTCGGACATTGCGGAAAACGAAGAGGTGTACAGGGTAATTTTAAGTCTTTCCCACGAGGTGTCGTATGAGCTGCGGCGGCACGGGCTTTCGGCGGGCGCCGTGCAAATTTCTGTCAAAAACAATGCCTTGAAAACCGTGCAGTTTCAGAAAAAGACGGATTTCATAACGCAGAACGCAAGAGAAATTGCGGACCTTGCATTTTCTCTTTTTCTTGAGCGATACGACCGAAAGCTGCCCGTAAGAGCCGTAAGCGTCAGAGCTATCGACCTGTACAGATACGATGTTGCGGTTCAGCTTGATATGTTCTTTGACATTGAAAAGCATATCCGCCGTGAAAAAATCGAAAAGACGGTAATTTCAATAAATGAGAAATTCGGTAAAAACACCGTCAGGGAGGCAACGCTTTTTTGCGACACCAAAATCCCCGAAGGCAAAACAGACCGTATTCTTCTTCCGAAAACGAGGATGACGGGGTAAAAATATGTGTTGTCGCAATTTGGCGCTTTAGATATATAAAAGGGCAGCGGATAAAACAGTATCCGCTGCCCTTTGTGCATGTAATTATCAATCGTAATACTTATCCAATTCCTCGTCGCATTTCGGATATTTCTTAATCTGCGGATTTAAGAACACCTTGCCTCTTGCGACAACGGCATAGGGCTGTGAAAGCGCCCTGAAATCGTCAAGCGGATTTGTGTTTGAAATAAGTATATCGGCACATTTGCCCTCTTCAATGCTTCCCGTAACCTCCGAGAGCCCGAGGATTTCGGCATTTCTGAGCGTTGCGGTATAAAGCGCAAATTCGGGGCTTACGCCTACATTCTTTTCAAAGTAATGGAGCTCTCTCCACATATTGTAGTGCGTGGTGTAAGGACAGCCCGTATCGGTGCCGAGACCGACCTTTATTCCGTTTTCAAGAGCCGTTTTTGCGCCCTTTATCATATTGTTGAAAACAACATTTGAGTTATACTGAACGACCTCGGTAATTCCGAGTGTTTCGCGCTCGAATTTAGCCATGGGCAGGGCGGGGGAAAGTGTGCACACCAAAACTGCGTCGTGCGCCTTGAAGGTGTCTATTTCAGCCTGTGTAAGCGTTGAGCCGTGTTCGATGGAGTCGACGCCGTTGCTTACAGCCGTTCTTACGCCCTCGGGGCTCTGAACATGAGCGGCAACCTTTAAGCCGTGCTCGTGTGCCCTGTCGCAGCACGCCTTAATCATATCCGCCTGCATCATAAGCACTCCGGGCTCGCCCTTAACTTTGGCGTCCATAACGCCGCCCGTAATCATAAGCTTTACAAGGTCGGACTTTTTGTCGATAAGCTCGTCAACCATTTTCACTGCGTCCTGTACGGTGTTTGCCGCCCTTGCGACGGAGCCGACCATATGACCGTTCGGTACGCCTATCGCAAAGTTTGAGGCAAGAATACGGGGACCGTCAAGCTGACCTGCGTTGATTTTGTCACGGAGCTTTGAGTCGATGTCGTCAAGTCCGCCGACCGTTCTTATTGTCGTAACGCCCGACATAAGCCCCTGCATTGCGTAGCCGTGGCACATATTGAGTGTGAATTTTCTCATAGCCGCCGAGGAGAGCGCAAGCTTTGAAAGGAAGTCCGCTTTAAGCGGCTTTTTCTGCGGCTTTCCGCCTGCGGGGAGATGAACATGGAGGTTGATAAGACCCGGCATAAGATATTTTCCGTTCAAATCAATCACTCTGTCCGTGCCGCTCGGCTCGATTTTGCCGATTGCGGCAATTTTATCGTTTTCGATTGCAACATCAACATTTTTCCGTGCAACCATATCCTTTGTTCCGTCAAGTAAAGTACAGTTTTTGAAAATTGTTTTCATATCAATCACCTGCTGTTATCAATATATTTTAATTGTAACATATCGGCACTCATAAACGCAATAAATAAAAGAGGTTTGCCCCGATATGGGACAAACCTCGTGAAAGTGTCAATTACAAACGCTTATTTTTGCTCTTTTTCTTTTTGCGCTTTGCCTTGATAACGCCCTTTACCGTTTCAATGCCGTGGATTGAGCCGACAAGCGGATGATAGAGCATTATCCTCGGACCCGAATAGCGCATAACCGCTCGGATTTTTGCACGCATATCGGGCTTATAGCAGTGACACGGGCACTGTGAGCAAAAGTTTTTGTCATTGCCCCAGCGGCAGTGGTCAAGCCTGTTGAGCGCATAGTCGGTAAGCTCTTGACATTCGGGGCAGAGCTCGCCCTTTTTTGTCTTGTGGACTCCGTGACAGTATATCTTTACCATCTCGGGGAGCATTTCCTTTTCTCTTGTTATTCTGTCTTTTTTCATGATATTCTACCTCTGTAAACCGTGTAAGCCTCGTCGGCGATTTTTGCCGTTGATTTTCTGTGCGAAACCAGAACGATGCTCTTGCCTTGTTTCGATTGCTCTATCGCCCTTAAAACATTGCCCTCGTTGAGGCTGTCAAGGTTGCTTGTGGGCTCGTCGAGCATAATCATATCGGCGTCGCTCAAAAACGCTCTTGCAAGACCTATTCTCTGCTTTTCGCCGTCGGAGAGCAGGTCGCCGAGCTCTCCGACATTGGTGTCGTATCCCTTGGGCAGGGTCATGATAAAGTCGTGTATCGAAGCCTTTTTTGCCGCCTGCTCCACTTGCTGCCTTGTGGCGGAATAATCGGCGATTTTTATGTTGTTTTCAATCGTGTCGTTGAAAAGCTGCGTTTCCTGGCTTACAAGGCTCTGATTGTTGCGAAGCGACGAGGTCTTTATATCCTTGACATTGACGCCCGACATATCAATCTCGCCCGATTTTACATCCCAAAAACGCATCATAAGCTTGAGTGCGGTCGATTTGCCCGAGCCCGACGGACCCGTAACAGAAATTATCCTGTTCTGCGGTATGGTCATATTGAAGTTTTCGAGGATTGCTTCGTCGTCGTATGAGAAGCCGACATTTTTACATTCCATACCGTCGAAATTTACTTCCTTGCCGTCCGTGTTTTCAGCCACTGCGGGAGCCTCGTCAAGCAGGGAGAGCACTCTTTCGCCGCTTGCGAGCGTGTGCGTAAGGTTGCCTGCGAGGTTTGAAAGCGCCGCAACGGGACCGAAGGAGCTCATCATGGAGACCGTGCAGACGATAAGTCCGTCAATGCCTATCGAGCCTTTCTGATAAAGCGCAATTCCCGAAAGCAGCATGGCAAGCGAGAAGAATATAATCGTGATGTCGGTTACCGAACCCGTATGACCCTCAATCGTCTTGAGCTTTTTCTGAATGGAGTTGAGCTCGTCCGTGCGCCTGTCGGTCTCTTCAAGGCGCTTGTCGGTTGCGGAATATCTCAAGGTTTCGAGCAAGCCTCTCATACTGTCAAGCACGAAAGAGGAGAGAGCGCCCGACTTTTCCCTGTATGTCATACCGATGTTTTTGTTGATTTTGGAAGAAAGTACCGGGATTACACAGCCTACCGTGATGTATCCCAAAAGAGCGATAAGGCTCAGTATTGCGCTGTATCTGCCGATAAATATCAGCATAACAAGGCTTGTAAGTATCGCAATGCAGGTGGGGGAAATCGTATGTGCGTAAAAGACCTCCAAAAGCTCAATGTCGCTTGTGATAAGCGAGATGAGGTTGCCCTTGTCCTTGCCCTCAAGCTTTGCGGGGGAAAGTCTGCGAAGAGCTTTGAATACCTTGTCTCTGATAATTGCCAAAAGCTTGAACGCAATGTAGTGGTTGCACGCCTGCTCGCCGTAGTGCAGGAAGCCCCTGAGCGTTGCAAATACAATTATGAGTATACAGCCTGTTTTAACCGCAAGTCCGCCGTCGATACCTGCGGCGGTAAGGAGCGTAAGACTTCCCGCAACGGTAATCTGAATAGCGCACAGGAAGCCAGTTACGCCGAGTATTACCGCAAGCACCATAAAGCCCGCAAGGGGTTTGACAAGCTTTATCAGCCTTGCCATTATTTTAAGTGATGACTGCTTTCTTTTCATCTTACATCGCCTCCTGTCTCGAATACTTTTCAAGCTCTGCCTGCGTTCTGTACATAAGCGCATATTTGCCGTTTGCGGCAATGAGCTCTTCGTGCGTTCCCGTTTCGACAGCTCTGCCCGAGTCGAGAACGATTATCTTGTCCGATTTAACGACATTTTCAAGTCTGTGCGAAATAAGAAGCACCGTCTTGGTTTTTGCCATGGAGTGAATTACCGCCATTATGTCGTTTTCGCTGTCTGCGTCTATGTTCGAGGTTACCTCGTCAAAGATATATACGGGTGTGTCATGCATAAGAGCACGGGCAAGCGCAAGGCGCTGCTTCTGACCGCCCGAGAAGTTGTTTCCCTGTGTGAGAAGCACCGTGTCAAGTCCGTTCTGAGACGCTAAGAAATCCCAGAGCTTAACGGTTTTAAGCGTGTTTATCATCTTTTCGTCGCTTGCGTTTTCGTCTGCCAAAAGAAGATTTTCACGGACCGTACCCTCGAATATATAGCTGTTGAAGTTTACCGCCGTTATGTTGTCCATCAAAGCCTTTTCGGCTATATCCTTTACCTGTACGCCGTCAATTTCAATGCTTCCCGTGTAGCCGCGGGAGATGCCGCAGATAAGCGCCGAAAGAGTGCTCTTGCCGCAGCCCGATTCGCCGACAACGCTTACAAGCTCGTGTTTTTTAACGGTTGCGGAGACATTGTCAAGCACCTGCTTTTCGCCGTCATACGAGAAAGAGAGATTTTTGATAACTATATCGCTGTCGAAGCTGTCGGGGATTGCCGTTGCGGGCTCCTCCTCGGGAATGTCAAGGAGATTGAACAGCTTGTCGCTCGCCGCCATACCGTTCATCGCAACATGGAAGAACGAACCCAAAAGCCTCAGCGGGAGGAAGAAGTCCGCCGCAAGCATTATAATAAGAAACGCTTCGGGGAGGGTGATTGTTCCGTTGCTTACCTGTATAATCGAAATGACAACGCCTATCGCACTGCCCGTATATGCGACAATATCCATAACGCTTACGGAGTTCAACTGCATTGTCAGAACCTTCATTGTAATTCTTCGGAATTCCTCGGCTTTTTCGTTCATCTCGACATTTTTCCGTTCGTCCGCCTGATAAACCTTGAGAGTGGTAAGACCCTGTATGTTTTCAAGGAAGGTGTCGCCGAGATTTACATAAACGCCCCAGTATTTGCTCAAAAGCCTTTTTGCGAGCTTCTGCACCGCAACAATCGAAAGGGGAATGAGCGGTACGCATATAAGAAGTACCGTTGCCGCCTTTGCGCTTACAAAAACCAATGCCGCAAAGAGCGTTATCGGTGCGAGCATCGCAAAGAAGAACTGCGGAAGATATTTTCCGAAGTAGAGCTCAAGCTGGTCAACGCCCTCAACGAACACCTGCAAGACCTCCGAGGTGGAAACCTTTTCATGGTAGGAAGCGCCCATTCTTGTAAGCTTTTTGTACATTTTCTGCCTCAATACCTTTTTGACCTCGCTTGAAGCATAGAACGAAGTCTTTGCGCTGAACACTCCGCAGAGATAACGCACAAGCATTACCGCCGCAACGCCGAGAACATACGGCAAAAGCGAGGCAAAGCCGAACACCTTGCCGTCGAGTATCAGCTCAAGTATGTTTGCAAGGATAAACATCATTGCAATGTTCGCACAAACCCTTATCCATTGTGCGAGAACCGTCAGCGCTATATACTTTTTCGATGACGGCACCTGACCTATCAATCTTGTTTTAATCATTTCTGTCTCCCTTAAATATATTCGTGCGCCGCGGACAAATCACCTGTCTTTACGATATGTCCGTCCGCCATAATTACCGCTCTGTCACAGAGGGCGGCGATGCACCGCTTGTCGTGCGTTACCGTTACGACCGCACAGCCCGTCTCTCTGTTCAATTTGTTTACGGTATCGACAATCCGTTTGAGGTTGTCGAAATCCTGACCCACCGTCGGTTCGTCCAAAAACAGTATTTCGGGCTCACAGGCGCATATCGCCGCAATTCCCGCACGGCGTTTCTGACCCTCGGAAAGCGACTGCGGATGCCTCTTTTCAAGCCCCGACAGTCCGAGTGCGTCAATGAGCTCCTGTGCCTTTTCGGGCGATTTTGCCTTAAAGGCTATCTCGTCGAAAAGCGTCGGCATAAACAGCTGATATGTGGGGTTCTGATAGACATATCCGACCTTTGAAAACCATTCGGAATTTGCTTTGTTTGACCTTACAACGCTTTGAATGAAATTGCCCGACGACGGCTTGTTGAGCCTTGAAAGAGTCCTTAAAAGCGTCGTTTTGCCGCAGCCGTTGTCGCCTAAAATTACCGTTCTTTCGCCTTTTTTTATCTCAAAATCAATACCGTCGAGTATTGTCCTTTTGCCTGCCGAAAATGATAAATTTTCGAGCTTTATAAGCGTTTCTCCGATTTCGTGACCCTGCACCGACGGCAGAGTTTTTACAACCGTGTCGCTTATTTCCTCACTGAGCCGAACACCCTTGTTCTCTATCGTCATAACCTTGTCAATGTAAGGCTTTATGACATCGAAGCGGTGCTCGACAAGCAAGACCGCATATCCGCTTTTTGAAAGGTCTCTCAACGCCGAAAGAAGAATGTGTGCGCCTCGGTTGTCGAGGTTCGCAAGCGGCTCGTCAAGTATTATTATCTTTTGCCCCATGGCGAGCGTCGAAGCGGTAACGAGCCTTTGCTTCTGACCGCCCGACATAGTCCTTGTCCTTGCACCTTTGTCAACCTGCATAAGCTCGCAGCAGGCGTCTATCCGCTTTGTTATCTCTTCGTTCGGAGTGTTGAGGTTTTCAAGCCCGAACGCAATTTCATCCTTTGCGAAGTCGTAAACTATCTGTTCGTCCGCATTTTGCAGCACGCTTCCGACAAGCCTTGCCCGTTCGCTGATTTTAAGCGCCGTGACCTCCTTGCCGTCAATGAAAACCGAGCCCGAAAGCTTGCCGTGGTTTATGTTCGGGATAACTCCGCTTATAATCGAAAGCAGGGTGCTTTTGCCCTCGCCCGACATTCCGCACAGCAGTACGAACTCGCCGTAGTTTATGTCGAAGTTTACATTTTCAAGCGTATTTTCGGGTGCGGAGTCATATGCAAACGAAACCTCCCTTACGCTTATCGCCGTGTCCATATGAAAACACCTCCCGCAATGCAGATTGCCGCAACGCATACCGCAAAAACTATGTCTCTGAAATGTACCTTTACGGGCTCATACACGCTTGCCTTTTCGTCTCCGAGGGTAAACGCCCTTGTTTCAAGCGAGAGCGACAGCGTGTCCGATATGCCGATAATCCTCATAACAAGCGGTATGAAAAACGCTCTGTACAAAACGGAAGGACCGCATTTTTTCATATTGACCCCACGCACCTTCATAGCCTCTGAAATACGCTTTATCTCGGAGGCGATTATCGGTATAAATCTCAGCGTTACAAGCATACCGAGTGTAATTACCCTCGGGCATTTAAGCGAGTTTAAGCACCTTGTAAGCGAACAGGGGGATACCGTAACCATAGGCACGGCGCAAAGTCCGAGCAAAATCATTCTCAGAAGAGTTTGCCAGAAAGCGTCAAAGCTGTTGTTCGTAAGGTAGGAAAGACCGCCGATTACAAGTCCTGCAACGGCGGTCGCAAAAGTCATTTTCCACGCTCCTCTGAACAGCCCGAAAAGGCAGTACAGCAGGAACACCGCACCTGCGAAAGCAAATGCCGCAAGGTGCTTTGAAAACAGCATACCGAAAACCAATAAAACTATTGATGACAAAAAGGAAATCACGGGGTAAACAGGTTTTTTAACCTCGAATGTTTCAAGCATTGTCGTCCTCTCCGCTCGGCTTGAGCTTTCCCGCTTTTTGGAGCTCTGCCGCAATTTTCATACCGATTGCCGCACCGACAAACGCCAAAGCAACCGTGCCTATCGACATAACTATCGAAAGTGCGGGGTTTGCCTTGAACTGCTCGTAGCTCTGACCGTTGAGCCAAATGCTGAAAAGCACCGAAACGGGGAGCGAGAGCGGCATATAAATACCAGTCGTTACAAAAACAGCCGATTTCTTTTTATATCCTCTGAAAATCAGAAGCATAATAAGCTCTGCGATAACCGCCGAAACGAAATTGTTGAAGAACATTACCGTCGAGAAGAAAACAAGCGGTGCGCCCGAGAAAATACCGATTATCGTAAGCGCTCCGGGCTTCCTTACTTTCATAAGACCTATTGCGACAAAAATCGAGTAAATCGGAGCCGCCGCAAGGTTCCTTAAACCGAACAGGGTGGTGTGCATAACAAGCGGCATTGTGATTCCGCCGCAAAGCGTCATGGCAGCCGACAAAACCGCAAGGAAAACAAAGTCCTTTACCTGAAATTTCTTAAATATCTTTTTCATTTTCGTTTTCAACCTCGCTCTCGCCGTCTTTTTTCTTTTTGACAACTATAACCGTCACAACTATTGCCGCAATTACCACGACAGCCGCAACGCCTATTATAACGGGAAGTTTACTGCCCGACTGCGTGCTCTCCGAAGCCTCCGCCGCAACATCGGTTACAGCCTGAGTCGCTTCCTCTGTTGTCTGCGAAGCCGAAGCGGCTGTTGTCTGTGCCGTTGTCGTCACAACCGCCTGCGTTACCTTTTGTGTGGGAGCTTGGGTTACTTTCTGTGTTGCGGGCTGTGTTGTTGTTTCCTCCGCACCCGAAACAAGCTTTGCGTTCGCATAGTCGATTTTAATTCTTGCCGACGGGGAGAGGGGCATAAGCGACGAGGCAAATTTAACGCCTATGTACTCGTTGTCGCTCATTACGGGGAACTCAAAAGCGGTTGCGTAGGTCGTGCCTGCGATTTCAACCTGTCCCGCCTGCGAAACCTCAACAGTTTCTCCGTCAACTCCGCCGTTTTTATAGTACCAGAACTGCATATCGCTTACTTTCTGTTCGCTGGCAACGGTAAGCGTTTTCGTGCTGCCGTCAACCTTCAGAATAGCCGTATGTGCAATGTAGCTGTTGCCCATCGATGTCCTGTCGCTGTCCGCACGAATCATTTCAACGGGAACCTCATAAACTCCGTTCTGCGTGGGTCCTATGGCAAAAGCGCTCATCGGAACGCTCAACGCCGCCAACAGCATAACGACCGATACAACAGCCGCAAAAATTTTCTTAGTCATATATTTTCCTCCGAAACCTCGGTTAGCGTTATCCAACTGCAAATTAAAAAATGAGTTAGCGAAAACTAACCGATGCGTTAAAATTAAGTTAGCTTTTGCTAACCAAGGGGTATTCTACCAAATCGCTGCCCAAAAGTCAACATATTGCGACAATATATTCGGGTTAAATAAGCAAGTGATTTTTCAATTTTACATAGGTATATATTGACTATCGGTGTAATTTTATGTAAAATTATAATATTATTGTTTTTGGAGTGGGAAATATGTCAAAACACTGTCCCAAGTGCGGCTCGGAGTTGCCAGAGGAAAGTTTGTTTTGCTTAAAGTGCTTTACAAGTATAGGTAATGAAGTTGGGGAGGCTCCCGCAAAGCCTGCCGAAAAACAGAAAACGGCAAAGCGCTCAAACAAGCAAAAGAAACCCGAAAAAAAGAATAATTACAATAAACTTGTCGCAAGGTCGGGTGCCGTTGTCGCTACGCTTGTGATTTTTGCGGTTGCGGTTTCGTTTGCCGGCAAGCCTCAAATCGGTAAGGGAACAACCGTTGAAACCTCGCTTGTTCCCGTTACGGACGAGGCGGGGGAGCTTGTTACCGACGAAAACGGCGAGGGCGTGTACGAGACTGTAACGGTTCTTGTCGAACAGCCCGAAGAAAAAGGCTTTTTCGGCAGGATAATCGACGCCATAGAAAATAAAGCGGAAAATACAGTTGAAAATAAAACGGACGGGAAGTCCAAGTCCTATGAGGTTGTTTCGTCCGAAGCGGACAGCTCTCAAAACGGAGAAACTTCATCAAACGGCGGCAAAGACGAAAGCTCAACCGACGGAAATCGGGAAAGCACATCTCCGCCCGTAACGGAAGCCGACGAAATCGTCCCCGCAAAGGACAGCGATTTTGAATGGGATATTTATAAAGGAAAGGCGAGAATAGTCAAATACAACGGCAGCGCCTCGACTGTAACCGTTCCCGCACAGCACGGCGGAAACGATGTCGGATACATAGGCGACAACGCTTTTTCGGACAATGCAAACATAAAGAAAATTGTCTTTGAGGACTCGCAGACGGCTCTTACCGTTCAGGAGGATACGAACAAGCCGAAAGCAAAGTTCAGCAATCTTCCCAATTTAACGGCGATTGTGTTCCCGAGCAAAACCGCAACATATTCAAGTGTAACGGGAGCTTATTTCTCACGCATTTTCAACAACTGCCCGTCGCTTAAAAGCGTAAGCTTTCAAAGTAAAACGGTAAGCAGCGGATATTGCTATTCGCAGGACGGAGTGGTTTACGCCTTGAACGGCAGCAGGGCATATATGCTGTTCTATCCCTTTGCAAAGGATACGGCGCAATTTTATTTGCCCGACGACTGTTACGGTTTGGCGCATGAGGCAATACAGAACAATCCGTACATAGTCGGTTTTACGGGCGGAAGTAAGTACGGAACCGCCTTTGAATGTTCCGAATACAACTTTAACAAGTGTACAAAGCTTAAAAGTATAAGCATATCGCCGCAAAACACAAGCAAGACATATTTCACTGTTGACGGTGTGCTTTATATGGATAAAATATCGGTTTCAGACATATACGGATATAACGAGGAGCCTATGTGCAGGATAGTGTATCCTGCGGGTAAAACGGAGGAAAGCTTTGAGTTTCCGTCGGGGAAAAAGCTTAAATTGGACGAATACTCGTTTTGTTCAAATCCATATATAAAAACCGTTTATTTACCCGAGGGGTCAAGAGTCAGCACAAACTGGCGCAGAGGAACGGGAATATCCGTTGTTTATCTGAAAGACTGCGACGATTCGAGAAAGATAAGCGTCGACTATGGCTTTAAGGGCGTAACATTAAGATATTATTAAGGGGAAGTTATAATGGCGACAGTGGAAGAACAGGGAAACAAGAGTACCGAGGAGCTTTTGAAACAGCTCTCCGATAAACAGACGGAATTTTCCGAGTTTGTAAACAGGGAGGAAAATTCCTTTATCAAAAAGGATTTGAACGACAGTTGGCTCGGTCTTATCAAGAAAAGCAAGCTTTCAAAGGCTGATATAATCAACAAGTCGGATATAGGCTATACATATTTTTATGATATATTGCGCGGCGAAAAATGTCCGTCAAGGGATAAGATAGTCCGTCTTGTTCTGGCAATGAAGTTAGAGCTTGACGAGTGTCAGAAAATGATGAAACTGTATAATTGGGCGCCGCTTTACGCCAAGGATAAGCGTGACAGCGCAATGATATACGCCGTAAACAACAGCTTTTCCGTTTGGCAGCTTGACGAATTGCTTGCGGAAAACAAATTGGAACTTTTGAAATGAGCATTAAAGAGGATTACATAAAGCAAACGCTCGGCAGCAGATACGAAAAGGTGAGCGTTTTGCGTAAAACGAAGCGGAATACCGTAACGGCATACAGACATTCCGACAGCGGCAAGATGCTTTTGCTTATTGAAATGCCCGAGCATAACGACGGTGTTTTCAAAAGGCTGACGGGCGAGAAAATCCCCAATCTTCCCATGATTTACGACATCTGCCACGGCGAAAACGAAATGCTTGTGCTTGAGGAATTCATTGACGGCAAAAACCTGGCGGAAATCATTTCAAATGAGGCGATTTCAAGCAAAAGTGCCGTAAAGTATTGCCTTGATGTGTGCGAGGCGCTGAAGTATCTTCATTCACGGAAGATAATCCACAGGGATATAAAGCCTTTGAATGTTATGATAGACAAAGACGGCAACGCAGTGCTTATCGATTTGCAGTCGTCAAGGCTTATGTCGGAGGAAAAGGACAACGACACGCAGAATCTCGGCACGGTGGGCTATGCCGCACCCGAGCAGTACGGAATTTTCCAATCGCTTCCCGCAACGGACATATACGCTCTCGGCGTTATGCTCAACGAGCTTTTGATAGGCGAGCACCCGTCCGTGAGGATACCGAAAGGGCATCTCGGCAGGGTAGTGCAGAAATGTACGGAAATAAATATACCCAAACGCTATCAGAGCGTTGAAGCGCTTCAAAAGGATTTGAAAAGATTTGCGTGGCTTAACAGATGATATATTGTGTTTTTTTGTTTTATGTGCTAAAATGAATTTGTTAAACGAGGAGCTGTCGAAAGACGGCTTTTCAAAAGATTTTAAGTTAGCGTTTGCTAACCTGTGACGGAGGCGAGGAACACCGTGAAAAAGAGCTTTTGGGACAGGACAGCGTTCCTGTATGACCGATTTATGCGTAAGGACTTTGCGGCGTATGAAAAAATGTACGCTCTTATCCGTCCCGCAATCAGGGAAAAGGATGTTTTGGAGCTTGCGACGGGCACGGGAGCGGTTGCCCAAAACACTGCGGATTTTGCCCGTTCCTTTGTCGCAACGGATATGTCCGAGGAGATGATTGAACAGGCGAAAAAGCATTTTTCGGGCAAAAATGTTACATTTTCGGTGTGCGATATGTTTTCTCTGCCGTATGCGGACGGCACATTTGACGCAGTTATCGTTTCAAACGCCCTGCACATAGTTCCGTCTCCCGAAAAGGCGCTTGCCGAAATCGGGCGTGTGTTAAAGCCCGAAGGTGTGCTTATCGCTCCGACCTTTACCCATGCGGAAAATTCCGTAAAGGGCAAGATAAAGGCGTTCTTTATGAAAGCCGTCGGTTTCCCGCTCCACAGTAAATGGTCGTGCAGACAATATCTCGATTTTTTGGAAAACAACGGCTGGACGGTGCGGAAATACGAGGTGCTCAAAGCTTCGTTTCCGTTGACATATGTTGAATGTATTAAGAGGTGAAAAACAATGCAAGACAGCGAACTTAAATTTGACCGCAGCTGCCACACAATTTATACACAAGAGTGCAAACGGCAGATACTCTCAAAAATCACCCTGCACTACCCCGAAAACGAGCGGGACAGCGTATGGGAAAAGGTACAGCTGCAATATGTCGATTATCTTTCCGATTGGCGTACCGACCTCGGCGGAAGCAAAAACTTCCACAACGGAAAATCGGGTACATACGACTGTATTGCGCTGATGTCTTACTATACCGTCTGCAAGGACAAAACAAGCCTTGACGAGATTGAAGAGATGGAGGGCAACCTGATTTTGCCGACTTTCAAAAGGCTTAAATTTGTCGATTGCAATAAGCCGATTTTCAAAAGGCTTATGTATCTGTCCTTCTGCAACGCAAAAAAGCAGTGCGATAAGTGGAACGACTATAAGATGAATGTGGCGCCGTTCGATAAGAATAAGCCCATATATTATGAGTTTACGGAATGTCCTGTTGCACAGTTTGCAAAACAGCACAACCTTTTGGAGGTTATGCCGCCGCTTTGCAATGTCGATTTTGCCGCTATGGAATGTATCGGCGCACGACTTGTGAGGAAAACGACCTGTTCAAACGGCACAAAATGCGATTATACAATTTGCGGCAGTCGTGACAAGTACATAAACGACCACCCCGAATATGTTGACGAAGCAGGGTACAGAAGAAATAAGTAAGGGGGAAAATCTTATGAAATATGCAGGCTTGCCGATGGCAATGTGGGCAGTGTTTTCAAAATCGTTTCGCAAACAGCTGACGGTTTGCTTCGGTTATGACAGCGACACTGCAAAAGAAATAACCGCAAACGCCAAGAAAAAATACAGTGAGATAATATCGGGAATTCAGGAGTTTGAAAAGGCGGACCGTTTCAAGATGAACATAGTAAACGCCGCAATGCTTGCCGCATTTGTGCTGAATATGCCGAAGCGCCCCGATGTTGAAACGCTGACAAAGTATTACGCCGACGCTATGATGACGCCTATGCTTAAAATGTTCTGCCGCAAGAGCGGTAAAAACAAGTTCAGCGAAAAGGACATAGCAAATATGAAAGCCAACGAAAAGCTCCGTGCCGCCGACCGCAACCCGTATTCGTGGAATATGGATTATTATCCTTATCCCGACGGCAGCGGCTATGAGGCACGCTTTACAAAGTGCGGGATTTGCACGCTTATGAAAGAGCTCGGGCTTTACGACCTTACGACTGCGCTTTGCCACCTTGACTACGATATGAGCGAGGCAGGGGGAGCGAGCAACTTTGTAAGGGAATACACCTTGGCTTCGGGCGGTCCGTACTGCGACTGCGGATATAAGAAAAAATAAAAGCTTCAAAACTTCAAACGATAACAGTACAAAAAAGGCATAACCGTAAAGGCTGAGAGTTAATAAGGCAGTTTTGCTTCAAAACAACATCTTTTTGCACAATAATGCGTTAAACCCCACAGATATGCGCCGGCATTATCTGCGGGGTTTGCCTTTTATATATTCAGTTGTTGTCGGCTGCGGCAGATGAGCTCCTCTCGTCGATTACCTCCCCAATAGCCCTTGTGCGGCAGTATTCATCGGTGTATTCGCTGTCACAGAACGCTCTGAAAATCATCACTCCGCCGATATTTTCGTCAATCGCCGTGGCTGTTTTATCCCTTACCTCGGCATAGCTGTTCAGGTAGCCGTCGGAATGTTTTATCTCGTTCGTGTCCTTGTCGGTGTATTCGTAGTCCTTTACAATCTTGCCCCATTTTCCGAGGTCTTTTCCGTCCTCACGCACTGTCGGCCACGCATATTCGCTCCTGTCAACGGTTCTGGCATATGTCGGAATACCGACTGCAATCTGCTCGTCCTTAAAGCCGAACGCACGCACCTTGCGTATTACCTCGTAGCCTGCGTTGTAGTAGTTTGAATGGTCGTTGAGCTCGTCAAAGAGGTCATATGCCATAACATTTACAATTTCAACGCACTCACGGGCGGATTTGCCGAGCTTTATCTGCCACGGCGGAACGGCAACGGACACCTTAGTGTATTTTGCCGTCTGTGTGATGATGAGGTCGTATGCTTTCCACTGTGCGCTTTTCGTGGGATATTCCCAATCGTAATCAATGCCGTAAATGCCGTATTTTTCAACAAACGCCTTTATGTTTTCGTTTATCTTATCGATGTTGTTATTGACAAAATCCTTTGTGTTGTCAAGGCCTTTCGCCCTGTCCTCGCCGTATTGGTCGAAGAAGATACAGCACCGTATGTTTACATTGCGGTCGCCGATTATCTTGCGCAGATTTTCAAGCTGTGATGCAAAGTGCTCCTCACCCTTGTAGAAGCAGACATTTGCGTTTTCGTCAAGGTAGACCGCACCGAAGATAATCGGGTCGGTTACAACATCATAGTAGCCCGAGAAGCCCTCGTCGCCGATAAGCTCCGAAAAATCCTGTGCGTCAAACCGCAGGTACTGCATGACCTTCAGCTTTTTGTCGGTCTTTTCGGCTTGATATACGCAGAGCTCACGCAGTGCAACATCGCTTACGCTGTCGGTTATCTCGATACGCATTTTGCAGGCGGTTACCTCGCCGAGATAGCAAAGATGGTAAGCCATAATCCTGTCCTGCTTATAGGCAAGCTCCCAATCGCCGCCCTCTTTTTGAATGTATATGCTGAATTCACGGCAGTTGTCGCCCTTTTCGTAAAGGCTTACCGTGTCAAAGGTAACATCTTTTCCAAAATCAAGTTCAAAGCTTTCTCCCTTTTTGAACTTTACGGTGCCGTTAAGGCTGTAATCCGAAAGCTTCTTGTAATCGGAAACATATGATACGGCATTTTCGGGAAAATCGGGCGTCTTTTTCGTGTTTGTGCAGGCGGTCAAGACCGTCGCAGCGGCACAAGCCGCAAGAGTAAGCGCAAGAGCCGTTTTAATTTTACCGTTCATTAAAAATCCTCCACAGGTCTCGGGTAGCGGGTCGAAACATAGTCGGTCTTTCTTGTATAAAGCGCCTTTGATGTGATTTCAATGCCGGCTCCGTTCTGCTTTATCGTGAAGAAAGTACCGCCGTGGTTGCCCATATCCCAGTCCTTGTCAACATAAATGTCGCCTGTTTTTACTATACTGTCATAGGTAATTCCGTCAAAGGTTACCTCATAGCCGTCGCAGTGGTTGTGGCCGGAAATCATTCGTTTGGTGCTTCCTTTTTCATATACCGCCTTTACGAACATATCGTTCTCTTTGTGTATTTTATAACCCTCGGTCAAATCTGCGATAAGCTCGTCGATATGCTTCGGGTTCGGATAGGTTTCGTTCTTGCCGTCTATGTAGTCCTGACGCCTTTCGTTGTCACCGAGAATCCAATACTGTGCGAGTGCGTCGTTGCCGATTTTTTCAACGGCGTTTTCATTGAAGCTTTTGACTTTTTCTGCGATTATCGGATTTTCCGTGAGCGTTTTATCCGACGAATCGTATTCGATATACGGTCTGTCGCTCGGCGAGCACCACTCGGTGTCGGCGCTGAACGGTAAATCGTTGTTGTCAAAGCCCGTTTCGGAATATTTGCCGCCGAACTCATTGTCGTACTGCGAGAGTATGAGCGCATATTCGTAAATTTTCATACCGATATGGGATACAAACATTGTCTCGGGCATTTTGCCGCCCTTGCTTTCGTTGTATTCGGTAAGTCCGTCAATGACCCATTTGTACCATTCTATCTGCCTGTCGGTAAGACCGACACCTACCCGTGAGAACGGACGGTGACCGACATCAAGTCTGTCCTTTGCCTGCATATTGCCGTACATATTCTGCCAGTCGCCCGTATCCGTAAGAATAAAGGCGTAGTATATAATTCCCGTGTCCTTGTCCCTTAAATTTATGACCGTGTTACCGAGACCGCCTGCGTATTTGTCGGTGTTTTCGTCATATACGCTCTCGTCTATCACTCTGTCTTTTGTAATTCCGAGGTTTGTCGGACCCTGACGGAAAATGCCGTTCTCCGATTTTTGAAGTATGTTCATAATCGCAGGTTTATCCGCCCTATGCTCTGCGTCGTGGTTTCCGAAAACTATCGTCCACGGCACACCGAGACTGTCCATAACCTTGACGAAAGCCTCGTAGTTCTTATCGTTGAGCGTTCCCGTTTCAAGGTCGCCCGTCGCAAGAATAAGGTCGGGCTTAACTTCCTCGGTCATTTCCCGTATGTCACGGTCGGTTTTCGTGTTCTGATAGTTAATGGTCCATGTTCCGTACCAGCCGCCGTTCCTGTAATGGATGTCGGTAAGGCACAGAAGCCTGAATTCCTTTGAAGAGTCAAAGTCTATGGTGTGATAAAGCGTTTCGTCGTCGGGGTCGAATTTGTCGTCTGCGCTCCAATTCGTCTCAACCCATGTTCCGCTTATCCTTTTTGCGTTCTCTTTCTTCAACTGCAATCTTGAAATCCCCCATACAACAGTCGGGATTATCACAACCGCAAGTATTATGCAGATTGCAATAATTACAGGCTTTTTCATATATCTTCCTCCTAATGCCCTTATTATATTAAATTATATATCTTATCGAACCTTTTATAAATTGATAATGAGGCAATTTAGATACAATTTTCGGCAGTTTTGCTAAAAAATGCAAAAAACTGCACGGTTGAATTTCCGTGCAGCAGCTTTATGTATTTGTCAATTTGTTCCTATGCGCAAAATAATATCCGTATCCGACAAGGTCCGCAATGAACCAACCTATCGGAATGGCAAGCCATATGCCCGTTTCGCCTATGGCGGGGGCGAGGATATACGCAAGCACAACACGCAGTCCGAGTGAAATTACCGTAAGAATAAGCGACATTGACGGGCGTTTGAGCGCACGGTAAAAGCCGTAGAGCAGGAACAGACAGCCTATTCCGACATAAAACGCACCCTCGATGCGAAGATACCGCACTCCGCAGGCTATTACCTCGGTTTCCTCCGAGCTTATAAACAGGCTCATAAGAGGCTTTGCGAAAATGCAAACCGCAGCCGACATAACCGCCGAAAACGCCGCGGAGAGTGCCGTTGCGGTACGAAATCCCTTTTTTAACCGTTCGGAATTTTGCGCTCCGTAGTTTTGCGCCGCAAAGGTAGAAAAGGCGTTGCCGAAGTCCTGCACGGGCAGATATGCGAGCGTGTCTATCTTGACCGCCGCCGCAAAAGCCGCCATCGTTACCGCACCGAAGCTGTCAACAAGCCTCTGAATGAGCAGTATTCCGAAGTTCATTGCCGACTGCTGAGCGCAGGTAAGCGCCGAGAGGTCGCATATTTCCGAAAATATGGCTTTGTCGAATTTGAAATGCCGCTTCTGCGGTCTGAACCGACTGCATTTTCTTACAAAATATATCATTATTCCGAGTCCCGAAACATACTGCGAAAAAACGGTTGCCGCCGCGGCTCCCGCAATGCCGAAATCAAGATATATGACAAACACAATATCGAGCACTATGTTCATAACCGTGCTAACGCCGAGAAAACGCAGAGGGGTAACCGAATTGCCCACAGCCCTTAAAAGGCAGGCGAAGAAGTTGTAAAGCGAGGTGGCGATAAGCCCCAAAAAGATAATTACAAGGTATTCCCGCATTGAGAAATATAACCCGTCGGGAATTTGCAAAAACCGTAAAATCGGATTTACAAACGCATAGACAAGGGCGTTTATTAAGACGGTAACAGTCATAATCATAACAAAGGATAAAGCGACCGACTTTTTCAGCTTTTCCGTGTCGTCCTTGCCGCAGTAAATTGAAAACAGAGCGCCTGCACCCATTGAAAGACCGAGAAAAACCGATGTCAAAAATGTCATCAGGGTATAGGCACTTCCCACCGAAGCCAGAGCATCCGTTCCGAGCGCCCGTCCGACTATCAGCGTGTCTGCTATATTGTAAAACTGCTGAAGTATATTGCCCGCTATCATCGGTACGGCAAAGGCTATAAGCCCCTTTGATATACTTCCCTTTGTCAAATCACGGTACACATAATCACCTGCAATAAAAAATCCGCAGAGAGTATTTTAGCATACTTTCTGCGGATTATCAATTTTACCTGTGATTTATCAGTTTGCGGAGTCGGCTTTTCCCGTAAATTCCTCGTCGGCTCTGACAGAGCTCTCAAAGCCGCTGTTCTGATATACCTTTACATATTCGACCTCGAAGTCGTCGGCAGGGGAGGAGTCGTCAAACTGACCTATCTCCTGTCCGTGGGGACCCCAACCGTCGCCTGCGTCGATTTCAACCGTAAGGCGCAAGAATTCCTTGACCTTTGAGACATCGCCGTCCTTGGTAGCCCAGGTGGGAACGCCGTCAATGTAAAATACATAGTATTCGGGAGTCCATTTGAGCGCAAAGGTGTGGAAGCCGTCGTAAAGGTCCTGCTCAAGGTCCGTTATGTACGGGGAGCTGCCTGCGCTTTTGCCGTAGCCGTCCCACAAAAGGGCGTGACCCATCTTTGAAGTCGGGGAGTTTATAAACGCACTTTCGTAGACATCAATTTCCGTGCCGTCCTCTCCCTTGTTTCCGACCTTACGCATATTTGACGACTGAAGCCAGAACGCCGACCACAAACCCTTTGAATTCGGGAATTTGACCTTACATTCAAAGTAGCCGAACGCCTGTGAGAAAAGCATTTCGTCGTTTGTACCCTTGTTGTTATTGTTGTCGCCGACGATTTTTCTCGTCTCTATTCCGCCCGTAAACCTGCCCTGCTCGGGACAGTCGCCGTCACAGGTGTGGTTTTCCTCGTATCGGGAGTGGACAATGAGCTTTGAGTCTCTGACTTCAACCATTGTCGGGCACCAATAGCAAGCCTGACCGGGCTTTGCTTCATCATTGCTCTTCCAACGGATTGCGTGTGGCGAGGTGGTCCAAATCTCACGGCTTCCGGTGTAGCTGTCGCCGAATTTTATGTTCTCATTGAGAGCGGTGCCGTCAAAGTCGTCCTCGAAAACAAGATACCAACCGTCTTTTCCGACTTCGGGAACGGACAGGTCGTAATTTTTGTTTGTTTTCCAGCTGTCGTCCTGTTTCTTTGAACAGGAGGTAAGCCCTGCGGCAACCGCCGTAACGCATAAAATCATAATAAGTATTCCGAAAAATCTTTTCATGGCTTATTCTCCGATTGCACAGACAACGCTGTTGCTTTCCGCACCCCAGGAGTCAATCGCCGTGATTTCAACATATTTTGTGCTTTCGGGCATATTGTCGGGGAGACGCAGAAGAGTGTTTTCAGCCATATTGTCAAGACCAAGCACGAAATCGCTGAAATAAAGAACGGAGTCGATTTGCTTTTCCTTGCCGCTTTCGTAATCCTTGCTGTCTACGGAAATTTTATCGCCATCGTCGTTGTAGTGCATAACATTTCCGCTGTAGTCGGTCTGTGCAAAGGAAATCGGCGTTTTGTTTTCGTCCAAAAATCTCAAACGGTATGAGTGAACGAAATCGTCGTCCGTACCTGCCTTAAAGGAGATTGCAAAACGGGTCTTTCCGTCAATGTCGGTAATCTGAGAAATTTGCGCCGTAAGACTTCCGTCAAGCGTGGGAGCCGTGTTTGCGGCTTTCCTGTTTTCGGTTGTGTATTTGTCGGGAGAGGTAAACGGAGCTTCGATAACCCACGGGTCTTTGAGTGCCTTACCCGTGTTTGCTTCAAGCCTTTCAACGGTTATCTTTCCGTCCTCAACGGACATAAACAGGCAGCCGGGAACATTTTTCGCTATGTTGTTGCCGTATGCGTCCTTCGGAATTGAACCGTTGAACTTTCCGGGTTCAAGCTCGATATAGTCAAGGCTCTGCGTTGTAAACGCCGTATATGTATCCTGCCAAATTGCTCTCTCGTCAATAAGCGAATAGTGCGAGTGAGCGGAGATTGAAATAACCTGCGGATAGTTTTTGAGCAACTCGTTTATATCGTCGTTGCCCCAATCGTCCGAGCCGTAGGAGGTGTCGGAGGGGTTGAGATGTGTGATAACGAAAACGGGCTTTGTCGGGTCCTCCGCAATGGCGTTTTCGATTTCCGTACGAACCTGATCGAGATTTTCATACGAGGTGTCATATGTGCCGTTTGAGGAGCTCCAGCAGATGAAGTGATAGCCGTTTATTTCGTGATTTGCATATACTGGCTGACCCGTATAGCTTGTGTATCGCTTCTGGAGGCTTACGGGTGTGCCTACCTCGCCGCAGTCGACAAAGTAGGGGAGCCAATAGTCATGGTTGCCCATAATCGTCATAAGTATCGGTGCGTCGTCGCCGAGAACCCTGTCATAGATTTCCTTGTAGGTGTTCCATGCGTCCTTTGTCGCAAGGTCGGTAAAGTCGCCTGCGATAAGGAGAACATCGGGGTCTCTTTCCTTTAGCATCGTGAGCGTTTTTTCAAAGGAGTCATATTGGTGCGTGGTCTTATCCTTTGAGTCGGGGAGCTGTAAGTCGCTTATTATTGCAACCTTGAGCGGCTGACCGTTTGTGCTCACGGTCTCGTTTGTTTGAACGAAATCCAGATTGCCGTTATAGCCGAAATGAATTCCGAGGCCTGTTGCGAGCACTGCGATTACTGCAAAAACCGCAACAAGCGAAATAATCAGTTTCTTTGAGCGTTTCATAGAATTAACCCTTTCCTTTTTTATTTTTTAAGCCAAAGTATCATACCTCGGCGTCCGTTGAGAATGAAATGCTTTTTAATATTCTTTTTTGGTGAACGCTTTGAGCCGAACCTGTATTTCCGTGCCGAAGCGGGTTCAAAGCCCAAAAGCTCCGTGTTTATGTCGAACTTAAAACGCTTTGCGTGCTTTGAGAAATTATATACGCACAAAAGCGCACTGCCGTCCTTTACATAAACGGTTGTAAGAACATCTTCGCTGTCCGTTACAATCGGATTTTTGCTGTGCCAATAGCCGAACATTTTGCTCTTTTCAATTCCGAAATCGTCCCAGAGCTTATACATCTCCACGGCGTTCTTGTGACCCCAGCCGTAGCGGTTGTTCATAGCGTAGAGCATACCTTCGTAGAAGTCGCCGCCGCCCTCAAGCATCTGTCCGCCCAAGCCGTAGGGGATACCCGAGACCTCGGCGAGCATATATTCGGGCGAATACCTTTTGTAGTAGAAGCCCTCGCCGAGCCATATGCTGTCAAGGAACGGCATAATCTCGCAGTACAGGTTTGTACAGCTGACATCGCCAGCACGCTCCTCCTCGTGGTTCCACATATGCATATCAATGAGTCCGCCGCGCTTGTCAAGGATTTTCTTCGCCCTTTCAAGCGTCGTCCTGTCAAGGCTCGTGTCGTCAATGTATATGCCGCTTATGCCGATGTTTTCCGTAAGCCAGTTCAAGCCCTCGACATAGTAGTTGTCAAGCCTTGTGTCGGGGTTTACGATAAACGAAAAATCGTGCTGACCCTTATACGGTCCGTCCTCGTATTTTACAAACCAGCCGGGGATAATATCCTCGCCGAAAACATCCACAAGCCACTGCGGCTTTTCCTTTTGCCAAGAATGGCTCACGCCCTGCTTGCGGAGTATTATCTCATTGCCGAGAGCCTTATACACAAAGGTTTCCGCCATATGGTTCGAGTGCTCACGCTCGGTATAGTAAAGCTTTATACCTATACCTTTTTTTCTTGCGTAATCGACCGCCGCCTTTAGTCTGTCCGTGCCGTAGAACGGATAGTTTATGTAGGGCATTACGGCGTTGCCTTGATGGAAGGTTACATAATTGAGCCCGTTTTCCGCCGCCTCGTCGATTTCCTTTATTTCGTCTTTAAGACAGTTCGAGTGGTCGTATCTTACGCCGAACACCTTTTTGAAATCAAGCGGCTTGAACGGAGTGATATGCATTTCAAAATCAAAGCTCACGGTGTTTCCGCACTTGAATGAAAACCTGCCCGTTTCGGCGCTTATCTTTGAAAAGCCGTCCGATACCCTTACCTTTATATCGCCGTTTTTGTGATTGTCCCATGTGGTGTCGGGAATATTCAGCGGCAGGTTTTTATAAAATATATTGATAAGCGGACGAACATATTTTTCCGCCTTGAACTTTACACGCATACCGCAGTTTACACAGCCCATGTAAATGCAGTCCTGCTGTTTGTCGACATTCCATTTGAAGTCAAGGTTTTGCGCCTTACTTGCCCTGTGACCGAGACCGTGCATAAGTGACGAACAGTCCTTGTTCACATAGAAATCGGCGCTTATGTTTTCAACCTCAAAATCCGCTTTCGGGGTTATCTTTACCGAATATTCAAGCTGACCGTCATAGCGGATAACGGAATTGATTTTAAGCGAATATTTTTCGGCTTCCTGTTCCGACCGAGTTTCGATACGGTTGTTGAAGCAGTCGGCGGTAAAGTGCTTTCCGCCCGCCTTTTCGTTACCTATCAGAAATTCGCACGGCTTTGCAAAAAGCTCCTTTTGCACCGTGTCGCACACGGCAATGCTCTCGTCAAAGCGTGAATATACCTGCTTGGGAAGACCGTTTTCGCAAAGCTCGATGTCTCTGCCCAAAATACTTACCGTGTCGCCGTCTATTTCGGGCTTTGTAAACGGTTTTACAAGGCTGTCGTCCTGCATAAGCGTGGAATTGAGCCATTTGAGCCTTGCAAGACTTTCAATATCGTTATAGCCGTTGTTTTCAACGGGCTCGTCGGTTATTTTTATGTTTGCCGTGAGCGTATAAGCTCCGCTTTCACATTCAAGCGTGATTTGCGCCGTCTCGTCTCTTGCGCCCGTCCTTTCGGCTTCAAGAATAAAAAACAGAGGCTGGATAATACCGCCCTTGATTTTTACGCACTGCGTTTTGCTTTTTCCGAATTTGTCCGTAACATCGGTGTTGATACAGGTTATTTTGACCGTATCGCTCTTTGAACGGATGCTCTTTATTTCGTCGTCGCACTCTGAAATTGCCGCAAGCTGCACGACATACACTTCGTTCTGCGACATAACCGCATTGAAGGTGCCGTCAATCTTTCTCGATTTTTCAAGAATATCGAGCCTGTCAAAATATATTATTTTTTCTTTTCTGTCAAATAAATAAAATTCCATAGCTTACCCCCTGCCGCTTATATTATATCTCACATTCTGTTGCATTAAAATCTCAAATGAGGTATAATAAATATAAAAATCGGAACTAAGGTGTGATTTTATGTATCACAATCAATATTTCTTTATCGGCGAACAGAAAAAGACGGAGGTGTTTTGCCCCGTTGTCGTAAGCGCATATAAAATTATGACCGACGAGTCGTATTATCATGTTCAGGAGGAAAAGGAAAACGGAATGTACCCGAAAAACACCTTTTCTTTTCTGCGCTGTACTGCGGGAAGCGGTAAGATATATACCTCGGGCGGCGAATACGATATACGCGAAAACGAATTTATCCTGTTAAAGTTTCACGATATTAAAAAGTATAAATCGACAAGCCATATCTGGAGCTATCGCTGGACAAACTTTACCTGCGGCGCTTTGCCCGACCTGCCGCTTTATAAGACGGGCACCGCTCCCGTTACCGAGGCGGAGGAAAAAAGCTATGACAGGTTGTTGCTTTTCGGCAGGGAGTGCAGGGATAAAAACTATGTAAACCTCCTGTTCGGTGAGTACTTTTATTCCGTGGCGCAAAAGGAAATGACGGAGTCTCTTATAGACGAAAAGCTTGTATCGAACAGACCCGTTGACGATATGTGTTCGTTTATCGCCCAAAAGGTCTTTTCAAAGCTTACGGTTGACGACCTGTCGGCTTTTTTCAAAATTTCCTCACGCAGGCTTCATCAGATTTTTTCTTCGGAGCTCGGCATTTCGCCGAAGCAGTATATCATAAAAAAGAAGATGGAGGAGGGTTACCGTCTGCTTGTGCAGACCTCAATGCCCATAAACAGAATATCGGAGCTTCTTTGCTTCAGCTCACAGTACCATTTTACCAACGAATTCAAGAAGATTTTCGGGCAGACTCCGTCACAGGTACGCAATCTTGAGCACAACGCAAATAATTATTAGTTATATTGCCGATTTTACGGCTCTTGCCGACCCGTCAATCAACTATTTTATATAAAAAACGACAATTACATAAAAAGTGTTTGACATTAAGAGAAAAAATGACTAAAATATATTAAAAGTAATGATGCGGAGCAGTAGACTCAAAATTTCTTTCAAGAGAATTGCCGGACGGTGCAAGGCATAAAGAAATCGGTTGAACTCGCCGCTGAACTGTTGCCGTGAAGGGCTTGAAAAAGCAGGTAATTGCAATCGGGAGCTCCCGTTACAGAGTGTACGATAATTCGTTGAGTGCTTTTCTTTAGGAAAAGAAAAAGAGTGGTACCACGGAGAATTTTTTATTGAGTTCTTCGCCTCTTTAAGCCGAAGGCTTAAAGAGGCGTTTTGTTATATTGGAGGATTTATGGGAAATAAAACTGAAATGATGTCAGGAGCGCAAATCATAATCGAAACTTTGATTGAGCAGGGTGTTACCGATGTTTTCGGCTATCCCGGCGGACAGGTTCTTAACATCTATGACGAACTTTACAAAGCGAGCGACCGTATCAATCATGTCTTGACCGCTCACGAGCAGGGCGCTTCGCACGCTGCCGACGGTTATTCGAGAGTTACGGGCAAGGTCGGTGTTGTAATCGCAACCTCGGGCCCCGGCGCCACAAACCTTGTCACGGGTATCGCTACGGCAATGCTCGACTCCATACCTATGGTGGCTATCACGGGCAATGTGCCCACCTCGCTTATCGGTAAGGACAGCTTCCAGGAAATCAATATTATGGGTATTACCTTGCCCATTACAAAGCACAACTATTTCGTAACCGATGTTCACGAGCTTGCGGACACAATTCGTGAGGCTTTCCAAATTGCAAAATCGGGCAGACCCGGACCCGTGCTTATCGATGTTCCGAAGGATGTTCAGACGGCGCAGTGTGAATTTGAAAAGAAGGGCGTTGTTGATTTCGCTCCGCTCAAAATTGCAGACGACAGCGAGGTCGATAAGGCTGTTGAGCTTATCAACAACTGCAAAAAGCCTTACATATATATCGGCGGAGGTGCGGCAGGTCTCGGAATGACCAAGGAAATTATGGCTTTTGCCGAGAAGATTGACGCATATATCGGCTGTACCTTTATGGGACTTTCGGCTATGCCGAACTCGTTTGACCGTTTCCTCGGTATGGAGGGTATGCATGGTCACTACGCTTCGTCAATGGCTAACAAAGAGGCTGATTTGATAATCGGCGTCGGCGTCCGTTTCTCGGACAGGGCAACGGGCAATACCGAAAAGTACGCTACGGGCGCAAAGCTTGTTCAGCTTGATGTTGACCTTTCGGAGATAAACAAGAACATCAAGGTCGATGTCGGTCTTGTAGGCGACATCAAGTCCTCGTTCTCAAGAATTGCGGAGCGCTGCGACAAGGCGGAGCACAAGGAATGGGAACAGCAGGTTGAGGCTCTCAAGGCTGAAGAAAAGCGCATTATAGACGAGGCGGAAGAGGCTTCAAACGGCGCTATGACACCCAAGAAGATTTTTGATGTTATAAACAAGGTTAAGGATAAATCGACCATTATCGCAACGGATGTAGGTCAGCACCAGATGTGGGCTGCACAATACACGGACTTTGAGCAGAAGAGGCGTTTTGCTTCAAGCGGCGGTCTCGGTACGATGGGCTACGGCTTGGGCGCGGCAATCGGCGCTACGGTTGCAACGGGCGACAAGACGGTTCTTATAACGGGCGACGGCAGCTTCGGTATGAACCTCAACGAGCTTGCGACAGCCGTTACATATAACGCACCCGTTGTAATAGTTCTTCTTAACAACGGCGTTCTCGGTATGGTTCGCCAGTGGCAGACGCTTTTCTACGGTAAGCGTTATTCAAACACCACGCTTGACAGAAAGACAGATTTCGTTAAGCTTGCGGAGGCTTTCGGAATGGAAGCCGAGAGAGTTTCAAATATAGAAGATTTTGAAAAGGCGTTCAAAAAGGGTATGGCTCACAACGGACCGTATCTTATCGACACGCTCATAAACGAGGACGAGTTTGTTCTTCCGATGCTTCCGCCCGGAGGCTCGATTGACGATATGATTACCAAGGTAGAGGAGGATTGATGATGGACAGATTTGTTATAGCAATGTACGTTGAAAACAAGTACGGCGTTCTCACAAGAGTCTGCGGCTTGTTTATGCGTAAGGGATTCAACATTGATTCACTCACGGTCGGCGAAACCGATGATCCGAACTATTCCCGTATCACAATTACGCTTCACGGCGACGAATACGCAAGGGAACAGCTTGTCAATCAGCTTCGTAAGCTTCACAATACCAAGAAGGTAAAGCTTCTCACACCCGAGGCTTCGTTTGAAAGGGAACTTATGCTTATCAAGGTTAAGAGCACCCCCGAAACAAGAAGCGAAATCCTTGCGGCGGCTGAGGTATATAAGGGCAAAATCCTTGACTACACGCTCAACACCATGAGCATTGAGGTCACGGGCGACCCCGCAAAAATCAACGCCTTTATCGAGATTATGGCAAGCATAGGCATAATCGAAATGTGCCGTACGGGCGTTGTCGCAATCGAAAGAGGCACAAATTCAATCTAACCCATTTTAGCGGTTACGCTATTAAATAAAAAAACAATTATTATGCAAAGGAGACATAATTATGCAGAAAATTTATTATCAGCAGGACTGTAACCTTGCTAAACTCAACGGAAAGACCGTTGCTATCATCGGCTACGGCTCACAGGGACATGCACACGCTTTGAACCTCAAGGATTCGGGCGTTGACGTTATTGTCGGACTTTACGAAGGCAGCAAGAGCTGGGCAAAGGCTGAAGCTCAGGGCCTTAAAGTTATGACATCGGCAGAGGCTGCAAAGAACGCAGACATCATTATGATTCTTATCAACGATGAGAAGCAGGCTGCTCTTTACAAAGAGAGCATCGAGCCCAACCTTACAGAGGGCAAGACTCTTGCTTTCGCTCACGGCTTCAACATTCACTTCGGCTGCATTAAGCCCCCGAAGAATGTAAATGTTATTATGATAGCTCCCAAGGGCCCCGGTCATACGGTTCGTTCTGAATATCAGGCAGGCAAAGGCGTTCCTTGCCTTGTAGCTGTTGAGCAGGACGCAACAGGCGACGCTCTTGAAATCGCTCTTGCATACGCTCTCGGTATCGGCGGTGCTCGTGCAGGCGTTCTTGAAACAACCTTCAGAACAGAGACAGAAACAGACCTCTTCGGTGAGCAGGCTGTTCTTTGCGGCGGTGTTTGCGCACTTATGCAGGCAGGCTTTGAGACACTTGTTGAAGCAGGCTATGACCCCAGAAACGCTTACTTCGAGTGCATTCACGAGATGAAGCTTATCGTTGACCTTATCTATCAGAGCGGTTTCTCGGGAATGAGATATTCGATTTCAAACACAGCCGAATACGGCGACTATGTAACAGGTCCGAAGATTATCACAGAGGACACCAAGAAGGCTATGAAGAAGATCCTTTCCGACATTCAGGACGGTACATTTGCAAAAGAATTCCTCCTCGATATGTCGTCTGCAGGCGCACAGGTTCACTTCAACGCTATGCGTAAGCTCGCTGCCGAGCATCCTTCGGAGAAGGTCGGCGAAGAGGTTCGTAAGCTTTACAGCTGGAGCGATGAGGACAAGCTCATCAACAACTAACAGGAAAAGAGTGTAACACAATGGTAAAAGATACTATCGTCAACGGATTTCAGAACGCTCCGCACCGTTCACTGTATCATGCCCTCGGTCTTACGAACGAGGAGCAGCAGCGCCCGATGATCGGTATCGTCAGCTCTTATAACGAAATAGTTCCGGGCCATATGAACATCGACAAGATTGTCGAAGCGGTAAAGCTCGGAGTTGCAATGGCAGGGGGCACGCCCATCGTGTTCCCGGCGATTGCCGTATGCGACGGTATCGCAATGGGTCACACGGGAATGAAATACTCTCTTGTAACCCGTGACCTTATCGCGGACTCGACAGAGGCTATGGTTATGGCTCACGGCTTTGACGGACTTGTTATGGTTCCCAACTGCGACAAGAATGTTCCCGGACTTCTTATGGCGGCGGCAAGGCTTAATATCCCGACAATCTTTGTCAGCGGCGGTCCTATGCTCGCAGGCAGGGTTGACGGCAGAAAGACAAGCCTTTCAAGTATGTTTGAGGCTGTCGGCGCTTATTCCGCAGGTAAGATTGACGAAAAAAAGCTTTGCGTTTGCGAGGAAAACACCTGCCCGACATGCGGTTCGTGCTCGGGTATGTACACCGCAAACTCAATGAACTGCCTTACAGAGGTTCTCGGTATGGGACTCGGCGGCAACGGAACAATCCCTGCCGTTTACTCAAAGAGAATTGAGCTCGCAAAGCACGCGGGTATGCAGATAATGGAGCTTGTAAAGCAGGATATCAAGCCCAGAGACATTATGACAAAGGCGGCTATCCGCAATGCGATTACCGCAGATATGGCTCTCGGCTGTTCAACAAACAGTATGCTTCATCTCCCCGCAATAGCGAACGAGTGCGGCGTGGAGTTCAGCCTTGATATGGCGAACGAGATAAGCGAAAAGACGCCGAACCTTTGCCACCTTGCACCGGCAGGTCCCACATATATGGAGGACCTCAACGAGGCGGGCGGCGTTTATGCGGTTCTTAAAGAGCTTGATAAAATAGGCGCTCTCGACACATCGGTTATGACCTGCACGGGCAAGACGATGAAAGAGAATATCGCCTCTGCGGTAAACAGAAACCCCGAGGTTATCCGTACTGCGGACAACCCCTATTCAAAGACGGGCGGCATTGCCGTGCTTAAAGGCAATCTCGCACCCGACGGCTGCGTCGTAAAGCGCAGTGCGGTAGCTCCCGAAATGCTTGTTCACGAGGGTCCCGCAAGGGTCTTTGAGAGCGAGGAAGAGGCTATTGCCGCAATTTACGCAGGCAAAATAGTCAAAGGCGATGTCGTTGTTATCAGATACGAAGGTCCCGCAGGCGGCCCCGGAATGAGAGAAATGCTCTCGCCGACCTCCGCAATAGCGGGTATGGGTCTTGATAAGGATGTTGCCCTTATTACCGACGGACGCTTCTCGGGTGCAACAAGAGGCGCTTCGATAGGTCATGTTTCCCCCGAGGCTGTCAGCGGCGGACTTATCGCCTATGTCAAGGAGGGAGACCTGATTTCAATCAACATTCCCGAGTATTCAATCGAATTGAAGGTTGACGAAAAGGAGATTGAAGAGCGTAAGGCTACTATGCCGATTAAGAGAAAAGAAAATCTTAAAGGCTATATCGCAAGATACGCACAGATGGTAAGCTCTGCCGACAAGGGAGCAATAATCAATAAATTCTAATTCAGGGATACGGATATGGACATCAATCAAAAGAAAAATTTGATTTGTAACATATTGGCGTTCAATGTATTCAGAGACATCTTGAGCAAGGCTCCTATGGCGGCCTTGCTTAAGTTTCTGAATTGCGACGGCGATATTTGCGGAAAATCGGCTCTGTACGGCGAGTTCGTGGCAAGCCTTGCGGAGTATAACAACAGTTTATCGGAATTTTTGAGAATATCTGTTTGCGAGAGCGAAAACAGGTATATCGTGTTGAGGTCGCAGGGTAAGGAAATACCCCCTTCGCTCGAGGAAAACTGCAAAAAAGAGCTTGCGGTTCTGACTTCACTCACAAGGCTCAAAAGCGCCGAAATCTGCGATTTTCCCGAAAATATCTATGTTCCGCAGTTTGAGAATTCGTACATTGACTTTGAAAAAATGTATTCGGAGAGAGCGCTTAACCTTTCATCCTACGGCTACGGAATTTTCGCTACATCGAAGATGTTCCGTGTGTCCGACGGCGAAATTTGTCCGATAGATTTTGCGGACGATATATCGCTTGACGATTTTGTCGGCTATGAGGCGGAAAGGCGTCAGGTGTATGACAATATCGAGGCGCTCACACAGGGCAGACCCGCACTCAACACGCTTTTGTGCGGCGATGCGGGAACGGGCAAGTCCTCCACGGTAAAGGCTTGCGCCAACCACTTTTTCAATAACGGAGTCCGTCTTATCGAGCTTCGCAAGGACCAGCTTTTCGATTTACCGTATATAATGTCGAGAATTGAGGGCAACCCCCTCAAATTCATTATTTTTATCGACGACCTTTCATTTAACAAGAACGACGATTGCTTCAGTATGCTCAAGGCGGTGCTTGAGGGTTCGGCTTCGGGCAAGGCGAGTAATGCGGTTATCGTTGCGACAAGCAACCGACGCCATATCGTAAAGGAAAGCTTTGCCGAAAGGCAGGGAACGGACGATGTTCATCGTGCCGACACCATGCAGGAGCTTATGTCTCTTTCCGACCGTTTCGGTCTTGTCGTATATTTCTCAAAGCCCAACAAGGCTTTGTATCTTGAAATCGTACATCAGTTGGCTCAAAGAGCCGATTTGAATATACCGTCGGACGAGCTCGACCTCAAAGCCGAGGCGTTTGCGCTTTCAAAGGGCTCACGCTCGCCCCGTGCGGCAGAACAGTTTATTAACAGTTTGATATAAAGGAGTAACACAGTGAACAGTAAATTGACTCTCGACAACATCTACAAAGCAAGCTATGTGCTTAAAAATGTTGTCAGAAAAACAGATGTTATTTATGCTCCCAAGCTTAAACCCGGCACAGAGCTTTATCTCAAAACCGAAAATTTACAGGTAACGGGTTCGTTTAAGGTAAGAGGCGCATACTACAAGATGTCGCAGCTTACCCCGGAGGAAAAGGCAAAGGGTGTTATTGCCTGTTCGGCAGGTAACCATGCGCAGGGCGTTGCCCTTGCGGCACAGAAAAACGGAATTAAGGCTACAATCTGCCTCCCCGACGGCGCTCCGATTTCTAAAATCGAGGCTACAAAGAGCTACGGGGCGGAAATTTGCCTTGTAAACGGCGTTTATGACGACGCATACAAAAAGGCTCTTGAATTGAGAGACGAAAACGGCTATACATTTATCCACCCGTTCAACGACCCCGATGTAATATCGGGTCAGGGCACAATCGCTCTCGAACTTTACGAGCAGATACCCGACCTTGACGCGGTTATCGTTCCCGTAGGCGGCGGCGGACTTATCTCGGGCGTTGCTTTCGCAATAAAGCAGCTCAATCCCAATGTCAAGGTTTACGGCGTACAGGCTGCGGGCGCTCCGTCAATGAAAAATTCGCTTGCGGACGGCAAGATTGAAACTCTCCCGAGCGTAAAAACCATTGCCGACGGTATTGCGGTAAAGGAGCCGGGCGACCTTACATACGATATTTGCTCAAAGTATGTTGACGAGATAGTAACCGTTACCGACGATGAAATTTCGGCGGCTATCCTCGCTTTGATGGAACAGCACAAGCTTGTTGCCGAGGGTGCGGGCGCAGTTCCCGTTGCGGCGGCTATGTTCGACAAGATTGATTTGAAGGGCAAAAAGGCTGTTTGCGTTGTTTCGGGCGGTAATATCGATGTTACGATCCTTTCAAGGGTTATCGCAAGAGGTCTTTTGATGTCGGGCAGAAGCTGTCAGTTCAATATCGAGCTTGTTGACAAGCCCGGTCAGCTTCTCAAGGTTTCGCAGATTATTTCGGAGTGCGGCGGCAATGTTACCGCAGTATATCACGAGCACGCACCCGAGGGCTCGGATGTAAACGGCTGCTATCTTACCGTTACGCTTGAAACAAGGAACTTCGAGCACATCGACACCATTAAAAAAGCGCTTGAAGACGCAGGACTTAAACTTTTTTGATTAAAGGAGATTTTAACTATGGAAAAGATTTCAACAAATAAAGCACCCAAAGCTATAGGACCCTATTCGCAGGCAATTTCCGTAAACGGTACGGTATATACTTCGGGTCAGATAGCACTCGACCCCGAAAAAGGCGTTATCGTAGGCGACGAGATTAAGTCTCAGACCGAAAGAGTTATGAAGAACCTTCAGGCTGTTCTCGAAGAGGCGGGCACATCGTTCGACAAGGTAATCAAGACCACTTGCTTCCTTGCGGATATTAACGATTTCGTTCCGTTCAACGAGGTTTACGGCGAATACATCACTTCCGCACCCGCACGCAGCTGCGTTGAGGTAAAGGGCTTACCCAAGGGCGCATTGGTGGAAGTCGAGGTTATAGCGCAGATATAAGGAGTAAACAATGGTAAACACATCAAGATACACAAGACAGTTTTTCCCCGTCAAAAATCCGACGAGGAAATGGCTTGACAAGACATATATCGAAAAGCCGCCGATTTGGTGCTCGGTCGATTTGAGAGACGGCAACCAGTCGCTTATCGTGCCTATGAGCCTTGAAGAAAAGCTTGATTTCTTTCAGCTTTTGGTAAAGCTCGGCTTTAAGGAGATTGAGGTCGGCTTCCCTGCGGCAAGCGAAACGGAATACACCTTCCTGCGTACGCTTATCGAAAAGGATATGATTCCCGACGATGTAACCGTACAGGTTCTCACACAGAGCCGTGAGCACATCATCAGAAAGACCTTTGAGGCGCTCAAGGGCTGCAAAAACGCAATAGTTCATCTTTATAACTCAACCTCTCTCGCTCAGCGTGAGCAGGTTTTCAGAAAATCCAAGGAGGAGATTTTGAAAATCGCCGTTGACGGTGCAATCCTCTTTGAGAACATCGCAAAGGAAATGGGCATAAATTACCGTTATGAGTATTCGCCCGAGTCCTTTACGGGAACAGAGCCCGAATATGCGCTTGAAGTGTGCAATGCCGTTCTTGATGTGTGGAAGCCCACACCCGACAGAAAGGCTATCATCAACCTTCCCGTAACGGTTGAGCTCTCCTCGCCGCATGTCTATGCGGACCAGGTTGAGTATATGTGCGACAACCTTAAATACAGGGATTCCGTTGTGGTTTCGCTTCATCCTCACAATGACAGAGGTTGTGCCGTAGCGGATTCCGAGCTCGGAATTTTAGCGGGTGCCGACAGAATTGAGGGCACTCTCTTCGGCAACGGCGAGCGCACGGGTAATGTCGATATAGTAACGCTCGCAATGAATATGTACGCACAGGGCGTTGACCCGGGACTTGATTTCTCGGATATGCCCAACATAGTTTCCGTCTATGAGAGAAACACCGGTATGACCGTTTATGACAGACAGCCTTATGCGGGCAAGCTTGTCTTTGCGGCGTTCTCGGGCTCGCATCAGGACGCAATAGCAAAGGGTATGCAGTACCGTGAGGAGAAGAAGTGCGACACCTGGACGGTTCCCTATCTTCCCATTGACCCCGCCGATGTCGGCAGACAGTACGAAACGGATGTTATCCGCATAAATTCGCAGTCGGGCAAGGGCGGTATCGGATATTTGCTTGAACATCAGTTCGGCTATGACCTTCCCAAGAAAATGCGTGAGGATGTCGGTTATACCGTCAAGAGCATTTCCGACCACGCACACGCAGAGCTTCATCCCGACGAGGTTCTCAAGGCGTTTACCGACAACTATATAAACATCAACGACCCGATAAAGCTTGTTGATTATCACTTTGTCCGTTCGGACACGATAAAGGTTATGCTCACGGTTGAAATGAACGGCGAGGTAAAAGAGGTTGTCGCTCACGGTAACGGACGCCTCGACGCGGTAAGCAACGCTATTAAGAACAGCCTCGGCGTTTCGTTCTCTGAGCTTACTTATGAGGAGCACGCTTTGACAAAGGGCTCTTCCTCGCAGGCGATTTCCTATGTCGGCATTACGCTTGACAACGGCAAGCTCGTATGGGGCGCAGGCGTAAACGACGATATTATCGCCGCATCAATCAGCGCTTTGTTCTCGGCTGTAAACCGCGGAATAAAAGCATAAAGGAGAAAAGCGTGAAAAATCACGCTGTTTAACTTATAACGCCCTCAAAATTTGCCATTGGCAAAATTTTGAGATGGCAGAAATCACCATCACGCCTGTTCAGGCAACGCAGGTTAAATCGGTGATTTTTAATAAACTATTTGTTGCCTGAAAGGCTATGGGAATAGTGTGAAATCACACTATTCATAATTATAATGCCCTCAAAATTTGCCATTGGCAAAATTTTGAG
>CABUHY010000015.1 GCA_902491475.1 uncultured Eubacteriales bacterium
AACCCTATCAGATTACATTCTTCTTTGGGTTATTTATCCCCAATCATTTTTGAAGCTTCTTTATGATTTCCCTCAATGTTTTTGTCAACTTTTTGACAAATACCCCAAACGCTTTGCGTTTGACTGAGGGAGTAAAAAAGATTACATCAAATTATAAAGAACTCCCCCAGGCATTTTTACAAAATCATATAATAACAACCTTACAATCCCTCCGCCTCACATTCGTTCGGCACCGTCCTTTACACAAGGGAGGCTGAACGCACAACCTGAAAAATATATCGTATAGCGTAGGGCGGGGGCTTGCTCCCGCCGTTGACAGCGCCCTACCGATGTTCTCGGACAATGTCCGAAATTATATGAACAGAATTTTAATTATGATATTTGCTATGGAAATCCGGTGCGTGTTGTGATACAATAATAAAGTATATATTTTTACAATAGGAGAGGTTTGCAATATGGCGTTTATTGAAGTCCGTAATGTAACAAAAACATATAAAACAGGCGAGGTAGAGATAAAGGCGGTTGACGAAATCGGCTTCGGAATCGAAAAAGGCGAATTTGTCGTAATTGTCGGCCCGTCGGGTGCGGGTAAAACCACAATTCTTAACATTCTCGGCGGAATGGATACGGCAACCTCGGGCACTATCTTTGTCGATAACGCAGATATTACAAAATACAACGAATCACAGCTTACGGCTTACAGGCGTGACGATGTGGGCTTTGTTTTCCAGTTCTATAATCTGGTCGGTAACCTCACGGCGCTTGAAAATGTCGAGCTTGCTTTGCAGATTTCAAAAAATCCCCTCGACGCTTCCGATGTGTTAAAGGAAGTCGGACTTTCCAACAGACTTGACAGCTTCCCGTCACAGCTTTCGGGCGGCGAACAGCAGAGGGTTTCCATTGCGAGGGCGCTTGCGAAAAATCCGAAGCTCCTTTTGTGCGACGAGCCTACGGGTGCGCTCGACTACATAACGGGTAAGTCGATATTGAAGCTTTTGCAGGACACCTGCCGTGAAAAGGGTGTTACGGTAATCGTTATCACGCACAACTCGGCGCTCGCTCCCATGGCGGATAAGGTAATCAAAGTAAAGAACGGCAGAGTCGACAAGCTTTTGCTCAATGAAAAGCCCACTCCCGTTGAATACATTGAATGGTAAAGGAAGAAAGAAATGACAAAATCGTTACAAAAAGACTTCCGTCGTGAAGTAAAGGGCAGTTTTGCGAGGTTTCTTTCTATACTTCTGATAGTTGCTCTCGGAACGGCTTTCTTTTCGGGAATAAAGGCGGCGACGCCCGCTATGAAATCCTCCGCAGACAAGACCTATGACTCGGAAAATATGATGGACATCTGTATCCAGGGCACTCTGGGTATGACGGGCAAGGATATTGTCGAGCTGCTTAAAATCGCAGGCGTTAAGGACGCCGAGGGCGCATACAGCGGAGACTTCCTCTGCTCGGGTACGGACAGCGAGATTGTAACCACGGTCCTTTCGCTGACCGACAGAATAAACCTTGTAAAGGTAACCGAGGGCAGATACCCCGAAAAATACAACGAGTGTATCGCCGATAAGCTTTTCCTTGAAAAGACGGGCTATCAGATAGGCGACACCGTAAAGCTTTCGATGGGTACGGACGACGAGCTTTCGGACACGCTTGCAACCGACGAGTTTACGATAGTCGGCGTGGGTACGACCTCTTATTACCTCAGCGACGACAGGGGAACGACCTCAATAGGCAACGGTACGGTTGACGCTTTCCTTGTAATCCCGAAAGAGGCGTTTACCCTTACGGCTTTCACAAAGATATTTGTTACCGTCAACGGTGCGGCGGAGCTCAACTGCTTCTCGGGAAAATATTCACGCCTTGTTGACAGCGTTGTTTCAAACATAAACACGATAGCGGAGACCCGCTGTAATGTAAGATACGACGAGTTTAAGAACGAGTCGGGCGATTTGATTGACAAAGCCGAGGCTCGCTTTGAAGAGAAAAAGCAAAAGGCTATGTCGCAGCTTGAAAGCGCATATCAGCAGCTTTCCGACGCACAGGCGGAGCTCAACACCGCACAGGCGGAGATTGACTCACGCCGCCAGGAAATCGACGACGCACAGGCTCTTCTCGACTTGCAGGAGGGCAGTCTTGACGAGAACAGACAGAAGGTCGAGGAGGCAAAGACAACCCTTGCTTCCCTGCGTGTTCAGTACAACACGACCTCCCGTCAGCTTGAGCAGGTGTCGGGAACCATTGCCAATATGGAGGAGGAGCTTCGTAAAAATGCGGGCTCAATGACCACCGAGGAATATGCGGACGCCGCTTTCCAGGTTTACAGCTACAAGGCGATGGCACAGCTTTATCAGGGTCAGCTTGCAACCCTTAAATCGGGAATAGAGCAGGCGGAGGTTCAGATAGCCAACGCCGAACAGATATTGAACGGCAGCCCCGAGGCGATTGCCGAGGCGAGGGAAAAGCTCGCACAGGGCGACGAGGCGGTCAGAGAGGCGCAGAACATAGTCTCCGACAAGCAGGAACAGCTTGACGCCGCCACGGAGGAATACAATCTTTCAAAAGACGAGCTTGTTGCCGAATTTGACTCGGCACAGGCAAAGCTCAACAAATACAAAGAAAAAATCGCAACCACCGATGTGCCCGTATGGTATGTTACGGACAGGGAGGCTGTCGCTTCCTATGCTTCGTTTGAGAGCGACGCAAAGGGTATAAACGCCGTAGGTACGGTGTTCCCGATAATCTTCTTCCTTGTTGCGGCGCTTGTCAGCCTTACCACAATGGCAAGAATGGTTGAGGAGAGAAGAACGCAGATAGGTACATTCAAGGCTCTCGGCTATTCAAAGAAGTCGATAGTCGCAAAGTATGTGCTTTACGCTTTCCTTGCAACGCTTATCGGCGGAATTGTCGGTGCGGTACTCGGCGAATTGCTTATCCCCGGACTTGTATTGAGGACATATAAAATTATGTATGTCAACCTCACAAAGACGGCAAGCTTCGTAAATATCCCGTATGCGGTAATTGCGGTCGTCATAGCGGTGCTTTGCACAACGGGAGCGGCGCTGTTTGCGTGCCGCCGCTCATTAAAGGAAAGCCCCGCCGCACTTATGCGTCCCGAGGCTCCCAAGACGGGCAAAAAGATATTCCTTGAAAAATTCAAGGGCTTCTGGGTAAGGCTCAACTTCTCGCAGAAAGCGGCGTTGAGAAACCTTATGAGATATAAAAAGCGGCTTTATATGACGCTTTTCGGCGTTGCGGGCTGTATGGCGCTGCTGCTTGTGGGCTTCGGCATCCGTGACTCTGTTTCGTCAATGACGAAAAATCAGTTTAACAAGATTTGGAACTATCAGGGCACGGTTACCGTTGACGAAAGCCTTACGAGAACCGAGCGCAGACACCTTCTCTCCGAGGTTCAGGGCATAGAGGGCGTTGACGATTATCTCCAGACTTACAGAACCCTTACCTATGTCAATGCGAACGACAAACAGCAGAACGCATATATCCTTGTTCCGCAGAATGTCGATTATCTCTCGGAGTACATCACTATTCAGACAAGATTCGGACACAAGCAGATAAGCATTTCTGACGACGGCGTTATAATCACGGAAAAGCTTGCTAAAATGCTCGGCGTCAAGGAGGGCGACACTGTTTCGTTCAAGACCGAAAAGGACGGGAATTCGACTGCCGAGGTAAAAATCCTCGGAGTTGCGGAAAACTATATTTACCACTATGTTTATATGACCCCGACGGCATACAAGAACCTGTTCGGCGACTCTGCGGCGCTCAATACGCTTCTTTTGAGGAGCAGCGCACAGGACAACAGCGAGTTTTCAAAACAGCTTTTGCAGATTGACGGCATAACCTCGGTTACAATGAACACCGACACCCAAAAGCAGGTCGACGAGGCTATGGGCAACCTAAATATAATTGTTGCGCTGATGATTGTCTCTGCGGGACTTCTTGCTATAGTTGTCCTCTACAACCTCAACAACATCAACATAACCGAGCGCAGGCGTGAGCTTGCGACCTTAAAGGTGCTCGGCTTCTATGACGGCGAGCTTGAAAGATATGTGTTCCGTGAGAACATAATCCTTACCGTTATGGGTATGATACTCGGTATAATAATCGGCGTTGTACTGCACTTCTTCGTAATGCGCAGCGTCGAGACCGACACTATGATGTTCGCTCGGCAGATAAAGTGGTACAGCTACATTTTCAGCATTGTGCTGACAGCCGCTTTCTCAATCCTTGTAAATGTCCTGATGTCGTTTAAGCTGAGAAAGATTGATATGATAGAATCACTCAAGAGCACAGAGTAAAAGGAATAAAAGGAGAAAATACAATGTTAAAGCAGTTTACTGCGCCCGCAAAGGGCGAAACGGTTGCCGTTATGAAAACAAATATGGGCGACATCAAAATTAAATTTTTCGGCGAGGACGCTCCCAAGGCGGTTGAAAACTTCCTCACTCACGCAAAGAACGGATATTACGACGGCTTGATTTTCCACCGTGTAATCAAGGACTTTATGATACAGGGCGGCGACCCCAACGGCACGGGCACAGGCGGCGAGAGCATCTGGGGCGAGCCGTTTGAGGACGAATTTACCCCCGAGCTCCACAATTTCAGAGGCGCTTTGTGTATGGCAAACGCAGGTCCCTCGACAAACGGCAGTCAGTTCTTTATAGTTCAGGCTAAAGAGGTTTCGGACGATATGCTCGACCAGCTTCGCTGTGCGGATGAGAGATACTTCCCCACCGAGTGTATAGAAAAGTACGAGCAGGAGGGCGGCACGCCGTGGCTCGACTATCATCATACCGTATTCGGACAGGTAATCGAGGGTATGGATGTTGTCGATAAAATTGCGGATGTCAAAGTGGATTACTTTATGAACAAGCCGTCCAAGGATGTTGTGATTGAAAAGATTGAGCTTGAAACTGTTTAAGAGGCGTTTATGTTATTTAAAAAAATCGGTATAATCGACGAGAATTTCGATTATCAAAGCGATATGTATGTCGCAACGGACGGCGATAAAATTTCTTATGTCGGCAAGTCAAAGCCCGACGGCGATTTCGGCGAGGTGTACGACGGCAAAGACAAGGTGCTTATGCCGGGCTTTGTCAACGCACACACACATTCGACAATGACCCTTTTGAGGGGATATGCGGAAAATCTTCCGCTTGACCGCTGGCTCAACGAAAAGGTATTTCCGTTTGAGGACAGGCTCAATATCGACAGGGCATATTACGGCACAATGCTTTCTGCCGCAGAAATGCTTGCGTGCGGCACAACCTCGTTTTCGGATATGTACTTTTTTCAGGACGGAGTTATCAAAGCTGCCCGTGAGAGCGGAATGAAGATAAACTTCGGCAGGTCGATTTCTTCGTTTTCGGATGAGAAAAGCTTCCTTGACAGCTACCGTGTCAGGGAGGCGCTCGACGGCGTAAAGCAGTACCACAACACCGAAAACGGCAGGATTAAAATCGATATGTCGCTCCATTCGGAATACACGAATATGCTCTCCATGATTGAGCAATTCGGCGAGTTCGCAAGGGAGAACGACTTCGGTCAGGTCAACCATATCCATGTTTCCGAAACCAAGGCGGAGCACGAAAACTGCATAAAGAAGTACGGCAAAACGCCGACAAGGCTCTTTTATGACGCAGGCGTGCTCGAAAGACCGACAATATTTGCGCATTGCGTCTATGTTTCGGACGAGGACAGGGAGATTATAAAGGAAAAGGGCGTGAGCGTTGCCCATTGCCCCGCAAGCAACTTAAAGCTCGGAAGCGGCGTGTGCGACACAAACACTCTGCTTGAAAGCGGTATAAATGTTGCGATAGGCACCGACTCCGCCTCGAGCAACAACGGGCTTGATATGTTCCGTGAGATGTACCTTGCATCAATTCTTCCCAAGGGCTTTACGGGCAGACCCGATGTTGTTTCGCCGAAAACGGTTCTTAAAATGGCAACCTACAACGGCGCAAGGGCTCAGCAGAGGCTTGATACGGGTCTTATAAAAGAGGGCTTCAAGGCGGACATTGCCGTTATTGACACGGACAAGCCCAATATGTACCCGTCGTTTGATGTTGTAAGCAATATCGTCTATTCCGCCGAAAAATCGGATGTTGTTCTGACTATGGTTGACGGCAGAGTTCTCTATAAGGACGGCGAGTATATGACCGTCGATATTGAAAAGGTCGGCTATGAGGTCAACAGGATAGTCGGCGAGGTTGTTTCGGAGGTTCAAAATGGACAGAATTGAAAAAATGCTTGATTTTGTAAAGTCAAAAATCAGCGTTACCCCCGAAACGGGTATAATTTTAGGCTCGGGGCTCGGCTCGCTCGGCGAGAAAATCGAAAACCCCGTGTATATCGATTACAAGGACATTGACGGCTTCCCCGTTTCGACAGCTCCCGGTCATAAGGGCAGGTTCATTGTCGGAACGCTCTGCGGTAAGGCTGTCATTTGTATGCAGGGCAGGTTCCATTTCTACGAGGGCTACGCAATGCAGGATATTGTGCTGCCCGTAAGGCTTATGCACCTGCTCGGAGTTCGCAATCTGATTGTCACAAACGCCGCAGGCGGCATAAACAAGGATTTTTCCGTCGGCGACATTATGCTTATCAACGACCATATCAACTTTATGGGCACAAATGTGCTCATAGGTAAGAATGATGAACGCTTCGGCGTGAGATTTCCCGATATGAGCTACGCTTACAACCCCGAATTGCGTGCGCTTGCCAAAAAGTGCGCAAAGGAGACGGGCGTTGAAATTAAGGACGGCGTTTATATCGCCTGCACGGGCCCGTCGTATGAAACTCCCGCAGAGATAAGGGCTTTCCGTGTGCTCGGTGCCGACGCGGTGGGAATGTCCACCGTGCCCGAGGTCATAGCGGCAAACCACTGCAAAATGCGTGTGCTTGCCTTTTCACTCATTTCAAATATGGCGGCGGGAATACTCGACCGACCGCTTACCGAGGAGGAAGTCCTCGAAGCGGGCAGAAAAAAGGGCGAGGAAATGCAAAAACTCATTATGAAGATAATCGGAGAGCTGCCTGATGTTTGATTTACATGGAGAAACGGTTGCCTACGACACCGAAAACAACAAGCTTGTAATAATCGACCAGACAAGGCTTCCGAATGAGGTTGTCACGCTCTCACTCGATAAAAAAGAGGATATATTTTCCGCAATAAAAGAATTAAAGCTCAGGGGAGCGCCGTGCATAGGCGTTTCCGCGGCAATCGCCCTGTCCGTTCTTGCAAACAAAAGCGAGCGGACGGATTACGAGGGCTTTGTTTCCGAATTTTCGGAAAACTGCGAGTACATTTTGTCCTCAAGGCCGACCGCAGTCAACCTTTTCTGGGCGGCTGACGAGATGAAAAAAGTGCTTTTCTCCTGTAAAGGCAAAAGCCTTGACGACATCAAAAAAGCCTTGCAGGACAAGGCTTTGCAGATACATAATGATGACATTGAGTGTTGCAGAAAAATAGGCGAGTACGGCGCACGGCTTTTGGCTGACAAAAACGCTGTTCTCACACATTGCAATGCGGGCAGGCTTGCCTGCGTGAAGTACGGCACGGCGCTGGCGCCCGTATACATTGCCGCCGAAAACGGTCACAAATTAAAGGTGTACGCCGATGAAACCCGTCCGCTTTTGCAGGGGGCAAGGCTTACCTGCTATGAGCTTGTAAGCGCAGGGATCGACACTACCGTCATCTGCGACAATGCGGCTTCCTATGTTATGAAAAACGGGCTTATAGACGCAGTGCTTGTCGGAGCGGACAGGATAGCCGCAAACGGCGACACGGCAAATAAGATAGGCACTTCGGGCGTTGCGATACTTGCAAAGCACTATGGTATTCCGTTTTATGTGTGCGCTCCCATATCGACCGTTGACAAGCGGACCGAAACGGGGAGCGAAATTAAAATAGAAATGCGTTCTCCCGACGAGGTTACCGAAATGCACTATAAAAAGCGTATGGCGCCCGACGGCGTTTCTGCGCTCAACCCTGCTTTTGATGTGACCGACAACAGCTTAATCACGGCTTATATTACAGACAAAGGCGTGTTCTCTGCCTGTGAAATAAAAAATATTTGATTCCAAAGGGGATATCTATGGCAAAGGTAAAAGAATTTTTAGACTCGAAAATCGTCAAAAAAGATGTAGGCGAAGAAACCTACCTCACTTGGCGTGAAACGATTTCCTATGCTCTCGGCAGAGGCGCACAGGGTATGTTCACTTCAATGACAGGCTCGAAATACCTCAACTACTTTTTGACAAATGTACTGTTTTCAAGGTTTTCAAACCCGATGGGTCTTGCCTCGAAAATAAGGCTTTACTGCGGTATATTCGACGCTATCAACGACCCGATGATGGGCGTTATCGTCGATAAGACCCGTACAAAGGAAGGTCAGATGAGACCTTATATCCGCCGTGCTCCGTGGTTCATTGCTGCGGTTATGATTTTGTTCTTCGTGGGTATTCCCTCGCAGATGCCCGACTGGATGTGCATTGCGTGGACAACCTTCCTTTTCGTCGGACTTGATGTTACATACACAGCTTTCGACATTCCCATGGGCGCTTTGGCGTTTGCGATTACGCCGAACGGAATTGAGCGAACGAAGCTGTACGGCGTGTCGTCGATTGTCCGTTCCGTTTCGGGCGTGTTACCCGGACTTTTCGTTGCGTGCGCAGGCTGGCTACCCTACTTCAACACCCACACCGCAAAGGCTTACCTTACGGGCGGCTGTGTTTCGGCAATCGGCATACTTGTATTCACACGCTTTACATTTAAGAACACGACGGAGAGAACTGTTCATCACGAGGAGTCGCCGTCTATCGCAGAGTGCTTCTCGCTTCTTTTCAAAAACAGACCTCTTCTTATGCTCTTTATCGCAAACCTTTTCTTCCTTATCGTCAAGGTTACAAATCAGATTTCTTTCTACTTCGTTGCAGACCTTATGTTCACAACGAAATACAATGTTTTCATCGATGTTATAACATTTCCGGGCTTCCTTATCGCAGGCATCGGCGTTCCGAAGCTTGTTGAAAAGCTCGGCACAAAATCCGACCCGAGAAAGTTCTTCAGAGTTTGCTGCATTGTGGCTATCGGACTTCATGTTCTGTTCTACATCACCTGCCGCAACGGCTATCTCGGTAAGGAAGCGGGCGAAGTGGTTTCGCTTCCGATAGGTATTCTCACGGTTCTCTTCACAGGTCTTACCGCTATTCCGCTTGAGTGTAAAAACCTTATGCAGAAAGAGATGGAAGCCGAGACCGTTGACTATGTCGAGTGGAAAACAGGTACAAGAGTCGAGGGCGTTATGCTTTCGCTTATGTCCTTTACGGGCAAGATTGAAAACTCAGTTTCGTCTGCTATCGGACTTGCTATTCTCCGCATTACGGGCTATATTGTCCACACAGAGGGCTCAATGATACAGAATGCGGCTACAAACAAGGCTCTGTTCTTTATGACAACGCTTCTTCCCGCAATCGGTTACGCTCTTATGCTCATCCCGATGGCGTTCTATAATATTTCCGGCAAGAGCCATCATATGATGATAGAAGAGCTCAAGGCTCGCCACGAAAAAGAGGCTCTTGAGAAAGCAAATGCAGAACAGTAAAAAAACAACGCTCACTTTCATTGCCGACACGCACCACTATTCCGAAACTCTCGGAACAAGCGGCGAGGCATATGAAAGGCGGAGCGGAACCGACCAAAAATGCTTGAGGGAAACGGGAGCGATAATCGACGCCGCACTCGAAGAGATTAAAGAGATAAATCCCGACGCACTTATGATAATCGGCGATATATCCGACGACGGCGAAAAGGCAAGCCACCTTGAGATGATTGAAAAACTTAATAAATTTTCCGAAAAAATCCCCGTCTGCGTTACCCTTGCAACCCACGATTGGTGCTGTGACGGCAACGCAAGGCGTTATGTCGGCGACAGGGTTTATCACGATGTCGAGACCGTCACAAGCGAGGAATTGCACGAAATGTATTACAACTTCGGACCGAACAGGGCGAAGGAGGAATACATAACCCACCTCGGAACCTCGTCGTACATTGTCGAATTTCCGAACGATGTCGTGCTCTTTTCGCTTATCGACGACCAGGACGGCGAGGGCAATTCCGGCTTTATGCCCGAACACCTCGAATGGATAACGGACAGGATTAAAAAAGAGGCGGACAGCGGTAAATTGGTTATCGGTATGGAGCACCATCTGCTATATCCGCACATTTCGCCGCTCATAACCGACCACGGCACCTGCTGTAAAAAGCACGAAATGTATATCGAAAAATTCGCCGAAGCGGGTATGCGCTTCCTGTTTGTCGGTCACAGCCATATTCAGCGCATAGACAAATATGTGTCGCCTGCGGGCAAGGAGCTTTACGAGATAAATGTCGGCTCACTTGTCGGTTATCCTGCGCCCATTGTAACGCTCACGGCTGACGGGGACACGGTGGAGATTGAAACCCGAAAGCTTGCGGGCTTTACCTATAACGGCGAAAAATACACCTCACGGTACTTTGAAATCCACGCACAAAACCTTGTCGGCAGAATACTTTCGTCGGCAAAAAATTCCGATAAGGAATATTATGTAAAGGATATGAAGGAGTACGGCATGGGCAGGAAAACGGCGCTCAAACTGCGCCCAGTGCTCAAAGCGCTTTCGTGCGTTACTGATAAAATGTCCGTGAAAACGCTCGGAAAAATCGTAAACGCCGTAACACTCGGTACAACCTTTTCAAATTCCGACCTCGACGAGCTCGCTGACAAGAAGATAATCGACATAGTAAACGAAATGCTTTTGTCGGTGCTTGACGGCGCTTCCGATAAGCACCCCGAGGGCACGGCGTATTACAATGCGGTTACCGCTTTCGTCGGACTTCCCGACAGGGCGGTAAAAAAACTTAAAATCAAAAATGAAAAAATAACAGGTCTTACCTCTTCGCTTGACGGGGCAATAAGGGAAATCCTCACGGGCGGAGAGCTTGACAACGAAACTCTTACCGTAAAAAGGTAGTCGGAGGGAACAGCTTGATATATAACAATGTGTTGGAGGCTATCGGTCATACGCCGATGATAAGGCTTAACAGAATGGTGCCCGAGGGCTCGGCGGAAATCCTTGTAAAATACGAGGGCGTCAATATCGGCGGCAGTATCAAAACAAGGGTTGCCTACAATATGCTCTCGCAGGCGGAAAAAGAGGGTAAGCTCAACAAGGACTCGATTATAGTCGAGCCGACAAGCGGAAACCAGGGAATAGGCATAGCCCTTGTCGGAGCGGTAAAGGGCTATAAGGTCAAAATAGTAATGCCCGACTCGGTAAGCGAGGAGAGACGGAAGCTTGTCGAGCAGTACGGTGCGGAGGTTATCCTTGTTCACGACGACGGCGATATAGGCAAATGTATCGCAGGCTGCCTTGAAACCGCCCTTGATATGGCGAAAAAGGATAAGAATGTATATATCCCTCAGCAGTTTGAAAATCCGAACAATCCGCTTGCTCACAAGTACCGCACGGCAATGGAAATCCTCGAACAGGTCGAGGGTCCCGTTCACGGCTTTTGCTCGGGCGTAGGCACGGGCGGAACACTTTCGGGCGTGGGCGAGGTGCTTAAAAATCAGTACCCCGACATTAAAATATGGGCGGTTGAGCCCGAACACGCCGCTATCCTTTCGGGCGGCAGTATCGGCACGCATCTTCAGATGGGTATCGGAGACGGGCTTATCCCCAAAACGCTCAACACGGAAATTTACGAGGATATCTGCGTGATTTCCGACGAGGAGGCGCTTGAAACCTCACGCCGCCTCGCAAGGGAAGAGGGGCTTTTGTGCGGCATATCCTCGGGCTCGAATGTTGCGGCGGCTCTGCGCCTTGCAAAGAAACTCGGAAAAGGCAAAACCGTTGTAACGATACTTCCCGATACGGGAGAAAGATATTTCAGCACGGTGCTTTTCGGCAACCGGTAATAAGGTGATATAATGGCAACTGTAATTGTATATGCGACTAAGACGGGCTCGACCGAAAAGGCGGCGAAAATGCTGTCGGAGCGGCTCGATAACTGCGACACGGTAAACATCTCGGAGCAGAGCTTCGACCTTGCAAAATACGATACCGTGATAATCGGCAGCTATATCAGAATGGGAACCGTTGACAGGAACATCTCCCGTCTTATGCTCTCGTACATTTCGGTGCTTGTAGAAAAGAAAACGGCGTTTTTTATCTGTAACTGCTTTGAGAAAAACGCACAGGACTATATCTCGCACAATGTGCCGCCGCAGCTTCTCGAAAAGATGATTGTGACGGACACCTTCGGCGGGGAATTGGACTTGAAAAAACTCGGCGGTTTTGATAGAATAATGGCAAATAAGGTAATTAAGGCAGATAGGGAAAAGGGTATTTACAGGCGTTTTTCGCTTGAGAGCGAAAACATCGAAAAATTTGCAGAGAAAGTAAAGGAGAATTACAATGTCTAAGCTTGACAAAATCAAACTCGCAAATTACACCCGAACCGAAGATTGGATAAACTCCATAAGCCATATGGTAGGCGGCGGACTTTCAGTGCTCGCAACGCTACTGTGTCTTGTCAAGGCGTTTATGGCACGCTCGTGGCAGTATGCCGTGGCGGCGCTCATTTACGGTCTTACAATGATTGCAATGTACACCTGCTCGGCGGTTTATCACGCTCTTCGCCCGAATAACGGAAAAAAAGCAATGCGAATGGTTGACCATTCGATGATATATCTTATGATAGCGGGTACGATAACCCCGTTTGCGTGGCTCGTTCTCATGCCTGTTAATTTCAAGGCGGGACTCATTATTTTAATCGTTGCGTGGGTCACGGTCATAATCGCTATGTTTATGACATTTTTCCTGTTCAATACGACAAAGACAATTCAGATGATACTGTATCTCGCACTCGGCTGGATGATTATCTTCTGCGTTAAGATACTTTGGGGCTGTATCGACCACAGGGCGGTATATCTGCTCGTGGCGGGCGGCATAGCCTATACGCTCGGTGCAATAATTTACGGTATCGGCGCAAAGAAAAAGTATTTCCACAGCGTGTTCCACTTCTTTGTACTCGCAGGTTCGATACTTCATTTCTTCTCACTGTTTTTATATGTCTTTACCGTATAACGGATATTCAAAACAGGTTAATAACAGCCGCCCTTGCGTAAAGGGAACGGAACTTCTCGGATGATTTCATATTCATTTAGAGCGTAGGGCGGGGGCTTGCTCCCGCCGAAAAAATTTGCATATTTATAATAGCTTTCGGCTTATAACAAATTGAAAATTTAGCACAAACATAGGCTCCCTCTGACGAGGGAGCTGTCGTTTTTCGCAGAAAAATGACTGAGGGAGAGATAACGAAAATTTGATATAAAATAGCGGCGGGAGCAAGCCCCCGCCGAAAAAGGCTTATAACAAACTGAAAATTACGAACAAATACAGGCTCCCTTGTAAAGGGAGCAGTCATTTTTTGAAAAACAAAAAATGACTGAGGGATTGTTAAAGTGCCGTAAGCTCAATGCTTACGGCACTTTTTATCTTTATTGCAATAAGCGCCTGCTTGTGGTATAATTTCAGCGTCGGAGTGTGAAAAATGAAAGAAAACAACAGGCAAGTATTGCCAAAATTAAAAGAGAAAATCAAAAGCGTCGATTTCGGGCGCCTTTTATATAACGGCAAGGCAAGAATAGCTTGCTCCGCCGTACTTTTTGTGCTGACCTTTGCGGCTGTACTTTTTGCAACCTCGTTTTTGCCGCATATGACCGCCGCTCCCGTGTCGGAGAACCTGCCCGAGGAATATGAAACGGTAACACAGGCGGTTACGGAGCCCGAAACGCAAGAGGAGCCCTCTTCGGAGGCTGCGACCGAGGAGGAAACCTTGGACAAATCAAAGTTCAAGCGTGATAAAAGCGTCAGGGCGTCGGTTGCCACGGGCGACGACAGGGTTGACGAGGACTCGGGCGGCAACAGGGTAATTGATTCCTCGACAAACGGCAACAATTCCGATATTGTCATTTCAGCCGCTTCAATCGGCACGGCGCAAACGGACAAGTCATCTCTTACGGATTATACCTATGCCGTATCGGGCGGACTCCGGGGACCCGTGAAGATAAATAACGATATATTCCTGTTCGGCAATTCGTCCGAGCTTGTAAGGGGTCACGCCACAATCGGCGGCTTCCGATATTATTTCAACAATTACGGCGCAAAGGCGTCAAGGACGGGAATAGATGTTTCCAAGCATCAGGGCACTATTGACTGGGCACAGGTCAAGGCGGCAGGCGTTGACTACGCAATTATAAGAATAGCGTACAGGGGCTACGGAAGCGACGGCAAAATGAGAATAGATCCGCAGTTTGAAGCCAATATCAGGGGCGCACAGGCAAACGGCATTGATGTCGGCGTGTACTTTTTCAGTCAGGCGGTAAATGTTGCCGAAGCGGTCGAGGAAGCAAGCCTTGTCTTAAACACCCTCAACGGCAGAAAGCTTCAATATCCCGTCTATATCGATATGGAATACGCCAACGACAAACGAAGCGGCAGGGCGGACAGGATTTCAAAGCGTGTGAGAACCGACTGCGCCGTGGCGTTTTGCGAGACGGTAAGAAGCTCGGGCTATAAGGCGGGAATTTACGCAAGCAAGGCGTTTTATGACGATGAATTAACCTTTTCCCGTATCTCGGGCTATAACATCTGGGTGGCGCATTACACGCAGTCCGTGACCGATTTCTCACACCGCTACGAAATGTGGCAGTATTCGGAAAAGGGAAAAATCAGCGGAATAAAATATAAAATCGACCTTGATATTTCCTTTTACGATTACGCAAAGGGCAGTAATATGTCGTCGGCGGGCTCGAATGTCGTCTTTGTGCAAGACAGCCTTGAGCTTGCGAAATATACGGGTGCCGAAGCGCTTGTAAACGCCTATTCGGCAAATCCGACCGACGGCAACTATAATACGGCTTATTCGACTGTGAATTCGCTGTCCGACCAAAGAGTCGTTTCGGCGCTCAACAAAAAGCTTGCCGCAATAAAGGAAAAGGCGGAGAGCACAACCGTCGAGGAAACAACCGAGGAGCAGACCACCGAACCCTTAACAGAGGCTCCGGAGCAGGAAATCATTTGATAAAGGTCGGAAAAAGTCATTTTTCTCTTGACAAAACTTTACAACGCTGATAAAATACTATTTGCCGCATATTAGGGGGCAGTGTGTCCAAACGCACTATAAAGCGGTTATCCCGCCCTCGATAGCGAGACTATATTAAGGTAGGTAAAAAAATGTACGCAATCATCGTAACCGGCGGTAAGCAGTACAAGGTAGAAAACGGCGACGTTATCTATGTTGAAAAGCTTGACGCAGAAGACAATGCTGAAGTAACCTTTGACAAGGTTCTTGCAGTAGGTGCTGATGACGGTATCAAAGTAGGTGCTCCGTATGTAGAGGGCGCAACTGTATCAGGCAAAGCACTTAAAACAGGCAAGGGTAAGAAAATCACTGTATTTACTTACAAGTGCAAGAAGAACGAAAAACGCAAGAAAGGTCATCGTCAGCCCTATACTAAGGTTGAGATTACCGGTATCAACGCTTAATTTCGTTCTATGATAAGAGCAAAATTCACTTTCGGCACGGACGGCAGTGTTACGGGCTTTTCGATAAACGGTCATTCGGGATATGCCGACGAGGGCGAGGATATAATTTGCGCAAGTGTTTCTTCCGCCGCATATATGACGGCTAACACGGTAACGGAAATTATTAAAATCACTCCCGACGCACTTTCCGAAAACGACGGCTTTATGGAGCTTCGATTGAACAAAGCCGACGCCGAAAAAGCAAAAGACATTTTATCGGGCTTCCTGCTTCATATGACAGAGCTTGAAAAAATGTATCCGAATTTTATAAAAATCGAAAGAGGTGCTAAATAATGCTTAAAATAAACATTCAGTTGTTCGCTCATAAAAAAGGTATGGGTTCTACAAAGAACGGCAGAGACTCAGAGTCAAAGCGTCTCGGCGTTAAGCGCGCAGACGGTCAGTTCGTTCTTGCAGGCAACATCCTTGTAAGACAGCGCGGTACACACATCCATCCCGGCGAGAATGTTGGTAAGGGTTCGGACGATACTCTTTACGCTAAAATCGACGGTACTGTTAAGTTCGAGAGAATGGATAAGAACCGTAAAAGAGTCAGCGTTTACGCTGTTGAGCAGTAATTTTTGTCCTAAGAATTCAAGGCAGGAAGCAATTCTTGCCTTTTTTCTTTTGTTAAATATCGCAGGGATTGAGCAAATATATTTTATATGTACGCATAACGCCCGTACGCACCCTGTATAAAAGGCTTGCGTCCTCAAGCTCCCTGAACGCTTTTATTGCGGTGTTTCCCGTGCAGCCGAGCACTTCACAGGCGGTGTCCACGGTGCAAAAGGCAAATACCTCGCCGTCGGTGTCGCACAGACCGTTCTGTGCGGACAGCTTCGTGCGGTCAAAAAGAAAAACATAAAGCAGCCTTGCGTTTGCCGACAGTGAGCTGAACCGTTTATCGGTAAAAAAACACTTCGGGCAAATTGCATAACTGTCAAACGGAAGCCAAATTTCCGTAGCTTTCATAAAATCATCTCCCATATATAGTCGTAACTCGGGAGATATGTAAACCTAAAACCGTTACATTTTTGCAAATTTGAAAAAATAAGTTTTCATATTCATTTTTTGAGTGCAAGTAAATATCTTATGTTAAGTAGGAGAGAATAAGTAATTTTTATTTATTTTATTTTTATTAGCACGCATTTTTTGAGTTTTCGCCGATTAAATTATGCGTTTCGGCAAAGATTACTAATTGAAAATTGTTGATTTTTATCAAATAAAATTATATAATATATAAAACTGTCAAAGGATAAAATTTTATGCAGATAAATATGGTTGCTCCGTGCATTTTCGGGCTTGAAAGCCTTGTTGCGGACGAACTTAAAAAAATGGACGCCCAAAATGTACTCGCCGAAAACGGCAGGGTCTTTTTTTCGGGCGACGAAAATATTCTGGCAAGAGCCAATATCCGTTCAAGGTTTTCCGAGAGGATATACATTGATGTCGGCTCTTTTGAGGCTCACAGTTTTGAGGATTTGTTTCAGGGGACCAAAAAATTGCCTTGGGAAAAATGGATTGCGGAATATGACGAATTCCCCGTCAAGGGCTTTTCCGTCAATTCCGACCTTTTCAGCGTGAGCGACTGTCAGTCGATTGTAAAAAAGGCGATTGTCGAACGCCTTAAAAGCATATATAATATTGATTGGTTTGAAGAGACAGGCGCAAGGCATCAGATTGAGTTTTCGATAATCAAGAACAATGTCCATTTGCTCATTGACACCACGGGTGCAGGTCTCCATAAAAGGGGATACAGACCCGTTGCAAACGACGCACCGCTCAAGGAAACGCTTGCGGCGGCGATGTGCAGTCTGTCAAGGCTGCGTCCGTATCACACGCTCTACGACCCTATGTGCGGCTCGGGTACAATCCTTATCGAGGGCGCAATGCTCGTGCACAACATAGCTCCGGGCGTGAAAAGGAATTTTTCGGCAGAGCGCTTTGAGCAGATTGATTTTGCTGTCTGGGACAGGGAAAGGGAGCTTGCCCGCAGCCTTGAAATCCGTGAAAGCGACTTTAAGGCTTACGGCTCGGATATTGACCGAAACGCCCTTGAAATTGCCCGTCAGAACGCAATGCGTGCAGGCGTGTCGGATTATATCGAACTGCACCGTGCCGACTTAAAGGACTTCAAGCCGGTAACCGAAAGGGGAACGGTTATCTGCAATCCGCCCTACGGCGAGAGAATGTTGTCGCAGGGTCAGGTCAGCGAAATCATAAAAACAATGGGAAGGGTATTCCCGAGAAAGCACGGCTTCAGCTATTCCGTCATAAGCCCGTCGGAGGACTTTGAGGAGCTGTTTGCAAGGAAAGCCGACAAGCGCAGAAAGCTTTACAACGGTATGATAAAGTGTCAGATGTATATGTATTTCAAATAAGCGGAGGCAGAAAAATGCAGCATATTTTTATTGTCAATCCTACCAGCGGCAAGGGCGGCACGGTTAAGAAATTCATTCCGACCTTGGAGCAGTACATAAAAGACCATCCCGAGCTTGACGCGGAAATTTATGTTACCGAATTTTCGGGCGACGGTATGCGTTATGTCAAGCAGAGAGCCAAAACAGGGGAGAATATCAGGTTTTATGCCTGCGGCGGCGACGGTACGCTTTATGAGGTAATAAACGGCTCGTATAAATATCCGAACACCGAGTTTGCGGTAATTCCGCTCGGCTCGGGCAATGATTTTATAAGAATTTTAGGCGACAAAAAGGACCTTGTCGATATTGACGCACAGGTAAACGGCACCGTTACCAAATTCGACCTTATCAAGGCAGGGGACAGGGTTGCAATAAACCAATGCTCTATGGGTCTCGACGCCGAAATATGCGCAAAACAGGCGGATATGAAGAAAATACCGGGCGTAAACGGCGAAGCGGCATATACGGTATCGCTTTTCTATTGCCTTGCAAAACGCCTTAATTCGTATTTTAAGGTAACCGTTGACGACGACAAGACCTATGAGGGCAAAATGCTCTTTTCGCTGTGTGCCAATTCCCGTTGGTATGGCGGCGGATATATGGGCGCTCCCAAGGCTGTGCCCGACGACGGCTTGCTCGACTGCATCATAGTCAAGAACACGGTAAGCAGGCTGAAGCTTGCGGGTCTTGTAAACCAATACAAGAACGGTCAGCACCTCAGCTGGGATTTCACAAACTTTGTCAGGGGCAAAAAAATGCACATTGAGAGCAAGGCTCCCGCGGCGGTAAATGTTGACGGCGAATGTCAGTATGTTACCGAGGCAACCTTTGAAATTCTCGAGGGTGCGGCGAATCTTGTAATCCCCACAACCTCGGATTATCTCAAGAGAAAAGCCGACGGAGAGTTATAATCGGTAAAAATAACGGCGGTATGAATTTTTGACACGATTCATACCGCTTTTTATCAAATAACAGTTGACAAACAAGGGGTAAAATGTGTATAATACTTTAGCGTTATGAAAAACGCTGCTATGGCTCAGGTGGTAGAGCACATCCTTGGTAAGGATGAGGTCGGCAGTTCGAGTCTGCCTAGCAGCTCCAAGGAAAAAGCACTTGCATTGCAAGTGCTTTTTCTGTTATATGCGTATTGTGTCCGATACAGGCTCCCTCTGACGAGGGAGCTGTCATTTTTCAGAAGAAAAATGACTGAGGGAGAGAAAAATACAACGCATAGCGTTGATGATATACAAGCAAAGCTTGATGATATGCAAACTGTGGTTGATGGTATGCAATGCTTCGCATTGGTTATGATGGTAGGGCGGGAGCAAGCCCCCGCCCTACCGCACGGCGTACAGCTGCAAGGGCTGTAAATATGAGTTGTTCGTTTATTTTAACGCTTTTAACAATGCAAAAAATAAAAGGCAGAGGTAATCTCTGCCCTTGGAGCTGATAGTCGGACTCGAACCGACGACTCGGTTATAATGATGGCATTAGAATCTTATTGGTATGGTAGACTGATAAACACTACAACCTTTATAATCATTTGCATTTAACAGTTCTCTTATACTTTCTTGGGTAATCTGCGATTCCATTATTGGCGAAATTGTAATTCGCTTGAAAGATTTTTTAATAAGTTTTACTGTTAAAAACGGTACGATTATACCATTCTTTACGCAGAAATCATATTTTATATCTTTATTATTACTTCCAATATATTTTTCACTGTTTTTATTAATTCTATTAACTCTGGAATCATTTATCTCAATAACTATACGAAATTCTTTTTCATCACTAAATTTGGAGCTTTTGAAAAAAGCGCAAAATGTATCTATATACATTTTTAGCTTAACGCTTATGTAATCTAAGTTTTTTTCTTGTTCTAATTCGGTAAATATGTTCTCAAGTTCATCAAATTGTTGCTTTTTGTTATAAAGAACATTGCCATAATATACTAAAAATGGATCTAATGCATTTTTACCCATTTTAAAAGTCTCCAAAAAGCATTGAATATTTATTCCTATATTATAACCTTGATATAAACCATTATTAACATAATAGTTCCACATATGTAATGAATCACATTTCTTACACATACAAAACACAAAGTGCCGCACATTAGATACGGGTAATGCAGGAGTATATTTAACATTTGTAACTTTAAGATTTTGAATATCTGAATATTTGTTTTCTTTTATTAAGTCGTTAAATGCATTTTCTACCCTTGGAAATCTTTGGGGGTATTTCTTAAAATAATCACACATTAATTTAATCAAATAAATTCCTTCGGAGCGATCATTTAAGAACCTGATATCAGTAAAACGAACACTTCCATTTTTAATAATAGAAAGAAATGCATCAGGTGAGGTATAATGATATTGATTGATAGAACTTTTTTTAATTACAGTGGACGGAGAAAATTTGTTTATATATGCCGAACTGTAATCATAATTGTTGACGAAATTTCTCATATATTATCCTACCACATAAATGATTTTAAACTATACATAACAAAAATAATCTATAATTTATAAAAACGACAGAGATAAGTTGCAAATATAGTTGTAACTATATTTATTATAGTTTGCACATGGGATTTTTTCAACACTTTTTTGCAATGTTCATCAAAATTGTATAACATTTCTATAATTATATTACCTGTACAATAGTTTAGATAATAAGATTATTAAAACATTTTCATAAATTGTTGATATTCATTTGTTTTTTTATTACAATTAGGACTGAATCAGATGCTGTTTAGGGGAGATAAAATACATGAGTATTAACACAACAACCGAATACATAAATATAAATAATCTTCGCCAAAACATTATGACAATGAGCTCAGATGGCAGCAATCCCGTTTTACTTGTTGTTCATGGCGGAGCAGGCTCTCCAGACAGACCGTTAGTAAAGAAATATAACAGTGAGCTTGCCGAACATTATACTGTTGTGTGTTGGGACCAAAGAGGCAGCGGTTTAAGCTACACAAAAGAGGATTTAACAATAGATATTATGTTGAATGACTTGAAAGCTGTTGTTGAATATTTGAGAGATAAGTATCATCAGGATAAAATATACATAGCCGGACATTCTTGGGGCGCTTATCTCGGTTTGCGTTTTTCGTTTATGCACCCTGAATATGTGAAATGTTATATAGGAACAGGACAAGGCATATCTTCCTTTGCGGATGAAATCTACAAATATAATTTTGTTAAAGAACAGGCTGTTATAAGGAATGACAATGAAGTAATTACAAAACTAAATCATTTCGGCGAGCCAATAGGATATAAATACAATAATGACAATGAAAAAGCAAAGCAATTCATAGGGAAAATGATTCATAAATACGGCGGATATATCAGTGATAAAAATGATTTTAGCATAAACAAATATTTTACCTGCTATGTCAAATGTTATAAATTCAGTCTTATAAAGGTAATAAAAGGAATGTTAAAATCATCCCGAACCTTAAATATTGAAATGAATAGAAAAGACAGCATTTCTTGCATTGATGAATTATCTGTTCCTGTCCTTTTAATCTCGGGAGAAGGCGATATGATTTGCCCCGTACAGGCTACACAAAAATGGTTTGATAATTTAAAAGCCCCGCACAAGGAATTTATAAAAATAAAAAATGCCGCTCATATGGTGAATTTTGAACAGCCGAATGAGTGGAATAAATTAGTGATAAGCCTAACTAAAAATACTATCAATTCATAAATGGTCAATAGATGGTTTCGGGTCGAAAATCGAATAAAGCAATAAAATCTCACTCAATAAAAGAGTGAGATTTTTTGTTGCGGAGTGAGATTTGAAATTTATAAAAAAGAAAAACCTGCGAAAACACAATGTTTACGCAGGTTTTGGAGCTACTGGTCGGACTCGAACCGACGACCTGCGCATTACGAAACAGATGAAAAAACATGAAATACTTCCAAAGCAACGAAAGACAGCCATTTCTTTTATACATGAAATGACTGTTATTCAATTTAGCACTGTGTTTTTATCCCGCTTTTCGTTCGTAAGCGGTCAATAAATGGTCGTTGAATATGCAGTCGAAAAGCAACGGATGTGCATAATCTTTACACAGAAAAACTTAAAAGCCTAAAAATAATCCCCGATCACTCAGGGATTATACTTTTTAATTGAATTTCATTTTTTCAGTTTACTGAAGCAACATTTGGGCTCTTTCGTGTATCTTCTTTTCAAGATACTTTAGTCTTTGATTGGGAAGATTGTACATCGAATGTTTCTTAAACTTAAATTGTAACAACTTGCGTAAATGCTCTTTGTGTTCTTTTGTTAACACCTTTTTAGCTTCCAATATAAAATCATCATATACACAAGGCAATAAGGTGTCTGCATATTGAGAGAACGCATCATAACTTTCCAAATCGTCTCTTCCTGCGAAATTATAAAGCGAGTTGCCATGATCAAACAAAGGTGCAGGCGCAACAATCTTGTTTGTTTTGTTATTGACCAAGAAACCAAAATTGCCGTAATGCCTGTCGGTATTACAAATCAATGCATCAAGTACAATCATGTCATCTAATGCTTTTACATATTTTTTGCCAAGTTTTTCATAGAATTCTCTAACGGCTTCCATGCCGCCGGTTGTTACTATTTTTCCGACAGGGACAAAAGAATAATCCTTGCTTGTAAAAAGCTCACAATAAGAACATAGCTCGCCTTTCCACTTGCAGATATTATACGGAACAGAATCTATTTCCATTGCTTCAGCAACCTGATGTGCATAAAATTCCGAATATGGTTCCATACCGGTGTTTGAAGCACCGGTTGTTCCGCCTTTATACAAATAAATCTTACCTTTTATTCTTCTCCAGCATTTGGGTAACATACCATTTGTTGTAAACTCAGGGCTTGAAGCAAGTGAGGAACGAATACTGCTTCCGTAACCGGTAAATGCTATGCTGGCTAAAACTCTGCTCAAATGATTGTCATAAAGATTGAAATTCTCAAACTTCCCTTCAAAACCTTCCTCAACAATCCAGTAACAATCGTTTAGAGACAATCCTTTTGAAACCTTGATAATGTTTAAAGGTCTGTTCAGATTGAGTCCGCATTTGCTCAACAAGTTTCTTACATATGCACGATTTGAAGGAATTGTCCTATATTTAAGCCATTTAAACAATCCTTCTTCGTTTAACTCTAAATCCAACGGGAGCAGAGAAGTGTTTTTCGTAACCCATTTGATTTTTACATTAGGTTCACTGCTTTCTTCGTCAGCAGAAAACTTTAAAATGGGCGTATTAAAATGTTTAAGTTCGTAAATCATACTTATCTCTCCCTTCATTATATTATATTTGTAGTTTACCACAAAACAACACATTAATCAAGAAATATTAAAGCTTTCCATGGTGTTATCATATATAATAACTATGGTATAGGCTTATATTATGGACGGCAAAAATCAGTAATACCAAAACTGGAAATTGTGAATATCCAAAATACACATATTAAAATAGATGTAGCTAATAAAGAGCAACGAATAATTCGTCAAAAAAAGTTCCTTGAATATATTTCGCAATCTGGAAATACTGTATTTATGGAAACGGCAAAGGAGTTTCGGACAGAAAGTAGCAATACCAAACTCATTCACTTGCAATTTAATATTTAATTTTGTCTAATCTTTGGGGGTCACTTCATTACAGGGCGCTTTTTTAGAGCAAAGACAAAAGAAAAGCCTGCGGAAACACAATGTTTACGCAGGTTCTCATCTAACTATTATTTTCTATCAAACAAGTAAACATATGTTAAGCTTCCTTTACTAATGGATTATCTTCCTGAATAAATTTGCATTTCTTTAATGTCGCTTTTGAATTTTCATTTGAAGGTTCAACTATTGCAATAATTGAATTTATTTCTGTGTTGTTTTGCAGGAATGTTATTAGTCCTAAAAGTGCTTCACTCATATAACCGCAATTCTTATTATGTTCTTCATGAATCCTGTAGTTCAATTGATAACGTGTATCTGGACCTTTCACATAAATGTCAATAGCACCTATTTCTTCTGGACAATTTTTCTTAAAAAACCTAAATGCATTTTCACGAGAACTCCCTTTTTTAAGCGATAATAAATCAATTGGGATATTCATTTCGCTTCTTTTTAATATTCCATTTTCGACTGTTTGCTCAGATAAAACTGTTAGTCTATCGGTTTTAAATTCAATCATTACACTCATCTCCTATATAATATTATCATAATTTGTGCATATTTTTCTACTCTTTATTTATTTTAGTGTACATTAAGAATCGCTTTAAAATGCTGATTCGTTTTTAAAAATCGTCGCTAATTATATAAGTTGACGAACAATTGTTGATATGATAAAATAAAAATATGTGAAGAAAAATACTTTTAATAGTGGGACGGATTAAATGTCAAAGTTTTTATGTAAAATAATAGGTTCTCGCGGGAGAACACTTAATCTTTATGATAACAAATGTGTTATTGAAACTAAAGTCACAGCAGGTAGTATTCTTACAAGAAATGCAACTGATGGAGAAAAAACTATCTTTTTCTGTGACATCTGTGGAGTTCAATATAAAAAAAGCAAATTTTTAATTGGATATTTGCAGTTTGAAACGCCTTCAATGCAGATGAATAACGAGAATGATAATTTTTTCTCTGAAAACACTTTTACATTTGAAAATGGAAAAAACGGTGTGACAAACGAGTTAATGAAAACCGTATATCAATATATTGTGAATAGAATCGAAGAAATAAAATATGGCGTTAAAGTAATAGAAGATTTACCTAATTTTGATATTTCATATAAAGATGATTCTTTTGATGAAGACGATGACATTGATATTGGTGAAAACAGAGAAAATTTAGAAAACGAATATAAGAAAGATTCATTAGAAAATTGTAAATTACTTTCTAATAATCCTGATGACTTCATAAGCGAAATAACGAAATATACAGCAGAAGAACTCTCTCTTATTTTAAACGACCAAAGAGATCTTTATACAGAACAAGAGATTGAAATCATTGAAAATGAATATAACAGCAAAATTGATAAGTAATTAAATTATTTATAAGGTTTTTCACAGAATGTAAATACAAATAAAATTAGCACGAAAAATCAGCAACAATAAAAAGCGTCCTTTTACAGGGCGCTTTTTTAGAGCATAGACAAAAGAAAGACCTGCGAAAACACAATGTTTACGCAGGTTTTGGAGCTGATAGTCGGACTCGAACCGACGACCTGCGCATTACGAATGCGCTGCTCTACCAACTGAGCCATATCAGCAATTATTGATTTTGCAAAAGATTATTACTCTCGCAAAACGCCTTTATATTATATATAAATTTATTGCGTTTTGCAAGAGTAAATTAAAAAATATTTGACTTTTCGGGAAATTTGTTTTTTCAGACTAAGCTGCGGAATTTATCAAACTCAAAGCACAGCGTTTCTTTTTGATGGCTGTCGCTTGAAAGGATAAATTTTCCGCCCTTTTGACGGATGTAATCCCTGATTTTGTCGGACGGGTAGGGCGTTGTGCGGTAGCCTCGGCTGATAGCGCCCGTGTTTATCTCAAACACCTTGCAGTTTTTGATTATCCTGTCCACCGCTTTTTTACAGGCGTTTATATATCTCGGGTCGGTCTCGTCGAAGAGCTTTTCCTGCTCGTTAAACTTGGTTATCAGGTCAAAGTGACCCACAATATCGCACTTCGTCTTTTCGTAAACCTCGCCGACTTCTTCAAAATACGCCTCGCAAAGGCTCATAATATCGCCCGAAAAATAATCTTTTGCCGCCTGCTTTAAGATGTCGGCGGTCTCGTCAACGGGGATGTATTCGCCGCCTTTGAGGATATAATGCACCGAGCCTATGACATAATCGTACCCCGTCGTGGGTGCGGTCGAATAAAAGTCCTGCTCCGTGCCGCAGAGTATTTTTATTTTGCCCGAAAACTCGTTTTTCAAATCGTTTACGGCTTTCATATACTCCGCCTGTTTATCCTTTTGTATGCAATATCGCTCGTCAAATTCGGTGTATGAGTGGTCGGAAAATCCGAGTGTTTTTACGCCTTTTTTAATTGCCGCAAGCACAATGTCCCTCGGCTCGTCCCTGCCGTCGCTGAAAACGGAATGAACATGTAAATCAAAAAGTTCCATCAGGTCATCTTCTCCTGCTTTACCTTGTGGTCGATAACATGGCGTGACGCCAATTCGTCCCTTATTTCGTCAAGCGAAATGCCCACCTCAACCATAAGCACCATAACATGATAGGCGAGGTCCGCAATTTCGTAAACCGTTTCCTTTTTGTCCTCGGCTTTGGCGGCAATGATTACCTCCGTGCTCTCCTCGCCGACCTTTTTAAGGATTTTATCGAGACCCTTGTTGAAAAGATAGGTGGTGTATGAGCCGTCCTGCGGATTTGTCTTTCTGCCCCTAATAAGCTCCATAAGTCCCTCATAGGAAAACTCCGAGCGCTCCTCGCTTTGGAAAACGGGCTTTGTAAAACAGGAATATGAGCCCATGTGGCAGGCGGGACCGTCCGGCTCGACCGAAACGACAAGAGCGTCATTGTCGCAGTCAGCCGTTATCGAAACAATGTGCTGATAGTTTCCGCTTGTTTCGCCCTTGAGCCACAGCTCGTTCCTTGAACGGCTCCAGAAGCAGGTAAGCTCCTTTTTGAGTGATATTTCAAGGCTTTCCCTGTTCATATATGCGAGGGTCAGGACCTTTTTCGTCTTTGCGTCAACGACGATTGCGGGGATAAGACCCTTTTCGTCAAATTTAAGTTCGTCAATGTTCAACATAGCTTTCTCCTTATATCCTTGTCGGAATATTATTGCGTTTCATCTCTTTTTTCAGGTCGTTTATGCTGACCTCTCCGAAATGGAAAATCGAAGCGGCAAGACCTGCATCAACCTTGGGAACGGTATTGAAAAGAGTGATAAAGTCCTCGATTTTTCCCGCTCCGCCCGAGGCGATTACGGGCACATTTACCGCATCGCAGACCTTTTCGAGCATTTCAAGGTCAAAGCCCTTTTTCACACCGTCCGTGTCGATGGAATTGACAACAACTTCGCCTGCGCCGTTTGCAACGCAGCGTTTTATCCATTCAATGGCTTCCATTCCCGTGTTTTCTCTGCCGCCTTTTGCGAAAACTCTGAAAACGCCGTCAACCCTTTTGACATCAACCGACAGCACTACGCATTGGTCGCCGTAAAGCTTTGCGGCTTTACAGATTAAATCGGGGTTTCTGATAGCTCCCGAGTTCACGCTGACCTTGTCCGCACCGCATTTTAACACTCTGTCAAAGTCCTCGACGGTGTTTATGCCTCCGCCGACGGTGAGCGGTATGAAAACGCTCTTTGCGGTTTCGCAAAGTATGTCGGTAAACAGCTTTCTGCCGTCCGACGAAGCGGTTATGTCGTAAAACACAAGCTCGTCCGCACCGTTTTGCGTGTAATATTTCGCAAGCTCAACGGGCGAGGAAACATCCTGCAGGCTCTTGAAATTTACGCCTTTTACGACCCGTCCGTTCCTGACATCAAGGCAGGGGATAATTCTTTTTGTAATCACAGAGCCTCTTCAACCGCCTTTCTCAAGTCAATAGCCTTTGTGTAATAAGCCTTTCCGATTATTGCGCCGTGAATGTTGAGCGCACGAAGTCTTTTTACATCGTCGAGCGAGGAAACGCCGCCCGAGGCGATTATGTTCATATTCAGCTGTTCGCTCAACGCCTTGTACAGCTCGTGATTTGTGCCTTTCATTGCGCCGTCCTTTGAAATATCGGTGCAAATGAGCGTTGAAACACCGAGGGCTTGCATATCTCTGCAAAATTCAAACGCTTCAAGCGACGATTTTTCCGTCCAGCCTTTAATTGCGACAAAACCGTCCTTTATGTCAACGCCGACGGCAATCCTGTCCTTATATTTTCCGACGGCTCTTTCAAGGAATTTTCTGTCGTTTACCGCCGCAGTGCCGAGTATTACACGGTCAATTCCGTTTTCAAGATACATCTCGACCGTTTCCATACTGCGTATTCCGCCGCCGATTTCACAGAACATATCCGTTGAGTTGTGAATTTTCATAACCGTGTCAAAATTGGGCGTTTTTCCGTTCTTTGCGCCCTCTAAATCAACAAGGTGTATGTGCGTTGCGCCGCAGTTTTCAAAATCCTTTGCGACTTCGGGCGGATTTTCGGAAAAGACCTCCATTTGGTTATAGTCTCCCTTGAAAAGTCTTACCGCCTTGCCCTCGTAAAGGTCTATTGCAGGATAGATAAACATTATTTTTCCTCCCCTAAGGCTACGAATGAGCGAAGTATTTTAAGTCCCGTTTCGCCGCTCTTTTCGGGGTGGAACTGACAGCCGAAAACATTTCCCGATTGTACCGCCGCCGTAAGAGGCGCACCGTAATCGGACACCGCCGTTACCGAGCTTTCGCAGTCGGCGGCATAGTATGAATGGACGAAGTAGACATATTCGCCGTTGTTTACATTTTCAAAAATCGGCGAGGGCTTTTTAATTTCAAGGCTGTTCCAGCCGATATGCGGAATTTTATAGCCCTTAGGAATGACAGTTTCGATAGGCCTTATCTCGCCCTTAATAAGCCCTAAGCCCTTGTGCTCGCCGTATTCAAAGCTTTTCTCAAACAGCAGCTGCATACCGAGGCATATGCCCATAAGCGGCTTTCCGCTTTGCGCAAGGGAAATTACCGTATTTTCAAGTCCGCTGTCCCTGAGCTTTTTTGCGGCATCACGGAACGCTCCCACGCCCGGCAGGATAATCGAATCGGCACTTTCAAGTTCCGATTTTGAGCTTGTAACAACGGCGTTTGCGCCGATAGCGGAAAACGAGCTTTTGAGGGAAAAGAGGTTTCCCACGCCGTAATCAACGATAGCAACCATTATAACACACCCTTTGAGGACGGAATTTCGTCGGCAAAATCGCTGTCGATTTTAACCGCAGTTCTGATACTCCTTGCGACCGACTTGAACGCACCCTCGATTATGTGATGAGAGTTTTCGCCGTCAAGCTGCTTTATGTGGAGAGTGAGATTTGCATTTCTTGTAAATGCGAGGAAAAATTCCTTTACAAGCTCGGTGTCAAATGTGCCGACCTTCTGAGTGGGAATGTCAAGCGAGTAACCGAGATAGCTCCTGCCCGAGAAATCAACCGCCGTAAGGATAAGCGCCTCGTCCATGGGCAGAACCGTGTCACCGTAGCGCACAATGCCCTTTTTGTCGCCGAGCGCCTGCGAGAAAGCCTGTCCGAGAACAATGCCTATGTCCTCGGTTGTGTGGTGGTCGTCAACATAGGTGTCGCCGTCGCACTTTATTTCAAGGTCAAACTTTCCGTGAGAGGCAAAAAGCGTGAGCATATGGTCAAGGAAACCGCAGCCGCTTTTTATGTCGCTTTTGCCCGTTCCGTCGATATTCAGCGAGAGCTTTATATCGGTCTCATTGGTTTTTCTGTCGATTTTTGCAGTTCTCATTTTAATCACCTTTAATCACCATAGCCTTTCAGGCAACAAATATTTATTAAAAATCACCTGATTTAACCTGCGTTGCCTGAACAGGCGTGATGGTGATTTCTGCCATCTCAAAATTCTGCCAAAGGCAAATTTTGAGGGCAATATAATTATGATTAGCGTGATTTTTCACGCTAATTCCTCCGCAATTTTTTGTGTGAGTATATCTATCTGCTCTTTTGTTCCGACCGTGATACGGTTATAGTCTTTAAGCCTTTCACTGCCGAAATGTCTTACAAGCACGCCCTTGCTTTTGAGGCCCTCATAGAGTGCCTGTCCGCTTATTTTTTCATGCTTTGCGAACACGAAATTCGCCTTTGACGGCAGAACACAAAAGCCCATATTTTTAAGCTTTTCCGTAAGATACTCTCTGTTTTCGATTATTGTTTTACAGTTGTTTTTCGTGTATTCCTCATCTTCCAGAACGCCTGTTCCCGCCGCCTGTGTGAGGGAATTTATGTTGTAGGGGTTGGTGGAATATTTGATTGTGTTGAGGTCGGCGATAAGCTCCTTGCAGGCAATGCCGAAGCCGAGCCGTCCGCCCGCAAGCGACCGTGATTTTGAAAAGGTCTGCGTGACGAGCAAATTGCCGTATTTGTGAATAAGACCCACGGCACTTTCGGTGCCGAAGTCGACATACGCTTCGTCTATCACGACGACCGAATCGGGGTTCGAGGAAACGATTTTTTCAATCTCGTTAAGGCTCAAAGCGATACCCGTCGGGGCATTAGGATTGGCTATAAAAATCGTCTTGTTTATTCCCACATAGTCGTCAACCGAAATCGTGAAATCGTCCTTTAGGGGGATTTTCTCATACGGCACACGGTTTATCTCGGCAAATACGGGATAAAAACCGTAGGTTATGTCGGGGAAAACCGCAGGGTGCGTCTCGTCGCAAAAAGCCGAAAAGGCGAAATTGAGAATTTCGTCCGAGCCGTTTGTGAAAAGTATTTCGTCCGTGCCTACCGAGAAAACCTCGCTTGCCTTTTTTACAAGCTCACGGCATTCGGGGTCGCAGTAAAGCTGAAGGTTTTTAACCGCTTCGGCAGTTTTTTTCATTGTCTTTTCACTCGGCGGAAACGGCGACTCGTTGGTATTAAGCTTTATGTATTTCATCTCTTTGGGCTGTTCGCCCGGGGTGTAGGGTACAAGAGATTTGAATTTTTTTGAAAAATATCTGCTCACTGCTCGTCCTCCACACGGATAACCGCACTCTTTGCGTGCGCCGTCAGACCCTCTTTTTTCGCAAAAGCCGCAACATCAAAAGCAACCCTTTTAAGTGCGTCCTTTGTGTAATATGTGTATTGCGTTTTCTTTATGAAATCGTCAACCGAGAGCGGACTTGAAAACTTTGCCGTTCCGCTTGTCGGCAGGGTATGGTTCGGACCCGCAAAATAATCTCCGAGTGCCTCGGGGCAATTCCTGCCCATAAATATCGAGCCTGCGTGGCGTATGCTGTCCAGCTTGTCAAACGGGTTGTCAACGCACAGCTCTAAATGCTCGGGTGCGATTTCGTTTGCGATTTCTATTGCGGCGTCAAGCGTGTCGGCAACAATTATCTTGCCGTTTACATCAACAGACTCCCTTGCGATTTCACGGCGTTCAAGCAACGGAATTTGCTTTTCAAGCTCTGCGCTGACATTTTTCGCAAGCTCTGTGCTGTCGGTAACGAGCACTGCGCTTGCCATCTTGTCGTGCTCCGCCTGTGAGAGCAAATCAGCCGCAACATACGCGGGGTTTGACTTGCCGTCCGCAACTATCAATATTTCGCTCGGACCTGCTATCATATCAATCGAAACAACGCCGAAAACCTGCTTTTTAGCCTCTGCGACAAAGGCGTTGCCCGGTCCCACGATTTTGTCAACCTTCGGGATACTCTCCGTGCCGTACGCCAAAGCCGCTATTGCCTGTGCTCCGCCGACTTTGAAAATGCGGTCGATGCCTGCGACATATGCCGCCGCAAGTATAACGGGGTTTACCTTGCCGTCCTTTGTCGGGGGCGTTACCATAACTACCTCACGGCAGCCCGCTGTTTTTGCGGGAATGGCGTCCATAAGAACCGTTGACGGATAAGCCGCAGTGCCGCCGGGAACATAAAGTCCCGCCCTGTCAACGGGGATTATCTTCTGACCGATTACAATTCCGTCCTCGTCGTTTATTATAAAGCTGTTGCGAACCTGACGGGAGTGGAATTTCCTTATGTTCTTTGCGGCTTTTTCGAGGATTTCCATAAATTCGGACTCCACAAGGCTCAATGCCTCGTCGATTTCCTCTTTTGTTACCGCAAGCGACGAAAGCTGCGCCTTGTCAAACTTTTCGCAGTATTCAAAAAGCGCCTTGTCGCCGTTTTCCCTTACATTTTTTATGATTTCCGCAACCGTACCGACAACATCGGTTTTCGGAACGGAACGGGCAAAAATTTCACTGTTGGGCACTTCGCCGTATTTCATTATCTTAATCATTTTTACATTCCACCTGTTGTTTCAAGCAATTTGTTACCTTTTCAATCTGAGCCGTCTTGAACTTGTAGCCCGTCTTGTTTGCTATAAGCCTTGCCGAAATCGGAACGACCGTTTCAATGACCTCAAGGTTGTTTTCTTTGAGAGTCGTGCCCGTCTCGACAATATCGACTATAACATCGGAAAGACCCAAAATCGGCGCTATCTCGATTGAACCGTTAAGATGTATTATGTCAATATCCCTGCCGAGCGAGGCGTAATAATTCTGCGCTATGTTTGAAAATTTTGTCGCAACCCTGAGCGTCTTGCGGACATCGTCACGGAAGCCCTTGGGTGCGGCGACCGCCATTCTGCACTTTCCTATATCGAGGTCGAGCAGCTCGTAAATATCGGGCTCGTATTCAAGCAGAATATCCTTGCCCGCAACGCCTATGTCTGCGGCGCCCCGTTCGACATATATTGCAACATCCGACGGCTTTACCCAGAAGTAGCGAACGCCTGCCTCTTCGTTTTCAAATATGAGTTTTCGGTTTACCTCTCTTATGGACGGGCAGGGGAAGCCTGCCTTTTCAAACATCGAATAAACCTTTTCGCCGAGCCTGCCCTTGGGGAGAGCAACATTAAGCATTGTTTTCAATTAAATTCACCTCTCCGTTCCGAAGCTCGAAAAGCTTACCGTAGGTTGCCTTTTCGGGGAGCTTTTTTGCCGTGAACACACAGCCGTACTCATTTCTCAGGCTCTGTGCCGCATTCTTTATCGCCGCAATGCCGTCCTTTTCCGAGTAGAGCAAAACCGCATCGTAGTCAAACTCCCGTTCCCTTACATTAAAGCGTTCAAGCATATCTATATATACCGCAAAGCCTATCGCTTTTGACTTTCTCGACATACTCTGCATAAGCGAGTCGTATCTGCCGCCCGAAAGCACGCTGTCGGGAATTTTGTCGATAAAGCCCTTGAAAACTATACCGTTATAATAGTTTATATCGCTCACTACCGAGAAATCTATGCGAAGCTTGCTTTGAAGCTCTTTGTCAAGCGAGGAAACAACGCTTTCAAATTCCGCAAATTCAGCCTGTGCGCCCGTTTTGTCTGCCATAATTTTAAGCTTCGGCAAAACCTCGTCGGGCGTGCCGTTGTAGGAGATAAGCTCCTCCAAAAGCGCCGTGTTCTCAGCTGAAACTGACATATCCTCACAAAGCCGCTTCATCTCGTGGGTGTTCTTGTCGGAGATGAGCGAGGTCATCTTTTTCCTTGCCTCATAGGAAAGACCGATATAATCGTAAACGGCAAAAAGTATCGCAAGGTCGGAAACATCCACAACGCAGTTTTCGCTTATCGTCATAAGACTCTTGACGGCAAGGCTTAAAACCTCGCACACGCAGTAGGGGTCTATGTCGCCGATACATTCAAGACCCGCCTGCTTGATTTCCTTATACGAATGAGTACCCTTGGACACCCTGTAAACATTTTCGTCGTAATAGACCTTCTGAACAGAACCCTCCGAGTCCTTTGTGTTCTTGACTATCGACAGGGTAACATCGGGCTTTAACGCCATAAGCTTGCCGTTGGTGTCGGTAAAGGTTATTACGCTGTCGGAAATGAGAAAGTCCTTGTTGCGGACATAGAGGTCGTATTCCTCAAACTTACGCATTTTGTATTGCTTGTAGCCGTATTTTGAGTAGAGCGAGCGAAGAAGGAACACCGCCCGTTCGTCATATTTGAGGTTGTCGGTATCGATTATCATTCTTTTTCACTCTCCTCAAGCTTTCTTATTGCGCTTTCGTATCCGCCCGAGCCGTACCGCAGGCAGTTGCTTACCCTGCCTATCGTGGCGGTGCTTATGCCCACTTCCTTTGAAATGGTAAGGTAATTTGCACCCTTTTCAAGCATTATTGCGGTTTCAAGGCGCTGCGCCATATCGGTAATTTCCTTTTTCGTACATAAGTCGTCGAAGTATTTATAACAGTCGTCAAGGCTTTCAAGATTTAAGAAAGTTTTGAAAAGGCGGTCCGTCGCCTCGGTCCTGAAATCTGCCATGGTTCTATCTCCTTTGTGCTATCGTACTAATATGTTAGCACTTTAGCACGATAAAGTCAATAATCTTTGCAAAAAAATATCTTATAGTATTATAAAAAATATTATGTTATACTTTATTAAGAGGTGAGGAAATGAAAAAAGTGAAAAAGTTGGTTTCGGCGGCTCTTGTTGCGGCGGTCTGCGTTTCGTGTACCGCCTGTGCAAAAACGCCCGATATAAGCGATGTGGTCAAGGATAATGAGATAATCTCATATTCAACCTCCTACACACAGCTTTCCGATAAAAAGACAAATAAGACAAAGTCCTGGCGGCAGGGAATGGTCGGCGGCAACGGTCTTGAGGGCTTTATCACAAGCGGAAGTCCGTACAGCGATACGATTATCTATCAGAATATGCATTTCATTATGCCCAACGAAAACGCCCGTACCTGTCCCGACACGGCGGACGAGCTTGAAACGGTAAAGCAGAGCATTGTAAAGGGCGAGGATATAGTCGACAACGCAAGCTATGACGATGTTTACCGCTTCCACCCGGGCGGTCAGTTGCGTATTTCCTCGCAGAAGCACCGCACAAAGGACTATGTACGCTATACCGATTACGAAACGGCTCAGGTCGGCGTAAGATACACCGATAAAAACGGCACTTGGGAGAGGACGACCTTTACCTCTCTTGCCGACAGCGTAACCGTCACGAAAATCGAAAAGTCGAGTGAAAACACTCCCGTAACCGTTACGCTCGGCTATGACGATATTTCCACTCTTGCGAACTATTCAAAGAGCGACGAGGTAAACATAAGATACAAAAAGACGGCGGACGGGGACAAGGCGTATCTTGCCTTTGTCGCACATTATCCCGACTATGAAAACTCGGAGCTTAAAAACGGCGGCTATGCCACTCTTACCTATATAGTAACGGACGGCGGCACGCTTGATTTTTCGGAAAAAGCCAAACCCTCAGATGAGCAGTATGCTTCGGACACTCAACCGCAGGTTACCGTAAGCGGGGCGGACGGCGTTTATCTTATAACCGTTACGGGCAGGGATTACAATATGGGCGGATATTCCGATTTCGACGCCCAAACCGACTATGCGCTTGTGAATTCGCTTTATGAGAGAGCGGCGGAATTTGCAAAAAAATATACGGCTGACGGAAAATTCAGCTATGACTCGGCGCTCGACGCACACCTTGCAATTTATAAGCCTCAGTTTGACGCAGTAACGCTTACTTTGAAGGACGGAAGCTCCGACAAGTCAAACGAATCGCTTTTGCGCTCGCAGCGCTTTAAGAAAAAGCTCAATTCCGCTTTGAGTCAGCGTTCGTATTATGCGGGCAGATACGCATATCTCTGTTGCAGCGGATACTCGACCTCACGCCTGTACGGTATGTGGACGGGCGAGTGGAACACGGGCTGGGGCAGTAAATATACAATGGACGCAAATGTGAATTTGCAGACCTCGTCCATGAATACGGGCAATATTTCCTCTTCGCCGATAGGATATACATATTTCATACTCCGTCAACTGCCCGACTGGGAGGAAAACGCCCTTGCGACCCACGGCTTTACCGATGCGATACAGGCACCCGTAAACACCGACGGTGACAAGGCGGTTATTACTGAGACCTGTTATCCGTATCCGTTCAGATATTGGAATGCAGGTTCAAGCTGGATGATTCAGCCGCTTTATGAAACCTTGCAGTGCTACGGCGATATACGGATTCCGTTAAGCGACGAAATAGACCTTGAAAAGCTTAAATCCGTGCTTTCGCCGACTGCCGACGACCTTACGGACAGTGATATTCAAGCGCTTAAAACCCGAGGCTATTTACAGCTTGAAGAAGATGTGCTTTTGCCGCTTCTGACAAAGTCCGTAAACTATTGGGAACAGCTTATGACCCCCGAGTATTACACCGACTCAAACGGGGATATTCATTACGAAGCGGGTAAGACGGAGCTTGCCGATGATGAATATTATTGTATTTTGCCGAGCTATTCTCCCGAAAACAACCCGTCAAACTATCCGTCCCCGTCCGATGCAAACACGGCTATCGACATTGCCGCATGCAGGGATAACATAAATATGCTTTTGAGCGTTGTAAAGGATGTTGCACCCGAAACGGACACGGCAAAGTGGGAGTATATGCTCAAAAAGCTTCCGCCGTATCTCTACGACGAGACGGGAGCGCTCAAGGAATGGGCGTGCAATCAGTTCCAAGAGAACAACGAGCACAGACATTTAAGCCACCTTTACTGCGTATGGCCGCTGTTTGAAACGCAGAACGACGAACAGCTCAAACAGGCTTGCATACAGGCGATTGACAACAGAACCTCGGAAAACGAGGCAAGCCACGCACTTGTCCACCGCTCGCTTATTGCGGCAAGGCTCAAAGACAGAGCAAGCCTTACCTCGGCTCTTCTGAAGCTCCAAAATCATAAAATCAGATATGACTCTCTTATGTCAAACCACGACTACGACCAGGGAAGCTGTTATTGCACCGACTTTGCAATAGGCTATCTCGGAATTGTCAACGAGGCGCTTGTTTATTCAAACACAAATGAGATAGAGGCGCTTCCCGCACTGTTCGAGTCGGGCTTTGACGCAGGCGAGATAACGGGCATAAAGGCGAGAACCCGTGCCACCGTTGACTCACTTAAATGGGATGTGAACGCAAAAACCGCACAGGTTACCGTAACTTCGGATATTGAACAGACAATTACGCTTTCCTGCGGACTTTCCGACAAAACCGAAACGCTTACCTTTGCGCCGGGCGAAACAAAAACGGTTGAGTTTACGCTCAACTGAAAACGGCAATATATCAACGGACTGTAAACATCGGTTTTACAGTCCGTTTTTATGTTACGGCTCTTGACAAAACAGGGGATATAATGTATCATTTCAATGCTCCGAACGGGGCGGTCAGTTCGTAACCATCCTGACCGACACTTTGTGTCAATCAAAACTAAGGAGAATTGAATATGAAAAACAAAAAGGTTTACTCACTCGTTTCGGGTGCGGTAATTGCCGCGCTCTATGCCGCTTTGACCTATGTCGCGTCGTCTGTCGGGCTCGCTTACGGAGCCGTACAGTTCCGGTTTTCCGAGGCGCTGACGGTGCTTGCCGCACTGACTCCCGCCGCAATTCCCGGGCTTACGATAGGTTGCTTTTTGGCAAACCTCGGAAGTCCTTACGGCATTGTCGATATTGTCTGCGGAACGCTTGCGACGCTTGTTGCCGCTTTCCTGTCCTACAAGACAAGGAATGTCAAAATCAAGGGCATATCCGTACTTGCACCGCTGTTCCCCGTCATCACAAATGCAATTATCGTCGGAGCCGAGGTCACAGCCTTTCTTCCCGAGGGCTTCACGCTTTACGGCTACCTGATACAGGCGCTTTGGATAGGTCTCGGAGAGCTTGTTGTGTGCTATGCGGCAGGTATTCCGCTTTTGATTGCGGTTGAAAAAACCTCGCTTAAAAAGTACATCAAATAATATTGAACAACACCGTCCTTTGTGTTACAATTTAACCGAAGGACGGTGTTTTTTTATGTCAAAAATCATTGTTGCGGACGACGAACAGCTTATCCGCAGTCTTGTTGCCGACTTTCTTGAAAAGGCGGGACATACCGTGTTGCAGGCGCAGGACGGCGCCGAAGCGCTGCGGCTTTTCAATGAGAACAGGGATGTCGCACTGTGTATTCTTGACATTATGATGCCCGAGCTTGACGGCTGGGAGGTTTGCAGACGAATACGCAAAACCTCCGATGTGCCGATTATGCTGCTTACCGCAAGAAGTCAGGATTTTGACCAGATAACGGGCTTTGATTCGGGTGCGGACGACTATGTCACAAAGCCGTTTTCTCCCGTCGTGCTTGTAAAGAGGGTTGAGGCTTTGCTGCGCCGAAATTCGTCGGGTATGAAGTCCGACAAGGACGGTCTGTGGGGGCTTGTCATTGATCCCGATGCGCTTGAGGTACGCCTCGACGGCAAAAAGATAGAGCTCACCGTCAAGGAATTCAAAATACTTGAAAAGCTTTCGCAGTCGGTCGGCAGGGTTTACAGCCGTGAGCAGCTGCTTGACGATGTGTGGGGCTTTAACTATTTCGGGGATATAAGAACGGTTGACTCACATGTCGCAAGGCTTCGCACCAAGCTCGGCGAATGGGGAGAGGAACACCTGAAAACCGTTTATGCGGTCGGATACAAGCTTCAGGAGAATTCCGATGAGTAAGAAAAGCGAGAAAAAGTTTATAAGCATCCGTACCCGTCTGTTTTTGCAGGTCGGGGCGGTTGTGTTTGTTGCGGTGTTGCTTATTCTGTCGCTCAACAACTATCTTTTGCCGACCATTTACGCCCAAAACGAAAAGCGCACAATGGTTGAGGTCAAAACCGAAATTGACGGCTTTGACTTTGCCGCCGACGACTGTACCGAGGATTTGAGCGCACTTGAAAAAAAGCACGGCTTCTCAATCGATGTCTATTCCGCAAGCGGCGAGCCCATCTATTTCGGCACTACCGATATTTTCTCTTCGTCGGGTAAAATTACCGTCTCAAAGCGGCAGGATTACGACGACGGCTCATTTTTTGAAATACAGACAATCGAAAACGAAAATGTACAGTATATAGTTTACGGTTCACGCCTTACGAACGGCGAGGAAATTGAAATGTATTCCCGTAAGGACGATGTCGACCGCACGGCGAACATTGCCGTTACGATAACAAGTGTCACAAGCGTTGTGGCAATGCTTGCCGCACTCGGAATGATTTATTATTATTCGGGAAAATTCGCAAAGCCGCTTATTAAAATGAGCGAGGTCACGGGAAAGATGGCTGAAATGGACTTTTCCGAGAAATGCAAGGTTACGGGAAACGACGAGCTGAGCGTTCTGTCGTCGAGTATTAACCACCTGTCGGACTCTCTCAACGAAACTCTTGACGACCTGCACAGCAAGAACGAAAGGCTGTTAAAGGATATTGAAAAGGAAAAAACGCTTGAAAAAATCAGAAAAGATTTTATTTCAAATGTATCGCATGAGCTGAAAACCCCGATTTCGATAATCAGGGGATATTCCGAGGGCGCTTCGCTTATGATTGAAAACGGCGAAACCGAGTCGGCAAAGAAATATTGCGATGTCATAGTCGGCGAAACCGAAAAAATGAACACGCTTGTTTTACAGCTTTTGGAACTGTCGATGTATGAGTCGGGCAATGTTGCGCTCAAGGAGGAAACCTTTGACATTTCGGCTCTTACGGAGGATTATGCCCGTGCAAATTCCATCAAAATGCAGGAAAAGGGGATTGTATTTGACAACAAAATTCCCGAAAATACCCTTGTCCTCGGCGACAGCGTAAAGACCGAAATGATTATAAACAATTATATTTCAAATGCCGTCTCGCACGCCGAAAACGAAAAGCGCATTACCGTCAGCGGCGAAGATTTGGGCGACAGATACCGTGTTTCCGTCTTTAATACGGGAAAACCGATAGCCGATGAGGATATAGATAAGATATGGATTGCCTTTTACCGCGCCGATAAGTCGAGAAGCCGAAGCGAGGGCAGATACGGCTTGGGTCTTTCAATCGTCGGCGCAATCCAGAAGCTTTACGGCCTCGACTTCGGCGTAATAAACCGCCCCGACGGCGTAGAGTTCTGGTTTGATATTAAAAAGTGATTTCATATAAATTATTCATAAAATTGACAGTGACGACACGGTATGTACAGCCCTTGCGGCTGTCCGTCATGGCTCCCTTGTGTAAAGGGAGCTGTCGTCATTTATGACGACTGAGGGATTGTTATAAAATCATATAAAAACAATTTTACAATCCCTCCGTTTCGCTCCGCTCAACACCTCCCTTTACACAAGGGAGGCTTTATTTTGCGAGCAATTTCATTTGATGAAAGCCGTACATGTGCGATTGTAATCAATAATTGATATGTCAGTCAAAGTCCTCTTAATGGTACTTTGATAGTAATATAATAAAAACATAAAATGAAAAGTCAAATCTAAGGAAAGAGGATTTTATTATGAACCGTGATGAAAATTTATTACCGTCACAGACGCTGAAAATGTTCCTGGATTTCATAGAAGATGCAAAATCCGCTTACAATTACAGCCTTGAAGCTATGAAAAACGAGGAACATATAACCCAAGATTATTTGCATATGCTTGAGCTTGACGATCTGTCATATCATGAACGGGGAAAGGCGGCAACCGAGCTTGCTCAAAACCGTCGTAACCGCAGAAAATACAAGGATGCGGTTGAAGAATTTGAGCCGATTGTCAATTTCTTTGATGACCCGCAGAACAGGATGTTTGTAAACAAGCTCAGCGGACTTTTAGGGCAGGTGCGAAAGGTTGAAAACTATCATCAAAGGCGATTTTATATACCGAAAGCGGTTAATAACGAAAGTGAAAAAATTCAGTACGATACCGAGCCGGCAGTAAAAATTTCATAGGATAAAATATATCATTGTTCGGCAATTTTCAAAAAAAGGAGAGATTAAGATGAGTTTTACAATAGGATTTTCGGCAATTGGCGAAAACAATACGAAGTCGGAAAACACGAATTTGAATTTTGAGGAGACAAGCGGAAGCTCGCCGAAAAAGTCGGTGGTTGATGTTTATTTTCCCGAGAGAAATCTTACCTGTATATATTATAATGATAAATTTGATTTGAAATGCGGCGACATCGTTTTTGTTGACGGCAAGCTTGAGGGCAAGCAGGGGCGTGTGGTTGCCGTGAACCGCAATTTCAAAATCAAGCTTTCTGATTATAAGCAGGTAATCGGCGTTGCGGACACGGATGTTAAGGGGAAATTTTACTGCGTAAATTCAGAACTTATAACAACCGACCGAAACGCCTTGCCGTATGAGAAAATAATCACATGGTTCAAGGCTGCGGAGCAGGAGGAATATATTTTCGGCAGCGACGGCTCAGGATTTTCTCTTGACGATTTAAGCGGAATGAACATATCAAATCAGGCAGCCGAAAAGGGAAACGATTATTATATCAACGGAGATGTCGTTTATACGGAAATTTCGGACGGACGGGGCAGAGCGATTGTTATGGGCTCAAAGCCGTATGAGGTTGAGTTTGAAATAAATTCAAGGGAAATAAAATCCATGGTTTGCTCCTGTTATTGTTCGGGCGCCTGCAAGCACGAGTTCGCCGTAATGCTTCAATTAAGAGAATTGCTTGACACTGTTGAAAATAAACTTTCGGACAGAAAAAGCGAAAAATATTTTGCGGCGGTCAATAAGGCTTTGTTTTTCAAATATGCCGTTGACAAAAAATCAAACGGTTGTTTTACTTTGGATTGATAAAACAAAAACAAAAAATCCACCGTATTAAATCCCTTTTTTTGAGCAAAATATTACAGAAAAAAATCAACTTTAATATAAGGGAGAAATTACGGTGAAAGCAACAGGAATAGTAAGAAGAATAGACGACCTCGGCAGGGTTGTCATTCCCAAAGAAATAAGACGCACACTGCGTATGCGCGAGGGCGACCCGTTGGAGATTTTCACGGCAACGGACGGAGAGGTTATATTCAAAAAATACTCTCCGATAGGCGAATTTTCGGAATTTGCAACGCAATATACGGAGGTCCTCAGCCGTGCTACGGGCATGACGGTTATGATAACCGACAGAGACCATGTGGTGTCGGTTTCGGGCTCGCAGAAAAGGGAACTTTCCGACGGCAGGGTGTCGGCGGAACTTGAAAGCCTTATGGACGAAAGAGGCAGTTTTACAGCAAAGTCGGGAAACGGTATAAAGCCCGTTATGAACAGCGAGCTTGAAGCCTCGATTGCTTATACGATTATCGGCTCGGGCGATGTGTCGGGTTCGGTGGTAATGATGTTTGACGCACAGAAAACTCCGCCCGATTCAACCAAGGAAAAATTGGTTTCCGTTGCGGCGTCGTTCCTCGGAAAGCAGACGGAGGAATAACAGCGCCCTGCGGGCGAGGTAAGAGGTAATAGTGAAGAGTGAAGAGGTGCGGGTGCTTCGCACGGATTATAAATTATATCCCACAGTGTAGGGCGGGGGCTTGCTCCCGCCGTCGTATTGTTGTTAGTTTATCATAATTTACGACTGATATGGAATTGAAAATGAAACACCATACCCTGTATGGACAGCCCTTGCGGCTGTCCTATATATAATTTCTTGCGGACGGGGCTCGCAACTGTATGTGGGTTTGGGTTTTACAATCCCTCCGTCTCACATTCGTTCGGCACCTCCCTTTACACAAGGGAGGCTGAACGCACAACTTGAAAAATATATCATATAGCGTAGGGGCGAACTGTGTTCGCCCGCTTTTTATTACTGCTGAATTTAACTGCCTACCGTCAGTTGTTTTCTATGACCTACATGTTGAATTGAATAGTTATTTATATGAATCATAACTGTTTTGTGTTGATATTTGCAATAAAAATAAGAAGTGTATTCAATTAATCTGAATTCACTTCTTATTTATCAATTTCTTCCTCTATTTTTTGCACAATCGTGCTCATTTTAATTTCGAGTGCACAACTTATCCTATATAATGTTTCAAGAGTGGGCTTCCTTTCTCCGCGTTCAATAGCGCTTAAATGGCTGCGCCCTATATCAGCAAGTCCGCTGAGCACATCTTGAGAAATACCGCTCTTTTTTCTGAAGTAGGCTATAGCTTTGCCTACGGCTTTTGGATCTAAAGTCGGAATATACACAGTCAACATCACCTCTGCCTATATTGTAGAGCGGATTTGAGAAAATTACGAACACATATGTTGACAAATGAATACTTATGTGTTAAAATGTTTTCAAAACTTTGAAAGAGAGGTATTATAATGGATAATGTTAACGGTCAAACGCTTGAAAAGGAAGAAGAAACAAACGGTGGTTCACTTCAAAACAATGAAGACAAAACTAAGTTCTGTAAGCATTGCGGAAATAAAATTCCGGAGGATGCTGTTGTATGTAATGTTTGCGGAAGGCAGGTTGAAGAACTCAAACAATCTGCAATGGCTCAACCAAGCATTGTTATAAATAACGAGAATACAAACTCGAATACAAATGTCAATACTAACATTAACGAAAACACAAATGAGAACAAACCGGGTAAACCTAAGAACAAATGGGTATCTTTTGTCCTTTGTTTGCTTTTAGGTTATTTTGGAGCACATAAATTTTATGAGGGAAAAACAGGTATGGGAGTTTTGTACTTATGTACCTTCGGTTTATGCTTTGTCGGTGTTATTGTTGACCTTATAGCAATACTCGGTAAGCCTAACCCATATTATGTATAAAACTTTTATATAAAAAAAGCGACCTTTTAAGGTCGCTTTTTCTTTTACTGCTTCCACGGATTTGACGGGTCGGGGTCCGTGGGGTCCCAAACTCGCCTTGAATCGTTTGTGTCGATTCTTATCGGCGTGGGCTTTGCCAACGGCTCGGGTTCGTTGCTGTCATAAATTGTAACGGTCGTACCCTTGGGGCAGTTGTCGTAAATCCACTTTGCGTCCTCAACCGAGAGCCTGATGCAACCGAGTGACGCCGCCTCGCCGAGCTTGTTGAACTCGTCATATTCAAGGTCTGCCTTGTTTTGCGTAACATACGGAACGGAATGAAACAGGTAATGTCCCGTAATCCTTGTGGCATACTGTCCGTAAACATTGCCCGAAAGAAGCCGCCAAGTGTATTTGTCGGTCGTGTTGTAGGTGCCTGTCGGTGTGGCGTTGTTCATACCGACCGAGCAAACCATAGCCTTGTACGGAACGGTGTAACCGCCGTTTGAGTCCTTCGTGTAGACAATTACAATGTTCTGTGTGCGGTTTACCTTGATATAATAGGGGTTGTCCGATTGATTTTGACTTCCCGAAAGATACTTGTCCGAGCAATAGCCGGTCTGACCGTTGAAGTCGATTCTGAACCAACCGTTTGAGCATTTGCCCGTAACCTTAATCGGTGTGTCCTGACCGAGCTGACCCAAAATCTGGCTGTTCGTTGACGGTGCGCTTCTGACATTGAGGGTAACCGTCGTTGAGTACATCGTAGCCGAATAATCGGTAACGGTAACATCTCCCGAAGCTTCTGTTGTTTCCGCCGCCTGCGTGGGTGCTTCGGTTTGCGGCTCGGTTTGAGACGGAGCCTCTGTCTGCGAAACTGTTTCAAACGGAGTCTCGGCAGGTTTGTCGTTGCCCTTAAAATGCTTAACAAGAGCCACTGTGCCCGCTATGAGAATTATCGCAAGAATACACGATGCGATTATGATAATATTTCTTTTTTCCTTTGAAGCAGCCGCCGCTCTGCCGGAGCGTTTCATCTGCTGCCTGCGCTTGTCCTCGGGGGAGTACTGATTCATATTTTTGTCTCCTGAAATTATAATATAATAAGTATATATAGTATAAATTTATAAAGCCGCTTTGTCAATGAAGTTCGTATGAATTTGTCGAAAAAGATTGAAAGAAAAATTGTATTGTTATATACTTTTAATGAGGTGAGAAAAATGACGGCACAGCAATACAGAAAAATTTCCGCTCCGTTTCGCAAAAGCCGTAATTCGGTGCTTTATTTTAACCTGCTGAACACGGTCCTGACGGTAATTGTGTATATCGCTTATCCGTCATTATTGGCATATCTCATATTTTCAGACAGGACGAAGCTTTTGAGGAGCGTCCTCATACCTGCGGGTATGCTGTTGTTTGTCAGCGGACTGCGCCGTGTGATAAACCGCCCGAGACCGTATGAAACGCTAAATATCAGACCGCTTATAAATAAGGATAAAAAAGGGCAGTCAATGCCGAGCAGACATATCTTTTCGGTGTTTATGATTGCGATGACATTCTTGTATGTAAGGCCCGTGTTGAGTATTCCGCTTTTTGTTGTGGGCGTTTTGCTCTGCGCCGTAAGAGTGATAGGCGGCGTGCATTATTTGTCGGATGTGCTCGTCGGCGCAGCCATAGGCATTGCGTCCGGAATTTTAGGGTATTTTGTGTTTTAATTGATTCGATTGCAGTACGGAGCGAGCCCTTGCGGCTGTATGTGGGTTTGGTTTTACAATCCCTCCGCCTCACATTCGTTCGGCACCTCCCCTTACACAAGGGAGGCTGAAGCACAACTTGAAAAATATATCATATATCATAGGGGCGAACTGTGTTCGCCCGCTTTTTTATTGCTGAAATTGACGGGCGATCGCAGGTCGCCCCTACGGGTTGTGCGTTGCATACCGGTAGGGCGGGGGCTTGCTCCCGCCGTTAATAAATATCAAATTGCCGAAGGGACAGGGCTCGCCCCTGTCCGCAAAAATCACATATAAGTTATATTGGCGGACAGCCGCAAGGGCTGTCCCTACGGTAATATTCTAATCCGTGCGAAGCACCCACACATCTTCACTGTTCACTATTACATATTATTTTGCCCGCAAATCTGTTAATAAAAAGCACAGCGCCGTTCACTCTTTCGGGTGGGACGGCGTTGCGCTTTAAGGTATTTATATAGATAGGGATTAGGTAAAATTAAGCGTCCTTTTTCTGCAAGGCAAGGTTCGACTTCTCGTCTGAAACCCAGGAATGAATCTGTGCGGGATTCTCGAAAATATCATCAAGTCTTTCAAGGAAAGGTACCACATCGCCGAAGTCGAGCGCTCTGTGGTCGAACGCTATGCAGATGGGAAGCACCTGTCTTGCCTCGACATCCTTTTTGCCGAAAGCGTCGGTAACGACAACGGGCTTATCCTGAACTGCGCCTACCGCAAAAGCGGTAACCTGCGGCGGAATGATTTCAAGCAGGCAGGTTGAGCCTCTCTGCTGACGGTAGGTCGAGCCGATGTTTGAAACGGTCGTTGTGCCCTGTTCGATGTCGTGCTTTGTAAGTCTGTCTTCGACGGGGATTGCCTCGTACTCTTTCTTGGCTTTACCCTTGAGAGTCTTAACCTTGTGCTTGCCCGTCTTTGAACCGATAAGTCTGCAAAGGGTCTGCATAATTTTTCCGTGTTTCAATGCGGTAAGAGTGTTGTCGAGTGACACATCAAACATAACCTCATTGAGGTCGGAGTTTTCCGCACGGCGTGCAACATCCTTTATCTCGGCTGTCATTTCGTCAAGATTTTTGTTTTCAAAATTGTGAAGATTAACCGTCATCATCTCGCCGTTGGGGAGAATCATCGGCATTGAAATGTTGATGTCCTCGAAGGTGTTCAATTCGCCTCTGACAAGCTTGCGGTTGAAGTTGATGTGCGAGTTGAGTATCGGAGCAGCTTTGAGACCCTCTGTGATAACCTTTAACATAAGTGTGTTTACGGTTATCTTGTCGTCCTTGCTTCTGCCGATGTTAAGCTTCTTATATTCACGCATAAAATCAGTTACATCGGGTTCGTAATTGTAGGTAACATGAGGGATTGTCTCCCAGCTTTCAGCGGTCATATTTGAAACGATTTTTCTCTGAATTCCGAAGTGGATTGTGTTTGTCTTTTTCATGGTTTTGTTCTCCTTTTGTGTGTTGCTTTTTTATAAGATTAAGAAAGTGAATTTCTGTTTTTGACCGAGTCCCGACTCCCGTCCGCTCGGTACGCCTATATCTTACGAAAAAAAGTGCGGTTGCGCTACCAACTCTGGTTTGCAAGGGCGATTTTTTGAGGAAACTTTCGGTTGCGGAGCTCCGCAACCACGCATTATCAAGGCTTTTCGGGCTTTATATTTAGTGTTGAAAAATATGTAAACTTATATTAAAATAGACTTAAACAATAAATTTCGGACGGTGCTCAAATGGAAATCAAGGAAAAAATACTACTCGGAAAAACAAGTTTAGGTATCGAGTTCGGCTCGACAAGAATAAAAGCGGTGCTCATTGACGACACCGCTGCACCCGTGGCTTCGGGCAGTCACACTTGGGAAAACAGACTTGAAAAAGGCGTGTGGACTTACTCGCTCGACGACATTCATTCGGGGCTTCACAAGTGCTATAACGACCTTAAAAAAGATGTCAGAGAAAAGTACGGCGTTGAGCTTTCGACGGTCGGCTCAATCGGCGTTTCCGCAATGATGCACGGATATATGGCGTTCGATAAAAGCGGCAATTTGCTCACGCCGTTCAGAACCTGGCGCAACACCTCGACCGCCCGTGCGAGCGAGGAACTGACAGAGCTTTTCGGTTTCAACATTCCGCAGAGATGGTCGATAGCGCATCTTCGTCAGGCAATGCTCAACGGCGAGGAGCACCTTAAAAATCTCGCAAGGCTTTCTACGCTTGCCGTGTATATCCATTCGAGACTTACGGGAGAATTTGTCGCAGGAGTAGGCGAGGCGAGCGGTATGTTCCCCATTGATTCCGAAACGAATAACTATGACGAAGAGATGGTCAAAAAATTTGACGCACTTATAAAAAAAGACGGATATGATTTTTCGCTTTGCGATATTTTGCCGAGGGTGCTCACGGCAGGCGAAAACGCAGGAACGCTCACAGAGAGCGGAGCGGAATTCCTTGACGAGAGCAAAACGCTCAAAGCGGGTATTCCCGTCTGTCCGCCAGAGGGCGACGCAGGCACGGGTATGACCGCCACAAATGCCGTCAGAGAAAAAACGGGAAATGTCTCCGCAGGCACAAGCATTTTTTCAATGGTCGTACTCGAAAAACCGCTCAAGGGCGTTTACGGGGAAATCGACATTGTAACGACGCCGACGGGAAAACCCGTTGCTATGGTTCACTGCAACAACTGCACGGGCGACATTGACGCTTGGGTTAAAATGTTCTGCGAGTTCTCGGCTCTCGGCGGACATCCCGTCGAAAAATCAAAGGCATACGACCTGCTCTATTTTGAAGCGCTCAAAGGCAATCCGGATTGCGGCGGCATAGTTTCATACAACTGCCTTTCGGGCGAACCCGTTTTGGGACTTACGGAGGGCAGACCCATGCTTTTGAGACTTCCCGACTCAAAGCTCACGCTTGCCGACTTTATGAGGAACGAATTGTATTCGGCGTTTGCGGCGCTTAAAAACGGCAACGATATTCTTCTTAAAAAAGAGGGCATAACCATTGACAACATTTCAGGCCACGGCGGACTTTACAAAACAGAGGGCGTGGGTCAGAAAATCACAGCGGCGGCTCTCAACACAAAGGTTACCGTTATGAAAACCGCAGGCGAGGGCGGACCGTGGGGTATGGCGGTGCTGGCTCTTTATATGCTCGAAAAGGGAAATGAGAGCCTGGAGGATTATCTTGACCGCAAGGTGTTTGCAAAGGCGGAGTCCGTGAGCGTTGACCCCGACCCGAGAGATGTCGAGGGCTTTGACAGATATATGGAAAGATACAATTCTGCGATATGTGTTGAGAAACTCGCCTCAGAAAAGCTCAAATAAATTTTCATTGTATATTATGACAAAAACAGCCGTACAATTTTGTACGGTTTTTTTGTCGGCGTTTGTTGACAAGCAAAGCGGATAAAATGTAAAATATAATTGATTAACGCAGTTAAATAATTATGTCGGGAGAAGTCTTATGCTTACCTTTCAGTTAAAAGACAATGCGGTTAAAATAATCAGAAACGGTACTTGCCTTTATTCGCTTGCAAAAGGGGATAAGCCTCTTTGTGTCGGTAACGGCAAAAACACTTACGCAATGAGCCACGGCACATTCAAAATAAAGGAGACCGCCTCAAAGCCCGTTGCGCTTGAAGTCAAGAGCCTCAATGTTGACGGCGATACGCTTAAAGTCGGCTTCGGAAGGTGCGGCGCCGAGCTTTCGCTTGACGGCGACAGGCTGTTTGTTCATACAGACGGCTTGCAGGATTATAACAGGCTTTACATTAAAATTCCCGCCTTGCCCGACGAGCATGTTTACGGCACGGGCGAGATTTTCTCGGAATTTGATTTAAGGGGCAAAAAGGTCAACTGTTGGGTTGCCGAGCACATAAACGCAATGCAGGTTGCAAAGAAGCTTGTAAAGCAGGTTTTCGGCTTTCGGGACTCAATGCGGAAACAGCGTTTCTCAAATTATGAGACCTATTACGCTCAACCGACCTTTTTAAGCTCTCAAAAATATTTCTTCCACACCTTTGCCACCGCTCGGTGCGAGTTTGATTTTACCGACAGAAAATGCCACACGGTTACGCTTGACGAGATTGCGGATTTCTGCTTCGGCTTCGGCGACACCTTTGAGGAGGTCTTATCGGAGTTGTCTTTGACTCTCGGCAGACAGCCCGAATTGCCCGACTGGGTGTATGACGGCGAGATACTCGGCATACAGGGCGGCACGGAGGTTATGATGAACAAGGTCGATACCGCACTTTCAAACAATATGGCGGTAAACGGCGTATGGATACAGGACTGGGAGGGCAGGCGTGTTACGGCAGTCGGCAAGCAGCTTTTCTGGAATTGGGAGCACGACTCGGAGCTTTATCCCGACCTTCCCGAAAAGATAAAGGAGCTAAACGAAAAGGGCATAAAGGTTCTCGGTTACTGCAACACATTTTTGGCGGTTGAAAAGCCGCTTTACAAATACGCAAGCGAAAAGGGCTATTGCGTCAAGGACAAGGACGGCAAGGACTACTATGTTACGATTACCACTTTCCCTGCGGCGATTGTCGATTTGACCAACCCCGAGGCGTGCGAGTGGCTCAAGGGCATTATAAAGAAAAATATGATAGACTTCGGCTTTTCGGGCTGGATGGCTGACTTCGGCGAGTATCTTCCCACGGACGCCGTCCTTTACAGCGGAGAAAATGCGGAGCTCGTTCACAACACTTGGCCCGCTCGGTGGGCAAAGCTCAACCGTGAGGCCGTCGAGGAGGCAGGCAAGCTCGGCGAGATAATGTTCTTTACCCGTGCGGGGTACAGCGAAACGCCGAAGTATTCCACAATGATGTGGAACGGCGACAACCATGTTGACTTTTCCGTCGACTTCGGTTTGCCGTCGGTAATTCCCGCAATGCTGTCGCTTACCTGCAGCGGCTACGGTCTTTCCCATTCGGATATAGGCGGCTACACCACATTTTTCAATCTCAAACGCAGCGAGGAGCTGTTTATGCGTTGGTGCGAGATGAACGCCTTTTCGCCCGTGCTGCGAGGACACGAGGGATTAAATCCCGACCTCAACGCCCAATTTGACGCAAGCGAACGGGTGCTGTCGCACGGTGCAATGTACAGTAATATTCATAAAAAGCTCAAACCGTATCTCAAACAGGCGGTAAAATACAACGCCGAAAAGGGCGTGGGCGTCGTAAGACCGCTTTTCTTCTATTATGACGAGGAAAAGGCTTACACCGAGGCTTACGAATATCTTTTGGGACGGGATATACTTGTCTGTCCCGTTTTAAGACCCAAGGCGCACAACAGAAAAGTTTATTTGCCCGAGGACAGCTGGATACACCTCTGGTCGGGCAGAGAATACAGGGGCGGCGAGCATACCGTTCCTGCCGAACTCGGCGAAATCCCCGTATTCATCAGAAAAGACAGTCCGTTTAAGGATGAATTTCTGAAACTCAAAAATATTTAACGGAGGGCTTAGTAATGGCTGAAAAATCTTCAACTCACGGCATAGGCGCAAAAGACCGTATAGGTTATGCTCTCGGCGACACGGCGGGCTTGCTTACCTTTGCGCTTATATCCTCATTCTTGCAGGTGTTCTACACCGACACGCTCGGTATCACACCCGGCAAGGTCGCAATACTGTTTATGATTGCGAGAATTTGGGACGCAATAAACGACCCGATGTGGGGCGCTTTTGTCGATTCGAGAAAACCCACGAAATACGGCAGATTCCGTCCGTATATCCTCGGTGCGTCAATTCCGCTTGCAATAGCGGCACTGTTTATGTTCACGGATTTGCCGCTTGTCATAAACAACTTCTTCGGAACGAACATCGTATGGAGCGAGGGTCAGTACCTTGCGTATGCGTATGTTACCTATATTTTCTACGGTATGATGTACACGGGAACGAACATTCCTTACGGCTCGCTTGCCTCTGTAATCACGGACGATGAAATCGAGCGTTCCTCGCTTTCGATGTGGCGTTCTGTCGGCGCAGGTATCGGCGGACTTCCCGCACAGATACTTATGCCCATGCTCGTTTACACCACCGTTGCGGTAGGCGACAGCACGGTAAAACGCCTTGACCCGATGAAGGTCTTTTATGCGGTGCTTATCCTTGCGGTGCTCACGATAATAACATATTTCATTCACTTCAAGTGCACCAAGGAGAGAATTGCGCCTCCGCCCAAGCAGAAGCAGGAGGGCTACAATGTTTTCAACACCGTAAAGTTCCTGCTTAAAAACAAGCCGTTCCTTGCGCTCTGCGGCGTTTCGATGCTTCTCATAGCTTTCCAGATGTACACGCAGACCAACTACAACTATCTTTTCAAAAACTATTACGGCAAACCCGGACTTTATTCGTTCGTAACCGTTTGCACATATCTTCCCATGGCTTTGTTCCTGCCCGTAATGGGTAAGCTTATCCGTAAATACGGCAAAAAGGAAATCTGTGCGGTAGGCCTCGGCTTTGCGGCTGTTGTGAACCTGCTTATGTATTTTCTCAAATTCACGCCTCTTGCGATGAACCCCTACGCTTTCCTTGTACTCACATTCTTCAGCGGTATGGGTCAGACCTTCTTGGTACTCGAGGTATGGGCGCTTGTTATGGATGTTATCGACTATCAGGAATTGCTTTCGGGCAGAAGGGAAGAGGGCACAAGCTATGCGTTCTTCTCGTTTACAAGAAAACTCGGTCAGACGGCGGCGGGTGCAGGCTCTTCGGCTTTGCTTGCGCTTATCGGCTACGATGTAAACAAGGTCGACGTCGGTCAGCACCCGCATGTGCTTGAACGCCTTTATGATATATCGACGCTCATTCCCGCAATAGTGCTTTTGATTATGTTTATTATTCTGACATTCGGTTATAAGCTCTCAAAGAGCAAGCTTGAAGAGCTCCAGGCTCAGCTTGCCGAAAAGAGAAGCGCCGAATAAGAAAAAGGAGATACAGATATGAAATACTTTTTGGACAGTGCAAAAATCGATGAAATCCGTGAGGCTTACGATACCTTCGGTATTGACGGCGTTACGACAAACCCCAACCATATTATGAATTCGGGCAAGCCGTTTTACACGGTAATCGGCGAGCTTGCCGACTTCGTTAAGGAAAAAGGAATTGAGGGTTGGGATAAGTTCCCGATTTCCGTCGAAATAAATCCGCACCTTGACGACGCCGACGAAATGGTTGAAATGGGCACAAAAATCGCTTCGATGTGCAAAAACTTCGTAATTAAAATTCCCTGCACCGAAGCGGGAATTACAGCCGCAAGACGCCTCGAGAAGCAGGGCGTGAGAACAAACCTTACGCTTGTTTTCTCCCCATCGCAGGCCATCATTGCCGCAAAGAACGGCTCGCTTTTCGTTTCGCCGTTTATCGGCTGGAAAGAGAACAGCGGCGAGGACTGCACGCAGTATATTCAGGACATAGTCGACATTTACTCGAATTACGGCTTCTACGGCAAGACGGAGATAATCTGTGCCGCAGTGCGTAACGGCAAGCAGATAGTTGACTGCGCCGTTGCGGGAGCCGACATTGTCACCGCAGGACTTCAGGTGTTCAAGGACAGCTTCTATCATCCTTATACCGACTTCGGACTTTCAAAGTTCCAGGCGGCTTGGGATAATACGGTAACCGAATAAAACATAAGGGGCGGTGTGCTGTGAGTACGCCGCCTTAACAGAAATAACGGGAGATAATTATGAATATAGGCTTTATAGGACTCGGTATTATGGGCGAGTCAATGTGTGAAAATATTGTAAAAAAACACGACGGAAAGGTGTTTGTGTCCGACCTCAACCGCTCGCAGGTCGAAAAGCTCGCCGCAGTCGGCGCAGTACCCTGTGCAGACAACAAGGAGGTTGCGAAGAATTCGGATGTGATAATCACAATGGTTCCGAAGTCGGAGCACTCAAAGGCGGTTTATACGGAAATTCTGCCGTTTTTGTCGGAGGGCAAGCTCTGCATTGATATGAGCACCATCGACCCCGATGTCTCGGTTGGAATTTCTGAGTTTGTAAAGAAAACGGGCGCAGATTTTGTTGACGCTCCCGTCGTAAAGAGCAAGCCTGCGGCAATTTCGGGCACACTCGGAATTTATGTCGGCGGCAGCGATTCGTCCTACGAAAAGGCGCTTCCGATACTCTCTTATATGGGCAACAATATAATCCATATGGGCGAAAACGGCAAGGGACTTGTGATGAAAATATGCCACAACACGCTTGTGGCTCAAATCCAGAACGGCGTCAATGAAACCCTTGCCCTTGCAAGAAAAGAGGGTATTTCGGTTGACGATTTCGCAACCGCAATTTCCTACGGCGGCGGTCAGAACTTCTACCTTGACGGTCAGGCGCAGAACATCAAGAACGAAAACTGGACAACCGCATTTTCGCTTGAAAATATGCACAAGGACCTCGGAATTTGTCAGCGCCTTTCAAAGAGCGCAGGTTTCCCGATGCCCGGTATGGAAAACGCAAAAGCCGTTTACGACGAGGGCATAAAAGAGGGAATAGGCAAGGAAGATTTCCGGGCTACATATAAAATTGTCGAAAAAAGGTAATAAGATGTCAGAGAAATTAAACAGATTAAATACGGTAAACGACATAAAGGTTTATTCGGTATTTTCCGAGGATTTTGCCCCGTACGGTAGGATAATAACGGGATATGACTTTACGCTGCTTGAAAATTATATGCGTGAGCACACCTCAATCCCCGAAAACGGCAATGTTTATGTGCCGTCCGTAGCGGAAATGGAAAAAACCGAAACAGCCGAGAAAATCAAAAACACGGTTTTCGGCGAAAGCGAGATACAGATAGGCTACTGCAACGGCAGGAACACAACCTATAACGGGTTTGAATACCATAAATCGCCCGAAATAAATGTCGCATTGACCGATTTTATGCTTGTGCTCGGCCACAGCTATGACATAAAGGACAACACCTACCGTGTCGAACAGGCAAAGGTGTTCTTCGTTCCCTGCGGCACGGCAATAGAAATGTACGGCACAACGCTGCATCTCTCCCCGTGCAGAACAGATGACCGCGGATTTATGGATATTGTGATTTTGCCGAGAGGCACAAACACACCGCTTGAAAGCAAAACGGTTACCGACAGCGAGTCAAAGCTCCTTTTGCAGAAAAACAAGTGGGTAATCGCACACCCCGAGCGTGAGCCGCTTATAAAGCAGGGTGCCGTTGCGGGCGTGATAGGCGAAAACAAAGAATTGAAATATTGAGAGGCAGGAATTATGACAGAATTTAAGGCGGCATATGTGCCGATAGGCGTGCCGACATTTCATCTTGAAAGTGCACAGATACAGTTTGAAAAATCAATAGATTTGTTAAAGTCGCTTTCCGATTCGGTAGAGGTTCCCGACGAAATGCTCTTGTCGATAGATAAGCTTAACGCATTTTTGGACGGCAAAGCTCCCGATTTGATTATTTTGCAGAACATAACCTTTGCAAATTCCGCCTACACAGCGGAAATTATGCGTAAATTCGACTGCCCCGTGCTGCTCTGGACCTTGCGTGAGCCCGTAATCGACGGCGGCAGACTTCGTCTTAACTCCCTCACGGGCGCTTATTCGGCGGCAAACACGATAAAGCAGTTCAGGGACGAGCCCTTGCAGTATGTTTTCGGCTCTCCCGACGAGGACGCAGTTAAAAAGCAGATAAATTCGGTTATCCGTGCGGCGAAAATGAAAAAACAGCTGCGCTCGCTCAACATCGTGTCGGTAGGTCATACCCCGCAGGGCTTCGGCTTCGGCAGGGCGCTTGACAACGAGATGTTAAAGACCTTCGGCTCAAATCTTATATCGATTGAGGCGAGGGAGCTTATAGATACCGCAAAGAGCTATACGGACGAGGAGGTAAATGAATACCTTCTTGACGCCGAAAATCGTACTGTTGGGCTTGAAAATACGCCCGAAAAGAACCGCAGGGACTTTGCACGGCTTTATAAGGCTTATGCGCAATTCGTAAAGGATAAAAATATCGGTGCTCTCTCCTCACGCTGTTGGCCCGATTTCTTTACCGCTTTCGGCACTCCCGTGTGCGCCGTGCTTGCCATGCTCAACGATTTGGGCGTAGCGGCTTCGTGCGAGGCGGACACCTACGGAGCGCTTTCAATGTATATCGGCGCACAGCTTACGGGCTCTCCCGTTTTCTTCGGCGACCCCGTTTCACTTGACGAAAAGGAAAATACAATAACATTTTGGCATTGCGGCACTGCGGCTTGCTCGCTTGCGAGGGAGGATACGGGCGCAGAGATAGGCGTTCACTGCAACCGCAAGATAGGTCCGACTATGGAGTTCGGCTGTAAGCCGTCAAAACAGGTTACGGTGTTCAGAATAGGTAAGTCGGCGCAGGGAAAATTCCGCACTTTCATATGTAAAGGCGAAGCCCTTGACAAGCCCAAACAGTTCAACGGAACATCGGTTGTCGTGAAAACTCAAAACAATGCGGAAAGCATCGTAAAATCAAGCGTTAAGGCAGGTTTTGAGCCGCACTTCGCAGTCGCTTACGGCGACATTTACGACGAGCTTGTTGCGCTTTCGGAGATGCTGAATATCGAAGTTTGCGAATATTGAGGAGCGCTATGATAAGAAAAGAGATTTTTTTACTTATAGTCTTTCTCACAAACATAATTCAGGGAATAACGGGCTTTGCAGGAACGGTCCTCGCAATGCCGCCGAGCGTAATTGATGTAGGTTTCAACACCGCAAAACCCATATTGAACTTGCTCGGTATTTTAGCAGGCATTTATGTCGTTGCGATTTCGTACAAGCATATCGACAAAAAGGAATTTTTCAAATGTATGGGCGTGATGGTTGTCGGAATTGTCGCAGGCATATTCTTGAAATCCCTTTTCACGGGCAACGCAGGTCTGCTTTATAAAATTCTCGGCTGTGTAGTTATGCTTGTCGGACTGTCGGGTGTGTATAAGACATTTTTCAAAAAGACCGAGGCGGAAAAGCCCCACAATCCGGTGGTCTCCTACCTGTTGCTCATTTCCTCGGGCGTGGTTCACGGTATGTTCGTGTGCGGAGGACCGCTGCTTGTAAGCTATCTTACGGGAAAGCTCAAGGACAAGCAGACCTTCAGAGCCACAATTTCGGCAATATGGATAGTTTTGAACTCGATAATCCTGGTTTCCGATGTCAGGGACGGATATTTTACCCGTGATACGCTGATTTTGGCGGCAGCGTCAAGCGTCGTGCTGTTTATCGGTATGGCTGTCGGCAACCTTTTGTATAAGAAAATGAGCCGTGAGCTGTTTATGAAAATCACATATGTTTTGCTCGTGATTTCGGGTGCGTCGCTGTTTGTAAAATAAGAAAGGAGCGGAAGATGAAACCGACGGGAATAAATCTTAACGATGTAAAAAACGCCAACCGTGCGGCGGTTTTGTATCTGCTCAACCGTGAGGGAACGCTCTCACGCAAGGATATATCGGAAAAGCTCGGACTTACGCCCGCCGCCGTAACAAAAATAACCCGTGAGCTGTTGTCACGGGGTCAGATAATTGAGATAGGCGAGGCGGAGGAAAACCAAAAGGCAGGCAGAAAAAAGATTTTGCTCTCCCTGAATTCCGACGGCATTTTTGCGCTCGGAATAAGCCTTGAAGCGGATTTCTGCACCTACGGTGTTTTCAAAATTTCGGGCGAACGGGTATTGAGCGAAAAAATTAAATTCGACCCCGAAATGCCGCCCGAGGAATTCCTTAATAAAATTTCAGACAGGGTAAATGCGATTATCGAAAAATCGGGCGTATCCCGTGAGAAAATAATCGGCGCAGGCGTCGGAACGGTCGGTTCGATCAACGAAAACGGCGAGACCGTCGGAAAATACGGACTCTGGCACTCGGGCGTGGGTATAAAATCGGTGCTCGAAAGTGCTCTCGGCGTAAATGTGAGGGTGGAAAACAACATCAAGGCTTTTGTGCTCGCACAGACCGTCTTTGCAGGCGAAAGCGAGGGCAAAAACAAGCTGTTTATCAAGTGGGGACCCGGTGTCGGTTCGGCAATCGTCATTGACGGCGAGGTGTTTTCAAGCAACAGAAATTCCGAGGCAGAGATAGGACATTACATCGTCCATCCGAACGGTACACCGTGCCGCTGCGGGCGCAGAGGCTGCCTCGAAACCCATGTTTCAAAGAGTGCGATACTCGGCAGAATAAGGCAGAGTTATTCAAAGGAAAACACGCCGAGACTTTATAAGCTGACCGACGGCAATGCGGAAAACATCACATTTGATATGATTTTTGCGCCCGAAGCCCGCCTTGACAAGAGCGTCGAAGAGATAATCGACCGTCGAATAAACAGAATGGCAAGGGCTGTGGTCAACGCCGCAACGCTTTTTGACCCCGACGGCGTAATGCTGTTCGGCAATATGTTCACGGACAAAACGGTTGAAAAATTCATTGCGTATTGTAAAGGCTATTACGAGGAGTATTCGGAGAAATTCATTTCCGTCGCACCGTTGCAGGACAGGGCGGATTATATCGGCCCCGTCGCCCTCGCAGTGAAATATATGTTTTTGAAATAAAATCAATATGTGAGCTTATTCGCCCTGCGGGCGAAGTAAGAGTGAATAGTGAAGAGTGAAGAGGTGTGGGTGCTTCGCACGGATTGAAATTTATATCATATCGTAGGGACAGGGCTTGCCCCTGTCCGAAATCCGCAAAAGTCGGTAGCGACAGCGAGCCGTCGGGAGGGCGTTTACAACCGAGCAGGCGAGCCGAGCGTGATTTTTGCGGAAAAGGAGGAGTTGCATAGTGAGTGAGAGGCAGCCAAAGGCTGTTGCGAACGATACGAAGCAAACGACGACGCGGGCTTGCTCCCGCCGCTAATAAACATCAAATTAAAATGTTTGCAGAACCAAGCCTTCCTCTGACGGGCAACATATGCGACCGCCGCCTGTGGCGGATAAAGGGAGCATCTGTCGGCGTAGCGGTCGATTTTGTGCGGCGCTCCAAGCCGCATAAACAAAATCGGGCACCGCAAGAGGGCAAAGCTGTTGAGCGCAGCGAAACTGAGGGAGTTAAAATAGGTTACATCAAATCTTGTAAAAACTCCCCCGGTCATTTTTTCTGCGAAAAAACGACCGCCCCCTCTAAGATGGGGCGGAAGCACGAACCAAATTTGATATAAAATTCGGACAGGGGCAAGGGCTGCCCCTACGGGTCGCTCGTTGATTTTAATTTCACATTGACAGAAAATTATAATAAATCAACAACAATAAAAGCCACAGGAAACCGTGGCTTTATACATTCTCATTTTGCGTTTGTCTTTAATTCGGCGTATAGAGGTTTGCGTAGGGTCTTGATGTGGTGGGAACGAGCTTCGTAAACGGCACTGACATAATCTCGTCCTTGTCCGCACCGAAACGCTTGCAGTATTCGCCGACAAGCCTTTCGATTTCCGCAAGGTCGCCGCTGTCGGGAACACATGCGGTTATGTGTTCACTGACATTTTCACTCGGAACGCCGCCCCTTACAAAAATCTTTCCGCCGTGCATACCCGTAGCACAGTGTATTCCCACATTATTTCGGTTCGCAGTGTTGTAAAGACCGAGCACAATAAGCGTTCCGCCCGCCATATATTCGCCGAGAAATGCTCCTGCCGTTCCGCCGATAACCACCGTCGGGTGCATTTCCTCAAACTCCTTCATATGTATGCCCGCCCTTGAGCCTGCGTGCTTTTCGACAAAAATCTCGCCGTTTCGCATAGCGTAGCCGAGGGTGTCGCCGACATGTCCGTGAACCGTGATGCTCCCTGCGTTCATTGTGTTCCCGATAGCTTCCTGACCGTTTCCGAACACCTCAATCGTGCCGCCGTCAAGGAACGAGCCCATATCGTTTCCGGGCGTTCCGTGTATTTCAAGACTGCACCCGTTTTGCATGGCACAGCCCAAATACCTCTGACCGTTCACATCCAAAAGCACGGTCTGCGTATTGCCGTCAAAACTGTTTCTCACATCCTCGTTGACCTGCCGAAAGTTTCTTTTTCCCGCTATAACGGTTTTCATTGAATTTCCCTCGCTTTCACTTTATTCGCCTGCGTGGCTTATGCCGAGAATTTCGAGCTCTTTTTCCGTAAGACCTATTCCCCTGAGCATAAGTCGGTTTCCGCGCAGTGAATCTATTGAGTTCAAGCCCATACCGCCGAGCATTTCTTTTATTTCGTGGTTCCACGCCGTTATAAGATTTACAACTCTTTGCGACGCCTCGTCGGGGTCAAGCCTTTTGACGAGCTCGGGGCGCTGAGTTGCTATACCCCAGTTGCACTTGCCCGTGTGGCATTGCTGACACATATGGCAGCCCATAGCTATAAGTGCCGCCGTGGCAATATATACGGCGTCAGCACCGAGGGCGATTGCCTTGACAATGTCTGCCGAATTTCTGAATGAACCCGATGCCACAATCGACACGGAATTTCTTATGTGCTCGTCACGCAGCCTTTGGTCAACAGCCGCCAAAGCCAATTCAACGGGGATACCCACATTGTCTCTTATCCTTGTCGGAGCGGCGCCCGTGCCGCCTCTGAAACCGTCGATTACCACAATGTCCGCACCCGCTCTTGCCGCACCGGAAACTATTGCGGAGCAGTTGTGAACCGCCGCAATTTTGACCGCAATCGGCTTCTTGTACTGCGTCGCCTCTTTGAGCGACCATATGAGCTGGCGCAAATCCTCAATCGAATATATATCGTGGTGCGGAGCAGGGGAGATGGCGTCCGAGCCCTCGGGAATCATTCTTGCGTTGCTGACTTCCACTGTGACTTTTTCGCCCGGGAGATGTCCGCCGATACCCGGTTTTGCACCCTGTCCGATTTTGATTTCAATAAATCTTGAACTGTCAAGATAGTCCTTGTACACGCCGAAACGACCCGACGCAACCTGCACCGCCGCACAGTCGGAGTATTTCCGAAGTTCGGGGTGCAAGCCGCCCTCGCCCGTGTTGAACACGGTACCGAGCCTTTCCGCCGCCATGGCAAGAGCCTTTTGTGTATTGAGGGAAACCGAGCCGAATGACATTGCCGAAAACATAATAGGAGTTTCAAGTTTAATTTGAGGGGGAAGAACCGTTTTCATATTTCCGTCGTCGAACTCGATTTTGTCGGGTTTGCTTCCTAAAAAGGTGCGTATTTCCATCGGCTCACGCAAGGGGTCGATGGACGGGTTTGTAACCTGACTTGCGTTGAGCAGCATTTTGTCCCAATAGATGGGATAGGGCTTGTTGTTCGACATACCCGAAAGCAACACGCCGCCCGTGCGAGCCTGTTTGAGTATTTCTTTCTGACTTTGCGGCGTCCAGTTTGCGTGTGCATTGTACGCCGTTTCGCATTTTTTGATTTTGATGGCGTTCTTTGGACACATTACCGCACAGCGGTGGCACGCAACGCATTTTTCTTCGTCGGCTATGAGCTCCTTGCCGTCCTGCGAGAAATGATGAACGCCGTAGGAGCACTGCTCTACGCACACACCGCACATAACGCAGCGGTTCATATTTCTGTCTATTTCAAATTCGGGAACTGTGTAATTCATTGCTTATCCTCCTCGGCAAAGGGTATGAAAATCGGTATTCCGCCGTCAACCGCCGAAATCTTTTCGGGCTCGGGGCAGATAACCCTGATAGCCGACTCCTCGGAGGCAAAATAAACTTTGTTTCCCTTTTCGGCTGTTATGAGCGAACGGAGCTTCAGCCTGTCGTTGAGGGCAAGCAAGCCGTGCTTTGAGCCGACGATAATCGAAAACGGACCGTTGATAAGCGCACTCGAATAAACCGTACGCAGCGCCGTATATATTTTCTTTTTCTCCTCGGGCATGGCGTCAATGACATCCCATTCGGGAGCCGCCAATATCCACGCCGCAGTGTCGAGCTTCAAGCCCTGCCGCCTTACGAGAAAGTCAAAAAGATATGTAATGACCTCGGTGTCGGTCTGGAGGTTGCAGCGGTAGTTAAACTGTTCAATGTATCTGCGATTGGCGTCATAGCTTGAAATTTCGCCGTTGTGGACGATTGACCAGTCAAGCAGCGTGAACGGGTGTGCGCCGCCCCACCAACCCGGAGTGTTTGTCGGGAACCTGCCGTGCGCCGTCCAGGTGTGAGCTTTGTATTTGTCGAGCATATAGTATTCTCCGACATCCTCGGGGTAGCCCACCGCCTTGAAAGCACCCATATTTTTACCGCTTGAAAAGACAAACGCACCGTCGATTTCGTTGTTTATTTTGATAACGCAGCGCGCCGTGTATTCGTCCTCGTCGTAGTCGTTCTTTTTCATTTTGCTCTGCGGAACGGCACCGAAGTATCTCCAGATAAGCGGAGCACCGGTTATTGTTTTCACTTTTCTTGTGGGGATTTGCTCAAATGTTTCAACATCGAAGTGGCGGAATAGGAATTCCTCCGTCTTAATTCTTGCGTCGTTGTCGTCATAAAAGATATGAAAAGCGTATAAATCTTTGTATTCGGGGTAAATTCCGTAAGCCGCAAAGCCGCCGCCGAGACCGTTTGAGCGGTCGTGCATAAGCGCAATGCTTTCGATTATATCATTGCCCGAAAAACATTCGCCGCTTCTGTCGGTTATTGCGGAAATGGCACAGCCCGACGGTATTCTGATTTCGCCCTCTTTTTTCAACATAAAAACACTCCTGATGTAGAATTTGCAAGTTTTGAAAATTGAAATTGCAAATTTCGACACGAATATGTCAAATATTTTATTACATCAAGGCGGCTTTTGCAAGAAAAAACTGTGAGATTTTCAAGAAAAAGCATATTGCAATAACCGAAAAAGCTTGAGAGTGTACTATTTATGCAATTTGACGGAATTTTTTCACAAAATTGCAAAAGTGAATTTTTGCTCACTCTCTTATGCAAAATCAAGTCCGCTTTAATATGTAATTTTTTGATGCCGTAGGGCGGGGGCTTGCTCCCGCCGTTAATAAACATCAAATCAAAATATTCGCAGAATCAAGCCTTCCTCTGACGGGCAACATATGCTCCCTTTATCTGCCACAGGCGACGGCCGCAAATATTGCCCGAATATGGGCGAAAGCACTGATTAAATTACATATCAAATACGCACCAGCAAAAACAAAACCCACCGCTGACAACGGTGGGTTAAATATTGCGTTCTTTTTTGTCGGTAAGTCCGAGCAAATAATCGGTTGAAACATTGTAATGCTCCGACAGCTTTATAAGTATATCGGTCGGAATATCACGCTGCCCGAGCTCATAGTTACTGTAAACCTGTTGCGAACAGTTAAGAATTTTTGCCATTTGCGCCTGCGTGGTGTCGCTGTCCTCACGCAGATTGCGTATGCGTATATACATTCCTATCACCGATAAAATATTATCATACCGCAATTTGCGGTATTGACATTTACTGCAAATTGCAGTAAGATTAAACAAAGGCAGGTGTAATATTGATAAAAACTATAAAATTTCTGTTTGTTAATATAGTTTTACCTTTGTTTTTAGGACTATGTATTTATTTGCTGTTCGGCACTAATACCTATATAAATTCCTTTTTGGGAATATCGGTACAATTCACTTTTGGGAATTTAACAGATGTTTTTATAAAATCTTGGCTTTGCGATATACTTTGGAGTTATTCGCTTTTTAATGCGGTTTGGTTGTGCCTGTTTGCTTTCAAAAACAGGGTCGCTGCGGCATCTTTTATATCATTTGTACTCGTTGTTTCTTCAGAGCTTCTTCAATATTTTTCCGTTATACCGGGTACTTATGATATTTTAGATATATTTTTTGAACTTACGGCTGTGGGTTTTGCCGTTTGGAATATTAAAAGGAGAGGATAAACCTATGAAAAAATTTATTTCTGTAATTACCTTGTCGGTAGTTATATGCGCATTTGCTTTCTTTGCGATAGCGAGCGGAGGCGATAATGCAAGTGTGTCGGGGGACAGTGTTGACATTACTTCGGAAAATACTACCGCTCCCGCAAATTTAAGGCTGAATATCGGAGAAACGCTTGATACCGACCAGCTTAAAATGACATTTGTTTCGGCGAATGTTTACAAAGAGAGCAATCAGTTTATGCAGCCAAAGAGTGGCAATGTGTTTTACAGAGCAGAATTTAATGTAGAAAACTGCGGCACAAGCGACCTGTATATTTCTTATTATGATTTTAAGTGCTATGCTGACGGCGTTGCTTGTGACACTACTTATACTACGGCAAATGACGGACTTTCGGCTACTCTTTCAACAGGCAGAAAGGCAACGGGCGCCGTATATTTTGAGGTTCCCTCAAATGCACAAAGCATAGAAATTGAGTATGAGCACGACTTTTGGAATAATTCAAAGGCTGTGTTTGTTGTAAAATAATAATACTTGCGACGTGGGCGGCGCCCTTACGGGCGAGATAAGAGTGAATAGTGAAGAGTGAAGAGGTGCGGGTGCTTCGCACGGCGTCGTCGTTTGCTCCGTATCGTTCGCAACAGCCTTTGGCTATTTCTCACTCGCT
>CABUHY010000016.1 GCA_902491475.1 uncultured Eubacteriales bacterium
GGCATAATTTTGAGATGGCAGAAATCACCATCACGCCTGTTCAGGCAACGCAGGTTAAATCGGTGATTTTTAATAAACTATTTGTTGCCTGAAAGGCTATGGTGATTATTATGGGAATTTATGAAGAACTTCAACAGAGAGGACTTATCGCTCAGGTAACTGACGAACCCGAAATCAGGGAGCTTGTCAACAACGGTAAGGCTGTTTTCTATATCGGTTTTGACCCGACTGCAGACAGCTTGCATGTAGGTCATTTTATGGCACTCTGCCTTATGAAAAGATTGCAGATGGCAGGCAACAGACCCGTTGTTTTGATAGGCGGCGGTACGGGCTATGTAGGCGACCCCTCGGGCAGAACGGATATGCGTTCTATGATGACGCCCGAAACCATTCAGCACAACTGCGACTGCTTTAAGAAGCAGATGGAAAGATTTATCGAGTTCGGCGAGGACAAGGCTATAATGGTAAACAATGCCGATTGGCTTCTCAAACTCAATTACATCGACCTTTTGCGTGATGTCGGCGCTTGCTTCTCCGTAAACAATATGCTTCGTGCGGAGTGCTATAAGCAGAGAATGGAAAAGGGTCTTTCGTTCCTCGAATTCAACTATATGATAATGCAGAGCTACGATTTCTATCATCTTTTCCAACATTACGGCTGCAATATGCAGTTCGGCGGCGACGACCAGTGGAGCAATATGCTCGGCGGTACGGAGCTTATAAGAAAGAAGCTCGGCAAGGACGCATATGCCATGACAATTACTCTTTTGCTCAACAGCGAGGGTAAGAAAATGGGCAAGACCGCAAACGGCGCAGTTTGGCTTGACCCGAATAAGACAAGCCCGTTTGAGTTCTATCAGTATTGGAGAAATGTAAGCGACGACGATGTACTCAAATGCATCCGTATGCTCACTTTCCTGCCGCTTGAAGAAATTGACAAAATGGACTCATGGCAGGGCAGTCAGCTCAACACCGCAAAGGAAATCCTTGCTTTCGAGCTCACAAAGCTTGTACACGGCGAGGAAGAGGCTAAAAAGGCGCAGGAGGGCGCAAGAGCATTGTTCTCGGGTGCAGGCAACACCGACAATATGCCCACATTCGCTCTTACCGATGACGATTTCAACGGCGATGAAATACTTGTCAGCGAAATTATGATTAAGGCGGGTCTTATTTCCTCAAAGGGCGAGGGCAGACGCCTTATAGAGCAGGGCGGCGTTTCGGTTGACGATGTCAAGGTAGCTTCTCCCTTTGCTACCGTTAAAAAATCCGATTTCAAAGACGGTCAAATTATAATCAAAAAGGGTAAAAAGGTATTTTATAAAATTACTTATTAAGTAAGCAAAACACGGTTAATAATTATGGGCAGGTCACAAGGCGGTTATGAACACTCAGCTTTGGCTTGCCCGTTTTTTGTGTTGTAATATTACCGACTCGTAAACATATAATTTATCGGAGGGTGGTTTTATGAATTGCTGCGTTATAGATTTGTGCGAGAAAGAGGTAATAAACCTTAAAGACGGCGCACGGCTCGGGTGCGTCAATGATGTGGAGATTGACACCTGCTCGGGCAGAGTGATTGCGATAATCGTAAAATGCCGTTCAAAGATGCTCGGCTTCGGCAATAAGCAGGACGATATAAAGGTTTGTTGGGAGCAGATTGAGGTCATAGGGGACGAGACGATACTTGTAAACATAGACTGTGTGCCCGAGTGCTGTAAGCCGAAAAAATCGGGCGGATTTATGAACAATCTTTTCCGTGAGGGATAAAAATAGCGGTACAGTGGACTGTACCGCTTAAATTCTGTATGCTTAAATTTATTGTACGCTCTGTGTTTGCTTACGCCGTTCGGCAAGCTCTGTTTCGACAATCCTGCGCTTTTCGGGCGTGTAATTGATGAACAGCAACGGGATAATGTACAAAAAGCTTGCAAGTGCGGGTGTGAGAATAACAAGCGGCCATATCCATTTGTCAAAAGCCGCCGTCTGCGTGCCTATAAACACCGCCGCATTGTCGGGAACAGCGACATATTTGAGCAGATGAAGAGCGAGCGTTGCGAGACCCGCCGTAATTCCCGAGGAAATCTTTGTAAACGAGGTCTGCATGGAAAATGTGATGCCCTCGGTACGCTTGCCCGTTTTCCATTCCATATAATCGATGCTGTCGCAGAAAATCGAGGTTTGCGCTATCGACTGTGCGCCCATCGGAATGCAGCCGAGACCGATAAGTGCGAGCGACACCCAAAGATTCTTGCCGTCGTAACCGACAAAGTATGCGATAATACGCACAACGACATTGCACGCCTGCATAAAGATAAGTGTGTTAACATAGCCCTTGAAAAGCTTTTTAAGCTTGTCGGCAAAGACCATACCGATAAATCCGGGCAAGCCCGTTATCATGGCAAATATTGTGGTAAGACCCAATGCGCCTATAAGTCCGCTTCCGATAGGCGGTATTTCATACTTGAAGAAATATGTAACAAGGTTGCTTCCGAAGCCGAGAGCGCCGAGCAGATTTGCGAGCGTTACGAGCAAAAGCATCTTGTTTTTGAAAAGCAGGGAAAAGCTTTCCCAAAGTGTTTCCTGCTGTTTTTCACGCACGACAAGAACTCTTTCCTGCGCCTGATATGCACGGCGGCTTATCATAGCTCCGCCGAGACCCAGGATAATTGCGAACACAAGCGTCATAAACGCCATGGAGTTTCCCGAGGACTTGACTATCATTTCAAGCACCATCGGAACGCCCATACTGAACGCACCGTAGAAGCACGAGCCTACCGTTCTTGCCCACTTTACAAAATTGTCTCTTTCGTCGGTGTCGGGAGAAACGCTTGATGTAATGCCCCATATCGCAACATCCTGCATTGTGTATATAAGGTCCCAGCATATATACATTATTACAAAGTAAGCGATACGAAGCCACAAAAGGCTTTCCTTGGTTGAGAACACAACGAAGATAAGCACCGTGAAAATTCCCACGGGCAACGGTGTGTAGCGCAGGAACGGACGGAGCTTTTCGCCGTTCTTGAAGGTGTGCTTGTCAATCATCGAGCCGACAATAGGGTCGTTTATTCCGTCCCATACCTTCATCACAATTAAAAGGACGGAAACGACAATAGCCGGAAACATTGCAATATCCGTCATAAAGTATGTGAAGAATGAACCGCCTATGAGCGAATAGACGAGGTTCTGACCCGCAAGGCCGGTGTAGTAACTGACCTTTTCCTTTTTACTGATGTACTTCATATTTAACCCCCTTAAAAAATACTCTGTAAGCACATTGTACCACATAATCAACAAAATTTTAATATTTTTATTTTCAAGATTGATATTGATTTAACAAAAATCCTATTATATAATATAAGTTGGTGATTTTTAATGGGGAAGACAACTATTTTGGCGGTTGCCGGAAAGGGAGGAGTCGGAAAGACTTCGATTTCTGCGACTATTGTCAGATGCCTTGTTGAAAGGTATCCCGACAAGCGCATACTCGCAATCGACGCCGACCCTGCCGTAGGGCTTGCCACGGCGTTGGGTATTGATGTCGGAATTACGATAGACGACATAAGAAAAGAAATCGTTAATTCCGTTGACGCGGGCGACACAAGGACTGCTATCGAGCTTTTGGGCGAGGCGAAGTACAGAATATTCGACGCCTTGGTTGAAACCGACGGCTTTTCGTTCATAGCAATCGGCAGACCCGAGAGCGCAGGCTGTTACTGTAAGATAAATTCTTATCTCAAAGAGGTTATTTCGCTTGTCTCAAACGAGTTTGACTTTGTTGTTATCGACGGCGAGGCAGGCATTGAACAGATTAACCGCAGGGTTATGGAAAAGGTAACGCATCTGCTTTTGATTACCGACCCGAGTAAAAAGGGCTGTCAGGTAATCAACACCATAAAGAGTGTTGCGGACTCGCTTGTTATGTATGAAAAAACGGGAGCGATTGTAAACCGTATAACCGACGAGTCGCTTCTTAAATATATCGACACGAACGGTATTGAGGTTTTAAGCTTTATCGGCGACGACAAAAACCTGACCGAGTTCGACATAAAAGGGGAGAATGTTTTCAATCTTCCCGAAAATTCAAATGTAGTTACGGGCGTTAAAAGGGCGCTTGAGAAACTGGAGGTATTAGGGTGAAGGACTTAAAGCATTTAATTTACTTTGAGAACCTGTTGCAGGAGGCTAAAAACGAGCTTGTTGACGAGGCTATCAAAGACGGTAACAGGGCGGTTGCGTACACCTGTTATCACATTCCCGAGGTGCTGCTCAATGTCGGCAACTGCTTTTCGGTGCGTTTGAGAGCGCCGAGGACGGGTTCTCTTGATATTGCCACATATTATATGAGCTCATATCTTTGCGGATACTCGAAGGCTCTTTTGGAGAGAGGCATTGAGGGCGGCTACAACTTCCTGTCGGCGCTCATAGGCTCTGAATCCTGCTCTGAAATGAACAGAACATACGAGCATTTCGAGCTTCTCAACCTTGTGGCAAACGACAAGTTCTTTGTTTCAATTTCGGACATTCCGTTCAAGATTGAACCGCACACGGTAAAGCATTATGTCAACCAGATGCAGACAAAGGTGCTTGACAGACTTCACGAGGTATATGATGTCGATATAAGCGAGGAATCGCTTAGAAAGGCTGTTGCGGAGCACAACGAGGTTTGCCGTCTTATTACGGAAATCGGCGAATACAGGAAAGAGGAAAACCCGAGAATTACGGGATATGAATTCCATGTTATAAACCTTGTTACATATTGTTGCCCCAAGTATCTTATAATCGACAAGCTGCGTGAGACCGCAGAGGAATTAAAGACAAGGGTTCCCGATGAAAAGAAAAATTACAGGGCAAAGGTAGTTGTGGTAGGCTCCGAAATGGACAACCCCGACTTTACAAAGCTTATCGAGGAATCGGGCGCACTTGTTGTTGCGGACAGATATTGCTTCGGCTCGCTTCCGGGCCGTGAGGAAATTATGCTCACGGACGACCACAATGTCCTCGAACAGATAGTTCTTCACTATATGCGTACCTGTCAGTGCCCGAGATATATGAGTCAGGACAAGGTCAGAGGCAGAAAAGAATATGTCAGAGACCTTGTAAACAAATATCATGCCGACGGCGTTATTTACGAGCAGATAAAGTTCTGCGAGTATTGGGGATATGAGAGAGCGCTCGCTTCTCACATAATGACAAACGAGTTCGGTATTCCGTCGGTTACTGTTGACCGTCAGTACACCGCAAGCGCTTCGGGTCAGTTGAGAACAAGAGTTCAGGCTTTTGTGGAAAGCCTTGAAATTAAGAAGATACAGAAAGACAAGGGGGCGAAATAATGGGATTTTGGGTAAATGAGCCGAAAAATCTCGGCAAACTTCACAAGGATAAGACAGGCATACTCAAGCACCGTGAGTGGAGAGGTCTGCGTGATACAATGTATGATTATTACCGTTGGCTTATCACTTGGAAAAGTATAATCGTTATGGCGCTCAAGGCTCCCGTGTCCACCGTAAAGGGTATATGGAACTACCGCTGGATGGCTTCGTACCTTTCCGCTCCCGCATGGGTTGACAGGCATACAGAGGGCTTGAGAGGCACGCATTTGCGTATCGCTCATCTCCATTTCTACGGTATGGTAAAGCCCGTAACGGATATGATTCGTTATTCGCTCACAAACGACAAGCATTTCCACAAGCACTCAAAGATGAGCGATAAGACAATACTTGTCGATGAGATTTTCTCTTCGGAGTTTACGGCAGGCTTCCCGGGAATTCACGACATTCATGTTTCGACGCTCCCGATTTTCCTCACATCAATGGTTGACCAGCAGATAACTCCGCATTACCTTGACATTACGGAAAGCTACGGCGTCCCCGCAGATGTTTGCCCCTTGCCGTCGGCAGAGGCGGGCGTTGCGATTAACGACGACTATCCCATGCTCGGCAAATGTGCGCTTACCTGTAATATGCCGTGCGACGGTTCGGTAATCAATTCGAGCTTTATCGACAGAAGATTTAATGTTCCGACTCATCCGATTAACGTACCGCTCCGCTACAACGGCGAGGATGTTCAGCAGTATGCGGTTGACGAGGTTAAGTCGGCTATCAAGTTCGTTGAGGAGCAGATGGGCGTCAAGTTCGATTGGGACGCTTTCTTTGCCGCAATGAAGAGATATAACAAACAGCTTGAATACGAAATGATGAAATGGGATATAAACAAGACCGATTATCCGCAGATGACGGGCGCTACATTCTGGCTTTACAGACTGTTCTATTTCCACATTTCGGGCGGTATGAACTCGCTTTATACCAAGATTGACAAAAAGGTCAACAAGCTTATGATGAAGGGCTACGAGAAGCACGAGATGGTTTCAAAGGCAATGCGCCACAGAGCTATCGTTTGGTCGTGTCCCGCAAACTATTACACGAGCCTTGCAAACTGGCTTGAAAACTGCTGGGGCGTAAATGTCGTAATGGATATGGAAACCATGATTTCCTATATTATGTACGACACCTCCGACAAGGAAAAAGCGCTTCAGACTTACGCAAAAACACTTCAGCGCACCACAATGAGAAAGCATACCAAGGGCGGCTATCAGAATGTTGTCGATGAGCTTTGGAGAATTGTCGAAGAGTTCAACGCCGATATGGTTATTATGTACGACCAGATTTCCTGTAAGGGCATGGACGGACTTGTCGGTATTTTCGACGACCAGGCAAGGGAGAGAAACATCAGCTTTATCTGGGTTCCGCAGGACCTTATGGACCCGAGAACCATCTCAAGAAGAGATATGCGTGAGAACATAAACAAGTATATGACAACGGTTTTGGGCGAGGAGCCCGTTGACCCGACTCTTGTCGATTTCGACGATACAATGGCTTGGTAAAGGAGTAAATGAATATGAAATATTTCGGCGGATGCGATGTAGGAAGCACCTACGCAAAATGTGTAATTCTTGATGAAAACGGCAAAATGGTTGCGGATGCAACCGTAAGAAGCAAAATCAACCCCGTGCAGAGTGCGGAGCTTGCGCTCGGCGAGGCTATCTCAAAGGTTGACGGCTTGAATTCGGCAGACGAGTTGGCTTACCTTATCGGTACCGGCTACGGCAGAAACAAGGTTCCGTTTGCCGATGAAAACATATCGGAGATAAGCTGCCATGCAATGGGCGTACATGTTACAAATCCCGATGTCAAGGCGATTATCGACATCGGCGGTCAGGATGTCAAGGGCATTGCAATCGATAAGGACGGCACTGTTAAGAACTTTGCCATGAACGATAAATGCGCCGCAGGTACGGGCAGATTTTTCGAGGCTATGGCAAACGCTTTTGAAATGAGCCTTCCCGATTTCTGCAAGCTTTCGCTTGAAGCGAAGAACACCATCCCGATTACCGCTCAGTGCACCGTTTTTGCGGAGAGCGAGGTTATTTCGCTTGTCGGCGAAGGTAAACCTATGGACGAGATTGCGGCAGGTATTCAGCTTGCTGTTGCAAAGCGCTGCTTCGTAATGGCTAAAAAGGCGGGCGCTACCGACTCGATTACTCTTACAGGCGGCTGCGCTAAAAACGAAGGACTTAAAAGAGCGATTGAAAAGGTGCTCAAAATCAAGGTAGTTGACCTTTCAATCGACCCGCAGCTTATGGGTGCTCTCGGCGCTGCCGAGTATGCAAGACAGAAAGGATTGGCAAAGAATGATTAAAGCATTGATAATTATTGCGATTGTCCTTGTCTGCCTGTTTGTTCTTACATTTACGGTTTATTTCTTTAACCTTGATATGAAGCTTGTGCGCGTCATTTACGACAAGCTTGACAAGCACTATGACAATCTTGAAAAGGACAAGAAGCTTTAATGAAATTGTATGACGGTTATATCGCCCGTATTAAAGAGCTTTGCGGCGGCTTTCCCGATGTAAAAACGCCTTGCGGTAAGCCAAAGCTTAAATGCGCCGACAAAAACGATGTGCTTTTTCTTAAAGACACGGCGTATGAGCTCGGCGGCTCTCAGCAAAAATGCGTGAGTACGCTCGCTGTTACGGACGGTATGAAATTTGACAATGTTACCCGACTTATCGGCAGGGATATTGCGGACATTTCTTCCGATTGTCCGTTTGCGAAAATCGTCCTGCTTGAAATCGGAAATATTGACGACGACAACGCTTTTGACGCCATAAAAAGCCTTGAACACCTGCGTTACCGTGTGTGTCCCGAGGGCTTTATGGCAAGGGCGTCGGCGCTGAATATGCGTGAGCAGATAAGGGTTTCAAAAAAGACCGTTAAGAAAAAAATTTCCTTTGCGGATTTCGGAAACGCTCTTATTACGGAATACCTTAAAATGCCAAATGTCAAAAGCGTTGAGATAATACTTATAACCGACCCGTCGTTTGACTACGGCGCTCTCGGCGAGGTTGCGGAGAAAATCAAGGAGACCACCTCCGCATTAAACCACATTTTCGACAACATTCTCTTTGACTGTAAAAACTGCAATCTTAAAGAGATTTGCGACGAAGTCGAGGGAATGAAAGAGCTGCATATGAAACAGGCGGCTAAATAACTTATCTCACAAGGGTGAAAAAATGAACAGGGAAACGAAGTCTGATATCAGCAAAAAGACTATTATTTCAGTCGCCGTTCCTGAATTCAGTCATAAAGGATATAAAGAAGCGTCCTTAAACAGAATCTGTAAAAACGGCAATATTTCAAAAGGCAGGCTGTATCATCATTTTAAGGATAAGGATGAGCTGTATTTAGCCTGCGTCGAACACGGCTATAAAAAGCTTACGGAACATCTCAACGAGTTTGAAATCAAGTACAGTAATAATATCGAAGATGTTTTTATGGACTTGTACAGATGGTGGCAGATGTTCTGGCACAGGCATCCGAGCTGTGCGGGGATATTTATCGATTCAAGGCGTAATCCGCCGTATCATTTGCGTGAGGCGACAGTTGCGCTGCGCCGTGAAACATTTATAAAACCGCTTAAAATGATATTGAGGGATATTGTTGTATATTATTATCCCAACGATACCAAAAGGCAGGCGGCTTTAACGGGAATATTCATAACCTTGATTGATTATACCGCAACGGTCGGATTGTCTAAAATCGATATATTCGATTCGAGCGCGGGCTTTTTTCAGTCGCAGGAAACCTTGTTTAACCGTATGCTTTTAACTATGCTTTACGGAATTGACAGTGAAAAGGTAGTAGCGCTTTATTGACAAAATTCAATATTCTTTTATAGGAGTCGATTTTTATCGGCTCTTATTTTTTTGAAAACAGACCGACGAATTCATTTTTATTGTTATGTTTGCTAATTGAAAGTTTTTTTCTTTCAGATATACTGTAACTGTAAGGATTTTTTACATTGTTAAGGAGGAATCGGAATGTATAAAAAGGTGTTGAGCGTGTTCCTTGCAACGCTTTTGGTTCTTACAAGTCTTTCTGCCGGATTAACGGCATTTGCCGCCGACTCGGTGAGCAAAAAGGCAGAAAAAATTCTCTCCGAGCTTTCGGACGGAATTGACGGTAAAAGTAATGAAGTGAGTGAGGACGCTCAAAACGAGGCGTCGTCTTTCGCACAGCTTGAAAGCGAATATGAGCTTCTTGTTAAAAACGAGGGTAAGCTCAGTGCGGGACAGAAGGCAAAGCTAAATGAGATTACCGCTCAGATTAACGCTTTCGGCGAAAATCTTGCACAGGGATTGACCTCGGAAGAAACGGATGAAAAAATTTCGGAGCTGCTCGGCAGTATGGCTGAAATTAACATAAATAAGTTCTTTTCGAGCAAGACCGGTGCGGTTGCCGCTTTTGAAGAGCAGGCGCTCGCATTTACGGGCAAGTTAAATACAAATACGCCGACAGAGCAGGACCTTGCCGATTACAATGCGCTTTTGGAAGCGTACGGCAAACTCACTGCCGACCAAAAGGAAGAAATCGATATTGTTATCTTTGAATATTTCTTCCATCAGATTATTGTCCGTGAAACACAGCTCGCCAAAATAGCGGGTCAGACAACGGCAAACGCAAATAAAACGGCACAGAAAAAGCTTGAAGAGTTCTTGGGTACAGAGGGTCACGGTAAGGAAATTATCCCCGCAAAAGAGCTCGGAGCAAAGCTTGAAAACACAAAGCTTTCGGCTGACGAAAAGCTTGAAGCGTTTGCGGCGGCAGACGAACACACAAGGGTTCTTGCAAGCTGCTACAACAAATCCTACAATTCATTAAGTAACAGCATTTACAATTCGTCAAATGCAGGTAAATCGTTTGTAACGGTTGTAAAGGCATATGAGACCGAGGGGCTCAAAGCGGACCCCTTTACCGAAAAGGCTCCCGCAAGGGTTTCTGCTCCAAAACCCGCAAACTACGAATTGGGCGAGCAGGATCCCGAATATATCAAGGCTTACGCTTTATATGTTCAGTACACAAAGGACAGTGCCGAATACAACGCAAGAAAAGACAATCACACAGCGGCTATCGACAATGCGGCAATGGAAAAAATAGCTCAGGCAGTTCCCGAGTATCAGACCCTTGTCGATTACATTAAGGCGATGGTTGCCGCATACGACGAGTTCAACGAAACTAAGAACACAAAGCCCGCAAAGGAGGTAATGACTCGGTTTGATAAGCTTTCGCTTTACTTCCAAGCTTATGTTCTTAAAAACACATCGCTGAAATACAGAACCGACTGTGTTGAAAACACCGCAAATATGCAGTGGAAAACAGTTGCTCTTACGGCTCAGGAACTGTACAATCAGTGTCAGGCGGATGCCGATTACGAAAAGGTAACCGCATTTATCGATTTGATTGACAGCATTGAGCAGCCGTATAACAACAACCATATCGCTCTTGTAAAAGAAAAATATGAGGAGCTTTCTTCAAAACAGAAAGCAATGCTTCCCGAAGCTATAAATCAGAAATACAAGGACATTCTCGCCTCGGTAACTCCAGATATTCCGTCGGTAGAGCAGCCCGATTTAAGCGTGTTCAAAAAGACCGAGGTTTCATATCCTGCGGGAATAACTCACGACAAGCTTTCAAAGGCTCTTCCCAAGACAGAAAAATTTATTACGGACTCTGTATTGCCTGCGGTCGGCGTTGAGGGCGGACTTGAACAGACAATCAGACAGGGCGTTTATACTAACGCCACCGTTGTTAAGCTCTGTCAGCTCCTGTTCCCGATGCTTGCGGGACTTTCGGACGGAGAAGGCTTCCCGGCAATCGCCAAGAACCTTGTAAAGGTACTTCCCACAAAGCTTGCAACGGAGCTTGAAAAGACAAAGGCGATTGACTATAACAAGTACGAAAAAGCCATTGCGGCTCTCAAAGCGGCAGAGGTACAGGGAAAGGCAGATTATCAGGCTTATCTTGTTCACGGCGGCGAGGCTTCGGCAAAGGCTGAATATTCAAGCTATTGGAACGCTCTTGAAGCATCAAACGGTATGTTCGGCTTTGAGGACGGCGACAAGGAAGGCTTTATGGATGCTGTTGCGGCAATGTTCAGAGCAATTTCCGTTGCCACGCTTCTCATATCCTTTGAAAATGTTTCAAGCCCCTCGACAGGCACATACACCTACAACGCATATGAGGACCTTGTTCCGATTTTTGAACTGCTTGACCTCCGCGGCGTGATGTCATCGCCCGAATACACGGAATATGTAAATGAGCAGAAAGAAATCAACTCCGCACTTGCAATGGATGCAAGAATAAGACCCATACTTGTTCCGATTTGCAATCTTATTGACGATTTTGCGTCAAATCCGCTCCTCACAGCGCTTGATGTACTGCCGAAATTGGGCTACGGAATGAAATCGGGTATTCTTGAAAATCAGCTGTGGACTTTGCTCGGCAAGGTTAAAATGATTGATGTTTCGGGTCTTAATCTTCATCTTACACCCGAGGGAATTTACAACCTTGTCGCACCGCTGCTTTCAAACCTCACAATAGGCGAGGGAGACAGCGCAGTAACGCTCAATATCAACCTTGATAAGAATAAATTCTTAAACTATATTGATGAAATCGGCGGTTGTGCCGATGCGGCGTCCAAGGACAGCAAGGCAAGGGGCACGGCATTCAGATTGGGACTCAATTCCGACAGAGAGGACGCATTTGTCGTAACCTTCCGCTATCTCTACGGCGAGCTTACAACATCACAGAATATTGACCAATTCAAGTCGGTTGTCGATAATTCTTCACTCGCACTTCCCGCAAAGCTTGCGGTAAAGGGTGTGTTGGGAATTCTCGGAAGAACGAGTGCCGACACAGCAATGTCAACGCTTATAAACCTTGTTGAGCCGAGTATACCGAAGCTTTCAGATATTATCCCCGGACTTAATCCCGGCAACGGCGATAACGGAAACGGCGGCGACAATTCGGGCAATAACGGCAATAACGGCTCAAACGGCAACTCAAACAGCGGTTCAAACGGCAGTAACTCGGGTTCTGGAAGCTCCGATAAAAACAATACCGTAACGGAATCTCCGTCGGTTCCCAAAACAGGCGGAAAAGCAACGGCTTTGGTATCGCTCCTGCTGTTGAGTGCTTGCTCGGTAGGCGCTTGCACATACTTTGCTAAAAAACGGGAAGAATAATTCATTTTTTCTCCTGAAATAAGAAACAAAAAAATCCGTGGTAAAGGCTGAGAGTTAATAAGGCAGTTTTGCTTCAAAATAACATCTTTTTGCACAATAATGCGTTAAACCCCACAGATATGCGCCGGCATTATCTGCGGGGTTTGCCTTTTCCTGTATCAAAAATATATCATTTTGAAGTGCGTTGCAGTTTCGTAGCTATAAAAATTCTTTTATGCAAAAGTAGGGAAACGAAGCAAGGCTGCCGCCTTGCGAGGCTTTCCGACAAAGGTATAATAAATTTTATGCGAGAAACCAATACTTCCTTATGAACTCTCAGCCAACTGCGGATTTTTTTTGCATTCGTCGGCAAAATATGCTATACTGTTATCCGAAATCGGAAAGGATGATTAAAATGTCAAAATGGGACAGAGATTATCTTGATCTTTGCAGAAAAATACTTTCACAGGGAACAGAGGTTGAGAACAGAACGGGCACCAACTCCGTTAAGGTTCCGTCTCATCATTTCAGCTTTGATTTGTCCGAGGAATTTCCCGTGCTTACCACAAAACAGCTTTTTATCAGGCAGGCGGTGCTTGAAATGCTCTGGATTTATCAGGCACAGTCAAACGATGTGCGTTGGCTTCGGGAGCGTAAAGTAAACATTTGGAATGAGTGGGAAATCGACGAAAACGGCTTTTGGAACGCTACGCAGCTGCTTCCCGATAAGGACGGCAAGCTCGTTAAAACCGAGGTTCACAAAAATTTCGGCAGGGAATATGCACATACCATCGGTACGGCTTACGGCTATATAGTCAACAAGTTCCGAATGACCCAAACCCTTATTGACAAGATAAAAAATCATCCCGAGGACAGGCGTATGATAATGACCCTTTGGCAAAACGATTATCTTGACACGGCGGTTCTTCCGTCCTGTGTATGGTCGAGCGAATGGGATGTTACAGACGGCAAATTAAACGCCTGGGTTCATCAGCGTTCGTGCGATGTTCCGCTCGGGCTTCCGTTCAATGTCACGCAGTACGCCACGCTTTTGTGTATGCTCGCACAGGTTTGCGGCTTGAAGCCGGGTACGCTTGATTGGAGTATCAAGGACGCTCATATTTATGTCAATCAGATTGACGGAATTAAGGAGCAGATACGCCGACAGGACGAAAACGGCGACCTGCCCGCACCCAAGCTTTGGCTCAATCCCGAGGTTGACGATTTCTTCAAATTCGACAACTCGGCAGAATGTAAAGATGTAAAACTTATTGATTATCAGCATATGGGAAAAATATCCTTCCCCATTTCGCAGTAAAGAGGTATGTATGGCAATTTCGATTATAGCCGCAATAGGTAAAAATAACGAGCTCGGCAAAAACAATGAGCTTATCTGGCATTTCAAAGAGGATATGAAGTTCTTCCGTGAGACCACGACGGGAAACACCGTGCTTATGGGCAGAAAGACCTTTGAGTCGCTGCCGCACGCTCTTCCCAACAGGAGGAATGTTGTCATATCGTCCGATAAAAGCTACACAGCCGAAGGCGCCGAGGTCTTTCACAGCGTTGACGAGGCTTTGAAAGCGACCGAAAACGACAATGTTTTTGTTATCGGCGGCGGTATGATATATAAGGAGCTTTTACCGCTTTGCGACAAGCTTTATCTCACCGAGATTGACTCGGAATGTTCCGATGCCGATGTTTATTTTCCGCAATTCGACAAAAGCGGATATTCCGCCGAAAAGCTGACTGATTTTACGGTTGACGGCATACATTTTTCGCATATTGTTTACAGTAAATGATACAATAAAATAAAAAGGAGAATAGTGTGAAAAATCACACTATTCAACTTGTATTGCCCTCAAAATTTGCCTTTGGCAAAATTTTGAGCCGGCAGAAATCACCATTACGCCTGTTCAGGCAACGCAGGTTAAACGGGTGATTTTTAATAAAATATTTGTTGCCTGAAAGGCTATGGTGATTAATATGAAAATTGTTAAAGTAGATGTCAATAACTTCGCTTCCGAAGTTACAAAGAGCGATATGCCCGTGCTTTTGGATATTTATGCCGATTGGTGCGGACCGTGCAAAATGCTCGCACCCGAGCTTGAAGCGTTTGCGAGTGAGACGGACGATGTCAAGGTGTGCAAGCTCAATGCCGACGAAAGCGACGACCTTGCCATGATTTACGGCGTAATGTCGGTTCCCACGCTTTTGCTCTTCAAGGACGGCAAGGAAATCGCCCGTCATGTAGGCGGTTGCGAAAAGCAGGATATCGCTGATTTCTGCAACGAAAATCTTTAATACCGTGTATTATTAAAAGCAAAGACAAGGCTTTCCTTTTTGTGAGCTTTGTCTTTGCTTTTTTACAAAATACTTGCGAATTGAATGTGAATTTGATATACTGTACACATAATAGAATTTGTTCCGAACATATTTTAGAGGAGATTTACATATGCGTACCAGGTACGACAACACGGAGACCAAAAAACGAATACTTTCAACCTGCGTAAGGCTCTTTATCGAGCAGGGCTTCGGCAAAACGCCGCCGAAACAGATTTTTGAAGAGGCTGATGTCAGCGCGGGTACTTTTTATCATATTTATCATTCAAAAACAGATGTCCTCAAGGACCTTACCGACTTTATGTTTGAATTTCAGTTCGGCGTGGCTTCGCAGATAATAGGCGAGGGTGCTTCGCCTGCGCTTTTGTATGCGGTTGAGACATCTATTCAGCTTGCTTTGGCGGAGCTTAATAAGAATATCGGCGAGATATATGTTCAGGTTTACACCCAGCCTGAAATTCTCGAACCGCTTATGAGAAAAATATCGTTTGAAACGCAGAAAATTTTCTCTGCATATATGCCCGAGTGTACTCCGAGCGACTTTTATGAAATGGAAATCGGAACTTCCGGAATAATGAGGGCGTATATGGCAAAGGACTGTGATATATACTTTACTCTCAACAAAAAAATTGAGCGTTTTGTCAGAATGACGCTCGGTGTTTACGGCGTGCCCAAGGAGCAGATATATTCCATTCTTTCCGTAATTTCAAAGCTCGATATTGAGTCCATTGCGGACAGAGTTTTACAAAAGCTGTTTGCGATGCTTGAGATGAGATTTGATTTCAAGCTGGGCGATAATGTAAAAGCATAAGTCAAATAATATAAATCAAGCGGCGATTTCGCCGCTTTTTTACTGCCCTGAAGTCCGAAAATCGGTAATTTTCGCCTGGAATTTGTTCGTAAAGTCCGTGAGCGACAAAATGTTGAAAATTACGAGTGATTTTGCACAACAGATTGTATTCTTTATTGTGTATAAATACCATTGTTTGTAAATGTGAAAATATGTTAAACTATTTTAGATTGTATTTGATTTTGATGTTATAATTTTGGCTTGTATTTTGCGGAGAACTTAATATGTCGGAAAAATTAACGGTTGAAAACAAACTTGATATTATTGACGAGCTGAAAAGCCGTGCAAGTCTTTGCGGGAAAGAGTGGGAAATGCTGTTATCATTTTCCTGTGATGAAAACCAAGAAATTCGTTTGGCAGTCAGTGAGGTATTAGCCCTGTTTCCGACGGAGGAAAGCGAAAAGATATTCTTAATGATTCCGATTTTCTTGTCCGTGCTTCTGCCTGCGATTCGCTATATTTCAGCATTGCACAGGAAACATTGCAGGCACTCAAACAGTCGGCACAGGATAACAGATATTTAGTCAGGGGATATGCAATATTAAGCGTCGGAGATGTTCAGCGGAATATTAAAGTTAATAATAAGCCTACCATTGACTTCCTGAAAGATATAGAAAAGAAAGAAAAAAGTCGATGGGTTAAAACAGCGGTGTATCGTTCTATGTTGCTGATATTTAAGCGGATAATGGATTCAAATGACGAAGAAGAATTTCTTTCGTTTGATAGAGCTCTTGAAAGCAATTATGTTCCTATTACATTTCCAAAAGCATGGACAATATTTTTTGCTGTGGTTACAATTTTATTTTTTATATTTATGGTTTGGGCATTCAAAAGGGGCGATAATATTGTTGGTTCGATTATCGTAATGTTGATTACTTTAGGTATGACATTTATAACGGTATATCTTATTTTCTGGAAAATTGATTGCTATAAAAGCGAAGAGTATTTTGTTTACAGAAGCATAACACGAGGTAAAAAGAAAATATATTATTCGGAGTGTGTAAACTTCAGGTGGGACAAAACAAAGGATTTCTTTTATATTAACACAGTTAATAATAAAAAATACTTTGTTTCGGCATCCGGAATTAATTATAATATATTTAGGGTAAGATTAATAAATATGAAAGTTAAAGAAACACGAGCGCCGATTAAAAAACGAAAACCCAAAGATCCGAATAAAAAATACGATTTGAAAACTATGATAATAAATATTGTAAACATTTGGAAAAAGAAATAAAAATTTGCCGTGGAAATGCGGTGCAGAAAAATACGAAAAATAAATTTTTAACGGGGTTTATTATGAACCTAAATAATATAGAAATTCCCGATTGCGACGGCAAGGCGCTTGATGTTGTACGGGACAAAGATTCGGAAAATTACCGCACGGCAGTCATGTTCAATATGACGATTTCTTTACCAAATTAAATAATGAGTATGGTTTGGTAATTTGCAAAAAGTGCGTTTAGTCGGACGGCTTAGAGCAGGAGAATGAAGAATGACCGATATTACAGAAATTTTGGATATGCTTGATTGGCATATGCCTGATGAAATTCAAGCAAAAGGAATTGTATTGGCAAAAGAGTCAGACGAAATTATTCCGTTTATACAACCGTTAACATCGAAGCACAACAAAAATGTTTGGGAAAATTGCGCAGTCATAATATCTGAAAAGAGCGATGAAAAGTTAAAGCCGTATTTGGTTGAACTGTTGGAATGGTTGCAGGATATGAATTGGCCCGGGGCGTTTTGTATATTGGGAAGATTACAAAAATATTCTGATAACAATACACTTTGCCAAGCTATAAATGTTTGTGTTGAAAAAGCAAAAGCCGATGATAATGATGTTTGGAATAGTAACTTGCGTTTGCTTATAAATAACTTCGGAGAATGTATTGACACGGATAAGAGATAATGGCAATTTACATATGAAGGGTTAAGGACATTATGTCAAAGGGTAAATATTATATAAAAATGATTGCATTGGGATTGGCTGTCGGCGTGGTTTTGGTGTTGGCATGTACTTTCGGCGGTCAACTGTATCATAAAACAATGGCGGCAAAGTGCATTGACCGATATAACGAAACGCACGATATATCCGTACTTGCCGACGGATTTTATCATGTTTCTTTTTGCAACGATAAAAATCAAACAGCACAGCAGCAATTTTTGTTTTACACAAAAGAGCTTGCGGACTGCGGAGAATGGAATTCATATTATCCGAACAGTAAGTATGGGCAGAAAAACGGCGACGCTGCAAACCCTGAAATGTCAATGAAGCTGGCACATTTACATTTGGCGCTTCTATACGGAAATTACGATGAATACATTGAAGCTTTTACAAAGTATTTTCCCGATTTTGATGAATCGGCAAAAATAGCCTTTATTTCCTTGCTTTGCGACGACGATTTTCTAAAGAACAGCGAATAGCAGGAAATATACACGGCAGTCGTTAACGGTTATGTTTCATTAGCGGAGAAAGCCGATAATCCTATTGATAAATCAAAAATTTATACGGACCTTGCCGTGCTTTGCGAGTCGGTCGGAAATGAAAATGACGCCGAAACTTACAGAAATGAGTCAAATGAAATAAAGCAGGAAGCATTCAATCAAAATGCTGATTGACCAAAAGGATAACAACATTTAATACATATGGAGGAATTGCAGTGAGAATAGACGCTTCAATGCAGATATAATCAACTCCGAAGCTGTATACATTCACGATGATGTTCTTGAAAATTTAACCTTTAACCGTGAAAGAAAGGAACTTTGCTTGTATATTACCCGTGATTAAAGCGAAAGAAAATATTTTATTCTTTACAGCGGCGTAATAGGGTTTAATATGACTTCCTGTGATTTTTGGGGCTCATCTCCGAGAATACTTGATTTTGAAAAGACAGGGCGTGAGGAAAGCACAATTATATCCAAGCTGTTTTCAATAAAGAATGATACTGGATTTACAGGTAGCCTTTTAGAAAGTGAAGAAAGCTATATTGAAACTGTAATTACCTTTGTTTCCGGAGATAAGCTTACAGTGGCTTGTAAATGCATTGATATAGATTAAATAAATTTCTGTTGTGATACGACAAAATAACGCATAAAAATCCCGCAAGCTGTTAACTGCTTACGGGATTTTATAACGGCATTACGCCGTAATATACAAAGTAGAGATAGGAAATCAGTGCGATTTGGATAACCATTATAACGGGAATGCCAATCATAAATTTTTTGTGCTTGGTTTTGTGGCGTATCTTTTTCATTGTTATGTACATTGAAAGCGAGCCGCCGAGAGCCGATAACAGTATAAGCGTTGACTCCCTTATTCTTCTTTTGCCGCTCATTGCCGCCTTTTTATCGTAAACGGTTACGATTACGGAAACAAGCGAAATCGCCGCAAAGTAAATAATATAATAAATCATTTCATCACCGAATATATTATAGTGTTCCGAATATTTCATGTCAAGAAGGTGATGAAATGCGAAAATGTGCCGCTCTTTTGGCAGCGCTTGTTTTTTTGCTTACTTCCTGTACAAGCACGGGAGGCGTTCAGCCGCAAAAAGCCGAAAACAACAATCGGCAGGAGACGGCGGGAATTAACGCCGTATGGATAAATTATAACGAGCTCGCTATGAAGTCGGAGAGCGATAAAAGCGAAGCCGCATTCAGAAAAAAGGTTGAAGAGATAATGAAAAACTGCTCGGAGTTCGGCTTTGACAGGGTTATTGTGCAGGTTCGTCCGTTCTGCGACGCCTTTTACGAGTCGGATTTGTTTCCTGCAAGCGAGTACCTCAGCGGAAGTCAGGGTGTTTACATAGGATATGACGCATTGCGGATAATGTGCGAATATGCACGCAAATATTCTCTTAAAATCGACGCATGGCTCAATCCGTACAGGGTGTCGTATAAATCCGACATAAACGCTTTGAGCGAGGATAATATCGCGAGGAAATGGTATTGTTCAGAAGATAACAACAGAAATGTAATTGTGCTTGCGAACGGAATATATTTTAATCCCGCAAAAGACGCGGTACATAAGCTGATTGTCGACGGCGTTCGTGAAATCGTGAATAATTATGATGTTGACGGGGTGCATATTGACGACTATTTTTACCCGACAACGGATTTAAGCTTTGATGAACCCGAGTATTCCGCCTATACTTCCTCGGGCGGCAAAATGACCGTGGACGAGTGGCGACGTGAAAATGTAAACTCCTTGGTAAGCGATATACATACGGCCGTAAAGGCAAAGGAGGAAAATCTGATTTTCAGCATAAGCCCGTCGGGAGATATTGAAAAGAATGTTACGAATTACTATGCCGATATTCCCGAATGGTGCAAAACGGGTGGGTATGTCGATTGGATAATTCCGCAGCTTTATTACGGCTTTAATAACGAAAATAAGCCTTTTGATGAGGTTTGTTCAAAGTGGCTTTCGCTTGAAAGAAGCGAAAAGGTAAAATTGAGTTTCGGTCTTGCCGTTTACAAATACGGCAGAGAGGACAGGTATGCGGGAGCGGGAATAGCGGAATGGCAGGAGAATACGGACATCATTTCCCGTCAGATTTCGTATGTAAAGGGGCAAAATACGGAGGTTGGTTTTGTTTTGTATTCATATTCGTATGTTTTTGCGGAAAATTTTGTAAAAAATTATAATAAAGAGTTACAAACGATAAAAAATATGATACAATAGCAAGGAATTAAAATATCACGGAGTACGGGAATGAAAAAACAGGTAATTAAAATTATACAGATTACAGTTTTGGCTGTTGCGACAATAGCGGTTTGTCTTGTCGGTATTCACTACTCGAAAAATGCGGAAATTAAGCCGACGGTTGATGAACCCACGACCTTGGTGCAGGCTGTCGAAGAGGTTGCGGCGCAGGAAGCTACGCTTGTCATCACTTCGCCGACCGAGTCGGAAATTACCGTAAGTGAACCGACTGTTACTTTTGCAGGAGTTTGCAGACCCGATTTACCGCTTACCGTAAACGGCGTAGGCGTTGAAAAAGCGGAGGACGGCAGCTTTTCGTATTCTTTGCCGCTCAATGCGGGCGAAAACGCAGTGACCGTAACAAACGGCATTGAAACATATGAATATAAGGTTACATATAAATTTGCAATAATAAATGCGGTTTCCCCGAAAGGCAAGGTATCTGTCGAGGGCGGAACGGAAATAACGCTTAATGCGGAGGCGCTTAAGAATTCCGAGGTTTATGCGACAATCGGCAAGGATAAAATCCCGATGTCGGTTGTGGCTTCGGGCGATGTGTTCGACACATATCAGGCTGTTTTCACGGCCCCTGCGGCGGCGACAAAGTCGGTAAAGCTCGGTAAGATAACCTTTTATGCAACTCTTGACGGTATGCAGGACAGTATGACGGGCGGCTCAGTTACGGTTAAGCCCGTGTCCTCGGCAAATGTCAATATCGAAACAGGCAGGGGAGATGTTGTGCATCCGAGCATCGGCGAGAACGGCGTTGTAAATGTGCTTTCTCCGTATGAGGACCACCAAAAGGGCAATGCTATGATGTGCGTTGTCACTGCCGACTATGCGGAGACCGTTCCGGGTAACACTGCGGACGATAAGTCAGACCCCGAGTGCACGCCTTTGATAAAGGGTACGGTAGATTACATAAAGAGCGAGGCTGTTTACGACAACACCGAGTATTATATCCTGCTTTCGGGTACGAAGATTGAAAAGAAAAATGTAACCGCTTTCAGCGGATATGTTATGCCGACCAATACCGTGTCCGCATCTTCAAGTGAACAGAGCACGGCGGTAATCACTATGAACTGGAAGGTTCCGTTCTATTCGGTGCTTCGAAATCAGTCATACTACACGGGATATTCGGGCAGAAAATTCAATGTTTCTTCCTTTACCTCGAAGTACATTGATTTCATTTTCAAATACACTAACGCCGCAGAGGGAGACATCAAGTTTTCCAACAGCTCCGTTGTGAGCTCCGCAGAGTGGGTAAATGTCGGAAACGACGGCACGGCAACCCTCAGGGTCTACCTCAAAAATCCGGGTAAGTTCTACGGCTACAAGGCTTACTATTCCTCGGACAACCGTCTTGTATTGAAATTCAATGAGAAACCGCCCGTAAACGGTGCAACGGTTGTTCTCGACCCGGGTCACGGCGGAAATGACTGCGGTGCTATTGCCGTAAACGGTACATATGAGGCACGGCTTAATTTGTCGCTTGCGCTTAAAGTCAAGGCCGATCTTGAAAGCAGAGGATACAGAGTTAAAATTCTCCGCACAGGAGACACCGCAAAATCACTCGACGAGCGTCAGGCTCTTGCAAGAAGTCAGGGCGGAGATATATTTGTTTCGATACATCACAATTCTTCGGCAAGCTCTTCGTTAAGCGGCACGGAGGTCTACTATTACAGAGCTTATTCAAAGCAGCTCGCATCAAGTATTCACGCAAGGCTTGCAAACGAGTGGCGAGGCGTTTATTCGGGAAATCCCGATATGTACAACAAGGTTGTTGCGGCTGACGGCGGAGTAAGATTTTATCCGTTCAGGGTTACGAGAATTGAGGAATGTCCCGCAGTTCTTGTCGAGTGCGGCTATCTTTCAAATCCGACCGAGTGTGCTTATGCTTGCGACGACGGAATAAACACCCGTATGGCAGGGGCGATAGCGCAGGGCATTGCGGATTATTTTGCCAATGCATAAGGCAGATGTTTAATGTTGAAAAAACAGGATAAATATGATATTATGTAAAAAAGCGTGAAAGGATGTTTTGATGAAAGCAAAAAAAATTCTGTCAACTTTTATTATAACAGCGGTGCTTGCGGTATTGTTTGCAATCTCTGCATTTGCAAAGACTACGGGTGTTACAAGCGGACAGGTTAATGTCCGTTCGGGTCCGGGCACAAAATCGTATGGCATTGTTTATCAGGATTTGCCTGCGGGTGTAACGGTAAATATTCTTGCTACCGAAGACTGTAACGACGGTTCGACTTCAAAGCCTTGGTACAAGGTTTCGTTTACATACGGCGGAAAGGATTATACGGGCTACATAAGCACGGGATATGTTTCAAATGTTACATATTCCGATGACGACGACAAGGGCACTTACACCACGGAAGTTCCTGCAGAATACGCTTCGTATATTTCGGCGCTCAAAGCAAAGCATCCGAATTGGACTTTCAAGTTCTATAACACGGGTCTTGAGTGGAGCGATGTTGTAATCGGCGAGACAGCACCCGGTAAAAATGCGATTTCGGGAACAAAGCCCATATCATACCGCTCGACTTCTTACAACTTCAGCGATGGTGTAACGGGTTATGTTTACGGATATTATATTAAAATAAACGGTTCCAAGGCTACCGTTATCAACACGGACGGCAACCTCAATGTAAGAAACGGAATAGGAACCTCGAACACAACAATTATCTGCTCTATTCCCGCAGGAACGGTTGTCGATTATCTCGGCTTTGCGGGTACCGACGAAAAGGGCAGAGATTGGTATCAGATTAAATACGATAACGGCTACACCTTTACCCCGATTGAGGGCTCAAGCTGGTATCAGGCACACGGACAGGTTGTGCAGTATTATCTTGACCCGAGGAATTTCCTTGACGAGCAGTCGGTATTTATGTTTGAAAATCTCGGCTTTGACTCTTCGGTACATACCGTAGCAGGCGTTCAGAACATCCTTGCCAAGGCAGAATGGGCAAAGGGTACGGTTGAAACGACCGACGGCAGGACAATTTCTTATGCAGAAGCTTTCTATGAGGCGGGTCAGAAGTACGGTGTATCGCCGTATCATCTTGCTTCAAGAGCAGTGCAGGAGGTAGGCGCAAGCGGCTCAAATGCGGCTTGGGGCAACAACGCAACTTATCCCGGAATATATAATTTTTACAGCATCGGCGCAAATACGGGTATGCTTGACGGACTTAACTGGGCAAGTCAGAGCGGCAGCTACGGCAGACCGTGGGACACTGCATACAAGTCAATCGTCGGCGGTGCGGAGTTTATTGCCAAAGGCTACATAAGTGTAGGTCAGTCAAGTCTTTACTTGCAGAAATTCGACTTGATTCCGACAGGCGGACTTTACAACCATCAGTATATGTCCAATGTTTCCGCTCCTGCGAGTGAAAGCATTGGTGTTTATAACGGATATAAGAATGTCGGCGGCTTGGAGTCGAGCTTTGAATTTGTAATTCCCGTTTTCAAAAATATGCCGATTCTTGCATGTAAATTACCCGCATCATCGGATTCTCCGAATATGGCAAAGGATACCGATGTCGCATATATTTTCCCCGATGTAGCAAGCGGAGAATGGTATTATAACGCAGTTAAATTCAATGTTGAAAAAGGCTATTTCCACGGCTATGCTAACGGCTACTTCGGACCGAGCAACAATATTCAACGGCAGGACTTTGTAGTTGTTCTTTCAAAAATTGCAGGCGCTGACCTTTCTGCATACGCAGGACAGAACGGCGGTTTTGCGGATGTTCCGGCAAACGATTATTATTCTGCGGCGGTAGCTTGGGCAAAGGATAATCACATTCTTTCGGGCTACGCGAACGGTAAGTTCGGCGTCGGCGACCCGATTACGAGAGAACAGGCTTGCGTGATTTTCTATAATTACTGCGGCGGTTCCGTTTCGGGCGATGTCAACACAGTGCTTGCAGGTTATCCCGACGGTAAGAATGTAAGTGATTGGGCAAGAACGGCTGTCGCTTGGGCGGCAGAAAATCATGTTGTCGGCGGCAACGGCAAATTAAACCCCGCAGGCAATGCCAACAGAGCCGAAATGGCACAAATTATTATGAATATGTCAAGCAACAATATTCTTTGATTTGATATTATTAAACAGCAAACCACGCCCCGAACGGATTTCGTTCGGGGCGTGAAATTTTTATATACAACCGTAGGGACAGCCCTTGCGGGCGAATGAAGAATGAAAAATTGCGGGTGCTTCGCACGTCGTCGTTTGCTTCGTATCGTTCGCAACAGCCTTTGGCTATTTCTCACTCGCTACGCAACTCCTCCTTTTCCTCAAAAATCACGCTCGGTTCGCCTGCTCGTTTGTAAACGCCCTCCCGACAGCTCACTGTCGCTACCGACTTTTGCGGATTTGCGGCGGGAGCAAGCCCCCGCCCTACCATAAAGATGATTTCGTTTCGGCACCACAAAAGTCCCAAAGTATCTTCACAATACTCGGGGGCTTTTAACAGTAATATATTGACTTGATATTTATACCAACTTTTCAAGTCCGTCTGTCGAATACTCTTTGCCTGCTTTTTTCTTTTCAAGCTCTTCTTTGAGCTTTGCGAATTTTTCTCTCGTAACAGGGTAGAGGTAAACGCCGATAATCGAAAGCACAAGGAATGCGGCAGGGAGGATTGTAACATTGTTTTCAATTCCCTTTGCGACTGTTGCGGGCTGAACGGAGTTTGTCTTGTCATAGCCTGCAAGCTGAAGCACAAAGCCGACGGTCCATACGCCGATTGCCGAGCCGAACTTTTGGAAGAACTGCGGAAGCGCGGTAATAACGCTTTCACGGCGTGTGCCGTATGCGAATTCGTCAACCTCGACAAGGTCATATGCGATTGAGTAAAATACAGTCCAGAAGTTTGCCATACCGACTGCCATAAAGAAAGTTACGCAAAGAACGACGGGAATTGACTTAACGCCGGCGATTTTACAGCCTATAAGTCCGACGCACATAATTGACATAAACAAAAGGCTTGAAAATCTTCTGTCCTTTTTCTCCGCTACCTTTGTAACTATCGGGATAAACGCCGCCATAACGACAACCAATTCGACGATAACGACTACCATATAGAACTCGGGGTCTGCGCCGACGCAGTCCTTAATCATATACTCGAATGACGACTGAATCATTGACGAAGCGATAAGGAAGAAGATGATGAACATAGCAAACCATTTGAAAGGCTTGATTTTAAGCACTTCAAGCATCTCGGAAAAGATTGCCTTGACCTTTTTCCTTTCGCCCGTAACATTTTCCGCTTCGGCTTTAATAAGCTTAATGCCTTTAAGAGATTTGACCGCACAAAGACCGAAGGTGAGTGAAAGCACGCACATTATAATTGCAGTGATTTCCCAACCGAGCGACTCGCCGATATGCTTGCCCGAAATTACAACGCCTGCGAAAAGCGACGGAACAACGGCAGGCAAAGCGTTTCCGAGGAAAATCGCCGCCGTATTGATAAGTGAGCTTGTGCTTCGAATATCGGTTCTTTCGTCGTAATCCTGCGTAATTTCCGCAACGATTGCATAATAGGGGATTGTGTATACCGTGTAAGCGAGCCAGAAGAGCATAGCTATCGCCGTGTAGTAAATAAACTGAATTACGCTGTTATCCGTGCCGATGTTGAAGAATGCGGCAATAAACAGGAATATAAGCGGAAACAGAGCCTTAGCCATATATTTCCTTTTGTCGGCACCGTTTTGGTCGGCATAAGCGCCGATAATCGGGTCGGTTATTGCGTCCCAACAAATTGAAATAAAGCTTACCGTACCTGCAAGCACGGGTTTCATATGAATAATGTCGGTAAGGAAAACAAGATAATATGTACAGAACATATTATAAAGCAATGATTCCGTAATGATACCCGAACAATATCCGAGCTTACGCTTTCCCGTGAGTTTTCTTTCTTCCATAAACTCATCCTCCGCTGATTTATTTATTTCAGTTTACACCTTTTGGCGGTTGTTGTAAATAAAAATCTTTATAATTTTGCCTGCGTGTGCTATACTTTTTTCGGAGATGATTTTATTGACTTACGAACAGGCTGTCGCCTACATACATTCGCTTTTGGTTTTCGGCATAAAGCCGGGGCTTGAAAGAATAAATATTTTGCTTGAAAGGCTCGGAAATCCGCAGGATAAAATTAAGTTTATTCATGTTGCGGGCACAAACGGAAAGGGCTCGACCTCGACTATGCTTTCAAACGCTTTGATAAGCGCAGGATATAAGACGGGGCTTTTTACTTCCCCGTATGTCTTTGACTTTTGCGAGAGAATTAAAGCGGACGGCGGAAATATCCCGAAATCCGATTTGGCGGATATTGTTTCGAGAATTAAGCCTGTTATTGACGGATTGTCAGAGGACGGAATTGTAATTACCGAGTTTGAGGCAATCACAGCCGCCGCTTTGCTGTATTTTTATGAGCAAAAATGCGACTATGCCGTTATGGAGGTCGGTTTGGGCGGCAGATTTGACGCCACAAATGTAATTAAGTGCCCAGAGGTTGCGGTAATCACTTCGATTTCAAAAGACCATACAAAAATTTTGGGCGATACTGTGGAAAAAATCGCCTTTGAAAAATGCGGAATTATAAAGGAGAATTCCAAGGTTGTCACGACCTCGCTTCAGGATAAAGATGCACTGAAGGTAATTGAAAAAACGGTAAAGGAAAAGAACGCAAGGTTGATTACAGCCGATTTCGGTAAAGTAAACATAATATCCGAAAGCAAAGACGGCACAAATTTCATATATAAGGGTAATAAGTATTTTGTATCGCTCGACGGCAGGCATCAGGTGGAAAATGCAATAGGAGTTATCGAGGCTGCAAGGCTCATTGACGGCGTAGAGGAAAAGGATATTGTATTTTCGCTCAAAAATACCGTTATGCACGGCAGAATGGAGCTGATAAGCGATAATGTCCTCATTGACGGCGGACATAACGAGGAGTGCTCAAAGGCTCTGGCGGCGGTACTCGAAAGCGAATTTTCCGACAGGGAAATTACGGCGGTAATCGGTATGATGGCGGATAAGGACTGCGAAAAATACCTGTCAAATGTTCTGCCGCACTGTAAAAGGGTCATTTTTACCAAGCCCGACAACCCCCGCTCCGAAGAGCCCGAGCGGCTTTGTGATTATTCAAAAAAATATATTGATAAAATAGATGTTGAAATTGAACCGAAAATCGCTTATCATATAGCAGTGGAAAGTTCGCCGTTTGTGCTTGTGTGCGGCTCTTTCTATCTTATTTCGGATATATTCAAGGATGAGAGGTAATTATGACAGATTTCTATGAGGACAGAATGAGAGTGTTCTTTGACACTTTTGAGCAATATATGACGGCTTCCGAGACCCATATCGACGGCTTTCTTTATAAGGAGTGCTGCTACAAGTCGGACAACACCTTGCCCGAGATTGACGGCAGCTTCCGTGAGTTCGGTAAGAACGAGCGTTGGGGTGGTAAGCAGGACGAGCACGCATGGTTTTATAAAAAGCTTATAATTCCCGAGCAGTACAGAGGCAAAAATGTTGAGCTTGTAATTTCGACCGACGCATATAAGCAGAGCTGGGACGCAATAAATCCGCAGTTTATAGTTTATCTCAACGGTGTGCTTGTACAGGGACTTGATATGAACCACAGAGAGGTTTTCCTTGACAACGCAGAGGAAAGCTATGAGCTTTACATATATGCATATACGGGTATGAACGGCGACGGCTGGCTTGATTTTGACGCAAAGCTTGTTGTATATAACGAAGAGGCGAGGAAGCTTTATTACAGTCTTAAAGTTCCGTTTGAGGTTACCGAATATCTCAATCCCGGCGAAAAGACATATATCGACATTGAAAACCATATACTCAATGCGGTAAATCTTCTTGATTTGCGTGTTCCCGGCAGCGTTGAATTCAATAATTCCGTCAAGGCGGCGCAAAAGTATCTTGACAGGGAGTTTTTCAAAAAGTGTACGCCCGAGGAGGTAAACGCAATCTGTATCGGCCACACTCACATTGATGTTGCTTGGCTCTGGACGCTTGCGCAGACACGGGAAAAGGTTCAGCGTTCTTTTTCGACCGTTCTTGCGCTTATGAAAAAGTATCCCGAATACAAGTTTATGTCAAGCCAGGCTCAGCTTTATAAGTATCTCAAAGAGGAGTGCCCCGAGCTGTACGCCGAGGTCAAGGAAATGGTCAAGGCAGGCCGTTGGGAAGTTGAGGGCGCAATGTGGGTTGAAGCCGACTGCAACCTTTCTTCGGGCGAAAGCCTTGTAAGACAGGTGCTTTACGGCAAGAATTTCTTCAAAAAGGAATTCGGCGTTGACTCAAAGGTGCTGTGGCTCCCCGATGTGTTCGGATACTCTGCGGCGTTACCGCAAATCCTTATGAAAAGCGGCGTTGATAAGTTTGTTACCTCAAAAATCGGTTGGAATGAAACAAACCGTATGCCTTACGATACATTTTGGTGGAGGGGCATAGACGGCACGGATATATTCTCATATTTTATGACGGCACAGGACAAGCACAGGGGCGTTCCCACCGCAACCAACTGTACATATAACGCAAAGCTCAACCCAAGCCAGCTTCAAGGCGGATATGACCGCTATCAGCAAAAGGATATAAACAACGACATTATGATAACCTTTGGTTTCGGCGACGGCGGCGGCGGACCCGTAAGAAAGGACCTCGAATACTACGATGTGCTTAAAAAAGGCATTTCGGGCGTCCCGAAGGCGAAGATGGAATTTGCGGGTTCGATGCTTGACAGAGTTAAAAAGAGAGCGGAGGAAAACCCGAAAACGCCTACATGGCAGGGCGAGCTTTATCTTGAATATCACAGAGGAACATACACCTCTCAGGCTAAAAACAAGCGCAATAACCGTAAGTGCGAATTTCTTTACGAAAAGGCGGAAACGCTTGCGGTTATGGACGAAAAGCTCAACGGTGCAAAATATCCTGAAAAGGCTCTTCACGACGGTTGGGAAACAATACTTCTCAATCAGTTCCACGATATAATTCCCGGTTCCTCAATAAAAGAGGTTTACGAGGTTTCGTCAAAGCAGTACGAACAGCTCAAGCTTGCAGGCAGGGAAGTTGTTTCAAAGGCTTACAGCGACATTGCACAGAACATTGACACCGACGGCGGCGTTCTTGTTTTCAATCCCAATTCGTTTAAGGGGGACGGCGCTGTTAAAATCGACGGCGTTACATATTGCGTTCACGATATTCCCGCCAAAGGTTATAAGGTTATTCCGATGCCCGAGAAAAAGGGAAAAGTAAGAGTTTGCGACAACTGCGTTGAAAATGACTTTTTCCGCCTGACCGTTGACGAAAACGGCACGCTTTCCGAGATTTACGACAAGCGTAATATGCGTGATGTGCTCAAAAAGAACGCAAGAGGAAATGTCATTACGGCTTATGAGGACTTACCCAGAGACTACGACAACTGGGAAATCAGTAATTACTATACCGATAAATCATGGGAAGTAAACGATGTTAAGTCCGTAAAACCGATTTCGGACGGTGCGAGAGCAGGCTTTGAAATTGAAAAGGCGTTCTTAAACAGTACCGTTAAGCAGAAAATTTGGCTTTATGACGACATTGACCGCATTGACTTTGAGACTTATATCGATTGGAAAGAGTCGCATATTCTTCTTAAAGCGGCGTTCCCCGTTGATGTAAACACCGACAAGGCGACATATGACATTCAGTTCGGTTCCGTCGAGAGACCTACACATTACAACACAAGCTGGGACAGTGCACGCTTTGAGGTCTGTGCTCATAAATATGCCGATATTTCCGAATACGGCTACGGCGTCAGCCTTATCAACGACTGCAAATACGGTCATGCAATTCACGACGGCGTAATGTCACTCACATTGTTAAAGAGCGGAACATACCCCGACCCCACGGCAGATAAGTGCGAGCATTTCTTTACATATTCGCTTTATCCGCACGCAGGGGATTACCGTGAAGCGGGTACGATAAAGCAGGCTTATGACCTCAATAACCCGATGACCGCAATCACTGTTGGAAAACATTCGGGCAAGCTCGGCGACAGTTATTCTTTTGTCAGCGTCCGTGACGAAAATATCGTCATAGAGACCGTTAAGAAAGCCGAGGACGGCGACGGCATTATCGTAAGAATGTACGAAAGTTTCAACAAGCGCACAAATACGGTTATTAAAACAGGCTTTGATTTCAAGTCGGTAACGCTCTGCGATATGCTTGAAAACGATTTGAAGGTTATTTCCGCAAAGGAAAATTCAATTCCGCTTACCTTAAAGCCGTTTGAGATTGTAACGATTAAAATCAGATAACAAAATATGAAAGAAGCCACTCATTTGAGTGGCTTTAATCATTTATCCTCTTTGTTCTGCTTTGGCTTTTCGCCGTTTTGCATATCTAATTTCTTTTCTATCGCTTTTTGCTTGGCAAGAATGGCGTTTACCTTGTCATAGAGGTCCTCAATCATAATTTCGGTTTTGAGGTTTACCTTGTAGTCGTTTTCGGCACGGCGGCGGTCGATTTCCTCCTGCCTGTTCTGGCTCATCATTATAAGCGGAGCCTGAATTGCCGCAACGCAGGATAAAACAAGGTTCAGAAGAATGAACGGGTAGGGGTCAAACGCCTTTGTCGAGAGGATGGTGTTTATTACCATCCAAAGCACAAGCACGCCCGTAAATGAAAAAATAAATGCCCAACTGCCTGCAAATTTTGCGATTGCGTCCGCAGCACGCTGACCGAGTGTGTATTTTTCCTTTTTCTTGTTGGGGTTGACGGAAATTTTACTGTCGGCAAGCAGGTTGAGGACTTCTTCGTCGGTCATATCACGGCGAATTTCTTTAAGAACTTCCTTGAGCAGCTTTCTGTTTTCTTTCATAAGCGTCACATCCTTTCGCATTTCAAAAAACGCCCGTAATTTTTACGGGCGTTTTGTTTTGTTTGCATTAAAGCTTGCTTACGATGTCAAGAGTGTCTCTTGCGATAACAAGCTCTTCGTTTGTCGGGATAACAAACATCTTGACCTTTGAACCGGGAACGGAGATTTCAACCTCTTCGCCGCGGAGAGCGTTCTTCTCTTCATCGATTTCGGTTCCGAGGAACTTAATCTTCTCTGCAACCCTTGTTCTGTAATGCGGATTGTTTTCGCCGATACCGCCCGTGAATACAACGGCGTCAATACCGCCCATTGCAGCGGCGAAACCGCCTATGTATTTTGCAAGCTGATGGCAAAGCATATTTTCAACAAGCTGAGCTCTCTTGTTTCCGTCCTTTGACATCTGCTCGATTATACGGTTGTCACTTGTTCCCGCAAGACCGAGCATACCGCTCTTCTTGTTCATGAGGACATCGACCTCATCGGGTGTAAGATTGTGAGATTTCATAATTACGGGGATTATTGCGGGGTCGATTGAGCCGCAGCGTGTTCCCATTATAATGCCCTCAAGAGGGGTAAGACCCATTGTTGTGTCGAAGCACTTGCCGTCCTTGACAGCCGTAATCGAGGAGCCGTTTCCGAGGTGGCAGGTAACAATCTTTGTACCCTCTGCCTTGCCGCCGAGGAGCTCTATGCATCTTCCCGAAACATATCTGTGCGAGGTGCCGTGGAAGCCGTACTTTCTGATGCCGTCCTTTTCGTAAAGCTCATAGGGGAGAGCGTACATATATGCGTAGTCGGGCATTGTCTGGTGGAAGCCTGTGTCAAATACGGCAACCTGCGGAACATTCATAATCTTTTCGCAAGCCTCAATACCTTTAAGGTTTGCGGGGTTATGGAGCGGGCCGAACTTGAAGCATTCTTTGACGGTTTCTTTCATTTCTTCGGTAACAAGAACCGAAGCCGAGAACTTTTCCGCACCGTGGAGAACTCTGTGTCCTACCGCACCGATTTCGTCCATTGACTTGATAACTCCGTGCTCGGGGTCAACAAGAGTGTTGAGAACCAACTGAATAGCTTCGCTGTGGTCTGCCATAAGATGGGGTTCGCTCTTAATTGTCTTTTCGGGACAAGAGGGAACCTTATGAGTAAAGGTTGCGTTGCTGTCTCCTATCTGTTCGCAGATACCTTTTGCAAGCAGGGTTTCGTTTTCCATATCGATAAGCTGATATTTAAGCGAAGAGCTTCCTGCGTTAATAACAAGAATTTTCATTGTTTTCCTCCTCTGAGATGTCAGGTTGAAATTTTTCCGTAATTATTATATACTTATCAATATAATTTTTCAAGATGAAAAGCAAATTTTGACGGGAGATGACGGAATGGGAGAGCTTTTGGTACACACATTTGAGCCTGTTTTTGACTCGAACTCGGAAATTCTTGTGCTCGGCTCGTTTCCGTCGGTGAAATCGAGGGAAAATAATTTCTATTACGGACATCCGCAAAACAGGTTTTGGAAAGTTACAGCGGCTGTATTTTCCCGACCTGTTCCAAACACAGTCGATGAAAAGAAAAGTTTTTTGCTTGAAAACAAAATTGCACTTTGGGATGTTATAAAATCCTGCGAGATAACAGGCTCTGCCGACAGCACCATAAAAAGCGTTACGCCGAACGATTTGTCGGAAATTTTAGCTGTCGGAAACATAAAACACATATACGCAAACGGCAAAACGGCTCAGAAGCTTTATAATAAATACATAAAGAAAAGTACGGGTATTGAAATAACGCTCTTGCCCTCGACCAGCCCCGCAAATGCGGCATTTTCTTTGGAAAAACTGATAAAGGAGTGGAATGTAATAAATGAGCATAATCGGAATTGTATGTGAATTCAACCCATTTCACTGCGGTCATAAGCATCTTATAGACTCCGTAAAAAAGGACGGAGACACGCTTGTGTGCGTTATGAGCGGCAACTTTGTCCAGCGGGGAGAGCCTGCCGTTTTTCCGAAAGACATAAGAGTCAAAGCGGCACTTTATAACGGTGCCGACATTGTGTTGGAGCTGCCGTTTATCTATGCGACGGCGAGTGCGGAAATTTTTTGCGAAAACGCCGTTCGTATTCTTGAGAACTTCGGCTGTGATACCGTAGCTTTCGGCAGTGAGTGCGGCGACATAAAAAAGCTTAAAAAAATTGCCGAAGTTACCGCAAATCCCGACTTTGACTATAAGATAAAAGCGTATCTCGAAAAAGGTATAAGCTATCCCTCGGCCCGTGAGAAGGCAATTTGCGATTGCGAGGGAGGTACGGTTGTTTCCTCTCCGAACGATATACTTGCGGTAGAATATATCAAGGCGATAATCAAAAACGGATATAATATAAAGCCCGTTACCGTCAAAAGAGAGGGCGCAGGTTACAACTCGCTTGACGGGACGCAAAAATTTGCCTCCGCAACGCTTTTGAGAAATATGCTTTACGAAAATGCGGATATTTCCGACTTCGTACCGAAAAATACGGAAGAACTGTATGCTTCGGCTGCGGAGAACGGCAGAATTATCGACAAAGAAAAATACGAAACCGCCGTTTCGGCTCTGCTTCGTTCAAACAGAGAAAAAATCGGCGAAAATATTGCCTGTATGTCCGAGGGACTTGAAAACAGAATAATTTCCGCCGTCTCTTCCGAAACAACCCTTGACGGGATATATGACAGCGCAAAAACCAAGCGTTATACCCATTCGAGAATACGCCGTGCGGTGCTGTCCTCGGCTTTCGGCGTGACAAAGTCGGATTTGTCAATAAAAGCGCCGTATATCAGGCTTTTAGGTTTTAATGCAAAATCGTCCGATACTCTCGGAAGCTGTGCGAAAAGTTCAAAACTGCCGTTTATCGCTTCATATTCGGATATTGCAAAAGCAAATAACGACCAGATAAACGCAGTTTTCAAAAAAGAATGCGAAGCGAGCGATATTTTTTCTCTTTCGCTTTCAAAAACGGAAAAATGCGGATATGAAATGACATATATGCCGCAAAAGGTAAAATAGTTTGCAGGAAATCTTGCAAAAAGCGTTCGTTTCAATTATAATATTTCAGATACAGCAAATGAAAAAGGATAAGTGCTTTTATGAAAAACAATTTATTGGCAAGGCTTGAAGACAAAACCGTAAAATATTCCAAAAGCCACAGGAAAATAGCCGATTTCATCATAACCAACTATGACAAGGCGGCGTTTATGACGGCGGCTTCGCTCGGCGAAAAGGTCGGAGTGAGCGAGTCAACCGTTGTCAGGTTTGCGAGTGAGCTGGGCTTCAAGGGCTATCCCGAAATGCAAAAAGAGCTTCAGCAGATGATAAAAACCAAGCTTACCACCGTTCAGAGAATGGAGGTCTCTCAAAGCTTGCTCGGCAATAACGATATAATCAGTACCGTATTAAACGACGATATAAATCTTATCCGTGAAACAGCGGAAACAGTGTCAAAAGAGGCGTTTGAAAATGCCGTTAAGGCTATAAACAGCGCTAAAAAGATATATATTCTCGGCGTTCGCTCCTCGGCGGCGCTCGCATATTTCCTCGCTTTCTATTTCAACCTTGTTTTTGACAGCGTTATCCTTGTTGACTCGTCAAGCGCATCGGAGATGTTTGAGCAGGTTTTCAGAATAGGCGAGGGCGATGTGTGCATTGCGATAAGCTTCCCGAGATATTCAAAGCAGGCGGTAAACGCTCTGCGTTTTATTTCCGACAGAAAAGCTACTGTAATTTCGATTACCGATACCGAAAATTCGCCGATTGCTCCGTTCAGCGACCATCTGCTTGTCGCAAAAAGCAATATGGCGTCGGTCGTGGACTCCCTTGCGGCTCCGTTGAGTCTTATCAACGCTCTTATCGCAAGCGTTACCTTGAGCCGTAAAAACGAGGCGTACAGGAATTTCAACGAGCTTGAGCATGTCTGGGATAAGTATCAGGTTTATGAGAAAGAAGAGGCAGGCGGCGATGAGTAAGGTTATTGTTGTCGGCGCAGGTGCGGCAGGCTGTATGGCTGCGGGAACGGCGGCACAGAACGGTAACGAGGTTGTTTTGCTTGAACGCAACGGCAAAATCGCCCGTAAGGTGTTGATAACCGGCAAGGGCAGATGTAATGTCACAAACGCCGAAACCGACATACAGGCTTTGATTTCCAATGTCCCTCGGAACGGAAGATTTCTGTACGGCGCATTTTCCGATTTTTCCACCGCCGATACCCGTAATTTTTTTGAAAATCTCGGCGTTGAATTAAAGGTCGAGAGGGGAAACAGAGTTTTTCCCGTAAGCGACAGGGCAATGGATATTGTTGACGCTCTGAATAAATTTATCACAAAAAACGGAGTTAAACGCAAGCAGGAAAGGGTTACCGCTCTTATCTGTGAAAACGGCGAAGTTAAAGGCGTTGCAACCGAGAGCGGAGAAAAATATTATGCCGACAGCGTAATAATCGCAACAGGCGGCAAGTCGTATCCGAAAACGGGTTCAACGGGAGACGGCTATACGCTTGCAAAAAGCGTAGGCCATAATATAGTCGACATCAGACCGTCCTTGGTTGCGCTTACCTGCCGTGAGGGCTATTGCAGTGAGGCTATGGGCCTATCGCTTCGCAACTGCGCAATAAGGGTAATAGATACCGTAGCGCAAAAAGAGATATATTCCGATTTCGGCGAGATGTTGTTTACTCATTTCGGTGTTTCGGGACCGATGATACTTTCCGCAAGCGCACATATGAGAAATATGGAGAGCGGAAGGTATGAAATATATGTCGATATGAAGCCCGCTTTGGACGAACAGAAGCTTGACGCCAGAATTCAAAGGGATTTGCTTGAAAACTCCAACAAGGCAATCTCAAATTCGCTCGGTATGCTTTTGCCGAGGGCGATTATAAACCCCGTTATCAGGCTGTCGAGGATAAGACCGTCCACCAAGTGCAATCAGGTCACTAAGGAAATGCGGCAGAGCCTTGTCAAGACAATTAAAAATATGAAGCTAACCGTTCTCAATTTTTGCTCGATAGACGAGGCTGTTATTACCTCGGGCGGAGTGGACTGTAAGGAGATAAACCCGAAAACAATGGAGTCAAAGCTTTGCAAAAATTTGTATTTTGCGGGCGAAGTGATAGATGTCGACGCATATACGGGCGGCTTTAATTTGCAGATTGCGTTTTCAACGGGTCGTGTTGCCGGAGAAAGCGTATAAAGAAAGGATTAAATTATGGTAGTTAATGTTGCTGTTGACGGACCTGCGGGCGCAGGCAAAAGCACAATTTCCCGTGCCGCGGCTAAGGAATTGGGCTTTATATATGTCGATACAGGGGCGTTGTACCGTGCGGTCGGCGTTTACGCTTTAAGACACGGCATAGGCACAAAGGACGCAGAGAATATCGAAAAGGCGCTTAAAGATATAAAGGTGGAACTGAAATTTGTCGGCGATGTTCAGCATGTTTTCTTAAACGGCGAAGATGTATCAACCGAAATCAGAACTCCCGACGCTTCCATGGCGGCTTCCGATGTTTCGGCAATTCCGTGCGTCCGTGCGTTCCTGTTTGATTTGCAGAGAGATATTGCAAAAAACAATAATTGCCTTATGGACGGCAGGGATATAGGCACAGTTGTCCTGCCCGACGCAAAAATCAAGATTTTCCTCACGGCTTCCGCAGAGGAAAGAGCGAAGAGAAGATACAAGGAACTTGTCGAAAGGGGCGCAAAGGACACCTATGAAGAGGTGCTTGCAGATTTGCAGAAAAGGGATTATCAGGACTCGCACCGTGAGATTGCACCCTTAAAGCCCGCCGAGGACAGCGTTATTGTCGATACCTCCGACTATAATTTCGACGAGGCCAAAAATATAATCGTAAATATCATCAAGGAGAGAATTTAATGCAGTTTGATTTCAGCAAGGTTAAGGAATACAAGCTTTATCAGGCGTTGAGATGGGTTGCGGTGCTGTTTTGCCTCAGATATAAGGTAACATATATCGGCAGGGAAAACATTCCGCAGGACGGCGGCTTTATAATCGCCTGCAACCACCAAAGCGGTGTTGACCCGATAATTCTCGGCAGAGGCGTTAAACGAACCATTCATTTTATGGCAAAGGAAGAGCTTTTTGAAAACGAGGCTCTCGGCATATTTATAAAGCACCTTAACGCTTTCCCCGTCCGCAGAGGACAGGGCGACACAACCGCAGTTGAGTTTGCTGAGGACATTGTAAGAAACGGATATGTTTTGGGTATTTTCCCCGAGGGCACACGCTCAAAGGACTTTAAGCCCGCAAGGGGCAAGTCGGGCACGGCGCTCATTGCCAAAATGACGGGTGCGGATGTGCTTCCCGTTTCCATATACACAAGCGATCGATATAAAAAGGGCACACGCCTTACAGTCAGATTCGGTAAGCTTATCAAAAACGAGGAATTCGGCTTTACCGAAGAACCGCACAGCGCCAAGGAACTCAAGGACGCTACAAAGCGCATTATGGGCGATATTACTTCACTTTGGGAGGAAGGACATTGCGAGAAATAACACTTGCCAAATCGGCAGGCTTCTGCTTTGGCGTAAACAGAGCCGTTAATTTGCTTGAAAAAATGGTTGACGACGGCAAAAGCGTATGCACGATAGGTCCGATTATCCACAATCCGCAGGTCATTTCGTCATTTGAAAAGAGGGGAGTGCGTATTATCGAGCACCCCGACGAATGTAAAAGCGGAGATGTCATAGTTGTAAGAACTCACGGAATTACCAAGGAACTTCTCGAGGAGGTCAAGAGCGTTTCGCCCGAGTTTTGCGATGCCACATGTCCGTTTGTTTTGAAAATTCACAAGACCGTGAGCGAAAATTCGGACGAAAACACCGTAACCTTTATTGCGGGGGACAAATCACACCCGGAGGTTATCGGTATCAGAAGCTACTGCAAAGGTCCGTCTTTCGTATTCAATACCGAGGAGGAATTGGATGAAATTATCAATTCCAACCCCGATTTAGTCAATAATCGTCTAATACTCGTGTCCCAAACCACATTTTCGATAAAATCTTTTGAAAAATATGCAAAAAAAATTAAAAATTACTATACAAACGCCGTAATTTTTGATACAATATGTAATGCGACAGAAGAAAGACAAAAGGAAGCCACTCAACTTTCGCTTAAAAACGACGCTATGATAATCATAGGCGGCCGTCAAAGTTCTAATACGGCTAAGCTGAAAGCTGTGTGTGAATCCAATTGCCCTACTTACCTGATTGAGACTTATGAGGAATTGAACGGCATCGATTTTTCAAAGTTTAAGTCAGTCGGCGTTACTGCGGGAGCATCGACTCCTGACAGTATAATTAAGGAGGTACTGAAAACAATGACCGAAAAATTAGAACAAACAGTCAGCACAAATGCAGTAAAGGAGGAGGCAACAATGGCTGAAGATACATCTTTTGCTGCTATGCTTGAAGAATATATAGATGAAAGCACAGACCAAAAAGTTGTAGGCGTAGTCGTAGGCGTTTCGCCCTCAGAGGTTGAGGTTGAAATCGTCGGAAGAAAGCACACCGGCTACATTCCCGCAAATGAGTTCAGCAATGACCCTGCCTGCGATATTACAAAAGAAGTTAAAGTCGGAGACAAGCTTGACCTTATCATTATGAAAACAAACGATGCCGAAGGTACGGTTATGCTCTCCAAAAAGCGTTACGACGCAGCTAAGGCTTGGGAAACAATCGACCCCGAAAGCGACGAAGTTGTCGAGGGTAAGGTTACAGGCGTTGTAGGCGACGGCAAGGGACTTTATGTTCAGTATAACGGAATCCGTGTATTCGTTCCCGCATCGCTTTCAAAGTTCAGCAGAAACGATTCTCTTGAGGATATGGTTGGCAAGACCGTTAAATTCAAGATTATCGAAGCAGATAAGAGAAGACGCAGAGTTGTCGGCTCAATCAAGGCAGCTAACAGAGACATCCGCAAGGAAGAGGCTGAAAAGTTCTGGGCACAGGCTGAAGAGGGACAGAAGTACACAGGTACCGTTCGTTCTCTTACAAAGTACGGTGCGTTCGTTGACCTCGGCGGCGTTGACGGAATGATTCACATTTCCGAGCTTTCTTGGACAAGAATCAAGCACCCCTCGGAGGTTGTCAATGTAGGCGACACAGTTGAAGTTTACATAAAGGCTCTCGACCGTGAAAACAAGAAGATTTCACTCGGCTTCAAGAAGATTGAGGACAATCCGTGGGAAATCCTCAAGAGAGATTATCCCGTAGGCTCTGAAATTACCGCTAAAATCGTCGGACTTACAACATTCGGCGCATTTGCAAACATTATTCCGGGAATTGACGGACTTATCCACATTTCCGAAATTTCTTATGAGCATGTTGCAAATACGGCAGATGTTCTCAAGGTAGGTCAGGAAGTTAAAGTCAAGATTCTTGACATTGACTTCGACAAGAAGCGTGTAAGCCTTTCAATCAAGGCTCTTCTCGATCCTCCCGCTGCTGCAGAGGCAGTAGAAGCTCCCGCAGAGGAAACTCCCGTTGAGGAATAATTTAATTTATTGAATCAAGGAGGATAGTGAAACTGTTTTCGCTATCCTCTTTATTTTTGAAGGGGAATTGTTATGTTAGGAAAAATCATTTCTGCCGCGGTTCTTGCAGGTGCGGCGGCAACAGCAGGTTATATAGCAAAGAAGAGAAATCCCGATTTTTGCCCGGAATGCGACATCCGCAAGGCTGTGGCAAAACTCGGTGTACATATTAAAACGACCGAAAAATATGACAACGGTGCTGCACTCACTCCGCCTATGGGCTGGTCAAGCTGGAATTCATTCAGAACAGAGATTTCCGAGGAAAAAATCCTTCAGATTGCCGACGCTATGAAAAAGAGCGGCTTGCTTGACGCAGGATATAACTATGTTAACCTTGACGACTGCTGGCACAGCTCAATGCGTGATAAGGACGGCAAGCTTCAGGGCGACCTTGCCACATTCCCGAGAGGCATTAAACCGCTTGTCGAGGATTTGAACAAAATGGGCTTCAAGGCAGGTATATATTCCTCAAACGGTACGCTTACCTGTGAGGATCTTCCCGCTTCACTCGGACATGAGAGAATTGACGCGGAGACCTTTGCCGAATGGGGAATTGAGTATTTCAAATACGATTTCTGCCACAACAAGGCTATTACATCAAAGGCACCGCTTATAGATAAGGTTATTATTACCGATAAAAACGGCGGAAATGAACAGGTCTTGGAGGCTGAAAACGGCGAGCTTTACGGCACGGCAAAAATTGTCGAGGACAAGGACGGCTCATATGTTTCACGCCTTGACAGCAATATGGGAAGCGTACGATTCAGCTTTGTAAATGTCCCCGAGAACGGCGAGTATACGCTCACTCTTGTGGTCAAGAAAGCGGCGGAGACCGAAAAATACGCAACCGTTACGGTAAACGAAAAAGATGTTTATCCCGTTGACATTCCGCCTACCAAGGCTTGGAGCAGAACGGGCAGATGTCAGATAACGGTAACCCTCAACAAGGGTGACAATACAATAGAAATTAAGAACCCCATCGGTTCGAGAATGGACTCGGCGGCTACTCAGTATATAAATATGGGTAAGGAATTAAAGCGTGCAACAAAGCTTTATGCCGAAAAGAACAATGTACCCGAAAAGCCGATTGTATATTCAATTTGCGAATGGGGTACAAACAAGCCGTGGAAATGGGGCGCACAGGCGGGTAACCTTTGGAGAACGACCCCGGACATCAAGCCTGTATGGGCTTCAATCCTCGGAATTTATGAGGTAAATGTTAAGCTTGCCGATTATTCGGGCATCGGCGGTTGGAACGACCCCGATATGCTTGAAGTTGGCAACGGGAAATTGACCGTTGAAGAGAATAAATCGCATTTTACTCTTTGGTGTATGCTTTGCGCTCCGCTTATTCTCGGTAACGATATAAGAACATTCATCGACTCGGACGGCAATGTTGATTACAACAATAAGATTTTGCAGATTGTTACCAATAAAGACCTTATTGCCGTTGACCAGGATAAAAAGGGCGTTCAGTGCAGAAGAATGAAAACAAATGCAATTTCCGATATTCTCGTAAAGCCGCTTGACAAGGGCGAGGTTGCAATTTGCTTCTTCAATAAATCAAATGCCGAAAAGGATATGAGCGTTTCGCTGAAAGATGTCGCAAACCTCAGCTATGTTGAGTTGAGCGATGTCGGCGCTTATCAGTTTACCGACCTTTGGAGCAAGGAAATCGATGTTACCTCGGGCTCGATAAATGCCCGTGTTCCGTCGCACGGAGTTCGTGTTTTCCGTGTGAAATCAATATAAGCAATAGGAGTTATAAATGAAAGTTAAGCTTTACACGCTTGGCTGTAAGGTCAATCAGTATGAAACACAGGAAATAACCGAGGACTTGTTGAGAAACGGTTTTTCCGTTACATTAAGTGATGACGACGCAGATGTTTTTGTCGTGAATTCCTGTACCGTAACGGCGGAAAGCGACAGAAAGACCCGTCAAACCGTCAGACATCTCAAAAGAAATCATCCGAACAGCATCGTTGTTTTAACAGGCTGTATGCCGCAGGCTTTTCCGCAGATGGCAGGCGAGCTCACGGCTGCCGATGTCGTAATCGGCAACAAGGATAATGTGTCGTTGGTCGGAAAACTCAAAAGATTTATCGAAAACAGGCAGAGGATTGTTGAGATAAATCAGCATATGTCGGGCGAGGCTTTTTGCGGCAAACCCATCTATGAATTTAATGAGCGGACAAGAGCCATTGTTAAAATTGAGGACGGCTGCGACAGATTTTGTTCATACTGCGTTATTCCGTATGCGAGGGGCAGGGTGCGCTCAAAGCCTATCGAGCAGATAAAAAGCGAGGTTTCGGCGCTTGCCGACAAGGGCTTTACCGAAATTGTGCTTGTCGGAATCAATCTTTCAGCATACGGCAAGGATACGGGCGAGAAGTTTTACAACGCCGTTGCGGCGGCTTGCGAAAATGAAAAAATAAAGCGTGTAAGGCTCGGTTCTTTGGAGCCCGACCATCTCACTGACGAGGTTTTAACGGAACTTGCAAAATGCGAAAAGCTTTGCCCACAGTTCCATATTTCTCTCCAGAGCGGTTGCGACAATACACTAAAGCGTATGAACCGCCACTATACAGCCGAGGAATACTATGACCTCTGCCAAAAGCTCCGTGAAAAGTTTGCGGATTGCACGCTTACAACTGATATTATGGTCGGCTTTTCGGGCGAAACCGAAGAGGACTTCAACGATACCGTTGAGTTTGCCGAAAAAGTCGGCTTTGAAAAAATCCATATTTTCCCGTACTCGGTAAGAGAGGGCACAAGAGCGGCTTCTTTTGACGGCAAAATCGAAAAATCTGTTAAAGAACAGCGTGTTGCCGCACTTTCAAGGGTTGCGGAGAAAATTAGAAGCGAGTTTTTGAAAAAACAGGTAGGTAAAACCGTTGAAATCATACCCGAAACCAAGCGTGAGGGAGATTTTGTTTTCGGCTATACCGCAAATTATACTCCCGTGCTGGCAAAGCTTTCGGCTTTTGAGGTAGGTACACCCGTAAGCGTTAAAATAACCTCAAGCGACTCCGAGCATTGCTATGCGGAATGAAATTGTATTCAACATCAATAAACTTATTACCCCTGTTCTTATGAGCAGGGGCATTGTTTTGCAATGCAATAAGCTGTTTAGAAGCGATTTTGTGTGAGTTGCTTTTTACATATGTCAAAATGCACAATGAATTTTAATTTTTGTTGTGGGAATACACAGTTGAAACTGATGATATAACTGTGTTATTATATATTTGCTTTTGAGAAAATAAAGGGGTATATCAATTATGAAGAGGGTAATGAAACAGCTGTGTAAAATACTGTCCGTATTTTTGGCAGTATTGTTGGTATTTGAAATAATACCTATGCAGGTAGTGGCGGAGTCTGCGGACGCAGTAAAATCCGCTGCACAGACTAAAGAAGAAAACGAACCCGAGGACACTCAAAGCGCCGAGGACAAGGTGCTTGACGAAAACGGGAATGTCAAAATCCTTTGCGAAGACGAGACGAAGAGGGAAGAGTATGTCAAGCATTTCAGAATGAGCGACGGCACATATCAGGCTGTCGTGTATGAAATGCCCGTCCACATTGAAAAGGACGGCGAGTGGGTCGATTACGATAACTCGCTCTCAAAAGTTCCGTCGGATGAAGCACGCTTTGCCCGCGGAATACTGAACAAGGATTTGGTAAACACCTTCGGCGACTATACCGTCAGGTTTTCCGAAAAATCGAATATGAGCAAGCTTGTTCGTCTTACCAAGGACGGATACGATTTGTCATGGAATTTTTCGAGCTCAAACAAAAAGAGCGCACAGACAGTTGACAGTGAGGACGACGGCGATGAAACAACCCTTGAAAATCTTACCTCGCAGGTAATTTACGAGGATTTGTTCGACGGTGCGGATTTGCAATATATCGTTATGCCCGAACAGCTCAAGGAGAATATCATTCTCAAGGACAGCAGTGCTCCGAAAGCGTTTTCGGTGGAATACAGTGCCGAAAACCTTGTGCCCGCTTCGGTTGACGAAAAGACAGTCATCCTGCAAAATGAAAACGGAGAAGCGGTGTTTACGCTGTCGGCACCCGTTATGTTTGACGCTGCGGGCGAAGCGTCCGACGGCATTACACTTGCGCTTTCCGATATAACCGAAAGCGGATTTACCGTTACAATGTCGCTTGACGAACAGTGGCTCGGTTCGGCGGACAGGCAGTTCCCCGTAACCGTTGACCCTGCGATAAAAACCGAGCAGGACAGAAACGAAATGACAAGCACCTTTGTTGCCTCCGGATACCCGAATAAGGCGTTCGGCAGTACCGCCGACGATGCGGGAAGTATGTATGTCGGAGACGGCATAGCAAATTACGGCAAGACAAAGGCGTATATAAAAATTAACAACCTGCCGTCAATCGGCGGTAAAAATTCAAAGGTTATCGGCGCTCAGCTTGCGGTGTGCAAACGAAATGTTTATTCGACAACAAACGATGTTGTAATTTATGCGCATCAGGTTACAAGCTCGTGGAGCAAGAGCAGTCTTGCATATAACAATCAGCCTTCGTGCGACGGCAATGTTGCTGATTACACCGTGCTTACCGCCGACAACAAAACACAGAGCGATTATCATGACAGTTATATATATCCCGAATTCAAATCCTTTGACATAACCAAGCTTGTATATGCGTGGTATGAGGGAACGGCAGCCAATTACGGAATTGTGCTTGAAACACAGCAGACAAACACTCACAAGGTTTGGTTCCACTCTATTGAATATACGACATATCCGACTACAAGACCTGTTCTGAGCGTTTCTTACCGCAATATGAGCGGCGTTGAGAGCTACTGGTCTTATACAAGTTTGCCCGCAGGCAGGAACGGAACTGCAAGCGTAAACAATTACAACGGAAATTTTATATTCACTCAGCCCTTAACGCAGGATTTGGGCGGAAACCTTATGCCCGTTGCGATTTCTCTTGTGTACAATTCAAACAGGGACTCGGAGAATGTTGCCGACTTGGGCGGCGGTATGCAGACGAATTACAATATAACGCTCCATGAAGAAAGCGGAAAGCTTGCGCAGGAGGGCTATAAATATTACCTTTCCGACGCCGACGGCACAAAGCATTGGTTCTACTTCGAAAATGGCGCAAGCAGCGGCAAGGACGAGGACGGATTAGGGTATACGCTTAACGCAATTGAAGCAAATACAGACCCCGACTTTACTGTCAAAGGCTTCAAAATTGCGGATAAAGATAAAAACCGTATGTATTTTGATGAAGCAGGAAGAATAATTAAGTTTATCAATGCTAACGGTGTTTGGTCAAAGGTTGAATATGCAGTACACGCCGGGCAGACTTTGCTTGCAAGGGTTATTGACGGTGCAGGCCGTGTATACAGTTTCTATTACGAATACATAAACGGCAGTTCGAATTATTATCTTGTTGCTATTGAAGACCCCGCCAACAGGTTTACGAAATTCGGGTATGACCCCAACAGTCGAATTACTTCCGTAATATTCCCGGACGGCGAGAGCATACCTCTCCGCCAAAGCTACGGTAATTACCTTATTCTTAACCGAATAGGCAGTATTGACGGCAACAGGGTCAATATCGAGTATGACACGGGCGCCAATTTCAGAGTCAGAAGTTTCAGCTGGGGCAGTGACAGCGAGGGCTTGCCGAGCCGTTATCAGTTCGCATATTATCCGAACGAAACGACCGTTCAGTCACAGCATAAACCTAAAAACAGCAGCACAATAACCGACAACACCTATACCTATCAGTTCAACAATTACGGTCAGAACACGGGAATTGTGTCTCATGACGACGGCGAGGCGCAGTATTTTGACTATCAGAACAGCAAGGGAACGAACAGCAAGAGCAGTCAGACAAACAACAAGCTTATTTCGCAGTCAAAGGTAATCAAGTCGGTTACAAATATGCTTGCAAATCAGGGCTTCAGGGACGGATTTTTATATTATACTCCTGTGGTCGGCGGAAACTCTTCTGTTTCAATCAACTCCTCACGGGGCTATCTTGACGGCAACGCTGTTGAATTTTCAAAGCCGTACGGCGGTTCGGGCGACTGTTTGCTTATCAGGGATTTCACATTACCGGCAGGCAATTATACGCTTTCGGGTTATGTCACAACCGATAATTCGGAGCTTTCGGGCGACGGAACATATATCGGCGTCAAAAAGCAGTCCTCGGGCGGTACGCCTGTGTATATCTACGCCGAAAATATCAAGAAAACCGACGGTTGGCAGCGCTTTTCCGTAAGCTTTTCCGTAAATTCGGGCGACAGCGTGCGCCTGTTCTGCGGACTTGACGGAACTGCGACAGGCAAGATGCTTCTTGACAATTTGCAGCTTGAAACGGGTATGGGCGCGAGCAGCTACAACCTTTTGCAAAACAGCGACGCCGGCAGCAGTACCTACGGTTGGACTTCAACGGGCAGCCTGTCCGTCACAAGCGGTGTGTCGGGTTTTTCAAATTCATTTTCCGTAGGCGGTTCTGTCAGCGATAAATACCGAGGAATTCAGCAGAATATTACCGTTGCGGGCGAAAAAGGCGATGTTTACAGCGTCGGAGCGTGGGTAAGCGCCCGTTCCGTGCCTACAACTTCGGGCTTGAAGCCGAACGACCCCAAATTCGGCATTGCACTGCATTTCTATAATTCAGCGGGTCAAAAGGTCGGCGTTAAGGAAATTGACGCCAATCCCGAGGTTTCGTCGTGGCAGTTTGTAAGCGGAAAAGCTATTGCACCCGATAATTATTCATATGTTTGCTTTGAAACATACTATTACAACAACGCAAACAGGGTATATACCACGGGAGCGTTCTGCTATAAAGAGGAATTCGGTCAGACCTATACCTATGACAACAACGGTAATGTCGTTTCGTCGGAGGATCTTTCAAAGTCAAATTCTTCTTTCGGCTATCAGGGTAACAACCTTTCGGGTATGCTCAATCCCTCGGGCAGCAGTTATTTATATACCTATGACGACTCAAACAATATAAACACCGCCTTTTCTACGGACGGCTTGAAGTATTACCTTGAGTATGACGGAAAGGGCAATGTTAAAAACACCGTAACCAAGGGCGTAACGGTTGCAAGGGATGTAATCGACACCGACAAGTCATATTCAATCGTAAATCAGCTTACTTCGTACGCTCTTGATATGAACAACAATCATGAGCTTATAAACCTGCGCTATCAGAATTTGGCTACGCATCAGTGGAAGTTTGAATATGTCGGAAACGGCGTATATAAAATACATACGCTTGACGGGCATTATATCAAGGTTGAGGACAACGCATACGGCTCAAAATTGAAGATGACGGAAAGCGGCGATTCCGCAAAGTGCAACCTTACCGTTCAGCCGACGGGCGACGGTGCGTTTGTAATTTCAACCGCCTCGGCAGGGGATTGCAACTACTATCTCGACTCAACGGACGGTTCCTCCTTTACCGCCGACAACTACTCGGCAGTAACGCAGAGGGTTTTGCGCACGCCTAAGAACACAAGCCAAAAGTGGTATCTTATCGAGGACTTCCCCACGGACGGCAGCAACGCAAAACGAATGTATTCGAGCGCCGAATATACCACTGACAATAATTATCTTGAAGCACAGAAGGACCAGGCAGGCAACACAACTGTATATAAATACGATTCCAAAACGGGTCAGATGGACTCGGTAAGCTCGGGAATGGAAAAAATAGGCGAACACAGCTATATTTCCAAGATTGAAAACAGCAAATATGCCTTTGACGAAAACGGTCTTACTGCAAGCCAAACGAAAGGTAAGGAAACAAAGTATCAATATAACAAACAAAACAATATTTTGACTTCTGTTTCGGCAGGCGGGATTACAAACACATATTCGTATTCGGCAGAGCGGCTGACAGGAATAAATGTAAACAATTCAACGCATTATTCCTTTACTTACGACCAATTCGGCAGGACGGTATCGACCAAAGTCGGCAACGGAACGGATTATGAGCCGCTTTCAACCTTGACATACGACCAAAAGGGCTTGATGACAAGGCAGACTTACGGAAATAAGGACTACATAAGCTTTGCCTATGACTCGCTTGACCGTCTGACCGAAAAATCGTATAATAAAGAAAACGGTAATTCAGTTGCTAAAAAGAAGTACCTTTACGGCAATGACGGAAACATTTCTTTGACCGTGGATTACGCCACAAATTCTTACACAAGGTATAACTATGACCTCTCGGGCAGGACTGCGAGCGTAAGGGAGTATTCGGGAACGGACATTTCAAGCAACACTCCGATTTCCTACACCGAGTACAGGTATGCCGACAAGACAAATTACCTCACGAATGTTAAGTTCTATTCAATGCTCGGCACGCAGAATATCGCCTACAAATACGGCAATATCAATAACGGTCAAATGCCCGACCAAGTGTATTCCGTATCGTGGAATGGCGTTGAAAAGGTAAAGAATGAATATGATTACCTTTCAAGGCTTTCAACACGCAAGGTAAACGGACTTGCAACCAACTATACCTACAAAGATATTGGGGCAAATCAGACCACAACGCTTGTCGAATCGATAAATACGGGCGGTATTGCATATTCCTACGATTATGACGAAGTAAATAACATTAAATCTGTTACCGTGGGTAACAAAAAGACCACTTACGAATATGACGAACTCAATCAGCTTACAAGGGTAAATGACCCGTTTGAGAATGTAACGCATGTGTATACATACAAAAACGGAAATATAGTTTATGATTTGGTTTATGAGTATTCAGTGGGCACTTTACCGTCATATCCGCAGAGCGCAACGCAGTATTTATATGAAAATGCCAAATGGAGCGATGTTTTAACGGGCGTTAAAAAGTCGCATTACGAGGGTTCGACAGAAGTTGTTGACGAACAGTATTCCGTATCAAGCGATAAAATAGGTAACACAATCGGCTACAAGGGCTCAACATATACTTGGGTCGGTCGTCAGCTGCGTTCGATTACTGACTCGGACAATTCAAGCACTACTTATTCATATAACTCCGACGGTCAAAGAATATCAAAAATTGTAAACACCGCCGACGGCAAAATGTACAATTACCGCTATTATTACAACGGCGATATTCTTGCGGGCTTTATTCTCTACGCAACCGAGTCGGGCAGTATGACCTATGTCGGTCAAATCCGTTTTATGTATGACGAAAGCGGCGAGGCGTTCGGAATAGATATAAACGGTAAAGAATATTTCTATGTCAAAAACGCTCAAAATGATGTTGTGAGGATTGTGGATTCGGCTAATGAAACTGTTGTTTCATATCAATACGACTCATGGGGCAAACTCTTATCGTGCGAAGATACTTCGGAAAATGACATAGTAAGCTTTATAAACCCGTACACTTACCGTGGTTATTACTATGACAGTGATACGGAAATGTACTTCCTCAAATCAAGGTACTACAATCCCGAATTGCATAGATTTATCAGTGCTGATAGTGCTATAACGCAAATTGGAAATGTTCAAGGCACTAATATGTTTGCGTATAGTGCTAATAATCCAGTAAATTTATCTGATAGTAATGGAAATTGGCCAAGCCGAATTGCATTGTATACTGTTATTTCTTTTGCGGCAGCAGTAGTGGCTTTGACAGCTATTACTGTGGCAACTTGCGGCGTAGCGGCTCCAGCTTTGGCGTTAGCGAGTAGTGGTGTTGTCATTAGTGGAATGTCAGCAGGGGCAATAGCAGCTGCTGAAAGTATAGCAATTGGCGCAGCGCTCGTTTCTGTGTCATCATTAGCAGCGGCGGCTACATCGGCAGTTGCAGATAAAGCTTCAAGACAAACTACTAAACGAAAAACTACTAAACGAAATAACTCGGTATACGTTTTAAGAGATGCCGCTGGAAATGTGCAATATGTGGGGCGTACTAATAATGTAAATAGGCGAAAATCAGCACATAATGCTAATCCAGCTCGTAAAGGACTAGAAATGGAAGTACTTGCTTCTGGATTAAGTTTGCCAGAAGCAAGGGCGTACGAGCAAGCAGGAATGATGTATTATCATACACTGAATACAGCAAATAAAATGAACAATCAAATCAATGGAATAGCACCAAAATATTCTAATGCTTTTAAGGAATTAGCGTTAGGAACATTGGATTATGGTTGGAATCAAATGACTAATGAGATTCTATATTGGACAGGAAATTAGCATGGAGGCAATTGGAAATGGGAATATGGGGATTTAAGTTGTATCAAAATGATACTGCGGTTGATGTAAGAGATGTATTCAAAGAACAATTTAATTCCGGAAAAACCGTTCAGGAAATTACCGATGATTTAACAGAAGATTATAAATGTATAATGGGCGACATTTATGAAGAACCGTTGTTTTGGTTTGCCTTGGCGGATACGCAATGGAATATGGGTGTATTACAGACTATTGTTAAAGAAAAGGCACTTTACTGGATTGGCAGAGCTTATGATATTTTGAATTGTCAACCAATAAAGTTGTCGGAAATGAAAACTGCAAAAAAAACTCTTGATGATTTGCATACTAAATTAATTTCTCCACAACCGCCTGTAAAAGAACCGAAAAAGAAAAAATTATATAAATGTCAATGGAAAAACGGAGATGTCTTTGCTTATCAATTGGAAAGTGATTTAGCAAAAGAAAGAGGTCTTTACGGTCGATACTTTTTAATTCAAAAGGTTGATGAAGCTGTGTGGTATCCCGGTCATATAATACCGGTTGTGTATGTGAAATTAACTTTGAATGAAAGTCTGCCGTCAAACACAGAAGAATATAATCAATCGGAATATGTACAGACTTGGTTTGCAAAATATGAGGATCGATTTTGTCCAATTGATATGAGTCGCCCACAAGAAGATATTGCCGAGAAATCTAAAATTAACTATCAAACAGATGATTTTGGCTTTTTACCGGAGTATAGATTAAGATTGATTAATACATCAAAAAGAATTATCCCCAAAAAACTGATCTATGTAGGTAATTTCGATAATGTTGCTTTACCCCAAAATGAATTTATTCCTCATTCAAAAGATAATATAGTTGCTGCGGCTTGGAAGCAGTTTGATGAAACTTTTGAAACGAAAATGATTACAAGATATTGTAATCATAATCTGAGAGAGCTTAGCATTTACAAAAACACTAAATAATCATCATCTGATGACGCATCCCGGTAGGAGCGGTTATTGGAGTGATAAACTTCATATAAAAGTGTTTGATGAGCATATACCTATTATATAATTTATAAAAGGAGAAATTGTGGTAAAGTTTAATGTGATTTATGATGATTGCTATTATGATGTTGACATAATTGCGGTGCCGGATGAAATTGCAAATGAATTGAGCAATTTAGCATATGAGTTTTGTTGTTGGACTCCACCTGATGATGATCCTTATGGGTGGACAATATTAAATGGAAAAAAAGTCCGCGCGGTTGAAACAGTTGGTTTTGTTAAATGGTTAAATGATAATTCTTGCAAGGAACTGAAAGAGAAAGCATATATTGTTGAGCAGCATATTAAATATTGTGATAAATATCAAAAAATAACTGTGTTTTGATAGTCTGTTTAACAACAAAATCTTGTGTTAGTTAATTCGTCTTTGTCGGGGCTTGAAGCTTGTTGCTGCTACACAGCTTCGGATAACACAGGGGACGGTTCTATGTGTTGAAAGGAGTGAGGAACAGTTGAAATGTGCATACCGTAAATATTACATAGTTTGCATTATAACTGTTTCTCGTTCTGATTTTTGTGCTGATATAACACAAAATACATCTGCAACGCAGTATCTGTACGAAAATGCCAAATGGAGCGATGTTTTAACAGGCGTTAAAAAGTCGCATTACGAGGGTTCGACAGAA
>CABUHY010000017.1 GCA_902491475.1 uncultured Eubacteriales bacterium
GTAGGCGGCCCTTATAGGGCCTGTGCAAACCACTAGTTTACTAGTGGTTTTGATTTTTTTTATTTCTTTTATAAGAAAAGTATGCTAAAATAAATATATATAATAAATCGGGAGGGTATGTTTTGAAAAAACAATTTAGTTCAAGGGAGTGCTTTTTTGCTGCTTTTTTGTCTGCAGCGGTATTCTGCGTTATTTTAGCACTTTCAGGAGTATATCCGTTCGGGATGGGTTCAACAGCAAGGAATGATGCGGTTTATCAATATATTCCATTTTTGAATGAGGCTGTCACAAGAATAAAAGACGGTGCGTCACTGCTTTATTCTTTTTCTACGGGCGGCGGTAATTTTTATTCGCTGATGCTCTATTATCTTGTAAATCCTTTTAATATTGTAGCACTGTTCTTTAATGAGAGTAATATTGAAAATGCTTTTACCTTGATAATCGGGCTCAATACAATGGCAATAGCCTTTACTTCTTGTCTGTACCTTAAAAAGCATTTCAATACAAGCGGGTTGTCGCCTGTGGTTTTCTCTTTGCTTTATACATTCAGCGGATTTTACCTTTCGTATTATTATAATACGATGTGGCTTTCGGCACTTTGGCTGCTGCCGTTGATAGCGCTCGGAATTGAAAATATAGCCGGCGGAAAATCAGCCGCATTGTATCTCGTTTCTTTAAGTTTTGCTATTATCTGCAATTTCTATCTCGGCTTTATGCTTTGCATTTTCTCGGTGCTTTATTTCTTTACCTGTCTGTTTTCACAGGATATAAACGGAAAAGACGACGAAAAAAGAGTTCCGCTTACAGGCGTTTTGGTTAAGTTCGGAATTTCGTCTCTTCTTTCGGGCGGAATAGCATCGATAACGCTTTTCCCGATTATATATGCCCTTTCAAACGCATATACAAAAAATGTGTTTACGGTTGACTCATGGTATTTCTTCAATCCGTTGGATTTTATTTCAACTCATTTGACGGGAATAATCCCGAATACAATAGCGCTCACAGAGGAGACTCTTCCCGGAGTTACCTTGGGGGCTCTTGCCTTGATTTTGGCACCGCTTTATCTCTTTACAAAAAAGATTTCAAAAAATGAAAAGATAGCGCACCTTGTGCTTGTAGCGGTGTTTTGGGCATCGTTTGAGATCCCGAAGATTTATTATATCTGGCACGGAATGAGCGCACCGGCAGGACTTCCGTACAGATTCTCATTCTTATATTGCTTTATCCTTGTAAAGCTGGCTTATGCGGCGTTTATGGAAATTAAGGATATAAAAAAGGCCGCATTTATTTTGCCGGCGGTCATTATCGGCACAGGCTATGCAAATATAATAATCAATAATTTTGACGAGTTCAAAATGCCGATTATCGTAGGCGGTATTTCTACTGCGGTTGTCTTCCTTGCGGTAATGCTTGTCAGGTTTGCTAAAAAAGAAAAGTTTTTCAAGGCTGTTGCATTGCTTTTATGCGTTGTTCAACTTGCACTTTGCGGACAATATGCGTTTATTTCAAGCGATTTTGACGGATACATACCTTATCTCGAAACAGTTGACAAAGCTAAAAAAATAATAAATCAAGACGCCTTTTATCGCCTTGAATTTTCGCATTATGCGGACACAACATACGGAGAGAATGACAGCTACCAAGTAAATAACGGTTCTGTTTACGGGTTTAACGGCATTTCCATTTTTTCTTCAATGACAGACGCTTACTGGGCGGCACTTCAGTTCAGCCTCGGCAACGCAGGCAATATGGGTAACGCATACGGCTACTCTATGCAAACACCTGTTTATAATTCTCTGTTTGATGTAAATTATATTATAGACAATGCCGACGCCCTGTCGGAAAGCAAATATTACGAGAAAACGGGCGAAGCTGACGGGCTCGGTGTTTATAAGTCAAAAGATACGCTCGGCTTGGGCTTTATGACCGACGCCTCGCTTGCCGATTGGGAAGAGTATAATTCAAATTCGTTTGTAACGCAGTCGTCGCTTTGGAAAGAAATTACCGGCGCAGAAAATGTGTTTGATTATTATGAGATAAACAGCACCGATTTCAAAGGCTGTAATTTTATAGAGAATGTGAATGTTTCCGACGAACACGAGGAACATGAGGACGACGGACATGGCCATTTAAGTGAAAACGACATACACAATATGCTTAATTCCTTAAATGGTTATTACAGATATAAAATCACCGACAATAATTATTCTTTGGCATTTTCATTTGTTCCGGACAAAACGCAAAATGTATTTTTACTTGTTCAAAGCGGCAACTTGGATACGGTCAAAATCACTACGGCAAAATTAAGTAAGGAATTTGTGTTTGATGAAAAACAGCTTATTGATTTGGGCGTATGCGAACAGGGCGTTGAGGTTACCGTCGAATTTTCGTCATCAAACGGCGATAGGGCATTGGAAAGCTACAGTGATAACACCAACTCCTTTGACGACGCATTATACCTTGAAATAGCAGGCGTTAACGATGAGGCTTACGAGCAGGGAATTAAAGCTGTCCGTAATAACGGCGTTCTCAATATAACGGAATTTGACGACGACTATATATGCGGAACTGTCAATGCCGCACAGGACGGTACGATGTTCGTTTCGATACCGCTTGATGAGGGTTGGACTGTTAAGATTGACGGAGAAGAGACAGCGCTTATTGAAAATGAGAACCATATGACATTGTTCTCCGTTTCGGCGGGCGAGCACACGGTTGAAATGAAATATTTCCCGCAGGGACTCAAAGAGGGAATTTTCGTTTCCGTCGCTTCGCTTTTGGCTCTTGCACTTGTAATGCTTCTGTCAAAGGTCCGCAAAATGAAAGCCGAATTGGCGGCGGAGGAGGAAGCAAAGAAAGCCTCCGAAAAAACCGAAAAGGATGATTGATTATGGATTATGAGACTTTTTTATCGGTAATGAAAATATACTTTTCGGTGTGCATTTTCATTGTCGGCATATGCATAGGCAGTTTTTTGAATGTGCTCATTTACCGTATTCCGCTCGGAATGGACTTCAAAAAAGGTTCGTCGATATGCACCACCTGTAAGCATCCGCTTAAATGGTACGATTTGTTTCCGCTTTTCAGCTGGCTGTTCCTCGGCGGAAAATGCCGTTACTGCAAGGCGAAAATCTCCCCGATTTATCCGATAGTCGAAAGCATTACGGGAATTTTGTTCGTTATGTCGTTTGTGTTCGGATGCGGCTGCGAGTTCAAATTGAGACTTTTGGGATATTTTATGATTTGCGCCGCACTTGTCGTCGTGTTCTGTATCGATTGGAAGCATATGTTCATACCCGACTCGATGTGGATAACGATACTTTTGGGCGGAATTGTCATTTACATTGACTCGCTTATCGAAAACGGCTTCGACAAGAATGAGCTTATCGGCAGGATTGTCGGATTTTTCCTTGTGAGCGGTCTGTTCCTGCTTATCTCCTACATAAAGCCCGACTCCATGGGCGGCGGCGACATAAAGCTTATGGCGGCGGCTGGCTTTGCGCTCGGCTGGAAAAATGTGCTGCTCGCTCTCCTTGTTTCGGGGTTTGTCGGAACGCTTTATCTGATTTTTTCAAACACTCTCAAAAAAGAGAATATGAAAAAAGAGGTGCCGTTCGGTCCGCATCTTGCAGTGGGAATTTTCGTTGCGTTGATGTTCGGAAATCAGATATTAAACTGGTACACGGGCTTGTGGAACTGACTTTTAAGGGCTGTGAATTTTACAGCCCTTTTTGTTTGCCTTATTCGGCATAATATGTTAAAATTATCTTTGAATTGAGGTGAGACTATGCCGAAAAATACAAATGCCTGTCCGCTTTACAAAAAGTGCGGAGGCTGTCAGCTGCAAAACATGCCGTACGGCGAGCAGTTGAGCTTTAAGCAGGCAAGGGTTATAAAGTTGCTCGGCTCGTTTTGCCATGTTGACGAAATTATCGGTATGGATAAGCCTTATAATTACCGTAACAAGGTGCAGGCGGCGTTTTCAACCGACCGCAGGGGAAATATAATCTCGGGCGTGTATCAATCGTCAAGCCACAAGGTCGTTGCGGTCGAAAAGTGTATGCTTGAGGACGAAAAGGCGGACGAAATTATCGGCACGGTGCGAAAGCTGCTCAAAAGCTTTAAGCTCAAAGCGTACAACGAGGACACACGGCAGGGATTTTTACGGCATGTGCTTGTAAAACGGGGCTTCAAAAGCGGTCAGGTAATGGTCGTGCTGGTAACGGGAACGCCCGAATTCCCGAAAAAGCGGTCATTCGTAAATGCGCTTTTGTCAAGGCACCCCGAGATTACGACGGTCGTTTGGAATTATAATCCGAAAAAGACAAGCCTTGTGCTCGGCGAGCGTGAGGAAATACTGTTCGGCGACGGAAAAATCGAAGAACAGCTCGGCAAGTACACTTTCAGAATATCGCCCAAGGCGTTTTATCAGATAAATCCCGTGCAGACGGAAATTTTGTATAACAAGGCGATTGAATTCGCCGAGCTTTCGGGAGAAGAGACGGTTATCGACGCATATTGCGGAACGGGTACGATAGGAATTTTCGCATCAGGCAGGGCAAAGCAGGTTATCGGCGTTGAATTGAATTCGGATGCGGTAAAGGACGCCCGTGAAAACGCAAGACTCAACAAGGTCAAAAATATAAAATTTTTCAATGCCGATGCAGGCAAATTTATGGTCGAGGCGGCAAAAGCGGGCGAGACGACGGATGTTGTCATTATGGACCCGCCGAGGAGCGGCTCGGACAGGGCGTTTTTGTCGAGCGTGGTTACACTTGCGCCGAAAAGGGTGGTGTACATCTCCTGCAACCCCGAAACGCAGAAAAGAGATTTGCTGTTCCTTGTCAAAAACGGGTATAAAGTCCGCAAAATCCAGCCCGTTGATATGTTCCCGCATACATTGCATGTGGAGACGGTTGCGGTGTTGGAAAGGGTAAAATGATAAAGGGGGAAAATATAAATGTGGATTATTTTATTATTGATTGGTGTGCTTATTGTAACAACGGTTGCAGGAAAAGTGGCATACAAGAATTTGGAGTCTGAAGCATTAAGTAAATTAGGCTATTCAAATTGGAATGTTGTTGCCAAATATGATGAACTTGTAATTGTAAAGAGTCGCCAAACATTACAAAAATATGACGAGATTAAATTCTTTAAGGAAAACAAAGATCAACTTGACGTTGCCGGAAAAATAATTGCTCAAAAGGATGAAGTTTCGAAAACATTAAGGAATTTTCTTGTGAACAATGAGCTTAAATCACGCTTTAAATATAAGCGCTTGGAAAAGCAGATCAATGATGTTATAAATAGTGCAGAAGCATACAGAATATTAGTAAAATACATAACGCCTGCCGGAAACAATTTAGATTCAAAAGTAATATCATTGCGAAAAACAGATATTGACAGACTGAAAAATAATCCTTCCTTGCTTATGGGTAAGGGAGAATATAACAGATATTTGAAAGAACGGCAAAAAGAAGCTTTGGATGCAAAACATCACGAATATTACGAAAAGGTAAATCACATAGTAGATTGTGCTAACAGCAACAGAGATTTGTTGGTTATAAACGGCAGCCGTGACGAAATGGATAGGTTAATAAATCAGCTGTTTGACAGAACGGTAAACAGTATAAAAAAGATTAAAACAATAGATAGTGAAGAATGGGATATTATAGGTGATTTTATATCCAGAACAGAAACTGATGTCGAGCAAATAGTACATCAAAATCATAAGATTTTAGAATACTACGAATCTCCTGATTTTATGCAGATAAAAAACACTTGTGAAACATTAATGAGTACGCAGAGAGAGTTTAATGAGTATATCAACGAAAAGGTGCAATCTATTTCTGAGCTTTTTGGCACAAGAATTATACGGACAGAAACAACAAATTCCGATGTGAATAACTATATTCGCCCGTACAAAAAGACAATTACTCCGTTTACTGCCGAAGTTTCTTCTACGGTATTCTCCAGTGCGGAAAACAGTCCTCTTGAATATATCTTAAAATATTTTTATCCCGATAAAAAATCTTATCCGGAACAGATTCAAAATCTCTATAAACTTGTTGAAGAACTTGAAACATTAAAAGATGCTAAACAAATTATTGATAATTACAAAAAAGAATACCAGCAGTATCTTGCAGATGTTCCGGCTTATGTTATGGACAATGATGAATCGGGGTTCTATACAAGACTTGGTTTTGCTAATATAGATGAAAGTGCATTGACGGTAGAATACAAATTCTCATATACTTCCGGCGGAGGAATGGCGCAGAGATCATTTACTGTACCGATGACGGAAGAAACGATAGTAGAACTTATCAAAGTTTTTGAAAGCAAACTTACAGCAAGTTCATTTGCTAAAGAGCAACGAAATCTGATGACAAAAAAATTGCGTGAGTCTATAAAAGAACGGGATAATTATACTTGTTGTATGTGCGGAAACTCTATATACAACGAACCAAATCTTTTGCTTGAGATAGATCATATTGTTCCGGTATCAAAGGGTGGATATACAACCGAGGAAAATCTGCAAACTTTGTGTTGGAAATGCAATCGAGCTAAGAGTGATAAAATATTCAGCTGAATTGCATTTGTTATAAAGGAGAATATTATGTCCGAAAAAGAGAGAATGGAAAAAGGTTTGATTTATGACGCTACGGCGAAGGAGATAATGTCCGAGCAGGTAAAGTATCTTGACGCAATGTACAGGTACAATCTCACTGCGCCGACGGAGCTTGAAAAGCGTGAAGAGCTTCTGAAAGAAATGCTCGGAAGTGTCGGCGAGGGCTGTTATATCGAGCCGCCGTTCCGTGCAAACTGGGGCGGGAAAAATGTGCATTTTGGGAATTATGTGTACGCAAATTTCAATCTTACCATGGTTGACGACGGCAATATCTATGTCGGAGACAATGTTATGTTCGGTCCGAATGTTACGGTTGCAACCGCAAACCACCCGATTATACCCGAGCTTCGTGAAAGGGGCTTGCAGTACAACAAGGAGGTGCACATCGGCAAGAATGTTTGGATAGGCGCAGGTTCGGTAATTGTGCCCGGCGTTTCTATAGGCGAAAATACCGTTATCGGCGCGGGAAGCGTTGTGACAAAGGATATTCCCGCAAACTGCGTTGCTTACGGCACGCCCTGCCGTGTTGCCCGTGAAATCGGCGAGCACGACAGAGAATATTTTTATAAGAACGAAAAAATCGATTGGGAAAATCTTTAAGAGGCTTATATGACTAAAAAGGTTAAAAACAGCAGACTGAATATTTTTGACATTGTTCTTGCACTGTTGATTATCGTAATCCCGGTATTGGTTTCCTTTCAGGGATATGACCTTGATGACACGGGAACACATATTTTTAATGCTTTGCATCTCTTTGACCCCGAGGTGCAGACAACAAGCCAGATATTTTACAGTAATCTGATAACCTATGTGTTTTATCGGATTTTCGGCGGCTTCGGACTTGTATCGGTGTTTATGCTCAACGCCGCGGTTTACATTGTCTCGGCGTTTTTATGCGTCAATATACTTAAAGATGTAATGCCGAGAACATATGCGCTTGCGGGTTCGCTTGTGTCGGTTGCGGTTGAGATGAAATTTATCCATGTCGTAAGCTACAACACATATACGGTGCTGTTTTTTGTCATTTGCTGTCTGTTCCTTTATAAGGGAATGACCGATAAAAAGCATAGCGGATTGAATTTCCTGCTTTGCGGAATATTCGGCGGATTGGGCGTGTTTGTAAGACTGCCGAACCTGCTGATAATTCTGTTGGGCGCTGCGTTCATATACTGGGCGGTCGTCAACGCAATGAAGCTTTCGGAATTTGCGGCAAAAGTGCTGATATATCTGTTGGGTTTTGCGGCGGCGGTTGGCTTCAGCGTATTGCTGATTGTTTCGCTCAACAAGGCGTTTGACGCAAACATTATGCTTTTGGGCGTGTCGTCGTCAATGAACAGGGGAGTTTCATATTCGTTTTCGGAACTGCTCGGAGTATATATTTCAACGGCGTTTGAAGCGCTGTCGGGTGTATGGTATATACTTTTACCGATATTTTTTACCGTGTGCGGTATGCTTTGCGGAAGAATAAAGAACAAGCTTGTCTCGACGGTTTTATACATAGCGTGTTTCGGCGCAACGGTGGGATTTTCGGTAAAATTTATGCTCGACGGAGTGCCGAGAAATCTTTTCCCCGTGAGCTGTTGGATAGCGCTGCTTCTTACATTTGTGCTTTCAAATACCAAGAAACGGTATGACCCCAAGCTTGCGGCGCTTTCGATTATGGCGGTTGTAATAAGCGTTGTTACCTTTGCAGGCTCAAACACAGGCATTTCCCACGCCAATCTTTGCCTTAATCTTGCTTTGCCGATAGCGATATACGAGGTGTCGGTATTGCTTAAAGCCGTTGAGGTCGACGCTGCGGGGCGTGTGTTGAGAAAAACGCTTGCGCTTATGCTTTCGGTTGTGTTTGTGTATAATTATATTTATTTCAGCACAACATATTTTGAGCCGACCGACCGTACTGAAATTGTATATTCCGTTGACAGTCCAAAGCTTAAAGGCTTGTACACATCAAAATTCAAGTCCGAATATGCAAAGACGGTTATTGAAAAGGTCGCACCGCTTGACAACAAATATATGATAGTTTATCCCGGATATGATTTGTTTTACTATTTGACCGACAAAAAGCCGTATACGGGTGAGTGCGGAATATTTTTCAAATCATATTCTATCGAACGCCTTAAAAGCGATATGGAAAACAACAGAGACAAAGAACTGCCGATTGTCCTGTTTTCAAAGGCTGAGCCGTATTCCGTAACGGGAGAGGGTCGCTCTGCCCGCGATGAAAAATGGCAGGTTATATCGGACTTTATGAATGAGAATTCATATACGGTATATTACTCGGATGAATATACGGAAATTTATATTCCGACTGAATAAGGAGAGATTTTATGTTAAAGCACATTGTAATGTGGAAGTTTACCGACGGCTGCGGTAACACCAAGGAGGAGAATGTCGAAATTGCCAAGAGCGGCTTGGAGGCATTGCCCGAGGTTGTTCCGACGCTTAAAAAAATTACCTTTATCAAGAACGAGGTCGAATGCGACAGGAATTTTGACGCCCTGCTGATTGTCGAAACCGAAAACGAAGCGGGTTTGCAGGCGTACAAAGTTCATCCCGAGCACCAAAAGGTTGCGGCGTTCATTAAAGAGGTAACCGTGAACAGGGGCGCAGTTGATTTTTACGAATGATTAAAAGATAAAAAAAGAACGGCAGGTTTGGCTGAGAGTTCATAAGGAAGTATTGGTTTCTCGCATAAAAATTTATTATGCCTTTGTCGGAAATCCTCGCAAGGCGGCAGCCTTGCTTCGTTTTCCTACTTCTGCATAAAAGAATTTTTATAGCTACGAAACTGCAACGCACTTCAAAATGATATATTTTTGATACAAGAAAAGGCAAACCCCGCAGATAATGCTGACGCATATCTGTGGGGTTTAACGCATTATTGTGCAAAAAGATGTTGTTTTGAAGCAAAACTGCCTTATTAACTCTCAGCCTTTTAATCTGCCGTTCTTTTTTTATTCGGTTATTATTCAAAGAACTTTTCAAAGACGGATTTTTCTTCGGGTTCGTCTTTTTTTAAGAGCTCTTTTGCGTGCTCGGGATTTGTTTTCATTATCTCGAACAGCGAGTCGTCCGCCTCGTCGTCAGCCTTTTTGGTCTGATAAAGACCTGCGGCAATCCAGCCCGCTATACAGATTGCAAGCACAAGGATTGCGGGAAGCGGAATGGGATTGTGCCTTGTTGTGCCTGCCGCAAATGACGGCAAAGCGCTTGCAAAGGCAAGTGCGGATGAGAGAGTAGTCGCCATAATAACTTTGATGCTTTTTTTCATATTAAATCCCCCTGATTTATTTATGTTTTAAGCTTTCAGGCTTCGGCACGAAGCTCTTTTAATTCGTTTTCTATATATTCGTCCATTGTGGGCTGCTCTTTAAGCTGCTTTTTGAAGCTCTTGCTTGCGATAACGCTTATTACCGCATTTGCAAGGAACAACGCAATGCCGATTGCATATCCCCACCAAAGCACGCTTCCCGAGAAAATCTCGATACCGTTTGAGGTTGCGTTTGTAACCGCCATTGAGAGAAGAACGCCGGAAGCTGCCCAGCCTGCGGTTGCGACAATGTTAAGGAACACATTAAAGCCTGCTTTGAGCGAAATTGCGGCGATAAGCACAACGAAGAAGTTGAGAACGCCTGCAACAACCGCTGCAAAAGCCGCAATAATTGCGAGCATTAAGAACTTGAAGGTCGGGCCGAGCGCCGTTGCGCTCATAAGCTTAAATCCGCCCATAAAATCAAGCTTTGTTATGTAGTTGAGAATGAGCGTGAGGAAAGAAACCGAGGAGCTGTCCTCATAGAAAGGAAGCGAGAGGTTTACTTTTATAAGCGGAACAACGAGACCTACCAACGGGAGAAGCGTAACGATAAGTCTTATTATCCTGAACGGATTGCCTACGGTTGCGCTTTTGAAATTGTTGAGCCTGTAATGAAGCTTTGCAAATGCGTGCTCGGCTTTGTCGGCGTCGTCCTCAAGCCTTGCTTCCCAGTTGTAGTTCGGGATATTTGTGCCGCAGTTTTTACATTCCGCACGGAATTCATACCATTTAAGTCTCTTTCCGCAGTTCGGACATTTTGCCATATAGAATCATCCTTTGATATGTTATTTCTTTTTGAATCTGATTACATTCCAGGAGAACGGTTTGATGTGAACATCACATTTTTTACCGTCGGTTTCGGGAACGGGGGCGGACGAGGGCTTTACGGGAGCGGAGACGAAATTGTTTCCGTCAAGTGCGCCGAAGCCTGCCATTTCAATGTGCTCGACAGCCTCAAAGCCGTCCATGTCAAGCATATTGACCGTGAGGGTGTAGTCCTCTTTTTGACATCTGTTTACCGCAAATACGGTAAGCTCCGTTTCATCGTCGTTTACGGTGGCGATACAGTCCATATCGGGAACATCGGTAAACTCTTTCGAGTCGTGCCTGTCGCAGGTAACATTTGAAAGAAGAACCGAACCTCTTGCATAGTTTGACATATGCATAAAGGGATAGAAAATAGTCTGCTCGAAAATTCCGCCGTTGTTTTCGGTCATAATCGGAGCGATGACATTTACAAGCTGTGCAAGGCAGGCGATTTTAACCCTGTCTGCGTGCTTTAAGAGAGTCATAAGCATAAGTCCGACAAGAAGTGCGTCCTCAAAATTGTAATAGTCCTCAAGCTGATGAGGCGCCATAGACCATCTCTCGACATAATCGTTGTTTGAGTGATACCAGACATTCCATTCGTCAAATGAGAGGTTTATCTGCTTCTTTGAGTGCTTTTTACCCTTGACGGTGTCGCAGATGCAAATAACCGTTCTGATAAACTCGTCCATTGCCATACTCTTGGCAAGGAAGCTGTCGGTGTCGCCCAACTTATTGTCATAGTATTGGTGGAGCGAAACATAGTCAACCTTGTCATATGCAAGGTCAAGCGTCTGAAGCTCCCAATCGCCGAAGGTTTTCATACCGAGGTTTGAGCTTCCGCTCAAAACAAGCTCAATATCGGGGTCAACCCATTTCATTACCTTTGCGGCTTCTGAGGCGGTTCTGCCGTACTCGTATGCGGTTTTGTGCCCTATCTGCCAGTCGCCGTCCATCTCGTTGCCGAGACACCAAAGCTTTATGTTGTGCGGCTCTTTAACGCCGTGCTTAATTCTCAAATCGCTGTAATACGAACCGCTTTTGTGGTTACAGTATTCAACAAGATTTCTTGCTTCCTCGGGTCCTCGCAGACCGAGATTTACCGCCATCATACAGCTTGTGTCGGCTTTTTTGCACCATTTCATAAATTCGTTGGTGCCGAAGCTGTTGGGCTCTGTAACGCCCCAGGCAAGCTCAAGGCGTTTCGGCCTCTGCTCAACGGGACCTACTCCGTCCTCCCAATTATATCCGGAAACAAAGTTTCCGCCGGGATAGCGGACAATCGGTACATTAAGCTTGCGTACCTCGTCGATAACATCTTTTCGGAAGCCGTCCTCATCCGCCGTGGGATGACCCGGCTCGTAGATACCGCCGTAAACCGCTCTGCCGAGATGCTCGATAAAAGAGCCGTATATTCTCGGGTCGATTTTACCGACCTTGAACTCGTTTACAACGGACAGTTTTGCTTTTTTCATAAAGAATACCCCTAAGTGTTGATTAACTATATTATTGTAACATATAAAGCAACGATTTTCAATGCTTTTTACTTGCTCTTTGCCGTTGTTGTTTCGGGTGTGACATCAACCTTGTTGTAGATGAAATCCGAAAGAATTTCACGGTTTTTATCGAGGTTTATCGTAAGGACGGACTCGCCGTTCTTCTTTTCGCTCTTATAGGTGTTGTTTGCGGGAATCTGCTGCTGAGCGATAGTGTAGGAAATGTATTTCGGAGCGCTCATACCGAGGCTCATAAGCTCGTCCGAGGAAAGGTCGGTTTTAATCATCGGCATAATGTCGTCAAGCATACCGACAACATCTGCGGGATTTGATTTCGCCTTGTTTACTATGGCGGTTATAACCTTTCTCTGCCTCTGGGTTCTCATAAAGTCGCTGTCAAGGTAGCGGATTCTCGAGTACCAAAGTGCCTGTGCACCCGTAAGATGAACCGACGGACCGCTCTGTATGTCCTCGGGGAAAGCGCTTGCCTCAACGCTTGTCATATGGTCCTTGCTGTTTATGTACTTGGCTTCCTTTTCCGTGACTTCAACATCAATTCCGCCGAGCGAGTCGATTATTGTAATGAACATATCGAAGTTGACAAGCATATAGTTGTCAATGTCGATTTTATAGTTGTATTCGAGCGTGTCAACAAGAAGCTGTGTGCCGCCTCTGCTCTGTGCGGCGTTGAGCTTTCTCCACTTGTAGCCCGGGATTTCAATGTATGTGTCACGCAGGAACGAAGTGAGCTTCAACTGCTTGTTGTTCGTGTCAATGGAAAGGAGCATCATAGTGTCCGAACGGGTCTTTTCCGCATCCTCGCCCTCTCTTGCGTCAACGCCGATAAGAAGAATGTTGCGTACCGCGTCATCGTGCTTCAATTCGGAGGAGGAAATATATTCGTTCTCTTTAAGCGGAGAATAGTTTACCTTTTTGGTAAGCGATTTCGCATATCCGAGACCCGCACCCGTAATTCCGCCGAGTGCGATAAGTACAACAAGAATAATGATAAGGGCGATTTTGCCGCCGGATTTCTTTTTCTTTGCGCCGTTTTTAACTTTCTTTTCACGGGGCTGCTTGCCCGAGGAAATGTCCTCTTCTATTACATCGTCGTATATTCTCTGCTGAGAAACACGCCTTGCTTTTTCCTGAGAAGCCTTTGAATAATTGTAGCTGTACGGCTTTTTCTCAACGGGAGCTGCGGGGCGCCTTGCGGCAGAGGGTTGGGATACGGACGGCTCGTTAGAAAAATATTCGTCGGTAAAATCCCTGTAAACCGCGTCCTCGTCCTTTTCTTTTCCGCTGAAAATATCTTCAAATTCGTCCTCGAAAGAACTGCTTTTTATATCTTTTTCATCCTCTTCGGAGGAGCTCATAACATCGTCGAAAGCATTGTCGTCAAACTTAAAATCCTTAGGGTCCATTTTCACATCTCCCGTAAATATTTTGTCAATTAAATATTTTAACTTATTTAGCGCCTTTTCTCAATATATTTTACTAAAAAAAGTTGTTAATTTTTATAAAGAGACAATACAATATCAAAAATATCTTGAACACAAGCACAAAACAATGTATAATTATCTTTAGATTTTTCTAAGGAGCATTGTATGCTGGGTAAATATGTCAGAGTGAGGGTGGAAATACCCATGGGCTCTCACGACGATAAAACCGGTACTGTTTACAGGCTCAATTACGGAAGCGTGGAAAGCGGGCTTGACCCGAGGTCGCCTGTTAAGGGCGCTTATATAATGGGTGTGACGCATCCCGTCCGTAATTTCGAGGGCAGAGTTGTTGCCGTAATTAAATTGCCTGAAAGACAGGGTATTTATGTTGTCGTGTCGCCGAAAAGCAAAAAATATATCGTCAATGATATAAAGCAAGCCGTTTCGTTTATGTATAAGGACGGCGAATACACAATAGAATGTTTATATGAGCGTTCCTGCGGAGCGGTCGTTTTCAGATTTATAAACGGCGAACGCAGATTTTTGCTTATAAAAAACAAGCGCAGCTGTCACTGGGGCTTCCCGAAGGGTCATGTCGAAAAAGGGGAGACCGACGAGGACACTGCAAAGCGTGAGGTGCTTGAAGAGACGGGAATACACATAAACATCTTTCCCGGGTTCAAGCATAAATCGGAATATACGATACGAGGCAAGATTGAAAAGTCGGTTCTTATCTTCCTTGCGACAACCGAGGACACACAGACGGTTATTCAGCCCGAGGAGATTGAGGACTATATCTGGCTCGGGTACGAGAATGCACTTTCAACGCTCAATTATCCGAACGATAAGGATATACTGTCGCTTGCGAAATCGTATATAGAAAAGAATAATATTTAAGGAGAGAATTATGGCTGAAACACTCGCTCACTTTTTCGTTGACCTATTTCAGGACAAAATTCCGCCCGAGCTTACGATTTTTGTAATCTCGCTGCTGCCTATCCTTGAGCTTCGAGGCGGTATGATTGCCGCAAGGCTGCTCGGAGTCAGCTTCTTGAAAGCGTTTGCGATATGCTATGTCGGAAATATGCTTCCGATTCCGTTCATTCTTCTTTTTATCAAAAAGATATTTGAGATTTTAAGAAAATATCCTTTCTTTGAAAAGATAATCACAAAGCTTGAGGCTAAGACCGAAAAGAACAAGGAAAAGGTTTTAAGGTACAAGTCGTGGGGCTTGCTGATATTTGTCGCAATCCCTCTTCCCGGAACGGGCGGCTGGACGGGAGCGCTTATGGCGGCGCTTCTTGACATTGATTTCAAGCGTGCCTTGCCGATAATTTCCCTCGGCGTTCTTATAGCGGGAGCGATTATGTCGCTTATCACTTACGGAATTTTTTAATCGATTATAAAAATAAACCGCCGATATGTTCGCTTGAACATATCGGCGGTTTTATATTGCCTGATTATTTCTTTATTCCTCTTTTTTCAAGGAAAGCGTAAATTCTGTCAGCCGGGTCAAGGAGACTGCTGATGGACATATCGTGGTTGAGAGTGTCGATGATGTAAGCAACATACTTTGACATATCAACCTCGCAGAACCACTCACGCTTTAACAACTCGGGAGTTCTGTAAACAAGGTTTGTTGTGAACACCTTGTCGATAAGACCTTTTTCATAGAATTCGTCAAATCTGTCAAGACCCTCGCAGAAAAGACCGAACGCCGAGAAGATGAAAATCCTCTTTGCACCGAGCTCTTTAAGCTTTGTGGCAACTTCAAGCATTGACTCACCCGAGGAAATCATATCGTCAACTATCATAACATCCTTACCCTCGACATTTGCACCGAGGAATTCGTGAGCGACTATCGGGTTTCTGCCGTTTACGATTTTTGAGTAATCTCTGCGCTTGTAGAACATACCGAGGTCAAGACCGAGTACGGTTGAATAATAAATACATCTGCCCATACCGCCCTCGTCGGGGGAGATAACCATCATATGGTCGTTGTCGAGATGAAGGTCGTCAACATGGTTGACAAGAGCCTTAATCATCTGATAAACGGGCTGAACATTTTCAAAGCCTTTAAGCGGAATAGCGTTCTGAACTCTCGGGTCGTGAGCATCGAAAGTGATGATGTTGTCAACACCCATCGTGTTGCAAAGCTCCTGGAGAGCAAGAGCACAGTCGAGAGACTCTCTTGTTGCACGCTTGTGCTGTCTTCCCTCGTAAAGCATGGGCATGATAACCGTAATTCTGTGAGCCTTGCCGCCGATAGCGGAAATTGCTCTTTTAAGGTTTGCATAGTGCTCGTCGGGGCTCATCGGTACATCGTGACCGTAGATTTTATAAGTGAGACCGTAATTGAATACATCGGCAACGATGAAAATATCGTAACCTCTGACAGACTCAAAGAGTGTGCCCTTACCTTCGCCTGTTCCAAAACGGGGGAACGAAGCGTTGATAAGATAGGTGTCCTTTTCATAGCCTGCAAAAGCAATGCTGTGCTTGTGCTCTGACTGCTTCTGCGCACGCCATTTGACAATGTAACGGTCAATTTTCTCTGCGAGCTCTTCGCAACCCGGCAAAGCGATGATGCCTAAAGGGCCGTAGGGAATGTTTGTGAATTCTTCTGTGTAATCGGGCATTTTATTATCCTCCTGCAATGCGGCATTTTTTAACACTTATATTCTACTATATTTCGACAAAATATAAAAGCCTTTTTCATTATTTTTTTTAATTCAGTCAAATGCATAATCAACAGTGATAACGCAGAAAAATCTTTCGTCTATTTTGCTTAACTTTTCGCTTATCAGATTTATTATTTCCGACGGGGAGCGTTTTTCGTCATAGGTTATGACGACATCGAAAATTAAATTTGTATGCGTTGTGCCGTCAACGACACGGAAATCGTGTATCGAAAAGTCGGGATTTAGCTCTTTCACGGCATTTTGAGTGAGCTTGCGAAGCTCGTTTATCCTTTCGTCGTCAACGACAATCGGGTCGAGATGGATTGAAATGAGCATACCGTATTTTTTCTGAATTTCGTGCTCAATTAAGTCAATGGTGTCGTGGCTCTGCATTATATCGACATCGGCAGGCACCTCTGCGTGTGCCGAGGCGAAAAGCCTTGACGGACCGTAGTCGTGAATGATAAGGTCGTGCACGCCGACTATGCCCTCGTAGGACATAATCTCTTTCTTTATCTGCTCGTAAAATTCCTTTTCGGGCGGCTGACCGAGGAGCGGAGCGAGCGTTTCTTTGACAAGCGAAATTCCCGACCAAAGTATCAAAAGCGATACGGCGGCACCGAAGTAACCGTCGCAGTTGAAGCCTGTCTTATGCGAAACGATAAGTGAAATGAGGGCGACAAAGGTTGAAGCGGTGTCGGAAAGGCTGTCCGTTACAACTGCCTTTGTGGCGGTTGAGTTGATTTTTTTGCCGAGCTTCCAATTAAAAAACGCAAGCCAAAGCTTGCCGAGTATCGAAACTGCGAGTACCGCAACGGCGGTAAGGCTGAACTCGACAGCCTCGGGCGTTCTTATCTTTTCAACCGAGCTTTTTAAGAGCTCAACGCCCATAATTATGACGAAAATCGAAACCGTAAGTGCCGATATGTATTCAATTCTGCCGTGACCGTAAGGGTGCTCCTTGTCGGCGGGCTTTTCGGAAAGCTTGAAGCCGAAAAGAGTGATTATCGAGGAGCCTGCGTCGGAAAGGTTGTTTACGGCGTCCGCAGTGACGGTAATACTGCCCGTGAGGAGACCTACAAGAAATTTTGCGACGCACAGAATAAGGTTTACCGCAATTCCGACCGCACCGCTTAATTTTCCGTATGCGCTTCTCACCTTCGGGTCTTTGATATTTTTGCCGTCTTTGACAAATAATTTAATAAGAAGTTCTGTCATAATACCCCTGCAAAGAAATTATTTCTCGAAGCCCGAGAAGCCCTTTGTGAACAAAAGGTCGAGCATCAGCGCAACATCCTCGGGAGTTTTTCTGTTGCTTGATGTGTCGGCAAGCCAATATCTTACAATGCCGACTGCGCCCGCCTCGAAATACGAATAAATGTAATTGTATTCCTCTTTGAAGGCGTCGGTCTTGTTGTAGCGAGTGAACTCCTCGAAGCAGCGTTCGGACATAAACTTTTTGAGCTTGAGGGTAAAGTCTATATCGCCGTTGTTGCCGAGAAGAGCCGAACAGATGTCCTTGTTCTTTTCAAGAAATCTGCAGCAGTCAACAAAAACGGGGTAGGGGCTCGAGTTGCGGGGAGCCGCCGAATACTGGTTTATAATGCTCTCAAATTCTTCAAAAAGCTCGTTCTCGATTTGCTCGACAAGGTCGAAAATATCCTTGTAATGGAGATAAAATGTGCCTCTGTTGATTTCGACAAGGTCGGACAACTCACGGACGGAAATCTTTTTGATGCTTTTTTCTTTCATAAGCTTCGTAAGACCTTCGCGCAAAAGCTTTTTTGTGCGTCTGACTCTGCCGTCGATTTTCTGAGTTTCCATTGATAACACTCCCTGAATATTATTTGAATTCGTTTAACATATAAGCAATTATACTATAAAATTGTACATTATTCAACATCTTTCTATAAAATAATCACTCGAATTCACAAATGCTTAATAAACTGTCGGGAAAAATGTGTTTTAATATAAAGGAAAACTGTGTTATAATATAGAATACAGCAATTAAAGAAAAAGAGGTGAAGCCGATGGCAGCAAAAATGCTTGACGAGGTACTGTTAAAGGAACACGAGACAGCTGCCAATGAGCAGGCGGCAAACGAGCAGGCTGCAAAAATTATTGACGAAGCAAAGCAGAAAGCAAAGCAGATTGAGCTTGACGCTCTCAAACAAATCGAAGAGTATGAAAGCGAACAGCTGAAGCTTTCCGATCAACGCCGTCAAAAGGCTGTTGCCGAAGCGGAAAAGGACGCCCGTGCGCTTGTTGAGGTTCTCAGGGGCAAGGCAGACGCAAAGTTTTCCGAAACGGTCGGTACGGTCAGGAGCATAATCGTTGACTGAACCGACGACTTTACAGTATCACATTACACAAGAAACGAGGTGATGACATACGGCAAAACTCAAAATGGAAAAAATCGAGCTTGTTGCAATGATGAGCGAAAGTAAAAAGGTTATAGACTTTTTACAGCGCAAGGGCATTGTGGAGCTTACAAGCCACGAGGTTCCCGACGGAATGTTGAACCCCGACACGGACTACAATATATCTCAGCTTGAAAAGTTTAAGCAAACCGCAATGAAAGCCAAGGAAACGCTTTCCGGGTATGCTCCGGAAAAGAAATCGCTTGTCGATTCGTTTAAGCCTCCAAAGGAAATGGAGATGTCAAAGTTCCTTGAAATGTCGGAGGAAGCCGATAAGACAATGAACAAGTGCTACGAAATCCTGAAAATGCAAAAGTCTGTTGATGACGCAGTCGCCGAACAGATAAGGTGCAGGACTTCAAACGAGGCGCTTGAGGTTTGGAAAGACCTTGACATACCGACAAGGTTCACGCCTACGAAATATGTTACGGTGCTTATAGGAACATTTCCCGACAGTCAGACCGACGCAACGCTTAAAGCGGCGCTGGCAGAGCGTATTCCGCAGATAGAGGCTGTTGAAACCGAGGTTGTATATGCTTCCGAAATGCAGTCCTGTGCGGCGGTTATGTGCCTTAAAAGGGACGCCGACGCGGTGAACGAGGCACTGCGTTCCATGGGCTTTGTCAAGCCTACGGAGCTTTCGGATAAGACTCCCAAGGAGATTATCAAGGAAAACCGTGTCCGTATCAACGATTTGGACAAGCAGATTTTCAAAACACTGGCTGAGATAGCCGATATGGCATCTGAACACGAAAATATCAACTTCCTCATCGACTATTTCACGATGAGGGCGGACAAGTACGAGCAGTTCAAAAAGGTTTCGCTCTCGGACAATGTCCTTTATCTCTCGGGATATATCCCCGAAAAGTATGCGAAAAAGACGGTCGAACAGCTTGAAAGCAGGTTTACCGTTGCCATAACGCTTTCGGAGCCCGAGGAGGACGAGGACACGCCCGTTCTGCTTGAAAACAATGCGTTTGCTTCGGGCGTTGAGGGAATTACCGAAATGTATTCTCTGCCCGGAAAGAACGATATTGACCCGAATGCGATAATGTCGTTTTTCTATTATCTGTTCTTCGGAATGATGTTCTCCGACGCAGGCTACGGTCTTTTGATGGTAATTGCCACGGCGTTTGTTCTGCTTAAATGCAAACCCGAGGGCAACAAGAGAAAGACGGTGCTGATGTACTTCTTCTGCGGAATATCGACGATGTTCTGGGGAATTATGTTCGGCAGCTTTTTCGGAGATTTGATAAATGTTATCAGGACAAACTATCTCGGACTTCCCGAAATGCGGCTTTATGTATGGCTCAATCCGCAGGGGGACGACCTTATGCTTACAATGCTTTGGTGCTTCCTGTTCGGTATAGTTCATCTGTTTGTCGGACTTGCCATAAAGGGTTATCTCGAATGGCGGCAGGGCGATAAGCTCGGAGCGATATGCGATGTGCTTTCGGTCTATCTTGCGGTCGGCGGAGCGGCTCCGATATGTGCGGGTATGATAATCGATGTGCCCGATACGGTAAAAACCGTCGGTAAGTATTGCGCCCTTGTCGGCGTTGTGCTTATTGTTCTTACGGCGGGCCGTTCGTCAAAGAGCATATTCGGAAAGCTCGGGTCGGGTCTTTACGCACTTTACAACACAATATCGGGATATTTGAGCGATGTGCTTTCATATTCGAGACTGTTGGCGCTCGGACTTGTAACGGGCATTATCGGAAGCGTTGTAAACCTTATGGGTACGCTTCCCGAAAACACGATTGTAAAAACAATACTGTTTATAGTTGTGTTCGTTCTCGGACACGCAATCAACTTCGGCATAAATATAATCGGTGCATATGTTCATACAAACCGTTTGCAGTATGTCGAGTTCTTCTCAAGGTTTTATGAGGGCGGCGGAAGGGCCTTTAACCCTCTTAAAGTAAATTCAGCGACATTCAAACTCAAGGAGGAAAATTATAATGGCTAATTTAGGTTTGGTATTTGCTATCGCAGGCGCAGCTCTTGCGGCGTTTATGAGCGGTATGGGTTCGGCAAAGGGCGTAGGCATGGTCGGTGAGGCTGCCGCAGGTCTTGTTTCCGAGGACCCGTCAAAATTTACAAAGGTTCTTATTCTTCAGATTCTTCCCGGTACACAGGGACTTTACGGCTTCATTACGGCAATTATGGTAATGATTAAAATCAAGCTTTTGAGCGGCGCTCCCGTTGACCTTACTCCCGCACAGGGACTTCAGGTGCTTGCGGCTTGTCTTCCGATGGCATTTGTCGGATACTTCTCGGCAATAGGTCAGGCAAGGGTTGCGGCTTCCGGCGTTTCGGTAGTTGCGAAGAAGCCCGCAGAGCAGAGCAAGGCAATGGTTCTTTCCGCTATGGTTGAGACATACGCCGTACTTGCTCTTCTTACTTCACTTCTCATGATTTTGAGATTAAGCTTCTAAGGAGTTATTTCTATGACAGGTCTTGAAAAGATACTTTCTGCAATAGAACAGGATTCAAACGACCGCTGCCGTGAAATAACCGAACAGGCGGAAAAACAGGCGCAGGAGATTATTGACGCCGCTTCCGCCAAGGCTCAAAAAGATACGGAAAACGCCAAAGCTTCGATTGACAAAAAGGTTGCCGATTCGGACGCCGCAATCGAAGCCGCCGTTTCAATGACAAAGAACAGAATAGTTCTTGAGGGCAAGCTTGAAATCATAAGCTCGACCCTTGACAGGGCGCTTGAGGTTATCAAGGCTCTGCCCAAAAAGGAATATTTTGAAATCCTTAAAGGACTTATTCTTAAAAATGTCAGAAAGGGCGAGGGCGTGCTCTGTCTTTCAAAAGAGGACACGGAAAAAATACCGTCGAATTTTATCGACAGTATAAACAATGCGCTTAAAAGAGGATATAAAATATCTCTCGGAAAGAGCGCCGATATTGACAGCGGATTTATCCTTGTCTATGGAGATATAGACATAAACTGTTCCTTTGACGCCGTTGCTTCGGCTAAAAAGGACGAATTGAGAGACACTCTCAACGAAATGTTATTCAACTGATAAAGGAGGGAAGCGTTATGAAAACACAGGACTATCTTTATGCGGTATCCGCGCTGCGCGTCAGCGAGGAGTCACTGCTTAAAGAGTCTGATTTGGAACAGTTAATCAACGCTCCCGATTATAAAAAGGCAATTTCGCTTTTGACGGAAAAGGGCTATGAAAAGCCGAACGGCAACGATTTTTCAAAAATGCTCGACGACAGGCTTTCGCAGGTCTGGGACAGAGTGAAAAAAAGTGCGCCCGAGGCGGAAAGCCTTGATATGCTGATAATCAAAAACGATTTCCAGAATTTGAAGGCAATCATAAAATCAGAGGTTATAAACGACGACGCAAAGAAATATTTTGTTTCTCCGTGCGTTTACGACCCAGAAAAAATGCTTGAAAGCGTTAAAAGCAGGAACTTTGCGGATTTGCCCGAAATTATGAGAGAAACCGCCGAAAAGGCTTTCGGCACCGTTACAAAGACGGGCAACGGTCAGTACTGCGACATAATTGTAGATGTCGGCACGCTCAAAGCGATACTTTCCTATGCCGAAAAAGAGACGGATGAAACGCTTAAAAAATACGCTTGCGAAATGTGTGCGGCGTGTGATTTGAAGACGGCATACCGTTGTATCAGGACAAAGAAAAGCGAGAGCTTTGCCCAAAATGCGATTTGCGGAAGTTCGTTGCTTTCAAAGGACGGTCTTGTTGCGGCGGCAACGGGTTCGGAGAGCGAATTTTCCGAATATCTTGTTTCCGTCGGTTTTTCGGAGTATGCAAAGGCGCTTGAAAACGGAACCTCGGCATTTGAAAAGCTCTGCGACGACAGGCTTATCAAAACCGTTAAGCAGGCGAAGATGACCGTGTTCGGCATAAGTCCGCTTGCGGCTTATTATGTTGCAAACGAAATTGAGATAAAATGTCTGAGAATTATTCTTTCGGCAAAATTGAGCGAGGTTTCAAACGAGGTCATAAGGGAAAGGATGCGTGAGTTGTATGTATAAAATTGCCGCAATGGGCGACAGGGACAGTATCTACGGCTTTGCGAGCATCGGTATTGACATCTTCCCGACCGACGACGATACGGTTGCAACAATAAAGACTCTCCGACATCTTGCGGACGGCGGCTATGCGGTCATTTTTATAACCGAAGCGGTTTATTCGCAGATAGGTGCGGAAATCGAAAGATATAAGGACAGACCCTTGCCGGCAATTATTCCCATACCCGGAGTTTACGGAAACACGGGCGTAGGAATGAAGCAGGTAAGCCGGTTTGTCGAAAGAGCGGTAGGCTCTGACATTGTAAAGTAAACCAAACCTTGAAGGGTGGTAAAAAATAAATGAGTAAAGGTACAATCTTAAAAGTATCGGGTCCGCTTGTCGTGGCTGAGAATATGAGAGACGCCAATATGTTCGATGTTGTCCGTGTAAGCGAGCACAGACTTATAGGCGAAATCATTGAAATGCACGGCGATAAGGCTTCTATTCAGGTATATGAGGACACCGCAGGTCTCGGAACGGGCGAGCCCGTTGAGTCGACCAACGAGCCCTTGAGCGTTGAATTGGGCCCCGGACTTATCAAAGGTATATTCGACGGTATTCAAAGACCGCTTGAAAAGATAATGGAGCTGACGGGCAACAACCTCACAAGAGGTATCGAGGTTCCGTCACTTCCGAGAGACATCAAATGGCATTTTTATCCGACCGTTTCCGCAGGCGATGAGGTGACGGCAGGCGACGAAGTGGGCTATGTTCAGGAAACCGACATCGTAAGGCACAAAATAATGGTTCCGTTCGGCGTCAAGGGTAAAATAAAGTCGATTAAAGAGGGCGACTACACGGTTGAAGAAAAAATCGGCGCAGTCGAAACGGAGAACGGCACGACCGTTCCGTTGAAGCTTATGCAGAAGTGGCCCGTAAGACGGGGCAGACCCTACAAGAAAAAGCTTCCGCCCGATATGCCGCTTATCACGGGTCAGAGAGTTATCGATACGCTCTTCCCGATAGCAAAGGGCGGCGTTGCGGCTATTCCCGGACCGTTCGGAAGCGGTAAGACCGTTACACAGCATCAGCTTGCAAAGTGGGCAGAGGCGGATATAGTCGTATATATCGGCTGCGGCGAGCGCGGCAACGAAATGACCGATGTTCTTAATGAATTCCCCGAGCTTATCGACCCCCATACGGGCAAATCTCTTATGGAGAGAACGGTGCTTATCGCAAACACCTCGGATATGCCCGTTGCGGCCCGTGAGGCTTCGATTTATACAGGTATCACAATAGCGGAATATTTCAGAGATATGGGATATTCGGTAGCGCTTATGGCTGACTCGACCTCCCGTTGGGCGGAGGCTCTCCGTGAGATGTCGGGACGACTTGAGGAAATGCCCGGCGAAGAGGGCTATCCCGCATACCTCGGTTCAAGGCTTGCACAGTTCTATGAGCGTGCGGGCAGGGTAGAGGTCCTCGGCTCAAAGGAGCAGGAGGGCGCACTGTCGGTAATCGGTGCGGTATCGCCTCCCGGCGGCGACATTTCGGAGCCCGTTTCACAGGCTACGCTGCGAATTGTCAAGGTGTTCTGGGGACTTGATTCGTCGCTTGCTTACAAGAGACACTTCCCCGCTATCAACTGGCTTACTTCATATTCGCTTTATGCGGACGACCTCGGAGCGTGGTTTAACAAGACCGTAAATCCCGATTGGATGAAGATGAGAACAAGGATGATGGGTATACTTTCCGACGAGGCTTCGCTTGACGAGATAGTTAAGCTTGTCGGTATGGACGCACTTTCGCCTGCGGACAGACTTAAAATGGAGGCGGCGAGAAGTATTCGTGAGGACTTCCTGCATCAGCTTGCGTTCCACGAGGTTGACACCTATTCCTCGCTTAAAAAGCAGTATTATATGATGAGCCTTGTGCTCTCGTATTTTGACGAATCGAACGAAGCTCTCGAAAAGGGCGCAGACATTGAAAAGCTTGTCGCAATCCCCGTAAGAGAGGCAATCGGCAGATTTAAGTATGTAAAAGAAGAAAACACCGACGGCGAATACAAGGAAATACTTGAGCGTCTTGCCAAGGAAATCGCCGAAGTTGTCAATGCAAAGGAGGAATTCTGATGCCTAAGGAATACAGAACAGTCGAAGAAGTAACAGGTCCTCTTATGCTCGTCCGTGAGGTTGAAAATGTCAAATATGACGAGCTCGGCGAAATCGAGCTTGCAAACGGCGAAACAAGGCGTTGCAAGGTGCTTGAAATAAACGGCACGGACGCACTTGTTCAGTTGTTTGAGCCCTCGACGGGTATCAACCTTTCAAACAGTAAGGTAAGATTTTTGGGAAGAATGATGGAGCTCGGCGTGTCGGAGGATATGCTCGGCAGAGTATTCGACGGCTTGGGCAGACCTATCGACGGCGGTCCCGAAATAATTCCCGAAAAGAGAATGAATGTAAACGGACTTCCGATGAACCCTGCGGCAAGAGCGTATCCGCAGGAGTTTATACAGACGGGCGTTTCGGCTATCGACGGACTTAACACGCTTGTAAGAGGTCAGAAGCTTCCGATTTTCTCGGCTTCCGGTCTTCCCCACGCACAGCTTGCGGCGCAGATTGCAAGGCAGGCAAAGGTAAGGGGTAAAGACGAAAAATTTGCCGTTGTCTTTGCGGCAATGGGTATCACATTCGAGGAGTCGAACTTCTTTATCCGTTCCTTTAAGGAGACGGGTGCTATCGACAGAACGGTTATGTTCTCGAACCTTGCAAACGACCCCGCAATCGAAAGAATAGCAACGCCGAGAATGGCGCTTACCGCTGCGGAATATCTTGCTTTTGACAAGGGTATGCATGTCCTTGTTATTATGACAGACATCACAAACTATGCGGACGCATTGCGTGAGGTTTCCGCCGCAAGAAAGGAAGTCCCCGGCAGAAGAGGCTATCCCGGATATATGTACACCGACCTTGCGTCGATTTATGAGCGTGCAGGCAGACAGAAGGGCAAAGAGGGCAGTATCACTATGATACCCATTCTTTCAATGCCCGAGGACGACAAGACCCACCCCATTCCCGACCTTACGGGATATATCACAGAGGGTCAGATTATCCTCTCCCGTGATCTTTACCGTAGGGGAATTATGCCGCCTATCGATGTTCTTCCGTCTCTTTCGAGACTTAAAGACAAAGGCATCGGCGAGGGTAAGACGAGAAAGGACCATTCAAACACAATGAACCAGCTTTTCTCGGCTTACGCAAGAGGTAAGGACGCAAAAGAGCTTATGGTAGTCCTCGGCGAAGCGGCTTTGACGGATATGGATAAGCTCTATGCAAAGTTTGCCGACGAGTTTGAAAAGGAATATGTTAATCAGAGCTTCGACACGGACAGAACCATTGAGGAAACTCTTGATATAGGCTGGCGCCTTTTGAGAATATTCCCGAGAAGCGAATTGAAGCGTGTCAGCGACGAGCTCCTTGACGAATACTACGATAAGAAGTAACGGAAATCCGAGGAACTGATATTATGGCAGTAATGAATGTAAACCCCACCCGTATGGAGCTTACCAATCTGAAGCGTAAGCTTGTTACGGCTCGGAGGGGTCATAAACTTCTCAAAGACAAAAGAGATGAGCTTATGCGCCGTTTCCTTGAGCTTGTGCGTGAGAACAAAGAGTTGAGACGGCAGGTCGAGGACGGAATAAAGCAGGCAAACGCCCATATGTCCGTTGCTCGCTCGGTAATGAGCGACTCGGCGTTGGATGTTGCGCTTATGATGCCCATGCAGGAGATGTCTCTTGATGTTGACGAAAAAAATGTAATGAGCGTAAAGCTTCCCGTGTTTGACGCAAAGTTTAAGACGGCGGACGAGGCGGATATATACTCTTATGGCTTTGCGTTCACATCAACGGACCTTGACGAGGCTGTAAAGTCGCTTTCCGACATTATGCCGCTTATGCTGAGGCTTGCCGAGGTCGAAAAGTCGTGTCAGCTGATGTCTGCCGAAATCGAAAAGACACGCCGTAGGGTAAACGCCCTGGAGCATGTTATGATTCCGAGATATGAAGACACGATAAAATACATTACAATGAAGCTTGACGAGAACGAGAGAAGCTCCACGACAAGGCTTATGAAGGTCAAGTCGATGATGCTTGAAGAGGCTCGCCAAAAAGCTCTTGCCCACGATAAAGAAATGGCAAAAAGAGCATAAGAGAATAATAACAAACAAACCACGCCCCGAACGAAATCCGTTCGGGACGTGAAAATTTATGCGTGCCTGTAGGGACAGAGTTTGTCCCTGTCGGCAAGAAATCACATATAAAATATATTAACGGACAGCCCTTGCGGCTGTCCGACATAGGATCCCTTGTAAATGGAGCTGTCATTTTTGTAAAAAATGACTGAGGGATTTTTACAAAATCATATAATAACAACCTTACAATCCCTCCGTTTCGCTCCGCTCAACACCTCCCTTTACACAAGGGAGGCTGAAGGCACGACTTGAAAAACATATTATATAGCGTAGGGCGGGGGCTTGCTCCCGCCGTTTAGATTGTTGTTTTTTTATCGTAATTTACGGTTGATATGGCATTATTTTTCAATGTACAACCCGTAGGGGCGACCTGCGGTCGTCTGTCAAATTTCAGCAAACAAAAGTAGGCGAGCGAAGTTCGCCCCGACGGTATGATATGGTTTTAATTTGATTATAACATTGAATTTGCGCTGGTTTTTGCAGTTAGTTTTTTTACTCCCTCAGTCAAACGCGTTGCGTTTGACAGCTCCCTCGGAGATGGAGCGGACTTCTCGGGGAATTACATATTTATTGGCGGCAGGAGCAAATTCTTCCGAATTCAGGCACCCTTTTGTCTGCTTATGCAGACATTGCCCCTGTCAGGGGAATCACCCCTGCCCTACACTGTATCTGACAGCCGCAAGGGCTGTCCCTACGATATGATATAAATTTTAACCCGTGCAAAGCACCCGCAATTTTTCATTCTTCAATCTTCATTATTCATTTTTCACTCGCCCATAAGGGCACTGCCCCCGCCCTACGCTGTCGGGAAAATTTATATTTATTACTGACTGACAGCCATTTAACAAAAGAGCTTCGTTTTGCAATTGATTATACTAACGGAACAGTGCAACAGTAAACCCCGCCTCACTTTACATAAAGTGAGGCGGGGTTATATGTTTTGATTATGAGTGTGTTATAGATGTATGTCAATCAGTCTTTCGGCTGAAGCGGACCGTAGTAATAGCTTGCGGTTGCGCCGCCGTCGCACATAAAGTCCGTTCCCGTGATAAATGCGCCCTTGTCGCTCATGAGAAGCTCGGCGACATTTGCAACCTCGTCCGCCGTTCCGGGTCTTCCCGCAGGGCATTTCGCAAACATATTTTTATAAAAATCTCCTCTCGGACCGTTGAATTCGTCTATTGCCAACGGGGTTACGATAATTCCGGGCGATATTGAATTGAGCCTTGCTCCGTGCTCGCCCCACTTTACCGCCTCATACATAACGCGCTTTTCATTGCACCTTTTTGCAAGCTGATAAGCGTGAAGCGTGTCACGGATATTTTCGGGCTGAAGAATATCAAGCGAGAGCAGTTCCTCAGTCGGCGTGCAGGCAAGAAGTCTGTCCTCTTCCGCCGTAAGCTGCGGCATACGCTTGCCCGACTGGCTTGAAATTGTGACTCCCGTACCGCCCTCGGCGATTACCTTGCCAACCTCCTCCAAAAGCACTGCGGTGCCGTATAAATCCACCTTGAGTATTGTCTCAATCGACGCCTGACTCGGGGATACGCCCGCCGCATTTACAAGCATTTTGATTTTTCCGTGTTTCTGTGCTTCGCTTATTACGTCGAGTATCGACTGCCTGTCGGACAAATCGGCTGTTGTGGGCAGGCAGTCGTATCCCGCCTCGTTCATGGTTTTTGCAACAGCCTCGGCATTTGCAAGATTTTTATCGGCTGTGATAATTTTCATTCCGTATCCCATTCGGCGTGCGATAGCCATTCCTATCTGACCTGCGCCGAACAGAAGCATAACATCTTTTGCCATATTGTATTCTCCTTATTTCAACAATTCTTTAACATTCTTTGCCCAAGTAATGATTTCATTTTCGGGTGTTTCGAGGTGTGCGCCGCCCGTTGAGTCAAAGCGCACCTGCATATCAAGGGCGAATTTTGCACCGTGGCAGGCGTTTTTCATATCCTTTATAACATGGCCGGGCCAGCCGCCGTTTGTCATAAACGGAACAACTGTCTTTCCCGAAAAGTCGTTTGCGTGCAGAAAAGTTAATACCGCAGGCGCCATTGTGTACCACCATGTCGGAGTTCCGACGGCGATAATGTCATAGTCTGCGACATTGAATTCCACGGGTTTCAGCTTCGGCTCGTATTTTCTGTTTACCTCATCCTGCCCTTGGTCTACAACATCGTTGTAACTGCCCGAATAGGGGACGGCGGTGTCTATTCGGAAAATATCTGCGCCCGTTTCCTTTTGAAGCATTTCGGCAATGCGCTTTGTGTTGCCGTTCGTCTGTGAATAATAAACAATCAACAGCTTTTTCATAATTTTACCTCAATTCGATTTTATCCATTTTTCTATTGTCGGCTTTGCGGAGTCGATTCTGCTTCCGTTGAGCGCAAGACCCTTTTTGACGGCTGCGCCCTTTGCGGTGCTTTTAATATCGTGCTCGGTGTTTGAAAGTCCGCTTCCCTCATGCGTGCAGAACGGGTGGATTGTTTTGCCCGAAAAGTCGAACGCTTCAAGGAAAGTGTATACTGCCATCGGCATCGTTCCGCAATAGTTCGGATAGCCGAGATAAATTTCGTCGTAATCGTCTATGCTTTCGGGAAGTGAGACAAGCTCGGGGCGTGCGTTTTTACGGTAATCCTCCCTCGCTTCATCCACACAGGTGTGATAATCCGCCGAATAGGGGACTTTCTGCTCTATTTTGAAAAGGTCCGCACCTGTGATTTCGGCAATCATTTCTGCGGCTTTTTCGGTATTTCCGACTTTTATACTGCGGATTGTGCCGCCGAAATAGTTTTCGTCCGCTCTTGAATAAAATGCAACAAGCTTTTTCATATGTTTTTCTCCTTTGCATAATATATTTGTTTTTACATTTAGGATTATACCACTTAAACCTAACTTTAGGTCAAGGGCTTTTTGCAAAAAATATCCGACGAAAATTTTGCGTTTCCGTCGGATTTTGTCTTATTTGATATTGAACAATTCCCTTGCGTTTCTGTCGGTTGCGTCAAGCAGGGATTGAACATCGGAGTTTCGCACCTCTGCGATTTTTTGTGCGGTATACGGGATTAAAAGCGAGGTGCAACGCTTGCCCCTGAACGGTACGGGCGACATATACGGTGCGTCCGTTTCAAGCACAAGCCTGTCCTCGGGGACGATTTTGGCAACCTCAACGGGCTTTACGGCATTTTTGAAGGTTACCGCCCCGCCGAGACCTATATACATACCTAACTTTATAATCTCTCTTGCCGTCTCGACGCTTCCCGTAAAGCAGTGCAAAACGCCTTTCGGCTTTAGCTCTTTCAGAATATTAAGCGTATCCTCGTGCGCCTCTCTGTCGTGGACGATAATGGGCAAATTAAGCTCGTTGGCAAGCTTTATCTGCTCACGGAATATCTTTATCTGCAAATCCTTTGTCTCTTTTTCATAGTGATAATCAAGCCCGATTTCGCCTATGGCGACGACTTTTTTATCCTGTGCGAGAGCTTTTATTGCTTCAAGATAATTATCGGTCAAATCCTCGGTGTTGAGACCGTGATAGCCGACAGCCGCATAGATAAACCCGTATTTGTGTGCGAGCTCAATGTTCCTTTTTGAGCTTGCCTCATTTACGCCGCAGGAGACAACGCCGCTTATTCCGCTGTCGGGAAAAGCGGACAAAAGCCCTTCAAGGTCGTCCTGAAAGGCTTCGTCATCATAGTGTGCGTGCGTGTCAAAAATATTTCTGTACATTATCTTATCTTTGAGCCGTTGGGAACGGATGGGTCAATGAAAACTACCTTTACATCGTCCTCGCCTGCGTCCGCCGCAAGAATCATACCCTGACTTTCAACTCCGCAAAGCGTAGCCGATTTAAGGTTTGAAACGACAATTACTTTTTTGCCGACAAGGTCGTCGGGGGAATACCATTTGGCAATTCCGCTTGCAACGGTTCTGTCTGTTCCGCTTCCGTCGTCAAGAGCGAGCTTGAGGAGCTTTTTTGCCCTCTTTACAGGTTCGCAAGCCGTAACCTCTGCGACTTTAAGCTCAACCTTTGCAAAATCCTCAATGCCTATCTTCGCAACGCCCTTTATTTCCTCGATAGTCTGCTTTTCGGCTTTCTGCTGTTCCTCCTGCTTTGCAACAAGCTCCGCAATAAGCTTTTCCGCATCTATTCTTGAGAAAAGGACTTTCGGTTCACCGACGGTTTCGCCGACTTTAAGTCCGCCGAAGGTAAGAAGAGAATCGTAATCGGTAACATCCGTATTGAGCTGAGCAAGGATTTCCTTTGAGGTATCGGGCATATAGGGCTTTAACAAAATCGCAAGGTAATGGATACCTTCAAGAAGATTGTAAAGCACTGCGCCGAGCCTTGCCTTTTTGCTTTCATCCTTTGCGAGAGCCCACGGCATAGTCTCGTCGATATACTTGTTAAGGCGCCTTGCAAGAGTGAGAATACACTCAATGCTGTCGGCAATCTTGTACTCGTTAAAGCACTTGTCAACATCCGAAAGGGTCTTGACGGCAAGAGACTTAACTTCCTCATCAAGCGGCTCTGCGGTATCGTTCGGCTGAATTACGCCGCCGAAATACTTTTTCTGCATTGCAATCGTACGGTTTACAAGGTTGCCTATGGTGTTGGCAAGGTCCGAATTGTAGCGCTCGATAAGTGTTTCGTATGTTATTGAGCCGTCGGAAGCGTGGGGCATTTCGGAAAGAAGATAATATCTTACCGCATCAACGCCGAATACCTTGATTAAATCCTCCGCATAGATAACATTACCCTTTGACTTCGACATCTTGTCCTCGCCGAACAGAAGCCACGGATGGCCGTAAACCTGTTTGGGAAGAGGCTCGCCGAGAGCCATAAGCATAATCGGCCAATATATGGTGTGGAACCTTACAATGTCCTTACCGATGATGTGAACATCGGCAGGCCAATATTTTTTATACAAATCGGAGCTGCCGTCGGGGTCATAGCCGAGAGCCGTGATATAGTTTGAAAGTGCGTCTATCCAAACATATATAACATGCTTGTCGTCAAATGTGACGGGTATACCCCATTTGAAAGAGGTTCTTGAAACGCACAAATCCTGAAGTCCGGGACGGATAAAGTTGTTGAGCATTTCGTTCTTTCTCGACTCGGGGTAGATGAAATTCTCGTTTGACTCGATATACTCTTCAAGCTGCTTCTGATATTTTGAAAGCTTGAGGAAATATGCCTCCTCCTTTGCTTTCTTGACCTCTCTGTGGCAGTCGGGGCAGCAGCCGTTTTCGTCAAGCTGGCTTTCCGTCCAGAAGCTCTCACAGGGTGTGCAGTACATTCCCTCGTACTCGCTCTTGTAGATGTCGCCCTGATCATAAAGCTTTTTGAAAATTTTCTGAACCGCTTTTTCATGATAGTCGTCGGTGGTTCTGATGAATTTATCATAGGTCGTATTGAGGCTGTCGCAGATTTCACGGATTTCGCCCGCTACCTTATCGACATACTGCTTGGGAGTAACTCCCGCCTCTTTCGCATATTCTTCAATCTTCTGTCCGTGCTCGTCGGTACCTGTCAGGAAGAACACATCGTAACCGAGCATTCGTTTGTACCTCGCAATGGCGTCGGTCAAAACGATTTCGTAAGAATTGCCGATGTGCGGCTTTCTTGATGTGTAGGCGATTGCGGTTGTAATGTAAAACTTTCCTTTATCGCTCATTTTATTACTTCCTTTCTTAAAAATTTTTGTAACTTATATATTTTACCATTCTTTTCGGAATATATCAACAGTTTAATTGCTTTATTGCAGGGCAGGGGAATATAAAATTTCCAAGGAGTTTTTGAATTTCCGGGCGGTGTAGGGGGCGGCGCTTGCGGGCAAAGTGATAGGTAATAGTGAAAAGTGAAGAGGTGCGGGTGCTTCGCACGTCGTCGTTTGCTTCGTATCGTTCGCAACAGCCTTTGGCTATTTCTCACTCGCTACGCAACTCCTCCTTTTCCGCAAAAATCACGCTCGGCTCGCCTGCTCGGTTGTAAACGCCCTCCCGACGGCTCACTGTCGCTACCGACTTTTGCGGATTTACGGCGGGAGCAAGCCCCCGCCCTACCTATACGGCATCGCACAATTCACAGGGCGAAATGTGTTCGGCGGTCAATTTCATATGTAACAAAAAAGGGCGAACAGCGTTCGCCCTCACGGTATGGTGTGATATTTAATTGATTATATAAAATCCTTTATTTCGCTTTTTTCAAAAATCCGAGTTTGGTTTCGTTGATAACTATTCCGACAAATATTACCGCAAAGCCGCATATGATTCTCGGCGTGATATGCTCGTCGGGATAGAAAAGAATTGAAAACAGCACGCCGAAAACGGACTCAAAGCTCAATATAAGCGCGCTTGTATTTGCCGAGGCGTATTTTATGCCCGTGTTCATAAGCAGGAACGCCACGGCGGTGGCAAACACCGTGACATATGCAAGCGAACCTATTGCAGATGCGGAAACGCCTGTCGGAGCTTCTTCAAAAATCAAAAAGCCCGCAAAGCATATCAAAAACGCCGCAAAAAACTGAAATGCCGTGTAAAGTATGACATCCATATCCTTGCCCCAAAGCTCAATGGCAACTATCTGTAAGGCAAAGAAAATGCCGCAGATAAGCGTCATTCCGTCGCCCATAAAGTTAAATCCGCCGTCGCCCGAGCCGAGCGAAACAAGTCCGATGCCCACAAAGCACATTACCGCCGATATAAGATTGAATTTGTCGGGCGCTTTTTTTGTTATTCCCCAACACATAAACGGCACAAGCACGCAGTAAACCGCAGTGAGGAAAGCGTTTTTGCTCGGAGTGGTATATTGCAGACCGATAGTCTGCGTTATGTAGGCAACGGCTAAGAACACTCCCGTTATGCCGCCTGCCCAAACATATTTTTTGTTGAGCTTTTTCCAATTCCTGCATCCGATAAGAAAAAGCAAAACGGCGCCGACAAAAAAGCGTATGCTTAAAATGAAATATACGGGCATTTCGTCAAGCGTGTTTTTAAGAATGAAAAATGAGCTTCCCCAAATTATCGCGCTGAGAAAAAGCATTATTTTGGCGATTAAGCCCATGTTTTTTTGTTTAGACATAATTCCTCCGAACAGATGAATAAGTATAATGTTTATATCAATTTCAGACTATGCTTTGAGAACCGATTTTGTGCCTGCGGTCCGTTTTTGTCAAAAGTTAAATAATAAAGCTGTACAGTTCGCCCTCCACAAGGGTAAGCTCGCCCTTTTGACCGACTTCAAGACCGTCGTACATTACCTGCGGAACATTCAAGGTTATTTTCTTGTTGTCATAGGTCTTAAAAACCGCCGTAAATAATGTTACGGTTTCGGGGTTCTTACTGCCCTGCATATCGACACGGCAGCTCAAATCAACCACTTCGGCATTATATACCGAAGTATCAAATTCGGATTTGATTTCGTTAACCCTTTGTACGGGTCCTGTTTTGTCTTCTGCTTTTTTGGCTTCCTTTATCAAACTTACGATACAGACGATAAATAATAAATCCCAAAATGCCTAAGCAAAAGCCGACAATTATATCCATATAATCACCTTTGATAACTTGATGTGGGAACTGCTGTGAGCTTGTGTGCCGAGTTGTGCCGATAATACAAAGCAAACAGAGTGATATGCCTCTCTTTGTTCGGCGTGATATTTTGCTTGCACAAAGTGTAATTGTTCGCGTTGCTCACAGTGATATTATATTCGCTGAAAAACTGCCACAGGCAATTTCACTGTGCGTAGCATAATATCACTGCCATAGGCAATACAACTCGCCGTAAGGCGAATATAACTGAAAAAGCACTTGCAATGCAAGTGCTTTTTCCTGGAGGCGACACCCAGATTTGAACTGGGGAATCGGAGTTTTGCAGACTCGTGCCTTACCACTTGGCTATGTCGCCTTATATTCGGTGTCATTGGTAAAAAAGAAGGACGCTTAAGGAATTAAGCGTCCTTTGGAGCGGATGACGAGGCTCGAACTCGCTACCTCCACCTTGGCAAGGTGGCGCTCTACCGGATGAGCTACATCCGCATTTTATGGTGCCTCCGATCGGAATCGAACCAATGACACGAGGATTTTCAGTCCTCTGCTCTACCGACTGAGCTACAGAGGCATTTTATGGCGACCCGGATCGGGCTCGAACCGACGACCTCCAGCGTGACAGGCTGGCGTTCTAACCAACTGAACTACCGGGCCATAAAAGTGGTGGGAACAATAGGGCTCGAACCTATGACCCTCTGCTTGTAAGGCAGATGCTCTCCCAGCTGAGCTATGCTCCCACATGCGCCGTTTCGTCTGACGGCTGAATTAGAATACCACAATTATCCCTCGTTGTCAACTAAAAAATCAAAAAAAATCAGAAAATTTTTCATTTTTTTATTCGGACACAATATCTTGTGTGTCTAAGACACCCGAACCCCATTTTTAATATTTAACGGTTTACTTTCGCCCTTTAGCGTGCTAAAATAATAAACAGTAAATCTTTTGGAGGCAACTATGAACGAAAAACTTCGCAACGAGCGTACAGACTTTTTATTTGACTGTATTTTATCACTGAAAACAAAAGAAGAGTGTTACAAGTTCTTTGAGGACCTCTGCACAATGAATGAGCTTCAGTCAATCGCTCAGAGAATCGTTGTCGCAAAGATGCTTTCGGAAAATCAGGTATATAAAAAAATCGTGGATGAAACGGGTGCGTCAACCGCAACCATCAGCCGCGTAAACCGTTCGCTGCTGTACGGCTGCAACGGATATGAGGAAATTTTCAACCGTGTTGAGGAGTCCAAAGGTAAAGTATGAGTTATTCTTATTTCGCTCGGGTCTATGACCTGCTTACCGAAAATGTCGAATACTCCGAAAGGGCGGATTATCTTTGCTCTCTGTTGTCCGAAAACGGAATTGACAGGGGGCTTTTGCTTGACCTTGCCTGCGGCACGGGAAATATGTCCGTCGAGCTGTCCAAAAGAGGCTTTGAGGTAACGGGCGTTGACTTGTCGGAGGAAATGCTCTCGCAGGCGCAGAACAAGATGTACGCTTCGGGCGAAAACATTCTGTTTTTGTGCCAGGATATGCGTGCGCTCGACCTTTACGGAACGGTGGATTGCGCCGTATGTACGCTTGACAGTCTTAATCATCTTAACGATGAAAACGACCTTAAAGAAGCCTTTCGCAATGTCGCTTTGTTCCTTGAGGATAACGGAATATTCATTTTTGATATGAACACGCTGTACAAGCACAGAAAAATTCTTGCGGACAATGCCTATATATATGAATACGACGGTTTGTTTTGTGCGTGGCAGAACACCTTGTGCGAGGATAACGCCACAGTGCGAATAGACCTCGACTTTTTTGAGCAAACCGAGGACAATACCTATGAGCGTTTCTCCGAATCCTTTAAGGAAAAGGCATATCCGGACGAAACGGTGGAAAAATTACTTTGCGAAACAGGCTTTGAGCTTGTAAACCGCTATGAAGAAATGACAAAGCACGAACCGACCGAGACAACACAGCGGACGGTTTATGTTGCAAGGAGGATACCGAGATGAAAAACCTTATCAGAATGATGTCGGACGACGGTCAGCTTGCAATGATGGCTGTTGACAGCACAAATATAGTTACCGAAATGCACCGCATACACAACACCTCAAAGGTGTGCTCGGCGGCTTTGGGCAGACTTCTGACGGCAACTTCGCTTATGGGAAGTATGCTTAAGGGTGCGGACGACAGCATTACCGTAAAAATAAACGGTAACGGTCCGTGCGGAACGGTGCTCGGCGTTTCCGATTCACTCGGAAATGTCAGGGGCTATATAGGCGACGCAAATGTCGAGCTTCCGCTCAACGCAAAGGGCAAGCTTGATGTAAGAGGTGCTGTCGGCACGGACGGCACGCTTACGGTTATAAAGGATATGGGGCTTAAAGAGCCTTATGTCGGTCAGATTCCGATTGTATCGGGCGAAATCGCAGAAGATATAACCTCGTATTACGCAACAAGCGAGCAGACGCCCACCGTGTGTGCGCTCGGAGTTCTTGTTGACCCGGATACAAAGGGAATTATCTGCGCGGGCGGATTTTTAATTCAGCTTCTTCCCTCGGCTTCGGACGAGACGATAGACAAGCTTGAAAAGGATATTCAATCGGTACGCCCCGTAACATCAATGCTTTTTGATAAAATGACTCCCGAGGACATATGCCGTGCGGTTTTGCCGTCGTTCACGCTCGAAAAGCTTGACGACGCACAGGTCGAATACCGTTGCACCTGCTCAAAGGAGAGGGTCACAAAAGCCTTGATAGCCACGGGCAGAGAGGGTCTTTCCGAAATGGCACAGGACGATACAACCGAGGTTGTCTGCAACTTCTGCAATAAAAAGTATCATTTCTCAAAAGAAGAAATCAAACAGTTGATGAATAATTGAAATAAAATGCCATATCCCGTAGGGACAGCCCTTGCGGCTGTCCGTCACAGGCTCCCTTGTAAAGGGAGCTGTCATTTTTGTGAAAAAATGACTGAGGGATTTTTACAAAATCACATAAGAACAACCTTACAATCCCTCCGCCTCACATTCGTTCGGCACCTCCCTTTACACAAGGGAGGCTGAACGCACAACTTGAAAAATATATCATATGGGTTGTGCGTTAATTAAGCCGATTTATCGGTGTTTATATCTGTTTTGCATATTCAAGATTCAAGCCGAATATAACGGAGATTTATTTTGAACCGTAAATTAAAGCCGAGAGCATCATCTGCTCTCGGCTTTATGTGTAATAATTGAAAAGTAAACCTTTTATTCGGCATGTCCTGTGCCTAAATTGAAAACGGTGATTAAGCACAGGACTGCCTATCAAAGCGCCAAAGCAAAAAGCGCATTTGACCGATAAATGGGGGCGGGGAAATGTTTCAACGGCTTTTCCTGCCGTGTTGCCCTGAAGGGATTCTATGTGAGAATGGTATCAAAGGGTTGGCATTTTGTCAACGCCTGCGACAAAACTGCACAGATTTCCTGCAAAACTGCACAAAAAACGACCCGCCGCACCTGTTTTGAAGTGTGACGGGTCGCTTTTAGTTATCTTTGAAATATAATCGAAACGCTGAATTCTTTGTTTTCCTCGCTGTAATCCCAGGCGATGTCGGCGCCGTATTTTTTGACGGTACGGGCAACGCTTTTATAGCCGTATCCGTGAAGTCCTTTATCTGTCTTTCTTGTGACAAGGCGTTTGTTTTGCGTGGTCGGTGCGGTGTCGCAGGAATTACGCAAATCAACATGTATCATATTTCCGATACTGTTTATGCTCAACGAAATGCTCTTTTCCGTGCTGTCCTGTGCGGCTTCGATGGCGTTGTCAAGCAGATTGTTGAAAATTGAGGTGAGGTCATTATCCTTTATAAAGTCCAAATCCGACTTGTGAATGTCACGGATAAATTTAACCGACTTTTTGTCGCACAGAAAAGCATATTTGCTCAAAATCAAATCGAGCATTTTGTTTGAAGTCTTGCCTATTCGGTTGGTTGAGTCGAGGTCATGGATTAAGGTTTTTATGTAAGCCTGCGTCTTTTGCGGGTCGTCTGATATATTGTAGATGTTAAGAAGATGATTTTTCGTGTCGTGAACAAAATATTGAAGCTCTTCGTTCTGGTGCTCGAGCAGCTCAAAATAAGTTTCGTCCATTTCCTGCTTTTGCCGAGCGGTCTTGAGCTCTATAAGCTCCCTGTCCCTGCGTGAAGATATTTGCTGAAAGATACAGGTTGCAAGAATGGAAAACGAAAGGAAGATAATTGCGGCGGACAGGAAAAGCTTCTTCTCATTGCTTATTACCACACCGTCGGTAATGATTGCGATTATGGTCAGTACGATTATCAGCGAAATCGGATAAGCCAAAAAGATAATGCTGACCTGCTCATTGCTCTTGATTTTGTTTATAACCGAGCTTATTATCCGCAGGAGAATGTATAAAAACGATTTGCTGAATATTATCAATATGGTGTAGTTGAGGGTGTTGTTCATAAACTCTTTCGGAGCTGTATTGAACCATAGAGCGATAATGTTTGCGGCACTGAATTCGGTTATCGTGACAAGTGCGGTAATCAGCGCTGCATACAGGAAAGAGAAAACAACCTTCTGACCGTAAAGGAATTTTGCAAAGACGAAATGGAATAAAATCATAACAACGGAGTTGATTACGATATTGTATCCGAAAGCTATGTTTACAAGAGACATTCCGACATAGCCGACGAACATCATAATAAATCTGCGCGATATGTGCTGTTTGTATTCCGTAATGCTCTCATAAAAGGAAAAAGTAACAAGGCACTCGATTGCCTGTAAAATGAAGTTTATGACGGTCAGCATTATTTCCTCCTTCTGAGATATTCGTAAAAATATTTTCTGAACGGCGTTTGCTTCCTGTAAGAAACAGGAATTATGTCACTGTTTGTAAGCCTTACCTCATCCCTCTGATACTCGTAGATGTAGTCGAGGTTAAGTATATAGCTTTTGTGAATTCTGTAAAAGCTACTGTGGGTAAGTATCTTCTCCCAATCGTCCAACAGCTTTGCCGTGTAATATTCTCTGTTGGGGCAGACTATCTTTGTCTTGTGACCGACCGTTTCGACATATATGATGTCGTTTGCGTTGATTTTTACTTTCGACTGGTCGTTGTCCATAAAGAATTCGATGACATCTTCGTTGATAAGCTCAACGGCACGGTCCATACCGCTGTAAAACCTGTAAGCGTCAATCGGCTTGCTTAAAAACCGCAGTGCATAAAGGTTCATAGCGTCGTCTATGTATTTACCGTAGGCGGTAATGAAAAATATAATTATGTTTTTGTTGGCTTCTTTCAGGTGTTCGGCAACTTCTACGCCCGAGGTGTTTCCCATCTCAATGTCAAGAAAGGCAATGTTGTAGAATTTGTCGGATTTCTTTGCTTCCTCGCCCGAGTCGAAGCAGTCATAGCTGCATACAATGTCGTGTTCCTCGCAATACTGTTCAAGATAGCCCTTGACCGAGTTCCTTGCGGAGGCTTCATCGTCGCATATAAGTGCGTTTAAGGTCATAGAAAATGTTTCTCCTAAAAAAGATGACTCAAGATTTAAGTCTTGAGTCAATTATAGCATAAGAAAAATATATAAATCAAACAATTATAGGTTTTTATTATCAAAATATGTAAGAAGAAGTCTGTATAAGGTGTCCTGCTCCTCTTTTGACAGCTCGTGAATTATATCTATAATGTTTTGTTCCACCGTTTCACGCCGTGTGCCCGAAAGCAGCTGGCACGGGCAGATGTTCAGAGCGTTGCAAAGAGCGGTCAGGGTGGAATAGGAAAGATTGTTTTTGCCTCTTTCCAAATTGGAAATCTCCGTAACCGATATGTTTATAAGCTCGCTCAGCTGCCCCTGCGTGAGGTTTTCCCGCTTCCTGTATTTAGTAATTCTTTTGCCTATAATTTCGTTGTTGCTGATACGCATGACATCACCCAAAGGTAATACTACCATTTTGGATTTAACTTTGGAATACAATCGTACTTTAAGTTATTAAATAGCATTTGAAAAACAAACATTTTTGCAGATAAAAGTATTAAATGCTGCAAACCCTCTTGAAAAAATCGGAGAATTGGTATAAATTGGCAATTGAAAGGAGGTTGAAAATATGAAAAAGACTACACTTGACAAAATCGTAAAATTCATCAATTTTTCGGTTAAGGTTGACGCAAATTCAACAAGCACAACTTATGCTTATCAGCCTAAATTGCCCAAAAATTACAGTGAATTGAAGATTAAGAAATGATAAACTCACTTTCCCTGAAAATAACAAATAAGTTGATAAGCAAAAATATTATCGACGAAGAAAACAGAGATTTATATCATTACGGTTTCTTCATTGTTATTTCAGAAATGCTCCTGTTGGTATTTTGCATACTTGTAGGCTCTCTTCTGGGAATTGCCTTGCAAAGCGTCGTGTTTTATGTCGCTTTCTTTGTTTTTCACAGGTTTGCGGGAGGCTTTCATGCAAATACCGAATTACGGTGTCAGATAGTTACGGCAACTTCGTTTGTCGCCGCATTGCTCGGCATAAGATTTTTTGTGCCGGTTGAGGGCAAATATCTTATATTTGCTTACATAGCGGCTTGTGCGGTTTTAATTGCGGTTTCGCCCGCAGATACGCCGCAAAAAAGATTGACAAAGGAAGAAAAAATGAGATTCAAGGCTTATACGGCTGCGGTTTCGTTGCTGTTTGCTTTAATCGTGATTGCATTGTATTGCTTTAATGCTCCGAGCACCTTCATTGTATCGGTTTTAATCGCTGCGGTGCTGGAACTTGTTTCGGTAGTGTTCGGAAGACTTTTTAACGATAAGTCGGCAATATAACCACGGTGCACCGATTTGCAATCGGAGAAAAGAATATCGGACATCGCGGAATTTTTATTAAAGTGATTTTATCGTGTGTCGATTGTCAAATCGAACCGTTCCGAGCCGTGATGCGGTCGGAACACAAATCTTTGCACAATTATCGGATAATATTAAAACATAAAGCAAAAATTATTTTAATTTATTCTGTGTGCGGTGCATCATAAAAACGGAGCCCGACGGTTATCGTCGGGCTCTTGCTGCGTGCAACAAAACTTTCCTGTGAGTTTGGTTGTTTTTAATATGATTAACACACCAATAAAAATTAAGCAATTACAACTCTGTCATACACAGGACGGAGGCGTAGAACATATTGTTTTCGGCTTCAAAGCGGCAGGTGCCGCCGTATTTTTCGGCAATGATTTTTACCGACTGTGTGCCTATCCCCGAGCCCTTATGCTTTGTCGAGAGCAAATTTCCGTTTCCGCCGTGTTTGAGCGTGCCCGTAAAGGTGTTGTCAACGGTTATGCACAGCGAATTTGTGTCGGCACTTGCTCTGATAACGATTTGTCTGCCGGTTCCGTTTTCAGCCTTGCAAGCTTCGACGGCATTTTCGATAAGATTGCCGAAAATTACCGACAAATCCGTCGCTTTAACCGATATATCCTCGGGAATTTGAGTTTTTACAACATAATCTATTCCGTTTTCCTTTGCCTGCTGGGCAAAATACAGCAGCACGGCGTTTACAGCCGAATTTTCGCAAAACCGAATAAGCGTGTCGTCTGGCAGATTTCTTCCGTATTCGGTCAGGTATTCGTTGAGCTTGTCAAGCTCTCCGTTGCTCAAATATTCCTGCATAAGCGATATGTGGTGCCGTACATCGTGCTTTGCCCTGCGTGCCTCCGCAATTCTCTCCTGTAAATTTTCATACTGTACCGACTGCATTGTCAGCAGGTGGTTTCTCTCCTGCAATTCGAGGGTTTTATTCTGTTCGGCGATAAGCTTGGTTACAACATAATATATAAGAATTGCGCCGACATTTATGAAAAACAGGAAAACGGCATTGCCCGTGTCAAGCGCAATTTCAAGGCTTGAACGGGATTTGTTTGCGTAAATCGAATAATACCACATAAGGTAAAAGGTTGCGGGAATAAGCCACAGATAATGCCTTTCCATACCCGACGGCTCTTTTTCGAGGGCGGGGGTATATATCATTTTCATATAACGGAACATCGGTAACGCAATTATCGCTTCAACCGCAAACAGCATAAGCGAAAACGACCAGCGGTAGCTTTGTACCGCAAGCTCGGGGAACAACATTCCCTCAAGGCTCTTTGCGGAGATTACGGCAAAATTGGCTATATTTGAAATCATCAACAGAGTGAAAAGCGTTTTTCCTATATTCTTTTTAATCGCAAGGAAGTAAAACGCCGCATAGAGCACGGTGCTCACGGCGCTTATCAGCCCTGCGTTATTTTTTTGCGAAAACGCCGCCCAGTTTCCGAGAAAAATCTGCACGCACACCACAGCCGCAATAAGGCCGATGGTTATGCCCTTTGAAAAGCGCATACTTCTGCGGAAAGGATAGAGAGCCAATGCCAAAAACGGCAGGAAGTTGAGCAGGGAGTACAGTACGACCTCTGCGATTCTGTAAACGGGAGGCATCAGCGCTCACCTCCCTTTCTCAATATCTCAAAGCGGAATGAGGAATAGTTTTCAAGCACTTCCTTGGCTTTCCTGCGGCTTATCGGAATAATCGTGCCGTCGGTCATAGTAAATGTATCGGAGTTTTGAGCTTTTATCTCATAGAAGTTTATGACAACACCCTTGCACGGGCTGAAAAAATACCTGTAAGCGCACAAAAGCGGTTCGATTTCCGAAAACGAGGAACGCACACATATGTTTTTGCCGTGCTTGCAGTGAAGCGTGACACGGTGCGAGGAAAAGTCGGCATATATAATGTCACGAAGTATAACGCTGCTGCCGTCGGGAAGCTTTACGGTACGCATTTTGTCGAGCTGCGCCATATCAAGGCGGTCGAGCATTGCCTTGACCTGCTCCGAGCCGAACGGCTTGTGAAGATAATAGCAGGCGTTGACTTCGTAGCTTTCGCTTGCAAACTCATTGCTTGTGGTGCTGAAAACAATTTTTACATAGCTGTCGGTTTCTCTGATTTTTCTTGCGACATCCATACCCGTAACGGTATCCATAAAAATATCCAACACAACAAGGTCGAATTCGTCCTTTGTCCAAACGGCGAGAAATTCTTCTCCGCTTGAAAAGCCGACAATATCCGTTTCGTCGCCCAAAAGGTCGTCCAAATATTCCCGAAGCCGTCGGAGTTCTTCTTTGTTGTCGTCGACTATGGCGATTTTCATCCTCAACACCTCTTTTCAATGATTTAATTATAACAAAATCGGTCAAAAATACAAGATGATTGGAAATAAAGCGTTACCGTTTGTGCCGAAAATTGACCGCTTGTGCAAAATCGGTTGGTTTCGACACTCCTTTCTATTAAAATAGGTATGATATTTACATAATTTTCGGATAGGAGGCGTATCGTGGAAGTAATTATCTATGCGGAAAAGTCGGAATACAGCGAGCTTAGGGGTGCAATTGCGGCGTTACCCGAATGCTGTTACCGAAATGTTGAGATAACAGGCTGTTCGGACTATGACGGCTTTGTCGAAAAGCTGAAAGGGAGTCCGCCGCAGTTAATCTTGATTGCTATGAACGGCGCAGAGGGCATGGAGGGTGTGATTGCCGCCAAAAGCCTTGCCGAAACCGTACCTGTAATATGGCTTTCGGACGACAAAGGCTTCGGGGTACAGTCATATAGGCTCGGCTGCGCATACTTCCACGAAAAGCCCGTACCGTCCGAAGTGCTTTCGACGGCTATCGCAAAATTTGTATAAAGGAGAAAACGGATGAATAAGACAGCTTCAGTAAACAAGAAAATCATTTCCGTAATACTTGCGGCACTTATGGTTCTTTCCATGATACCGACATATGTATTTGCGGACGACACCTGCACCGAGCATACAGACGAAAGTCCTATTGACGGCAAGTGCGACAAATGCGGTGCGGCAATGACGGATATTGAAGACCTCGGCGGCTTGTTGACGGATCCCGAAGGCAGAAAAGCGTACTTTTCTGTTTCGGATTTCCAAAACGGTTTCGGCTCTATGTGGGACCCGAGCGGAATAGATACCATCGTTTTGCTTGCCGACATTCCGGAAGGAACGCACGATTACAGAGCTCTCGGCAACATTACGATTGACTTGAACGGTCATACTTTGCCGAGCCTTTCTGTCGGATATCATACCTACAATGAGGAAACGGGCGAGATTACGCGCTCCGCTTCCGGCAATCTGACTATCCGCGACAGCGTCGGCACGGGCGCTGTTACCGACGGAGTTTGCGTTTTTTCAAGTGTAACCGACGGCGATGCTCCGAGTACGCTGACTGTTGAAGGCGGCACATTAGGTGTAGAAGACGGCTACTGCGGCATTGAGCTTGAACGGGGTACCGTAACGATAAACGGCGGCACGGTATGGGACATCAGTGGTTATGACGGCAGCGGCACGATAAATGTAAACGGCGGCAGTATTAAATATTTATCTTCGTTCAACGCTTACTATAATGCTGAAACGGGCGAGCAGGGTACATACACCCTTAACATCAACGGCGGCAGACACAGCGGGCACTGGAATATGTCGTACGACGCAGTCTACAACATTACGGCAGGTGAGTTTGACTCTGTTCTGTTCAGCGACCCTGTTACTCAGCCGCAGACAGTATTTATCAGCGGCGGTACATTTGAACAAATCAGCACCCGCAACTCAACGGGTGCAGCTGCTTCAATTGCCCTTTCGGGACTGCTGAAGGACGGATATGCTTTCTATTCGCGAAATCCCGACGATCCTACGGGACAGACCTATGATGTCTGCGAGGACGCCACAAGCACAAACACTTTGAGCGGCGTTACGGTAAAGGGACACACTCATACGGTTGTTGACGGCAAGTGTACGGGATGCGGCGAGTCGGTAGCGGTAAGTCTGACGACAGCGGACGGCACGGAAACGGGCTACGGAACATTTGCGGACGCGTGGGCGGCGGCAATCGCCAACGAAGGCTCAACGCTGAAGCTTTTGGGCAACATTGACCTCGGTCAAGTCGGCACAAATGAGATTCTCAACGCAGGCTCCGGCACATTCACCCTTGACCTTAACAACTTCACTTTGAGCGCCGATTCTCCAAAAGACGGTGTTATAAAAGTCTCCGGTTCGGCGAAGCTCACCGTTAAAAACGGTAAGCTTGAAAACACAGCCACAAAGGGAATGGCTACAAGATCCTCTGCTATTACGCTTATGTACAACGGATATGCGGAGCTTGAGAATGTCGAATTGACCGGCGGAAGTGAGTCCGGAGAGCAGGCATGCTCTGCTATTGTGAATGCAGGCACACTCTATATTACGGACAGCACCTTTAACGGTGCACTTCGGGTATATCCTGACTTAATTGCCCAAATAGAGCTTAAAATCAAATCCGCAACGCTCAATAACGGCATTGAATATAAATATGACGACAACAGCAATAAGGATTATGATGGACTTAAAGGCTTTTTCGCAGACGGCTGTATGCTCTTTGACGAAAACGGCAAGTATATTGACCTTACCTCCGACGCTTATTGGAGTGTAGGCACAAGTTCTGCAACCTTTGAATATATCGACAAAGCGGTTGTTAAATCACACGAGCACACACTTGTTGACGGCGTTTGCTCCGAGTGCGGCTACGCTTGTCCGCATGACGGCGGCAATGAGCGTGAGGCGAGCTACTTCCAAAAGGCAATCTGCTCTGTCTGCCACGCCGAGTACGGCGATTATATTGAGGATACCGTTTTGCCTACGGGTGAAATTAAGGTTGAAGACCGCACATGGTGGCAGTCAATTTTGAATACAATTTCTTTCGGCACATTCTTTAAGGAGGATGTTACCGTAACGATTTCCGCTACGGACGACAGCTACGATCAGCCGGGCTTTGACGAGACGAAGGCTGTTAAAATCGAATATCTTGTAAGCACGGAGACTTTGACTCCGGAAGCGGTGATGGCAGGCAGCTTCAGCGAATATACCGAGCCGTTCGGTATTTCGGACGAAAACCGGTATGTTGTTTATGCAAAACTTACAGACCATGCCGGAAATGTGGCTTATGCTTCGACAGACGGTTTTGAAATAGACAGAACCATACCCGTTATTGAAAATATGACGGACGGCGGACACTATTCCTTCTGTAAGGAAACGATAATTAAAATCGATGAAAAGAATGTTGACAAGGTAGTCCTTGACGGAGAAGAAAAAACTCTCGACGACAATCAGCTGTATATCCGTGCATACGACAATGTTGAGCACACGCTTGTTGTTACAGACAAGGCAGGCAACACTCTGACTGTGTATATTGCAGGATATACGGATCACGGGATTGATGAGGAGACCCTAACCTGCCGTCATTGCGGTCTTGCCGCAAGTGCAAAGCTTACGGCGGATGATTTTACAGGCTATTACGGAACTGTAATGGAGGCGCTCAATGAAGGACTTTCCGCTAACAAATACGAAGATGTAGTTATAACCTTATTGCGTAATGTGGATTATGACGATCCTGCCGCATCCGATATTACTCTGTGGAGCTGTCCGACCTCCTTTACCCTTGACCTTAACGGATATTATCTCAGCGGCGGAAGTGTCCAGACTATCGGCGGATATTACGGCACAATGACTGTTATATCCTCTGTTCCGGGCGGCGC
>CABUHY010000018.1 GCA_902491475.1 uncultured Eubacteriales bacterium
TAAAGCATTCTTTTTCCCCCGGTAGAACCGGGGGTTTTCATCAATTGCTTGACAATGAAAAGAGCAAGGCAAATGCCTTGCTCTCCGTTTAATTCAACTTAAACTAATTATACGATGTACCAAAATTATTCTGTACCGTTGTGAGCAGCTGCTTCAGTTGCATCTGTGCACAAAACAGCATATGTGGTTGCACCGCTTGTTGCATCCTTATTAACAGCAACGCTATATGCTGCGCCGGCTGTGGGACAAGTCGGAAGAACGCCGCCCTCAAAGAGGTTGAGGAATGTCGGGTTGCTTGCTGCAATAGCAGACTGAAGCTTATCGCCTTCCAATGTAGCGCCGTCAGGACCGCCTGTCATCTGATAAGATGTGATGTTTTCCTTGATGATTCTGATGTTTGACTGACATGTTTTCTTTCTTGCATTCTTTGTAACTGCGCCGTAAACCGGAACTGCTACTGCAACAAGGATACCCATGATAACAACAACGATCATCAATTCAACAAGTGTGAAACCTTTTTTACTCATAAGTTTTCTCATGATAAATTTCTCCCTTTTTAGTAAGATTGATTTTATATAATGGGTGGATTGCCCAAAATACCTTTTTAGAGAAGCTAACGGGAATTTTCCGTAACCTTTATCTGTATTATATACCAATGTTTTCCGTTTGTAAAGAGTTTTTTATAAATTTTTTACAAAATTTTTAACAAGCGTTATTTTACGCCCGAAAAACCGCTCAAGCCTGCTTTATCATTGCGATAAGTATTGCCGTATCGGTAACAACCGCCCTGCCTATCTTCTTTACGGTTTCGCTCTTTGAACCGAGCTCGATAATCGCAGGCGACCACTCGTTATAATACTTGTCGATTATAATGTCTCCGATATATGTGCCTTTAAGGGTGTTATCCCTGAACTCACGCAGCGTGTTGACAACCGGGCGCTCCATATCCGTGCCCGCCATAAGCCACCTTGTGCCGCAGGTAAAGGCGGTTTCAGTCTGACCGTTATCGGTGCCGAGCGCACCTGCAAGCATATCGTTGTACGAAATAAATCTTACAACATTCGCAGACTTTGAAACATTCGGATATGTTTTACCCGACTCCAGCCTGTTGGTGGGATAACCCTCGGCGTTCGTGCCCTGATCCCAACCTGCGGAATACTCGCTTGTAAGGAAATAACCCGACTCGCTGTTGCAGTTTATATACTGCCCGTTTGTCGTCATATTGTCAAATGAGAACGATGTGTTCAAATCATACTTTGCGGGCAGATACTCTCTGTCACTTGAAACGGTTACGGTAATGCCGTTATCAAGGTACTTGTGTATCGCAGCCGAGCCGTCCGCATTTGTCGGATTTTCGGTTTCCTTATTTTCCGTGGTGTCCCACTGGAAAGCGTCAACGCCCACGCTGAATTTAACATTAACCTTTAACGGGTCGTCAAACTGATAATAGAATTTATACGCCGTTTTGTTCGGCGTGAAGTTAGCGCTTCCGTCCTCGTTGGTTCCGTGAGTCGGCGTAAGCCTGTAAAAATATCCGTTGTAGGTAAAATAATACGAATATTGGCTGGTATTGTTCTGGAAAGTCAGCGTGCCGTCCTCATTTTCGGTAAATGTGCCGAGCTCGGGGCAGGAGGCAAAAGACTTGCTTGCCTCAACCGTTGACGGGTCCTCGTAGAAGAGGTCTACCTTTGTCGCAGTCGAAAGCGAGGTCTTTGTGCCGTCGTTCTGGAACTGTGCGCTGATATACTCAACCTGCGACTGAAGCTTGAACTGCTTTTCGACCATATCGTACCGCTTGTATATCGTTCCCCACAGCTGACCTGTCAGGGAAAGGACGAGCAGCGTGATGGTCATAGCCACAAGAAGCTCAACTATCGTAAAGCCCCTCTTATCATGTTTAGTTTTATTGAGTAACTTAAACATTGTCTTGCCGCCCTTTCTATAATATTCCCAAAATATTATCCCTGTGAAGCCATTGCGTTTACGCCCTCAAGGTCAAGCTCCTGCTTGTTGCCGCTTGCGTCAAAGTAAACTGCGGTAGCTGTTGTGCTGTTGTAGGAGCCGTCCTTGCGCTGAGTTCTGACAAGCTTCCATGAAGCTGCGTCGGACGGGTCCTTGGTGTAATAAATCAACGCCTTTTCGTTTGCGTCATTCTTTCCGTTGCCGTTTGAGTCCTGATAGCCCGTAAGATACCAAATACCCTGTGAATAGGTAATTGAAATAAAGTTTATATTTGAACTGTCGGAAATCTTGACCGCTTTCCATGCGTAGAGATGATTTTCTTCATCGTAGCAATATTTTACATTGATGTACGAAGCCGCTTCGCCGTTACCCGAATAGCACTTGTTGGAAGCGCAATACTTTTCGGGGGCTTTGCCGCTCTGCGTACCTACAGCTACCCAATAATCGTCCGCATACTCGACATCGTTTATGCCCTTGAGCACCGATACAAAACCGTACTCATCGGATTTGCCCGCAGAAACGCTCGGGTAATCGTAATATTGATCGTGGTCGCTGTTGTTTCTGAGCTTCTGTATGGTGCAGGCACCGATTCTGTCAGCCCAGATATAGCTTTCAAATTCCTTTGTAACCGAAGTTACCTTTGAATTTGTCGGTTTTTCGTAATCGTAGCTCCAACTGAACATAGAGCCGTCATTTGTGCCCCACATAAACTGCGGCTTGGTGTCCCATGTAAGACCCCAACGCACCGTTGTGCACTCGGTGTCCGCCATAGGATGACAGTTTGTGCCGAAGAGCGAAGTACCCTCAACAATATTCGGGGAGTGCAATGCACCTGGCGCTTTACCGTCGTCGTCCGAAATATTGAAGTATGCTCTGTGATAGTTTGTGTTCCAGCCGAGAGCCGTCTCAACGCCCGAGCCGTCCTGATACTGGTCTGTTCCGTAGAACTGGTGGAATACATTGGTCTCCTTTTTAAGTGACCAACCTTTACCTGACGCCATAGAGCCTGCGTCATCCTTCTCGGTGCCGTCGCCGGTTGCCCTGATATAAACAAGTCCCGTGTTATAGACCTGACCGATACGGGTAGCCCACGAATAGTCCTCGAACAGATAACTCAGTGCATAGCCGACCGCAACGGAAATGTTGTTTCCCGTAATATCGTCATGGAAACTGTCAATGTCAAGCATTGTGACATTGTTACGAAGTCCCGAACTGAAGAAGGTACTGTCAAACGAGCCGAGCTTGTTAAAGGTCTTGAAGTAATAGTCCGCACCCGTCAAGCCCTTGATGTAAGGCGTTTCGGGGTTTTCAACACCGATTGCAAAAGGCTCCGAAAGGTAACCTACGGTAATATCTACTTCCTTGCCTGCCGTAAGGTAATAATCCTCGCCCTGTCCCGTAAGCATCTGACCCGCAACATTTACGCCGTTTACGGTCGTGCCGGGCTTATATTCGTATGTTGTACTGTTCTTTAATGCAGGCGGATATTTAATATCCTTATTTTTGCTTGTGCTGTCGCAATAGTTGAGCAAATCCTTATAGTCCATAGAACTGAACGCATCGTCCGCCAGCCTTGTCGATACCGTTTTAATGTCGCCGAACAAGCCCGTGGGATACCAAGAATTTGTCTTTGAGCTGTAAGCCGCACCCAATGTACCGACATGTACATACTTCGACCAACCGCCCATATTAGCGGTTTTCCAACCGTAAACATCGGTTACGGCGGGAATGTATCCGCAGTAAAGCGTGTAAGACTGCTTGGGATAAACATCCTTTGTCTGGATGCTGTCGCCCGTTATCTGATAGTAGTTTGAATTGGACGGGTTTATTTTGATTGCGCCTACGGAGGTTATGGTTATAAGCGAATTATCATCCGAATATTCGTAATCGGTCGCTTTCTTATATCCGTCTATATTGAGCGTTGAGCCTCCGATTGCCGTCTTTGCGGAAATCCAACCCGTGATATTGTCATACTCATCTCTCGCCATATCGCTGTCAAAGCCGTAGTATTCGTATGACTTACCGGTCCATGTTCTCTTCTTGAACGCACCCGAAGCCGTGAGGTAATAGTCCTCGCTGCCCGTTACATTCGCCGTGAAGTAGTTGAACGCAACCGCCTGATATTTATAACCGATTGTAACCTTATCCGAGTCGAAAAGAACATTGTGCCTGTCTTTAGCAAAGTCACTGTTCGCTTCGCCTCTGAATATGGTCTTGTACATAGCCTGAGTTGTGTTTTCCTTTGTAAAGGTCTCGTGGCTTGCAATCGACTGATCGTTTGACTCGTTGAGATAGTTGTCGTAGTTATTAAGGATGTCGCCGCCCCAGTAATAGTTTCCGGTCTTTTCGTTTCTCCAGAAACGCCTTACCTGACCTGCGTCGCCGCCCATAACATAGTAGCCGTACTTGTTTTCGCCGCCGTTGCCGTCGTCGCCGTCGCCCTTTTCAACCCACTCGACATCGTTCATCGCAGAAGTGAGCGGAGCGCCTGTCATTTCCTTGGCGATAAGGTCCATATGACCGCTTGAGTCAACGCCGCTTGTCGCATAATAATAGTATTTGCCGTCGGAAGCCTTTTCGCCGACAAGTATAATTTCGGGAGCGCCTATTTCGACCTCAACCTTGTACTGAAGGTCGCTTACGCCCTGACCGTATTCGATTATAAGCGGAGAATGTTCAAAGCAAATGACATTGTTGCCGCCCTTTAATGTGAACACCGCAACATTTGTTGTGCCGTCCTTTTTGAATTTTATGTCGTAATACTGCTTGTCAACGCTTTTGACATTGCCGTTTTCGTCCGTGTAGCTCACTTTGAAATGCCAGCCCGCCTGGTCGGCATTTTTGTTTTCCGCTGCCGTATTGAATACAAAGCCCTTGGGAACCACCGTAATATCGGTTGTCATAAAGTCGTCCGTAAGGTTTGACGGGAAACAGAGCATACGGCTCGTGTTGTCGTTTGTATAAAATGTCGAATATGAATTCGGCGTGTTCGGGTTACTTGCGATAAGCGTACCGTTTACCTCGCCCGCAGAGGTGTCCGCACCGAAGGTTATTTTTTTTGTGGAGTCGCCGTCTTTTGTCATAATAAGCGGAACATCGCTTATTGATATTTCATATCCGGGAGCATTCTCGCCTTTGTTTGCGATAAGCCTTTCAAGCAAGCTTGCCTTTTCATAGGAGGTGCTTGTAATATCGCCCGCAGTACGGATGTTTTTGAAGTTCTGAAGGAAAAGCGGAGTAAATGTAAAAATTATAAGCATAATCAAAGCCATGGCAACAAGGGTTTCGACAAGCGTCATGCCTTGTTTTCGGCTGACCGTACTTTTAAGCCTGTTAAAAATACTTTTCATAATGCTCCTCCTGACTTTAATATTTCCGATTGCCTTATTCCCACATAAGCGACGCCGAGTCGGTGGGATCGGGCGGTATAATGGAACTGTATGTATCTTTACCGTTGTTGTCAACATCGATTTTTCTCATAAGGTTCTTTGTAATGTTACCCGAACCGTCGCCGACAACATACTGTGTGGGCTCTTCGCCGTCAACAGTCTGATAATAAATCTGAATCAAATCCTCAAATCTGTTGAGGACATTCTGCGAATACTTGTTCGTGGCGATTGAATAGTCAAGGAAATACTTGAGCAGGTCAACGCCGTATTCGTTTTCGCTTCCCGAGTTCTGCGTTGCGTTATCGTCGAAGTAATATACATCGCCCGCAGAAAACGCCTTGTATCTGTAAACGCCGACATTGGGCATTTCGATATTTACATAAACATCGCCGCCGAAGAACACCTTACCGCACCTTCCGAGATTGTAAACGCTGTTGTTTATCGGGTCGGAAACGGTTGCCGTAGCGGGGTTCGGCGTTCCGAGAACTACCGTACTGAACCTGTACTTACCTCTGATAGCGTCGGAAATCATACCGATATTGCTGGTAATCTGCAAGGCGGTATTTCTGTAAAAGCCGTAAACATAAATTTCCATATCGCCGTTTATTACGATATTGTTACCCTTTAAGAACATAATATTATAGTTCTTCTGCGTAGGTGTAACATCAATATCCGTATTTACAAACAAATCGTTCATTCCGACAAAGGAAACGATGTTATCCTGATTCTGTTTCATTGTAACCGTGCCCGTCTCGGGTGCGTTGAGAATAAGGTTGCCCGAAGAATAAGCCATCTTTGCGGGCGTGCTGCGCTGACCGATATTTATCGAAAATGTTCCGAAATGCTTTGTTTTCAGCGAAAGGTTGGCAGGAAGATTTACCGTGCCGAGACTTGTGAACTCGGTGTTTGCAATGGGGTCGATAATTCCTGCGTTTGTGCCGTCGTTGTCGTAAAATGTTCCGAGCGCCTGTATGGGTTCGGAAATCCTTGCCGTTGCGACAGCCGAAACAACATCATTGATGTCATTGTCTCTGACGGCATAACCGTGGCTTGTAAAACGCCTTTGCTTATCCGTCATTTCGACCTCTTCCTCGGCAACAACGCCCGAGCCGTCGCCCTTGGTCTCGGTTTTAAGGAATTTACCCTTTTTCGTCTGCGTGAGGTTGGTTATATCAACCTGATAATATCCGACAATCTCCTTATCGGCATATGAACCGAGCTGATTTTCGGTAACATACTGATATGCGGCGGGGCTTGCCTCCCTGTTCCAGATAAGGAAAATTTTATTCGTCTTTATAGTATCGTTTTCGCCGCTTGTCTCAACGATAAACTCGTTGACATCGGCGTCTGTGCCTCTGTTGTTTACGGCAAGCTGATACGCATATGCCGAAGCCTCGGCTCCTGCCTGAGCAAGATATTCCGCCTTTTTTCTGTCGGACAGAAAGCGCACCGACCTAAGGCTCGTCATTGTATATGCATACATAGCCGTGCCCATAAGCGAAAGAACAAACAGCAACGCAATGACCACCGTCAGCGCAAAGCCGCTGTTCTGTTTAAGCCTTGACTTCATACGAATCACCTTTCCGTATAAAAATTAAACGATAACTCTCAGTATCTCCTCAATCGAGGTCTTTCCGTGCATTACCTTGTATATACCCTCATCTTTAAGGGTGTGCATACCCTGCTTTATTGCAAGCTCTTTAATCTGAGCGGCATTTGCACGGTCAAGAATGAGCTCTTTCATCTCATCCGTAACTGTAAGGAACTCAAATACAGCCTCTCGTCCCTTATAACCCGTGTTGTTACAGGTTATGCAGCCCTTGGGTCTGTAAAGCGTAAACTCGTCCTCCGGATATTCATCGAGCGGAAGGTCGGGGAATATCTTCAGAAGCTCTTCTTTTGAAATCTGATACGCTTCCTTGCACTTCGGGCAAAGGCGTCTTACAAGACGCTGTGCAAGAACTCCGACAAGCGAAGATGTAACAAGGAACGGCTCAACGCCCATCTCGTTAAGACGGGTTACCGCACCCGGTGCGTCGTTTGTATGCAGTGTCGAAAGAACCATATGTCCCGTAAGAGCCGCTTCGACGGCAATCTTTGCAGTCTCGCCGTCACGAATCTCACCGACCATGACAATATCGGGGTCGGAACGCAATACCGAACGCAAAGCCGCCGCAAATGTCATACCTGCTCTGTTATTCATCTGAACCTGGTTGATGCCTGCCATACGGCGCTCAACGGGGTCCTCAAGTGTAATTGTGTTTTTATCGTCCGAGCTTATCTCGGCAAGCGTAGCGTAAAGAGTTGTCGATTTACCGCTACCTGTGGGTCCCGTAACAAGCAGGAAGCCGTAAGGCATATGAATTGCCTTCTCAAACCTCGGGAACTGCCTTTCCGAGAAGTTAAGGTCCTGAAGCTTAACAACGCCCTGCGACCTTTCAAGAAGTCGCATAACGATTTTCTCGCCGTAAACGGTGGGCATCGTCGCAATACGGATATCGAGCGTTCTGTCCTCAAATCTGACAGTCGCACGGCCGTCCTGCGGAATACGCTTCTCCGCTATGTCCATACCGCCGAGTACCTTTACACGGGATACGACCGACGGGAAAAGCTTAATCTGGTTTTGCATTACCTCCTGCAAAACGCCGTCGATTCTGAAACGCACTCTCATATGCTTTTCGAGCGCCTCAACATGAATATCCGATGCGCCCGTCTTGATTGCGTTGTTTATTATCTGGTTTACAAGCAAAACCGCCGGTTTATCGTCAATGGAAAACTCTTCGGAGAGATTCTGGTCGTCGCTTGTGTCGTCGTCATCGTAGTTGTCAAGCGATGAGTTCATATTAGCAAAGTTTTCAATCGCCGCCGTAAGCTCCATATCGGGTGCTACCAACGGACAGATTTCAAGACCCGTCATAAGATGGAGGTTATCTATCGTTATGATGTCGTTCGGGTTCTTCATTGCGACATAAAGCGTCTTTTCATCCTGATAAAGCGGAAGAATGTTATTCCTCAACGCCATTTCGGGTGTGATAAGGTTAGCCGCGGAAACATTTACGCCGATTTCGTTAATCGAAACGAATTTGTAACCTGTCTTTTTGGCAAGCATCTTGGCTATATCGTCCTCTGTGCAGTAGCCTAACTGCGTAAGTATTGTACCGATAAGCTCCTTGCTCGTTTTTTGTATTTCCAACGCTTCGGCAAGCTGGTCCTCTGTGATGATTCCGGCATTTACAAGCCTTGAGCCCATGCTGCCGGGAATTATCAGGTTATTATTTGCCATTATAAAGTCTTCTCCCCAATAAAAATCTGCTTATTATCCGTTATCTTGAAAATTCCACAACCACAATCTGAGCGGTTCTCTGCGTCTCGTCGCCCGTCATATTGATTGTGTCTATACGCTTGATTTGCTTATCCGTAACCGTGTCGTGGCAAAAAGATATGATGTCACTGTATGAGCCCGTTACCGTAAGGGTAACCGCTATCTGATTTACATTCTGAGCGTTCTTTTCGATTTCGCCGAATGTGAGCTCGGTAAGTTTGCAGTTGTGAGCCTCAACCTCTTTTTCAAGGTCAATCATAATCTGCATCTGATCAAGCGGCTCTTTTGATATCATTATATCATATTCGTCTATCTGCTCTTTGTATTCACTGCTGCGAGCCTGCAAAGCCTTGAGGTTGGCAATGGCAAGCTGATTTTGTTTGTACTGCGTCTTTGCCTTTTCAATGCTTGTCTTGGTATCCTCAATGCCCTTTGCGCCGAAAACGGTGAGAACTATAAGACCTATGCAGGCGATAATCAATATTGCGATTACAACCCTGACATCGTCAAGGGGATTTTTCTTTGCAGCCTTTTCCTTTTCGGAACCGTCTCCGGTAGCCTGCTTCTTTTTAATTACATCGCTTAAAGCCATACTTATTTAGCCTCCCCCGTGGTAGTCTCGGTTGTCGCCGCAGCCGTGGTTGTAACCTGTGTTGTCTGAACCTCGCCGCTGTCGTTTGTGACCGCTTCGCCCTTCTTGTCGGTAACGGTCTCGTATACGGGTGCACCCGTGGAAACCTCAACCGCATTGGACATACTCAGCGCAAGCGTAAAGGTAACGCTCTTGCCGTCCTCGCCCGAGGTCCTTGTGATACTCGTTGTCTCTATCGTCTTGACAAACTGCTGCATTTCTTCCGTCTTGAACAGCTCAACATAGTCTCTGTAATCCTGATAATCCTGAACCGTGCAGGTAAGGGTGCAAATGCCCTCTGTAAACCAGTTTTCGAGATCTATCTGTGTAATCTGAACATAGTCGGGAGTCTGATTTGAAATCATTGTAAAGAACTCAACCGCTTCGGGGTCCTGAGGAGTAATGCTCTTTATCATTTCCCTTACGGTGCCGAGCTCGTTATATATGTTCTGATATTCCTGAAGAGCCGGGAATTCGCTTTCAATCGCCGCATTCTTGTTCTGTATTGACTTGAGCTTGGATTTAAGAATCTGGCCCTTAACCGCCACGCCGCCGTAGACAATGAAAAGGCAGACAAGAATTACAAGCGCAACCTTTGATATAAGGTCAATCTTTTTTCTGCTTTCAAGTCGGCGTCTGTAACTGTCGGGCAACAAACTAACTTTGAACACTGCTTAAACCTCCAATGCCTGAATTGCAAGTCCGATACAACCTGCAAATTCGTTTAATACGTTTCGGTCAAGTCCGAAATTATAGTTCGAATAGAAATCGGGAACCGTTACGGGCATTTCCATAACCGTTTCTCTGATTATATCGCACAAACGAGCGCTCTGGTCGGCGGTCGTTGTGAAGAATATCTTTTCAATCGGGCTTTCGCCGTTCTGCATTGCGTAATAGCTTACCGAAGACGCAGTCTCGGAGGCGAGCATTGAGCCGACCTCTTCAATATCCATAGCGAGTGTTTCCTCGTTCGGCTCTGTTTTGTATATGTTTTTTACGCTGTCGATAACTCTGTCGGGAGTTGTTATCGAACGCACCATTGAAATTTCGTTGCCTTTGACAACTATGAAGTTGAGCAGGTCGTCGGTCATATTGAGAAGCGCAAACTTTTCGTCGCCGACAATTCCCGCTTTAAGACCTCTTATCTGTGAAAGCACCGAGGAGTCAATGTCTATTACCTGCAATTTTGACGCCGAAAAAATATTGATATACTGTTCAATCATATTTCTTCTCGCCGCAACAAGCATTACATGTGTAACGGGCTGATCCTCGTCGTTGACGCCGTCTCCCGCCACAACATAGTCGATTTCCATTTCCTGTATCGGAATGGGAATGAACTCCTGCGCCTGCAAAAGAACCATGTTACGAAGCTTATCGTCCGCAACCTTCGGGAAAGTCGCATATCTCATAATAACATTTTCGTTATTTATGCCTACAACAATATCCGTGCTCTTGAAGCCGCCGCTCTGAAGGAGCTCGGTCAGCGCAACATTGAAACGGTCGGGGTCTCTGATAAAGCCCTCCTCCACCGTACCCTCGGGCAACGGCGTTTTTCCGCACGCAAGGATAGAATATGTACCGCTTGAGCGTGTGATTTCAACCGCTCTTATTTCTCTTAAATCGACTTCAATGCCGATTATGCTTTTAACTTTTGCCATAAATTTTCTCCCCCTGTTTATGAGCCGACCGAAGTTGTCGCCGTGAATATGGGCAAGTACAATGAAATAAGCATCGCACCGACAAGTCCGCCGATACCGATAAGCGCAATAGGCTCGATTATGGAACCGAGGTTTCGTGATGTCGTTTCAACATCCTCCTCATAGAACTCCGCAACCTTGTCAAGAAGCTCCGGCAAAGTACCGGCTTCCTCACCGATTGCAATCATACCCGTAACCATCGGAGGGAACAGTCCGCTCTTGTCAAGAGAGTCGGAAATCGACTTGCCCTCTTCAATATCCGCAATGGCGTCGTCAACGGCTTTTTTGATAAGGTCGCTGCCCGATGTCGGACCTGCGCTCTGTAAAGCCTCAACCGCAGTAACACCGCCCGCAAGAAGCGTTGCAAGTGTACGGCAGAAACGGGCTACAACCATCTTCGTTATAAAGTCGCCGAGCAACGGCATATGCAATTTGTTCTTTTCCCAAAAATCGTGTGCGGGCTTGCTCTTGATTATAAACCTTAAAGCTACAACAAGAACCGCAACTACAAGTATCCACAGATACCACTGCGTTCTCAAGCTGTTTGAAGCATTGAATATGAATTGGGTAAGTCCGTTAAGCTCCGTACCCGACGGAATCATATCCTGGAATATCGGAACCATAAACGCAAGCATCGCAATAAGAAGAACGACAGCAAAAATACCGATGTTCTTCGGGTACGATACCGCCGACTTGATGTTGTCCTTCAACGCCTTGTTTTTTTGCAGCTGGTTTGCAAGGCTGATAAGCGACTGTTCAAGAATACCGCCGACCTCGCCCGTGGCAATCATTGCTACAAAAAGGTCATCAAAAATTTTGGGATACATCGCAAACGCTTCGGAAAGAGGCATACCGCTTTCAACATTTTCCGAAATATCCACAATGGCTGCCGCAAGCGTAGGGTTGGTAGCCTGCTTTGCAAGCGTCGACAAAGCCCTTGTAACGGGAACGCCTGCGGAAATCATAGCCGCCATCTGTCTTGCGAAAATAGCGACATCCTGAATGGATACCTTTTTTCCGCCCGACTTTTTTCTTTCGTTTATAACTTTTTCCTTGATATCGGTAACGATAATTCCCGCTTCACGGAGTTTATCCATTGCCGCGGAGGAATTGTCCGCAACAACCTCGCCGTGGACATTCTGTCCCTGGCGGTTCATACCGTCATATGTAAAGGATGCCAAAGCTTCTGCCCCCTTTTATATTAGTAACCCGATGTCATAAGAAGCCTTCTGACCTCTTTTTCATCAACGCAATATTCAATAACCGATTCTTTTGAAATTTTCTGTTCTCTGTACAGCCTTAACAGTGCCTGGTCCATGGTCTGCATACCCTGCATCTGACCTGTCTGCATAGCCGCATAGAGCTGATGCTCCTTTTCCTCACGGATAAGGTTCTTAACCGAGGGAGTGTCAACCATATATTCAACCGCAACGCATCTTCCCTTACCGTTAATGGTGGGAATAAGCTGCTGTGAGATAACCGCCTTCAACGAGTTTGAAAGCTGCTGTCTTATCTGACCCTTTTGTCCCTCGGGGAAAGAGTCGATAATACGGGAAATTGTCATAGGCGCAGTCTGCGTATGAAGAGTCGAGAAAACAAGGTGTCCCGTCTCAGCCGCCGTAACCGCAATGGAAATACTCTCGGGGTCACGCATTTCGCCTATCATAATGGTGTCGGGGTCGTGTCTCAAAACGGTTTTAAGGGCGTTGGCAAAGCTGTGTGTGTCATTGCCTATCTCTCTTTGACGAACCGTTGATTTTATATGAGTGTGCAGGAACTCAATCGGGTCCTCGACCGTAACGATATTTGTTTCGTATCTCTCGTTTATGTACTTTATCATAGCGGCAAGCGTTGTCGATTTACCGCTGCCCGTCGGGCCCGTAACAAGCACAAGACCTCTCGGGAGGTTGCAAAGTCTTTTAATATCGGACGGAAGACCGAGTTTTTCAAGCTCGGGAACCTCAAACGGAATTGCTCTGAATACCGCCGCAAGAGTGCCTCGCTGAATAATTACATTTCCTCTGAATCGTGCAACGCCGGGTACGGCTACCGCAAGGTCGAGCTCCCAATCCTCTTCAAGCTTTGTTTTCTGTATCGGGGACATTATCGAAAGCAACATCTTCTCAATGTCCTCGGGTTCAAGTTTGGGGAAATTATTCTGTCTTTTAAGATCTCCGTTTATTCTGACGCAAGGCTCAATTCCCGCAACCAAATGCAAGTCGGAACCGCCAACCTCCGTAGTATGTCTTAAAAGGTCCTCAAGTGTGAACGGATACGAACTTTCTTTGCCTGTAAAAACCACTGAATACAACTCCCCTAAATTTGAACATCTGAAAAATATGCGTATAGGGTGCAAGAAAATTATTATTCCTGCACCCAAATTAACGATTAAGCCGCTGAATCCAACTCGTTAAGCAAGCCCTTGATGTAATCCGCCATTTCGGGCGTAGCCTTAACATATGTTGTGCATGCGGAGCCGGTTCCCGTCTTGGACTCGGCTGTTACGAATGTAAACTCGGACATATCCGGAATTTCGGGATGAACGCTCATCAAGCCCGCAATTCTGTTCCTTGCGACCGATTCGGAAGCAGTAACCTCAACGGCTCTGTTCATAACCTCCGAAGTGCTTGCTGCATCAAGAGCGTCGAGAAGGCTCTTAACCTGATCCTGCTTGGAGTAATCGCAGTAAACGATAAGTGCTTTTGAAATTGTCGGATATGCGTTTGTCTTAAATGTCACATTCTCAAGAGAAATGTTGGCAAGTCTGTCAAGCATCTCCTGAGCCGTGCAATTCTGAAGGTCATATACAAAGAAGTTGTTTTCAAGCTTCATGCTGTCCGCATAGCTCTCTGTATCAAATTCTCTTATCTTGCTTTCGGCATTGTTGACTTCGGACTCGGTGCCCATAATCCAGATTTTCTTTGTCATCTTTTCGGGACCGTAAACCGTAACATCGTACGGGAAGCTGTCAAGAATTCCGACAGCCATCGTTCTGTCAATGTATGTAAGCTCAACCTCGCGAAGTATCTTAGTCGCCTGTGTTGTCGTTGAATCCGAACCGGGCGTTGTGGTTGTGCCGGAGCCCGAAGACGAACCCGAGGTGGTGGGCTCAACAACCTGATCGCTCTTTGAAGCATTGAGGTTAGCGCCCGTAAGAGGCTTATCGACAACAGACTTGATTACATTTATGTCCGCAAGTGCCGAACCTGTTACAAATGTATAAAGTGTATAGGGTCTTGATGCAACAACGATGCCCGGGTCAAGTCCGAGGTTTGAAAGAAGTCCGCTGAACTCGTCGGCAGAAATATAGTTGAGGTTGATTTCCTTGAAGTTAGCCGCAACAAGAGCCGCACCTGCGTTGATATTGCTGCTTACATCAAGAAGCTTGATAAGCTCCTGTATCTTTGCAAGCTCCTTCGGATATGCGCTTACATATACGGTGCTGTCGTCAGCCTCTGTCGAAACATACTGAACATCGGAAAGTCCGAGTGCGCTCGCCTGTGTCTGAAGAACGCCTACGGTTATGTATTTAAGGGTAAACTTAGTCATTACAACCTTGTCAACAAACTTTTCGTTAAGCTCTGCCGTAGTGCCTACCATAAGGGTGTTGCCGTCTTTAAGATAGGAAAGACCAGCAAGCCTTGTAACATAGTCAATAGCTTTAAGCGCCGACATCTGTTCAAGGTCAACCGTAAGCGTGGCAGTGGAATCGCCGACGAAAATAATCGTATATCCCGCATTTCTCGCAATAGCCGAAAGTGCGTCCTTGACATTCGCCTCAACAAGGTTGAGCGAAAGTCTTGTCGATACCCACGAGGACGACGAAGACTCTTCGGTGAGCGGTATTTTAATTACCTTGCCCGTAATTATCTTGTCGGCGTCGGAAAGGTTGTTAGCCGTCATAATGTCGCTGACGGTAACGCCGTGGTTCTTGGCTATTCTTGTCAGCGTGTCGCCCGACTTGATTACATAGTACTGGTAATCGGTGCTGCTGTCTCTTCCCGAGCCCATTACCGTCATCGGCAATATGGCGTTTGCAAGCAGTACGATTGTCAAAACCGCAACCAGAACAGCTTTCAATTTTTTTGTTGAACTGTTGTACATCGTTGTTTCCCCCTAAGAAAACTTAGTTGTTTATATAAAAGATATTTTTTACCGTATTATTTCATCTCGACGGTTCTTGTCTTTTCGCCGAGTGAGAATGTAACCGAGCTGTCGGTTATTGACTCAACAAGCCACTCGGAGCCGGGAACATAATCTCCGACCTGGAGGGTATATGCACGGTACTTTGTCTCGACAATTACCGTTCTGTAACCGTCCGAGTTGTATATCATACCGGTTATCTTGGCATTGGCGATAACATCCTCCGAGAACGGGTCAACGCCGTCCGCAACCGTTTCGCCCTCGTCGCGCTCAATCATCGGAAGCACATCTACGGACTGTGCGGGAGTCGTAACCGTTTCGTCAAGCCCGACATCCGTCTTTGCGCCGGAAATGATTATCAGCACCGCAACAACCACAGCGATTACGATAAACACAAGCGGCAAAATGATTTTCATTTTAGGATTTTTTTCAAAGAATGCATTGAAAGGATTGCGTTTTCTTGCATCCTTGTTTTTGCCTTTACCCGATTTGAGTTTGGCTATGACATCCTTGAGATCCATATTCATATCCATAAAGTACCCTCCGATATGCTGCGAGTTATTGGTCAATTTCCCCGAAAATTGTCGTAAAATCAACACCTGCACCTGCTTTTTTCTGAAAAAAGGGTGCACTAATACACATATTTATAGTTTATTGTACAACTAAATACGCTTTCCGTCAATAAAGTTATAGAATTTTTTGCGATTTTTATATAAATTTTTGTGTAAGTTTATGCAAAATGTCCTAAAAAGCAAAAATGCAGGAGAAATAAATTCATCCTGCATTTTATACCAAATATTATTTTCTTCGACTTATTTCGACTGCTTTCCGCTGCGCTTTGAGTTCTCGTGTTTCGAACCGTAGCCGTAACCGTAACCGTAGCCATATCCGTAACCGTAGCCGTATCCGTTTTTACCGCCGTAGAATACAGGCTTGCCGAACACTCTTTCCGAGTTGTTGTAAATACAGCCGAGTATCTCCGTTCCGGAGTTTTCAATGTTGTCAACAGCCCTCTTAATTCTTCTTGCCGAAGCATAGTCCTGCTTAACAACAAGAACAACCGTATCGGCATAAGCCGCAAGGATTGAAGCGTCCGCAAGAATTCCGCACGGAGCGGTGTCGATGATAACGAAGTCAAATTCCTTCTTAGCGGATTCAATGATTTCTTCCATCTTGGGAGATGAGAGGATTTCCGAAGAGTTATCAACGGCAATGCCCGACACAAGCACAAACAGCTGATATTTTTCCGAATACTTTATAGACTCTTTAAGCGTCTTGTTGCCGGAAATTATTCCGCAGATGCCCTCGTCGTCCGTTGCCGCAAAACCGAGAGTTCTCGCAACCGACGGCTTACGCAAATCGGCGTCGATAAGGAGCACGGATTTTCCGTTCTGCGCAAGTGAAAGCGCAAGGTTTGTCGCCGTAGTCGTTTTGCCCTCGCTTGCAAGCGTACTTGAAACGATAATCGTTTTGTAGCCCTGCTTAGCCGCAACATGCTCGATTTTTGTTCTGATAAGCTTATACGACTCAATGAACGAGAAGCCCGTTTTCTTGTCGGTAATAAGAATACCCTGTTTGTCGTTATTCTTAACCTTCTTGTTTACCTTGCTTATGCTGCCGAGCGTCTTCATTCCGAGCTTGTTGTTTATTTCCTCGGAATTCTTGATTGTATCCTTGAAGATTACCGAAGCTATAATAAACAGGCAGGCAAGAACCGCACCGATTATAAAGCCGAGAACCGTATAGACGATTTTGTCATTGTTTGCGTTCGGCTGTTCGGCAAGAAGCGGCGGGTCGATAACGACAAGCTTTGTGTTGGGAAAAGCTTTTTCTATTGCGCCCGTGTAGTTTTCGACATAAGCGTTTGCGATACCGTACGAAACCTTGGGGTCGGTCGTGGTAACGGTAAGATAAATAATCGTTGTGTTTTCAACCGAGGTTATTGATATAAAATCCTTTATCTGCTGCGGTGTTACCTGATAGCCGCAGGAGTTTGCTACGCTCGTTGCAAGCTCGGTGGTTGAGAACACATACTTAAAGCTCTCCGCCAACGATACAGAAGCGTTGATGTCCGAAGCGGACTGACCCGCAACCGTAATAGCCGTGTCCCTGTTGCTCGCATTGAACATAATCTGCGAGGAGTATTTGTCAACATAGGTAACCTTTGCGATTATAAATCCCAAAAGTGCCGCAATAACAGCCGAGATAACCACAAGCCACCATTTATCCAAAAGCTTTTTAAGATAAATCAAAACGGTATCGAGACTCATACCGTCCTCATATTCTTTTTTGTTGTCCGAACTGTAACTCATATCTTTCTCCCTCTGTGAAAAACTGTCGGTTAAATCCATACCTAATGATTATAACAGATATATTTTGAATATACAATAACCAAAAACAAATTATCTTAAATTGTTTACAGTGATTTTTTTGTTTTCTATTTTAAGCTCCTTGTCGCATATCTCATATGCCGCCGATTTATGCGAAATTATAACGCAGGTTTTCTCTTTAAGCTCCCTTATGTTTGAAAGCACCTGCTTTTCCGTCTTTTCATCGAGCGCCGAGGTCGCTTCGTCAAGCAGAAGTATCGGTGCGTCCGTCAGCACCGCTCTCGCTATGGCAAGGCGCTGTATCTGACCCTCGGAAAGTCCGTGTCCGCCCTCAAGGAGCACCGTATCGAGCCCGTCGGGCAGAGCGTTAATAAATTCAGCCGCACAGCTTACCTCGGCAGCACGCATAATTTCTTCGTCGTCGGCATTACCGTTTACGAAGCGTATATTATCCCTTATTGTGCCGCTGAAAAGCATATTGCCCTGCGGAACATAGGCGAAAAGGCTTCGCATATATTTGTCTATGCCGTATTCCCTGCCGCCGCTTTTTATATATATTCTTCCGCTGTCGGGAGGTATTACGCCGACAAGCAGCTTAAACAGCGTACTTTTGCCGATACCCGATATTCCCGAAATGACCGTGAAGTCGTTTTTCTTTATTTCAAATGTACCGTTCTCGATTACCGCGTCTCTGCCGTAGCCGAACGACACGCCGTCAAAGCATATGCCGTCCATCTCCGAATAGATTTTTTCGGTGTCGGTGTCTTTATCGTTGACGCTTTTGCTTGCGCTCATATTTTCGATTTCGATTATCCTCTCTGCCGAAGCGATCATCGAATAATACTGCGGCACTATACCCGAAAGCGAGGTAAACGGAACCTGTACCTGGCTGATAAGCTGAATTATAGCCGTGAGCGTACCGAATGTAATACTGCCCGTACAGAGCTTTATTCCGCTCCATACAAGACCGAACAGATAGCCGAGCGAAAATGCCGCCGAAAAGCCGAGATTGGCAAAAATCGACCATCTGTTTTTCTTTATCTTTGCGTCAAAGTTATTTTTTTGCAGAGCCTCCGCCCTTTTGAGTATCTTCTCGCCGACATTGAAAATCTTGATTACGAGAACGCTCTCTATCGACTCCTGCATAAACGAGCGCACCGAGCCGTCCGTCTCCTGCACAACCCTGTGCAGTTTTTTCATAGAACCTCTGAATATCCTTGTGAACACAAACAGCGCAAGACCCGCAAGCAGGAACAAAAGCGCAAACCATTTGTCAAGGGCAAACAGAACCGCAAAGGCGCATATGAGCCTTGTAACCGTTGAAACAATACCCGGGATAATTGTCGTAACCGCCTGGCTTACCACCGTAATGTCGCTTGTGAGCCTTGTCATAAGCTCGCCCGAATGGTATCGGCTGATTTTGAGATAATCTTTCTTTAATATGTTTGAAAAAAGCTCTGTTTTGTACTTCATTTCGAGTTTTCCCGAAACCCTGACCTCAAGAGCCTTTGACAGGAGCTTCAACGCAATCTGGGCAATTATAACGAGCAACAGGACTACCGCATTGCGTACAAGCCCATCCATATTGCCCTTTTGCGCCGAGTCGATTATAAGCTTGGCAAAAACAGCCATTGAAACACTGCACACGGAGGAAAGGGCGTCGCAGATTATAAGCGACACCATACCCGGCAACTCCGAAACAGAATTGCGTTTTATCCAGTTCAAGGCTGTTGTGTTTTTCATTTTTTCAGTTTTCCTCTGATTTTAACAATGTATTTTCTTATCGGGAAAAGCATATTCCATATGCGGCAGTACGCTCTGTACTTTTTAGCGGCAACGGGAATTTCCCTGCCGTTTCGCTTAACCGTGCAGACCGTTCCTATCAGCATACCGTCGGTTATCCCCTTTTCCTTTACCCATTGATTATCTCCGCACATTGTGTAGGAGTTTTCGCACACCTCGACTACCCTGTGCAAAACAAACGAGCCGTCCGCACGCCTGTAAAGCGGCAAATCGTATTTTTTGAGCTTTCCCTCGCATTTTTTGAGCACGACCGTGTCCCTGCCCGCAACCAGAAGCGGCAGCATACTTGTTCCCGTTATCGGGATTTCAACCGTTGAGCCCTGCGACAGCTTTTCCTCAATGACGGGCATAATCTCCGCAAGCCGTATTTTCTTCTTTTCCACGGTTCAGTCCTCAATTATATTCTTTTCACGGAGCTTTGCGATGTATCTCTCTATATCCGCCGAAGCCGTCCGGCGGTCAACCTCGTATTCAGCCAACACGGAGTCAACCAATTCTTCCTTTGTCGCACCGTTTTCGAGCTTTTTCCAGACAAAGGCACCTACGGCGTTAAGCGTCATAATTCCGCCGAACGACATCTGTTCGTCGCCTACGGGAACAACAATGTTGCTTCCCGCAACCTCTCTTATAATATATCCGTCTTTAATCTTCATTGTGTGTATCTCCGTTCGATAAATCGTTGTTTATTCCGAGATAGGAGGTCATAACCGCCTCTTCGGAAATATTGCATTTTAATCTGTAAACAGGCACATTTTTGAGCACGCCGTCAAGCACGGTCAACAGTTTATCCATTGTATCTGCCCTCGACGGACGGATTGTCTGCGCCATAAACAGCGGAATTGCGCTCTGCGGCGATATGCGTGAAATGCTGTTCTCGGTATCTCTTTCCAGGAACACAATCGCCTTTATCGGAACAACGGCATTTGCGCTTTCGTCGTTTTTCCCGCTGAACGGGGTACCGCAGGCGTAATATTTGCCGTCAATTAGCCTCACGGCGGGCTTGTCGTCGTTTATCATACGCACATCGGGGAATTTTTTCATCCACAGATGAGTGTGCGTTGATTTGCCCACACCGCTCTTTGCCGAAAACAGATAAGCAACTCCGTCCTTTTCAATACACGAGGCGTGCAATAACACTCCGCCGTAATTCAACAGCTTGTAATAGAACGCCTCGCCCATATATACATAGTAACATTCGTCGGCGGTAAGCTGCGGTAGCAATTCGATTTTTCTTTTCAGCACATCCTCGGGAACGCTGACGCAAAAGTCCTCTTTTTCCTCTTGATTTTTACTGAGATATGCCCTTGAACGCTCATAAAGCATACCGTTTTTGCAATCCATTCGGACTTTAAGCCCTGCAATATCAAACAGTTCCGTAATTACACCGCCTTTCGCCTATTCAGTTTATTTTATCATTATTTTACGCATTTGTATATACAATTTTTCAAATCCTTTTTCTTACGGCTTCTTTAGCATACAACTCAATTCCAACGCAGTTTATATCTGTTTGAACCTGTCGGCATAGCAAGTGAAGCGGTTATAACATCGTTTTCCTCTATAATAACAAAATCCGCCCTCGGCGGAATATATCGCTTTTTCATTTTTCGACACTCCTCGTTTTATAATATTCGATTTTGCCCGTTAGGGTACGGAATGACGAAATATCTTATGCGTACCCGCCGTAGGGACAGCCCTTGCGGCTGTCCGCCATAGGCTCCCTTGTAAAGGGAGCTGTCATTTTTGTGAAAAAATGACTGAGGGATTTTTACAAAATCACATAAGAACAGCCTTACAATCCCTCCGCCTCACATTCATTCGGCATCTCCCTTTACACAAGGGAGGCTGAACGCACGAATTGAAAAACATATCATATAGCATAGGGGCGACCGCAGGTCGCCCCTACGGGTTGTGCGTTGATTATAATTTCATATCAACCGTAAATTACAATAAAAAAACAACAAACCAACGGTGTTTTCGAACAGCCGCAAGGGCTGTCCCTACGGTATGATATGAATTTTAACCCGTGCGCTGCACCCACACCTATTCACTCTTACCTCGCCCACCGGGAGCCTATGTCGGGCGTCCTACGGGTTGGGAATTTTGCATACAAAAAAGCAGGGTAATTGCTTACCCTGCTTCTTGTTTTTATAAATCTTGCGCTTTCAGACGATCAGATTATACTTCGATCCAACCTTCATTACCGCCTTCAACAGGACCTGTGCCTATTGAAAGGGTGATTACGTCTTCTACTTCATATACTGAAACGTCGAAATCCGGCGCGCTGTAAATTTGTTTCATCAAATTTTTCTCCTCTCAAATTTATTGTAATTGGTTATCTTACGACCGTTTCAGTAATTATGCTGCGAACGGATAAGCTGCAAGATAAGAGCTTACAATAGCGTCATAGTTTGATGAGAGAGCAGCTGTTCCAGCAGTCTCGTAGAAGATTGTCTGTGCGTTGCCCGAAGCGTCAACATACTGAACAAAGCCCATGTATGTGATGTCGTTAGCAAGTGTTGAATGAGCAAGTTTAATAACTGCGCCGAATGTAGCGTCAGCATCGTCGCCTGCCTTGCAGATGTAGTCGGTTGTAGCCGCTGCATAGTCGTTAGCCGGTGTGCCCGCAACAACTGCCTTAGCAGTGTCAGCGTCGAAAGCAGCCGAGCCCTTGTATGCAACAAGACCAACTGCGGTGATGTAGCTTGTCGAAGCGTCTGCAACACCTGTGTTTGCAAAGTATGCATCCCAATCAGCGTCTGTAATTGTAGAAATTACTCTGAAGCTGAACTCGTCAGCAACTGCTGTTGCGCTTACGGGAGTCATCTTAACCTGGCTCTTAGCCTTTGATACTGCAGGACCTGCAGCTGCGGGGTTGTTAGCCATAGCGTTAGAAGCTTCTGTGTTAACCTGTGCATTGGTAAGGTTTGTTGTCTTTGTACCGTTTGTTGTTTTGAAGTACATACCTGAAGCATAGCTAAGTGCATCGGGAATAACAACATCTGTGTTACCGTTTACAAGGTCTGCATCAGCCTTAACTGTCATCTTAAATGACAATTCAGCACCTGTTCTTGTTCCGCCCTCTTCAGCCGGTGTCATGTGATAACCACCTGCGGCTGTAACACCCAAACGTGTATCAGCTGCGCCGAGGAAGTTAACAAATGCTGTGTGTCTTGTAGTGTCAACATTGCTTGCATAGCCAGCTATTTTAGAAACAGTTGCTGCTGCAGTAACAATTGTTGTTGTGCTTGAGGGCTTGTAGAAATTAGCAAAGTCGTTGTGAAGCGTGTATGCATTTTCAGCTGTGTAAACAGCGGGGTCGAAGAATACCGGAATTTTATAAACACCGAAAAGTGTGTTAAAATCGGCAACATCGCAATACATAGTAAATGTAACTTCATCGCCCGGAGCAAGCTTTGTAAGATCCTTATCGGGAACAAGGATAAGTCCCAATGTCTGAGTTGAAGGATCAAAAGCAGCAAAAGCAGCAACTGACATTACACTCAACGCTAAAACAACAGCAAGAACAATGCTAATCACTTTTTTGCCTGTTTTAAGCATAAATGTTTCCTCCTAAATTAACATATCTATTTAATTGTTATATATTAGAGATTGTTAGCTGCATAAGTCTGAGCGAGCTCATACTGTGTGGGAAGTTCAGAAAGATATGCTTCCTGAGCATCGATAAGACCTGAGTCGTCCAAGTCAACTACCGTATCACAAGTAAGGTCGCTTGCAATATACTGCGCTGTGCCCTCTTCAATATCAACAAGATATGATTCTTTTGCTTCGATAAGACCCGAGTCGTCCAAGTCAACCATGCCGTCGCCGTTTACATCACCGAAGTAAACGAATACATAGGTCTCAATGATTTCTCCTGCCGCATCTTTAAGTACAATAGTAGCACCTGTCGATACTACGCCGTTATCGTTTTCAACAACCTCAACCGAGCCAACATTTGTTGTTACATAGTCGAGAATATCTGCGCCGTCACCAAGTGTGTCAACGCCATATACATAACCTGCATAGTCATTACATGTTGTAGTTCTGTCAATAACAGTACCTGCTTCTGTACCTGTTTCGGTAAGGATAAGTTCGGGTGTACCTGCTGCCGCATAAGCAACAGTTGTGCCTACTCTGTTAAGAGTCTGGCCGATTGCTGTAAGTTCATTGGTCAACGGGTTGGAGCCGTCGAACGAACCACAGTAGAATTTACCGCTGACATTTGACGCAGTTTTCTGGTCATCAGCGATCTCAATAGCGCTTGAACCTGTTGTGCCGATAGCTTTCAACTGGAATGTAAGCACTGTGAGGTTTGCTCCGTTAAGGTTGGGAGCAGTAACCGCACCGCTTGTCGCGGGAGAGAGTACAACTGTAAGCATACCTGCATCCGACTTAAGAGATGTTCTGGTTGCACCTGCACCGTAGATTTCCGAAATAGCAGCAGAGTTTGCTACATATTCGAACAACGATGCGTCGTACTTAATCGGGAGCGACATAGGTCCGGCATAGAAATCTTCTGTAGCGTTTGCCTTAACAGTGATTGTAATAACATCGCCGTTCGCAACTTCGGAAGCCGAAGATGAAACCGTAAATGTGCCCGTAGGAGCTGTAGTTGCGGCAAAAGCGCCGATAGTCAGCATGCTAAGAAGCATTACAACAGCTAAAGCAAGGCTAAGGATTTTCTTGGACTTAACCATTATTAGCCTCCTTATTCTATTTTCCCAATAAATATACACTTAATCTGCAAAAATGTCAATAACAATTTATGTTATTTTCATATTTTAATTGAGCGGAAATATTAAAAACAGCTATCACTCTGTTTGAAACGAACCAATCGGCAGTGGTGTTGCCAATCGGCAACCGCTGAATCCTATACAAACATCAGCCGATTAAATGTAAGCGAATTTTTTAATTTCCGCGAGGATGCCGAGCCTTGCGACCCGACACCCCCGATTTTTAATCAATAATCGAACGGGTCAATTATTTAGTCTGAGAAATCGCATCGGTGTAACCAGCAGCTGCGTTCATGATAGGTGTCAAGTCTGCAACTGTGATCTCGCCGCTTGCGTCAGCGTCCGCTGCCTTAGCATATACGCCGTCAAGTGCGTCAAGGTTGCTGATGCTCTTGTCAACTGCGAATGCGTCGAATGCGTCAACTGCGCCGTCGCCGTTTACATCGCCGTAGATAACTACGTAGTAAGTTGTAAGAACGCCGATGCCGTCGATTGAAACATCAACCTTAGCACCTGTACCGTAGCCGTTTGACTTAGATGCCGAAACTGCAAGCTTAGCCGCTGCGTTAGAAGCCTTAACGTTTGCAAGGATTGCGTCAGCAGTTGTAACTGTACCCGGTGTGATACCCTGGATGTATCTTACATCCTGCTCAACCTGGTTAACAACGCCTGATTCGTTCTTATCAAGTGTTACGCTTGAAACGAAGTTGTTGAGTGCTGCCTGGAGCTTGTCGCAAGCTGCGTCAACCTTTGCTTTCTCCTTGTTGGAGTTAAGTCTGTCATATGCTGTGAATGTAAGTGCCGAGTGGTTGTAAAGGATGCCGCTGTAATCAACGCCGTCAACTGTTACATTGTACTCAACACCGAGAGCCTTAACAAGCTGTTTCCAAGCCTCGGTAGCGTCAACGCCGTCCTTAACCTTGAAGTACTCGTCGAAATGACCGATGATTGTGTTAGCCTGTGCAATAAGGCCTGTGAGCTCTGAATCGAGATAGCCGTTATCCTTCATTGATGCATATGCAGGAATGAGGTCGTTCTGAGACTTCATAAGCTCGTACTTAGCATCAAATACCTCTGACTGAAGTGCGCTTGAATCAGCTGCAACCTTCTCTGCCGAAGCAAGAGCTGCTGCGTATGCTGCCCAAGAATCCTTGCTGTATTCGCTCTCAACATAGTTCTGAGCCTTAGCAGCTGCGATTTCCGATGTCAAGAACTGCTTCTCAACAGGGCTTCTCCAGTTAGCGTCCATGAATGCATAGTAGTAATTAAGTCTTGCAATTGAATCTGCCATTTCAAGGTCAGTGTATGACGGAGCAGTCCAGTTTGCAATAGCGTCGTTCCAATTCTTCATAGCTTCCGCTGTGGGAGTAGAAATTGTAGCGCCGATACCTGTTGCTACATTACCGCTGTTAGCAGCTTCGATAGCTTCGATAACTGCCTGTGAAAGGTTTTCACCGTCAATGTAGTTTTCAGGCTGTGCAGGTTTAGCGTAAGCGTTGATAATCTTACGAGCTGCTGTTCTTGCGTTCTCGTACTGGAAGTACTCGTAAAGCTCGTGATCCTCGAAGTCGATGTCGTGTGACTTATCTGTCTCGAGTGCGTCAACAGCTGCGATTACAGAATCAACAGTGATTGCGTTTGTGGTAACCTGCTTGTAAGCTGAAAGTGCCTTATAAGCATTTTCAAGCTCTGTAAGAGTGTCTTCGATGTAAGGCATTACATCGGTTGTGTAAGATGTTGTCTTGGGAGCGTCTGCAAGATATACAGCGTCTCTGAGGGCAGTCTCATAAGCTGAGAATGCGTCCTGAGCGTCTGAGCCGTAATCGGAAGCCATAAGCTGCTTGTCAACATATCCCTTAACAATGTTACCGATGTTATAATCGGTGTAGTAAACGAAGTCGATGTTCCATGTACCGGACTTGTTACCGTACTTAACAGCGATCTGACCGCCGTCGTATACGCCGTAATCAAATTCGGTATCAGCGGTAACGCCCGACTTAGCCTTCCAGAAGTAACCGGAGGTGTTAACAACCTCGTTCTTGATGAGTGCTTCAACCCAACCTGCCGTTGCACGATCTGTGATAAGATCGAAGTTTGAAGAGAAATTCGATGACGGGTTAGTGTCATACTTAATGCTGCTGAACTTCTTGGTCTTGTTACCGACCTGAACCGTTGCAGCCTTATAAGACATAGAGCCCTGATAGTTTACAACAGATGTGTAAAGGTCTCTTGTGAACTCATACTTCTTATATTCGTTTCTCTGTGCATAGTCGCCTGTGTCGACTGCTGCTTCTATCTCGTTCTCCTGGTCCCAAGTGGTAGAAGTACGAGCGTAAATTACCTTCTTCTGCTCGCCGCCGAGTGCCTTGCCGTCCTTACCTGTGTAAGAATAAGTAACGATTGCACGGATAACGTCGTCAGTTGTCGGTACTGTGATTGAAATGTTAGCTGTTCCGCCGGGAGCAACTGTTGTCGGGAAGCCCGAAGCCGAACCGCCGTTGTCAACCTCAACATTTGAAACCAAGATGGTGTAAGGCTGATCCTGTTTGTCGGAGTTTCTGTGCTTCTGAAGCATACCGCCCGATTTGTTTGTGAATACCAAGGTGTTTGTAGCGTCCTTATGAAGGTAGCTGTCACCTGAGCTTGATGAGAAGTAAATTGACGGGTCGGAATATTCCTGGATACCGGTCTTCCAACCGATGAACATATTTACTATCGGCAATACCGGAACAAGAAGTCCGTTGTTGCCTGCTGTGTAAAGCTTGTCAACAAGGTTTACAACAAGGTTCTTGATATTTGTCTGGTTAAGGATTGTATCAAGAGTTGTGTATGTGCTGTCGGAAAGCAATGTGTAGTTACCCATTACCTTGTAAAGGATTGCGTTGAGGAGACCTCTTACAACCGTAACAACCTGAGTAAGAACATTAGCGTTTCTGAGGATTCCGTCCGGAATTTCAAATGCGCTTGCAACCAACGGAAGGTCAAGTGTGTTGATACCGTCAACGAGCTTGCCTCTGAGTACGTTTTCAAGCCATGTGTTGCTTGCTGTTGAAACTCCGCTCTGGTTAAGAACCTGATCAAGCGGAAGGAGTTTAAGAAGTACTGTGTTGAGCTTAGCCCACGGATCCTGATATGTAGCAAGATCAACTGTTGAGCCGCAGTCAAGGAACTTCTCGAAGCCCCATGCCCACTCTTCCGAAGAAGTGAGAGCCCAGTCGATGATCCAGTCAATCTTGTACTGCCATGTGGGAACAGAGTCGATGTATGTTGAGTCAGCTGTGTATGTGAACGAAGCAGCGTCAGCGGACGGAGTCGCACCGAGCTTGTTCATTACTGCATAGTAGCCGTTTGCACTGTCTTCACCGAGGTCGGTGATGTTGCGCAAGTAATACATACCAAGGTCAATACCCATTGTGATAACAGTATCAAGCCAGTAGTTTGAATCATACTTGGAGCCTGTAAGGATTGTCTTTGTGTTGTAATCAGCATAGATAAGTGCGTCGAAGTTGTATGCGGGCATAAGCTGTGTGCAAAGCTCACGAACTACTACTGCACCGAGAGCAAGAACTGAAACATCCTCATTGCTGTCTGTGCCGACTGTCTTGCAAAGCTTAGCTTCCGACGGGAACTGTACCTGAGGCATAATCATCTTAACTGCCGCAGCAACAAGACCTGTAATAGCCTGCTTGGTAGTACCGTTCATCATCATATTGTAATACGGTGAAAGCTTAGCGTCGCTGTAATACTCGTCGAAGATTTCTTCGGGAGCGATGTTGAATACATATCTTGCAGCAGAAAGAACATTGTCAAGAACCTTGTCAAGACCGCCGTTCTGCCAGTTGATGCCTTCCTTAAGGTTGTATGTAACGCCCTTAACTGTGAACTTATCAACAAGAACTGTATCAATTACATGATAAACGAAAGCATTGAGGCCGTCAAGGATGCTGTCATAGCCAGCCTTTGAAGCGCTGATTGTTGCTCCGCTTACCTGCGGGATGTAATCATTAACGAAATCGTCGGTGATGTTCCAATCCCAGTTGAACATATAGTAATATGTGCTGATGTTTGAGGGGATAGTACCTTTGAAGTATGTATCCTCGAAACGATAGTAAGGAACGCCGTCGATTACTTTGTAATCAGAATATTCCCAAAGATAGAATTCCTGATCCTTTGTGAAGAAGTTGTCGGGGTTGCCCGTAGCGGAAACTGCCGCTGCAACTTCGTCAGCTGTCATTTCATCAAATGTAACATCGAATGCACCTGCAAGGAGCTTCTTAACAGAACCGTTAAGAACTGTGGGTGCCATCTCGGCAAATACAGAAGGAATGAACTTGTAGAGAAGTGAAAGAGCGCTGTCGTCGCCGTTGAGTGTGAAGCTCAATGTGCCGTTGTTGATAGCGTCTCTGACTGACGGAAGGAAGTAGCCTTCGTCGCCTGCCTTATACCATTTAAGAGTTGCGTCACCGGTGTAATCCTCGGGAGCTGCAAAGATGTAAGTATCTCCGCCCTCTTCTTCAAGAGTCTTGGTATAAGTAACTGTCTCTGTCCATTTGCCTGTATTGTCGCTTGTGCCCATAAGGGGAGCGAAGTTGTAGTCATACTGAGTAATCTTTGTGCCGTCATCGCTTACAACGAAATATCTTGATGTCTGCTCAGCAGCGGTCGGAAGAGCTGTGGTATAACCAAGGTCAGCACCCGAAGCGCTTACTCTGTATGATGTCCAATTCATCGGCTTTGTGAAGATAATCTTTACAAAGTTGTCAAGTACGGAAAGGATTCCGCCGTCGCCCGATGTGTTTGTGTAAGTTCCCAACTCGGAAACTGTTGTGTCGGGTCTTGCCATAAGCGGGAAGACTGCCGTCTTAACAGCCTGCGGGATGTTCTTAATAAGGTTGTTGATAGGTTTAATATCAAGACCTGTGATGAAGTTTGCGATCATGCCGAGCTCAAGGCCGTTTGTGAATACCGTGTTGATAGCACTCTTGTTTGCCGAAAGAAGCTCAAGAATCTCGGAAACGATTGTGAGCTGAGCTGTGCCTTCACGGCTCATGCCGCTCTGCCATGTGCTGAAGCTTAATTCTTCAAGGATACCAAGATTTACGAAAGCCTTAGCGATGCTGTACAAACCACTTGACATTGTTGACTTGAATGTGTCGAACGATGAACAAATGTTGTTGACAGATGTAAGGTTGATTGTAATCTTAAGGCCCATTGTGTCAAGAACTGTGCCCATGTTGATGTTCGCCTGTCCGAGGAGAAGATCAAGCTGGTCAAAGAGTATTGACATTCTCTCTTCGGTTGAAAGTCTTGTTACCTGACCGTAGCCGTCGTAAGCGTTCAAAGCTTCGAGCTCGTCAACAGTCTTGTAGTTTGCCTTAGCGGCAAAAGACGCAACCGACAGAGATGAGAAAATCATAAGAATTGCCAAGATAACACTCAACAATTTTGTTGACTTTTTCATTTGTTTACCTCCTAATTATTTTACATTAAAAGATTTAATGTCCGCACCCCGTTCAACGAATGCCGACGGGGGTGCCGCATCGGCTGTTTGCGACTGCAGTTTGTTTCTTGCCTCTGACCGCCCCGATAAGGGAGGAGTCCGCAAACGCTGTCTTGTTTAACTCGGTAGGGCTCCCACCATTCCCACTTGTTAAAGTCGGTGGGAGACGATGATACACACCCGAGCATATTACCAAAGGATGTGTATCATAACAGGCTTGTGTGCCCGCCGAAGATAGCAAGGGCATAACGACCGCGTCCGAAAATTCAGACACTTCGCCCCATTACACCATTCCTATGGTTACTCAAATTATAAATTTTTATCGTAAAAAAGTCAATAAATTATTCACGATTTAGTATCGTTTTTCCGATTTGAACAAATAAATTTGTTATTTTTGGGCAAAATAATCAAATGATTTTGGCAATTTTTCCACAAAATTATGAACAAACTGTGAACATTTGAGTTTTCGCCGTTTTTTGAACAAAGTTTTCGTCAAACCGCATATTTATTGCACATTTTGTCGATATTTGTTGATTATTTTTCAAGCCACAATATATGGTGTTCGGGTAATTTCAGCGTCCGAAATATAGATTTTCACCAAAAAAGCAGAAAAGCCGCTCCGAAACCCGCAGCTTCGGAGCGGTTTTTATCGTATTTTGTATCGTGCTGCCCGTTTATCGGTCAAAGTAACCCTCGTCTATCATTTCCAGAAGAATTTTAACGATTTTCGGGTCAAACTGCTTGCCCGACGCCTTTTCAAACTCGTCTCTTATCTTCTCACGGCTGAAAGTTCCTCTGTACACCCGTTCGGAAGCCATTGCGTCATATGCGTCGGCAACGCCGATAATTCTTCCCTCAAGGCTTATGTCATTGCCGGCAATCCCTTTCGGGTATCCCGAACCGTCATATCGCTCGTGATGGTCTCTCGCACCTGCCGCAATATTGTCAACCGTAGTAAGGTCGGAAAGAATATCCGCACCGACCGAAGTGTGAGTCTTGATTATTTCATATTCGTCCTCTGTCAGCTTTTCGGGCTTGTTGAGTATTGAGTCGGGGACGGCAATCTTGCCTATATCGTGCAAAAGTCCCGAATAGTAGATGTTGTCAAGCATTCTCCTCGGCATACCGTAACGCCGTGCAATCTCCCTCGAATATTCGGCAACCGCCTCGGAGTGTCCTCTTGTGTAAGGGTCCTTGGCATCAATAACCTTTGCAAAGGTAAGCATTGTCTGGTCGATTATCGCTTTAAGGTGCTTTGTTTTATTGTTCTCGTGCCGCAGTAATATAAAATAAACAACGGGTAAAATCAGTATAAGCACTATAAGCGCAACGGTAAGCTTTACATAATCCGCCTGTGCCGTTGACATTTCGGGCATTGACAACGCCGTTATATAAATTGAGCCAAAACACGGCATATCAACAACCCCTTTCGATAAATGAACACATTCAAGATAATTGTACACGCTTCTTCGACTGTTTTCAACGGTAAAAATGCCAAAATAAACCGTACGCTGTTAGCGAATATCAACAAAAAAACGGCTGCTGCAAACCGCAACAGCCGTAATTTATTAAGTAGGGGATATTTTATTTGCCGATTCCGCCTATAATGTCGCCGCCGATGTCGCCGATGCTATCGCCGTTTTCAATCTTGTCTGCGATGTCATAGAAGAAATCTTTTGCAGTGTTGCCGACGCCTTCGATTGTGTCGCCTGCGCCCGAAAGGTCAATGTCGCCGAGTCCGCCGAGGAGACCTGTGATTGTATCCATAATTCCGCCCGATGAAGAATCATCGCTTGAAGCAGCCTTTGTGGTTGATTCGGCAGCCTTTGTGGTCTCGGGAGCCTTTGTTGTAGCTTCGGTTGTGGTCTCTGTCTTCTGCGTTGTTGCAGCAACGGTAACAACCTGGGTTACTACCTGCGGAGTTTCCTCAACCTGCTTGATTTTGTGGCCGTCCTTTGAACCTACCGCATATACGGCAGCTGTGATTGCAAGTGCACATGCAACAGCACCTACTCTTGCCCAGCCTTTTCTTGTTTTAAGTTTCTTCGCAGCCAACTCTTCGGGAGTCAACTGAACTTTGTTTTTCTTTGCCATTTAAGTTTCCTCCTTAGAATCAATATACAAAGTTAGAATATTTAGCGTTTGCGTTAAGGTTACCTGTACCTGTAATTGATACAACTGCTTTAAGCTGAATTTCAGCGTCAGCCGCATACGAATATTCAAGGCTCTGAAGCTTGCCGTCTGTGATAACAGCCTTAACCTTAATGTTCTTGTAGTTTGCCGTAATTGAGTTTACATTTACAACAGATACAAAGCTGTTGATTTCGGCGTCAACCTCGCTCTGGATAACGATGTCGTTTGTAAATCTCGAAAGAGCGTTGTTGCCGTTTCTGTCGGGGTTGGTCGAATCCGGAAGTGTGAACTCATATGTGTCGCCGTTTACCTGAAGGTTCTGAATGTCGCCCGCCTGGAGATTTGTAGCTTTAAGAGTGTAGCTTGCGCCGTGATAAAGCTTCTCTGTTGTGCCGTCGTCCTTCTGAACATCGATGGTGTCAAGAGTCATACCCTTGGGGCAGGTCTCTTTCTTATCGCCTCTGCCGAGGAAGCCGCCGACAACGGAGTTCAAGTCTGCGTTTGAGTCAACGCCCTGGATAATCTTGTTAAGTGTGCTTGTAGCGGAACCTACATCGATATTTTCAACCGTGCAGTGTCTTTCCCAATCGTAGCCTGCCTTAGCGTCAACAGCAGCCTTTGTTGCGTTGTTGATAAGTGTTGCCACAGCAGCTGCGTCTGTTGAGCCCGCATTTGCCGAACCTGCGTCGCCCGCTGTTGAAGCGCCGCCGTTTGAAGAACCGCCGTTAGATGAGCCGTTTGAAGAACCGTCGTCCCATGAGCTTGAGTTTGCCGCATTAGCCGCGCCGCCGTTTGAAGCGTTGTTCGTTACGGTAACATCGTCGCTTGCGGAAGAGTCAAGACCCTTTGAGCGTGCAATTCCGAACACACCCGCAACAAGTACGAATGAAAGGAATATTGCCCAGAAACGGGTCCAACCGTTTGATCTGCGAATTTTTCTGTCAGCAATCTCCTCAGGAGTTAACTGAACTTTCTCTTTCTTTGCCATTTTAAGTTGCCTCCCAAGAATTAATATACAAAGTTAGTGTAGCTTGCAGCAGTGTGGATAGCGCCCGAACCGTTGATGCCGATACCGAGTGCTTTAAGTGCGAGCTGAGCGCTTACCGATGTCTCGTATTCGAGAGAAACGAGCTTACCGTCGGTGATTGTGCCCTTAACCTTGATGTTTGTGTATTCGCCGTCAAGTGAGTTAACCGTTACAACGGAAACCTGAGCCTTAATTTCAGCCTCAACCTCTTCCCTTGTAATAATGTCGTTTGTAAATCTTGAAAGCGAGTTTGAACCGTCCTTAGCGGGGGTCTTTACATTGTCGAGTGTAAACTCAAAGCTGTCGCCGTTAACTTTAAGGCCCTTGAGGTCTTCGGGTTTAAGCGATGTAGCTTTAAGAGCATAGTTTGTGCCGTGGTAGTCGATAGCCGCAGCAGCGTCTTCGCCCTTCTTGATTGTGAGGCTCTTATCGCCTACTCCGAGGAAGCCGCCGACAACAGAGTCGAGGTCTGCGTTTTCGTCAACCATGTGAATAACCTTATTAAGTGTGCTCGTAGCGTTACCTACATCGATGGGAGAAGTGTACTGACAGTTTCTCTTCCAATCGTAGCCTGCCTTTGCGTCAACCGCAGCCTTTGTTGCGCTGTTGAGTGCGTCGGCAACCGTCTTAGCCTCGGAAGCGTCCGATGCGGGAGCATTGCTGTCCGAAGATGTGTCGGATGAGGTAGCGTTATTTGCCGTATTGTTGTTTGCCGTGTTTGTGCCGCCCTGAGACGAATTGTTGTTGCCTGATGTGCTGTTGCCCTGTGTAACAACCTTCTGCTCAATCGTGGTGCCCTGTCCGAATGCTATGTAAACTATTGAATAAACAAGCACTATGGACATCAATATCGCAAGCGACTTTAAGAAGGTCTCGCCGAAGATTTTATTCTTCTCAGCCTTCCTTGCTCTTTTAGCTTCCAACTCCTCGGGAGTCAGAACAGGTTTGTTTTTTGCCATTTGAAAAATATCCCCTTTCAAATTCTTCTTGGCGTATAATTGTGCATTATCAATCGATACATATAAAATTTACAATAAATTTTGCCGATTGTCAATCAATTCTTTAGTTTTTATGTAAATTTTCAGTTTTTTCCTGTCTTTTTTATTCATTTGGCACTAATTTCAGTACAATAACCGTGACATCATCGGCGGGCTTTTTGCCTCTTTCTCGCTTGGAGGCTTCGGCAATTTTTTCCGCAAGGGCGTCAACGGGGGTGTCGTTTGAGCCCGAAAGTATCATTTTTGCCGTGTTGAGCGAGTACTCAAACGCTCCGTCGCTTGCCATAACCGCCGTATCGCCCCTGCGAAGCTTGAATTCGGTTGAAACGAAATCCGCTTCCTCAAGGATACCCAACGGCATAGAGGCACGGTTGACGGCTGTCACATTTTCCCTTTTCTTTACGAGGGTCGCCGCCGCACCCGCCTTGCAGAGCCTTGCGTTGCCCGTGTAGAGGTCTATCGAGAGGACATCGAGCGTTGCGAGCGACTCCTCGGACGATTTTAGCATAAGGGCGGAATTTACAAGCCGAAACGCCGCAGGATGCGAAAAGCCCGAGCGTATCAGCTTTGCCGTCATTGAGCTTGCAAGCGACGAATCGACCGCCGCCCTCATTCCGGTGCCCATTCCGTCGCTTAAAACGACATTGAAATTGCCCTTGCCGTCATAAAAGCTTTCAAAGCTGTCGCCGCAATATCTGTCCTTGTCGGCAACGCTCCTTGAAGCCGCGGCATCGACTCGAAAAAAGGTCTTTTCGCAAAAGCACACGCACGCCTCGTCCCCCGAAGAAGTAACGGAAGGCCTGTCCAGCTTAACCGAGCAAATTCCCTCCAGTGCCTTGCGAAGCTCGTATTCGTTTATTTTTTCGTTCTTTTTACGGAAGGAGAACTCGATTTTCAGCTTCCCGTTTTCGGAATTTCGGCACACAAGCGTTTCGGGGAAAATATCAAAGGAGGATATAAGCAAATCCTCAACCTTTCGGGAAATATCGTCGGCGAAATCGATTTCCTTTGTAAATTCTTCGGAAATTTCCGTGAGCATATCGCACATACCGCCGAACTGTCGGGAGGATATGCTCCTCATTTTTTCGATTTTCTCCCTGGCAGCCCTCGACGATACATAACCTATGTAAATTTTGTTAAAGTTGTCCGTTATTTCGTCCGATTTAACGCAGCAGCCCTTCAAAAACGGCGGCAGGGTGTTTGAATTGACAACGCCGTTGTTTTTGAGCGTTTCGCTCATTGTATCAAACGCCTTTTTGCAGTCGGCAAAATTTTTGTTCCAGCAGAAAGAATTGAGCCGACAGTCGGTACACACGCCTGCCCTGACCCTCGAATATACATCAAGCTCCGTTTCGGGCTCGCTGCTTTTGAGGATTTCCGAGGCGGCGTTGACCGCTCCCGAAACCTCTTCGACCGCCGCAGATGCATTTTTCAGCCGTTCAAGCAGGGCAAGGCGCTGTGAGTTCACATTTACGGGTTCACGGCGTTCATAAAAGCCTCCCGTCAGCGAACGCAGAGCCTTTTCGGGTATACACAGAAACGCAACGCAAGCCACCGCCGCTTCAATAAGAAGATAAATCTTTTCGGCAGTGCCGTTTTCAAACAGAAAAGCCGCCGAAAAAGCAATAAGAGCCGACACCGCACCCGCAACTCTGTTGAAATGCGAAAACATTCCGCACACAAGCCCCGTTACCGCATAAGCAACGCCCGACGCCCCTACAGCGTTATTAAGCGACATTGCAAGCCCCAGCGCTACGCCGAAGCCTGCACCGCCCGCCTCTTTATAGATATAAGAGGCAAGTATCAGCGCAAATACGCCTATTATCCTTGCGGGCGAAACCGAAAACAGGGTTATTCCCGACAGCGAGAGCAAAATGACGGACAAAAACGCACCTACGAATATAATATCCCGTGCCGTAAAGCCGCCCTGTCTTTGATATGCCGACACTGCGTCAAATGCCGCGGAAAACACAAACGACAGCGCAAAGCCGAGTGCCGCCTCACAGAGGAACACAAGAAACGACCGTGCCGAAACCTCAGAGGCAAAGAGCACCGCCATACTTGTCAAAAACAGCGACATAAAAGCGATGCAGGACGGCAGAAGTCTGAACTTTTTGATTTTTTCAAGCTCGTCGGTAAGCTTTATAAGTATTACCGAACAGATTATCGCCGCTATGTAACGCAATGCCGACAGGTTGTCCTGCGTTAAAATATAGCCTGCCGCCGCACCGAGCCCTGCCGAAACGGTATATTTGCCCGAAACCGCAGTCACAAACCCCACGGCAAACGGCGAAAATGTTTCAAGCTCGTTTATCGAGCCGCAGAGAAGTCCGAGCAGAAAGCAAAAAAGCTGTTTTATCGCCTGCTTTGATATTTTTTCTATCTTTTCGGCGTTTGCATCGGCATATATACGCCTTGCCGTCTGTATAGTTTTCAAAAAAATCACCGTACCTTAAACATAATTTTTCAAAAAAATTATATCCTCGGTACGGCGAAAACCGTGTCGGCTTATGCTGTTGTTTTTACACGCTCACGGGCGTTTTCGGACGAAATTTCCGATTACTGCTCGACATCAAACGGCTCGTCGGGAATTATGAGAGCGCAAATGATATAAAAGAGAAGTCCGGGGAAGCCTGCCGAAAACAGCGAGATAAGGACATAGACAAGTCTCACAAGAGTCGAGTCAACGCCTATATACTCCGCAAATCCGCCGAGTACGCCTGCCAACATTCTGTCACGATTGCTTTTATAAAGTTTCTTCTTCATTTTTATTTCTCCTTTGAATAATTTTTTGTTTTTATTTAATTTTAATTAAATATCAGCTTCTGTCAAGAAATTCCCATTCGACAAATCTCGACTGCATCCAATTATCGGGTGCGGCATTGTCCAAATACTGCTCGAAACGGGTCCGAGCCTCATAGCCGTAATGCCTCTCGCTCCATCTGACTATCGATGCGGCTGTCATTATGAAATTGAACGCCATAAACACGCTCATCACAACGCAGGCAAAGTGCCACTTCTTGCCCTTGAGTCTGTCAAGCAGGCTGTCGATTTTCGGATAAAGCTTGCAGAACGCAATGCCCACAACGCCCCATATTACCGAAAAGCCCAAGCATATAATGCCCTGATAATTCATAAAGCTTCCGTTGTAGTTCCACGCCCGCATACCGAGAACATTTTTAAGCAGCAATCCGCAGGCAAGCTCCAAAACGGTGGCAACCGTCGCAAGAATAATGAATTTCTGAGTCTGAGGCTTCCGTTTAAGCTTCTCCGCCGCAACAAAGAACAGAACCGCCGCAAAGCCGTAAAGTATGTTGAACGAGCCGTAAACAGAAACCACATGGCTTTCCCAATGACCTCTTGTGAGCTTACAGAAGATGCCTTCCATGAGAACGCCTATCAGACTGCCTACAATAAACAACCAAAACAACTTGTCGTATGTTATCTGCCTGTTTTCGGTCCCCTCCGAATAAACAACCGCAGTATCAAGTTTGTTTTTTCTGCTCATAATCCTCAATCCATATCAAATTCTATTTTTCCCGTATTTACGCTCAAATTCGCCTCAACCGTTTTTTCCGAAGTATCGGACGACTCTATCTTTCCCGACGGCTTAACCGTGTTTGTCGGGTTGCCGTCCGAATCAAACAGCGTTATGTTTATCGGCATATCGTCGTCAAGCTTACAGGTCTGTGCGCTGTAATTTACCGTATAACCTGCGGCGAACGGAAGCGTGCAGTCTATTTTGCCCGTATCCACATGAGCCGTAACCGAAGTTCCTGCCGAAAAACCGCTTTCAATATCTATTTTTCCCGTATCGACGCTGATATTGCATTTGTCGATATTTGCTCTTTCAATATCCGCACTGCCTGTTCCGATATTCGCATTGAGGCTGTCAAGGACAATTCCGCCGTCAGCCTTAAATTCGCCCGTAGAAGTATAAAATTCAACATTTCTCACATTTTCGGGAATATAAACAACAGCCTTGGTTTTATATAAATAAGACTGCTCACGCGCCTTAATAAACAGTTTGTAATCCCTGCTGTCATCACTGAAGTCTTTAAGTACAATCGGCTCCGTAACTTCGTCATCTTCGTTCCTTGAGTATGTCATAATCTCGGCGGAGAGCTTACCGTCTGAAGACGGCATCATAATCACCTCAACCGAATCCGAACCGATAACAATGCTGTCGGAGGTGTATTTCTCCGATTTGACAGTTGTCTTATTGCTCAGATACCAGTCATCATCGTCTATATCGTCAATTTCGTCATAGGAATATTTAGCTTCGATTTCGTCGCCTATCATTTCCAATTTATCTTCAAGCTTTTCCAACACGCCGTCAAAATTACCGTCTGCCGCATACTGCACGAACTCCGTTCCGAGCGCCGCAAAAAAGCACAGCGCGGATATTGCCGAAATGACAAGAATAATTGCTGTTACAGATATAAATTTCTTCATGCTCCGTCCCTCCTTATAAGCCGGCTTTGCGGAAGCTTAATTTCAGCAGATATGTCATAATCGCAAACATGAGAAGTCCCATGCAGACGAACATCACACTCAACGAAATGAGAAAGCCCGTCATAGCTGCCGACGGCACTGCGGCTATCGCGAAAATTGCGACAAGCACAAGCATTATCGGCGAAAGCACAAGCATTACGGCTGTCGGATATACACCGAGTGCGCACAGAACGAAGAAAATGAACATAAGCGTCCATAAAAATTTATTCCGTCTGTCAAAATTCGGCTTCTGGTATGTTTGCGAGCCTGCGTTGAACACCGCCTTCTTCGCAGCGGGCTGTTCCTTTGCGCCGACGGACGACGAAGCCTGCTGCGGATTTACATACTGCATGGCACAGCTGTACGGTGTTCCGAGTTCCTCGCAAATCTGTTCTTCGCTTTTTCCGAGCTCTGTTCCGGCTGAAAAATGCTCCTCGAAGTCCTGTATTATCTCATCACGCTCCGCAGGCGAAAAGCCCGAGAGATGATTGTATAATTCCTGTAAAAATTCAACCTTAGTCATTACCGTCGCCTCCTAACAAATTTGAAACGCAAAGCGTAAATTCATTCCATTCTTTTTCAAGCGCCGCCTGCGTGTCCCTGCCCTTTTGGGTAAGCCTGTAATACTTTCTTGCAGGTCCCGTGGGCGACTCCTTGAGGTACACTTCAAAATATCCTTCGTTACGAAGCCGTTTCAGCAAGGGGTAAATCGTTCCCTCTGAAACATCTATCTGTTTACCGACTGCGTCCGCAAGCTCATAACCGTATTTGTCGCCCTGCCGCAGCTGTGACAAAACACAGAGCTCAAGCACGCCTTTTTTGAACTGTGTATTCATTGCGCCTCTCCTTTCATCATCATACTTATTACGAATACAATATATCACATACTATCTTGTAATGCAATATACTGTGTAATATTTAACACTTTATTAACAAATCGGAAAAACTTCATAAACAAAAAGAGCAGACCCGTTAAGGTCTGCTCCGTAACCGACACCGTCTTATTTCTCTTCAAAGAACGCCTTGAACGCCCTGTATGCCATATAGACATCAAGCTTTGCAACGACCTCAAACGGTGCGTGCATTGAAAGGACCGGTACGCCGAGGTCAACGACATCAATATTGAGCGCCGCAAGATACATAGCGACAGTTCCGCCGCCGCCTGCGTCAACCTTACCGAGCTCGCCCGACTGCCATACGATGTTTTCGCCGTCAAGCATACTTCTTATCTTGCCCATATACTCTGCCGAAGCGTCGCTTGTGCCTGCCTTGCCTCTTGAACCCGTATATTTTGTGATAACAACGCCCTTGTTTACATAGGAGGCGTTTCTCTTTTCCGAAACATCTGCAAAGGTCGGGTCAAACGCCGCATTGACATCGGCTGAAAGGCACTGGCTGTTTGAGAGCACCGTATGATAATTTACGCCCTGCATATTTGCAAGGTCCGCAACAAAATATTTGAAGTACGAGGAATTGAGACCCGTGTTGCCCTCCGAGCCTATCTCTTCCTTGTCGGTAAGAACCGTAACAGCTGTGTATTCGGGCTTTTCGATATTGAAAATCGCCTCTGCCGCCGGGTAAGCGCAAACTCTGTCGTCATGTCCGTAAGAGCCTATCATACTGCGGTCAAAGCCTATATCAGTAGCCTTGAAAGCGGGAACGGCTTCAAGCTCCGCCGAAAGGAAATCGCTCTCTGTAATTCCATATTTCTCAAACAGGATATTCATAACATTGAGCTTTACCTTTTCGCTTGCCTCGTCGTCCTTGAACGGGCGTGAACCGATTACGATGTTGAGCTCCTCGCCCCTTATTCCGTCGGCAAGAGTGCGTTTCATCTGCTCTGCCGCAAGGTGGGGAAGAAGGTCGGTTACGACAAATTTCGGGTCGCCGTCATCCTCGCCGACATTGACCTGCGCCTTTGTGCCGTCCTTTTTGACAACTACGCCGTGAAGCGAAAGCGGGATTGCCGTCCACTGATACTTCTTTATTCCGCCGTAATAATGCGTCTTGAAATAAGCTATATCCGAGTCCTCATAGAGCGGATTTTGCTTCATATCAAGTCTCGGCGAGTCAATGTGCGCCGCCGAAAGACGGATACCCTCTTTAAGACTCTTTTTACCGATAACGGCAAGAATTATCGATTTACCTCTGTTGTTGTAGTAAACCTTGTCGCCCGCCTGATACTTTTTATCTCTGTCAAACTCGACATAGCCGTTTTTCTTCGCCTTGTCGAGGACATATATAACAGCCTCTCTCTCGGTCTTTGCCTTGTTGAGGAAGTTTTTGTATTCTTCGCAGAACTCGTCCGCCTTGTCGGTTTCCGACTGCGAAATAACCTCCGATGCGTGCTTCGGAACATAGAAAAGCTTTTCTTTAAGTTCTTCTGCCTTTGATTTTTCCTTGCTCATTTTCATTGCTCCTCTTTATATAGATTGCCGTAAACATTTACGGCTTTTGTTACCTTGCTTACATAGTGCGCCGTTGCCCTTGACGGGATTTTGTCGAGCGTTACGCCGTCGCTTGAATACTCGGGGTCTTTAAGCCAGCCGTCAACCCTGTTTATCCCTGCGTGGTACGCCGCCGCGGCGGTTTCGGTGTTTCCGAACTTTTCAAGCAGTATCGAATAGAAAAACGCACAGTATTTTATTGATATTTCAGGGTCGGACAAATCCGCTTCGGTATATTTTTCGCCCGTTTTCGTCTGAAGCCATGCGAGGGTGTCGGGCATTATCTGGGTAAGCCCTATTGCGCCCACCTCGGATTTTGCGTTTTCGTCAAAGCCGCTTTCAACCTTTATTGTGGCATAAAGCAAATTCGCGGGCACCGAATACTCATCGGCGTACTTCTCTATATATTCTGTGTATTTTTGCGGGTATCTATGCTTATAACCGACCCTCAGCAAAATCACGGTCACTGCGGAAATAACAGCAACAAACGCCAAAATCAGGGCGATTATTTTCAACAGCGCTGTCTTTTTTTGTTTAGTCATCGTTGATAATTTCCTTTATCTGCTCCGAAAGTCCGTAAGGCGGATAGTTTTTTACGACCCTGTCGGCGTTTGCAAGGAAAAAGTCCTCGCCCTTTTGCGCCGATATTCTCTGCCTTGCGCTCTCAAGAGATATTTTATCCCGTTTAATTATTCTGTCAAGGCGTATTTCCTCGGGTGCGACAACGCAGATGTTCGTATCGCAGATTTTTGCAAGTCCGCTCTCAAAAAGCCCTATGGCGTCAACCGTTACTCCGGGGATATTTTCTTTTTCCTCTTTTGAAATTATACCCTTGATATATTCGACAACGGCGGGGTGAGTTATTTCGCTCAATCTTTCGGTGCTTTGCTTTGATGAAAACGCCCTTTTTGCAAGCAGTTTTCTGTCAACCGTACCGTCGGACAGCACAATATCCGCACCGTATTCCCGTGAAAGAGCGGCGATAACGCCCTTGTCGGCGTTTATCACATCCCTTGCGACATGGTCGGCGTCGATATGGTAATATCCCGATTTTTCAAGAGCCTTTGCAACGGTCGATTTACCTGCGCCCGTCTGCCCCGTAAGTCCGATAATTTTCATATCACAGTTCCTTTATCTTAAAGCCTGCCGAACGGATAAGCCTGTTATATACCGCAAGACCCACTCCGCTTATTTCGGGGCATCTTGCGTAAACGGTCTTTGCGCCTTTCTCGTCGAGCTCACGCAATGCGTCAAACAGCCTGTTCGCCTCCGAAAGTCCGTCGCCCGCCTTACCGTATGTGACAGAGTTCTCAAAATATTTTTCCTCGCCCTCAAAACAGAGCGCAAAGCAATCCTTGCCCTTGACAAAATCAATGAATTTTTCAAGGCTGCCCTTAACTATTGTTATGTCGGCTCTCGGTGCATAATGCTTGTATTTCATACCCGGAGACGCCGCCTGTTCGCCGTCGGCAAGCCTGTTGAGAACTGCCGAGGCAATGTCGATTTCTCCTATAAGAGCCTCGATTTGCTCGACGGTAACACCGCCCGGTCTTAAAAGCGTGGGCTTTTCCGTCGCAAATGTGATGACGGTCGATTCCACGCCGATTTCACAGCTTCCGCCGTCGATTATAAGCGGCACCCTGCCGTCCATATCGTCAAGAACATATTTTGCGTTGGTCGGGCTCGGGCTTCCCGAAAGATTTGCGCTCGGTGCGGCAAGCGGCAAAGCGCAAGCCTTGATTATCTTCCTCGCATACTCCGATTTCGGCATACGCACCGCAACCGTTTCAAGCCCGCCCGAGGTAACACTCGGAATTAAATCGCTTTTTTTCATAATCATTGTAAGCGGTCCGGGCCAGAATTTTTGAGCCATCATTTTTACCTTTTCGGGCACTTCCTTTACAAGCGGAGCAAGCTCGGAAATGTCGGAAATGTGTACTATAAGAGGGTTGTCCGACGGTCTGCCCTTTGCGACATATATTTTTTTGACCGCTTCGCCGTCGAGCGCATTTGCCGCAAGTCCGTAAACGGTTTCGGTCGGAATACCAACGACCTCTCCCGCTCCGATAAGCCTTGCCGCTTCGCTCAAAGCCTCTTTTTCGTCTGTTCTGATGTCGATTACCCGAGTAGTCATCAAATTATTCCTCTGCCTTTAATTTTTCCGCCGTATCGGCTGTGATAAGAGCGTCGATTATCTCGTCAAGGTCGCCGTTCATTATCTGCTCTATTTTATAAAGAGTAAGTCCTATCCGGTGGTCGGACACCCTGCCCTGCGGGAAGTTGTATGTCCTTATTCTCTCGCTTCTGTCGCCCGTACCGACCTGCGCCTTTCTTGTGCCTGCGATTTCGGCGTCGTGCTTCGCCTGCTCGATTTCAAGCAGCCTTGCACGCAGAACCTTCAACGCCTTGTCCTTGTTCTTGTACTGGCTTCTCTCATCCTGACATTCAACCACCATTCCCGTCGGGATATGCGTTACACGGATTGCGGACGAGGTCTTGTTTACCTTCTGGCCGCCCGCTCCCGAGGAACGGAACACATCTATCTGCAAATCAGCGGGGTCAAGCTCAATGTCCACATCCTCCGCCTCGGGCAAAACCGCAACCGTAGCTGTGGAGGTCTGTATCCTGCCCTGACTTTCCGTCTCGGGGACACGCTGAACACGGTGTACGCCGCTCTCAAACTTAAAGCGTGAGTATGCTCCCTCGCCCTCGACGCTGAAAACAATTTCCTTATATCCACCGAGCTCTGTCGGGTTTTCGGACAAAATTTCGACCTTAAAGCCCTTTGACTGGGCGTACATTGAATACATTCTGAAAAGCTCGCCCGCAAAGAGCGCCGCCTCTTCTCCGCCTGCGCCGCCCCTTATCTCGACAATGACATTTCTGTCGTCGTTGGGGTCCTTGGGCAAAAGCAGAACTTTAAGTTCCTCCGAGCAACGCTCGACATCGGTCTTTGCCTGCTCGTATTCCTCCTGAACAAGCTCCCTGAAATCCTTGTCAAGTCCGCCTGCGTCAAGCAGCTGCTTTGACTCCTCAAGCGTGCTTTCGTATTTTTTATATTCCCTGAATTTTTCGACAACGGGCGTCAAATTTTTCTGCTCCTTCATAAGCTTCGCATATTCCTGCTGATTGCTTATTATATCGGGCGAGCAGAGGAGCTCGTTTATCTTTTCGTATCTTTCCTCTATACCGTTAAGTTTATCTGTCATCCGTTGCTTCCTCACGAATAATTTTCTTTATATTTTTTTCTATCTTTACACGGGGAACCATTACTTCCCGTCCGCATTTTTTACAGCGCAGTCTGAAATCGATACCCGAGCGCAGAACCTCAAATCTGTTCTCGCCGCAGGGATGCGCCTTTTTCATCACAAGCTCGTCGCCTACACGCACGTCCATAATATACCTCCCGTACAGTTTTTATATATTGTATCACACTATCGAAAAAAATTAAACACCGCAATTCTCAATTCGGCTCTTCGGGCATATAAATTTATGAGTAAATTGCAAAAATATCAGAAACCTGAAAGGCACGGTAATCATTATGGAAAAATATTTACCCGAAGGAACTGTTTTCAATTCACGGGAAACGGAGAAAACACTCACAAACATAAATCTGCTCAAAGAGGCATGCGAAAAGCGGCGTTACCTTGAAGCTCGGGCGCTTATGTGCGACAGCGCACACAATCTGCACTTCAAATTCGGAGAAATAAGCGGCTTTATGCCTCATGACGAGTGCGCCGAGGGCGTAAAGGACGGCAGTGTAAAGGATATAGCGGTAATTTCAAGGGTAAACAAGCCTACGGGCTTTTACATAACCGAAATAGACGAGTCGGGCGAAAAGCCCGTTGCGGTTTTGAGCAGAACCGAGGCGCAAAAGGACTGCCGCCGCGACTATGTCTCAAGACTTTTGCCGGGAGATATAATAGACGCAAGGGTTACGCACATAGAGCCGTTCGGGGCGTTTTGCGACATAGGCAGAGGAATAACCTCCCTCCTGCCGATAAACTCCGTCTCGGTTTCAAGGATTCCCAACCCGCACGCAAGGTTTTTTATCGACCAGAACATCAAGGCGGTAGTACGCAGTATTGACGAAAACGGCAGAATAACATTATCCCACAGGGAATTGCTCGGAACATGGGAGGAAAATGTCGCAATGTTCAATTCGGGCGAAACGGTTACGGGTATTGTCCGTTCGGTAGAGCCGTACGGCATTTTCGTCGAGCTGGCGCCGAACCTTGCGGGACTTGCGGAATATGTCGAGGGCGTTGAGCCCGGGCAGAGCGCAAGCGTGTTTATAAAAAGTGTAAACTCCGAAAAGATGAAAATAAAGCTCATAATCGTCAGCACCGACAACGCCCCCTGTGAAAACAGAAAATACAAGTATTTTATAGACTCGGGGCATATGGACTCCTGGCGGTATTCGCCGTATAAATGTACAAAAACCGTTGAAACCGTCTTTTAATTTTGTGCAAAACTTAAAAATTATTGCACTCACGCAAACGATATGATACAATAATTTCGTATTTACATACGAGGAGGAAGTATAATGTCAAAAAAAATCTCAAAAAAAGTTTTTAGCGTTATTTTGTCCTTGGTTATTGTCTTTTGTTGCATAGCTCCGTCCTTTGCGGCAGGCAAGGTATGCAACTGCGGTAAAAATCCCATGCTGGTAATTTCGGGATTTTCACAGTATCAGCTCATTGACACATCAACGGGCAAAGGCGTATGGGCTCCCGACGCAGACTCGATAGCGCAAGCGGTTGAAAAAGCTCTTCCGAGCCTTACAACTCTTCTCGCTTCGGGCAGAACACAGGCTGACTACGACAAATTCTGCGACGAATTTATTCCGATAGCAAACGAATTGCTCGGACCTGTTGCCTGCACTCCCGAGGGCGAACCCAAGAACTCCGATGTCGCTATTATCGACCAGTTTACGGGTCCCGTTTCCGATTACGACTACACCCATGTAAAAGAGGTTTTCAACAACGATATAGTTGACATTGCCTGCGACGCAGTGGGTAAGGACCATGTCTGGGTTTACGGACTTGACTGGCGTGTTGACCCGCTTATCCTTGCCGATGAAATCCACGAATATGTCGAAAACATCAAAAAGACCTCGGGTCACGATAAAGTTTCGATTTCGGGCATCAGCATGGGCGGCGTTATTATGGCGTCATATCTCGCAAAATACGGCTATGAGGATTTGAGCAACATCACAATGCTCTCCGCCGCTTACACGGGTCTTGAAATGGTCGGCAAGCTCTTTATGGGCGAAATTGATGTTGACCCCGACGGACTTTACAACATAATTACCGAGTCAATCGGCGACGATAAGATAAGCGCCGTTCTCTCAAAGACGGGAATCGTTGAAAAAATTCTTCCGATACTCAATGAACTCCTTGAGTACGACGGCGACAGAGTGTTCTCCGAATGTCTTATTCCGCTTTTCGGCTACAACACAGGCTTCTGGGCTTTCGTTCCCGATTCGTGCTACGCTTCGGCAAAGAAGTTTATGTTCCCCCGTATGAATGAGGGCACGCCCGAGCAGAGAGAAATTTTCAAGAACAGAATTGACGACTATCATTACAATGTTCAGTCAAAAATCGGTTCAATCCTTAAGCAGGCAAAGGCTGACGGCGTTTGCGTTTCGATAGTTTCGCACTACAATATGCAGATTTCGCCCGTTTCCACCGCGTCATATCTTCAGAGCGACCAGGTAATCGAGACAATCCATACAAGCGGCTTTGCCACCGTTGCGGATTACGGAAAAACGCTTAACATAACCAAAAAAGTTCCGTATGTTTCATACGATAAGATAATCGACGCAAGCACCGCTTATCTCCCCGACAACACTTGGTTTATCAAGGATATGAAGCATGTTGAATACAGCAACAACGGCGCAAACGACAACTGTGAATTCTTCAAATGGATACTTACCGCACCTGCGGGCACGGATATTTATTCAAACGCAAAATTCCCGCAGTTTATGATTTATGACAGAAACACACATGTTCTTTCGCCCCTTTCGGGTGCCGACGGAGATGTAAATGCCGACGGCAGAATTTCGCTTTTCGACGCAAAGCTTGTACTTCGCGATGTTGCGGAGCTTTCAAAGCTCGACGACAAGCAGGCTTGGGCTGCGGACACGAACTGCGACGGCAGCGTTTCAATCATTGACGCAAAGAACATTCTGACATATGTTGCGGCTCACTGATACAAATAAAGTTTTATAAATAACTTGCCCCGGGATTTGAATAAATCCCGGGGATTTTTATGCTGTGTTGACAGTTGATATGTAATATCCTGCCGCAGAATCCTTAGAGACAGCCCTTGCGGCTGTCCGTAATCCGCAAAACGCAGTATAGGGCGGGGGCTTGCTCCCGCCGCCAATAAACATCAAATTTTCGTTATCTCTCCCTCAGTCATTTTTCAAAAATGAAAAATGACAGCTCCCTCGTCATGAAGCGACCCCCAAAGTTTAGACAAAATTAAATATTAAATTGCAAGTGAATGAG
>CABUHY010000019.1 GCA_902491475.1 uncultured Eubacteriales bacterium
TAATGCTAAAACACCGGTCTGCGCTCTTGCTTGACCGGCGTTTTTCGACAGGCTGATATGCACGGTATTTTACCGTGCATATTTTTTATTGAAAAAAATTATGAATTGTACTAAAATATAGGAATAAAACAGACAAACGGAGTTGATTATATGAACGCAAACGAATTCAAAAGGAACGAACTGCTTGCACAGACGGTAATCACGGGCTTGCAGTCGAGAAATATGACGGGCTACTATGCCGAGTCCAAGGAAAAGGCAAAGGAGCTTGCGCTCTCGCTTATGCAGGACGGCTGTTCGGTATCGCACGGCGGTTCGTGCTCGATTGAGGAAATAGGTCTTATCGACGAGCTCAAAAGCGGAAAATATCATTACATCGACCGCAACACTGCCCCCGACAGACACAAGGCGGAGCTTGAAGCGTATGACTGCGATGTGTTCCTCGGCAGTACAAACGCCATAACCGAGGACGGCATACTTGTAAATATCGACGGCAACTCAAACAGGGTTTCGGCTTACGCTTACGGTCCGAAAAAGGTTGTGCTTATCGTCGGAATGAACAAGGTCGCAAAGGATGTTGACGCCGCTCTTAAAAGGGCAATGAACATTGCCGCACCGATAAACACACAGCGTTTCGGGCTCAACACCCCCTGCTCCAAGACGGGTTCGTGCCTTAATTGCAAGTCGCCCGACACAATCTGCTGCCAGTTTTTGATAACAAGATATTCCCGCCATAAGGCCCGCATTCATGTTATCCTTGTAAACGACAAGCTCGGATATTAAATCATTTACAATAGAAAACACCATGGAAAAACGGACGGTTTCCCGTCCGTTTTTATTTGCCGTTATGGAATAGATAATCGTCCTGCCACCTTAAAGGATTATCTGCAATATATTGCCACTTTATTTGAAAATCGTGTTCATCACGGATTACATTGTCATAAAAACCTTTTTGCCAAATCGATACACCGAGCCGCTTGATTATTGAGCCCTTGAATTGCTTAATTATACGATTTATCGTATGGTATGTACGACAAAATAGGCTTGCGGTTTTTAACGCAAACGGTTATAAAATAGGCGCCGTTTTGTGAATAATCATAATCCTTTAACCTGTTCGTTTTCGCGTGCGGCAATTCGTATCTTCTTCAAATTAGCCATTTTTGCCATAAGCTTCTTTGTGCCGACCTTTTGGAAGGCTATTTCCAGGAGCATATCGTTGCCCATGGGGGTTGCTCTCGACACAACGCCGTCGCCGAAAACTCTGTGGCTTACCGAATCGCCCGGCTTGAAATTAAGAGCCGCCGATGAGCCCGAAGCACTCTTCCCCGCTCCCGAAAAGCCTCTGTTTACCGCTGTGTTCGGCTTTGAATACGAGCTGTGCTGTGCGGTATGCGAAGCCGCAGAGGTTTTCTCCCTTGCGGCACTGCCTGAGCCGTAGCCCGAAAATGACGAATGACCGAAAAACGGATTGTCCGAGGTGCGTTCAAGCAAATTGTTCGGGATTTCGTCCAAAAATCTTGACGGTCTGTTATAGTTTGTCGAGCCGTACATCATTCTCTGTTTGGCGTCGGTAAGATACAGCTTTTCCTTTGCCCTTGTAATTCCGACATAGCAAAGGCGGCGTTCCTCCTCCGTTTCGACCTCGGAGAACATACTCTGCCTGCCCGGGAAAACTCCCTCTTCCATTCCCGGCATAAATACCACGGGGAATTCAAGACCCTTTGCCGAATGGAGCGTCATAAGCACAACTGCGTCGGCGTCCTGATTGTAGTTGTCAATGTCGGTCATCAACGCAACCTCTTCAAGGAAGTCGCCGAGCGTTTTTTCGGGGTCCTCCTCAAAATATCTTGCAAGGTTTGCGCCCAACTGATTGAGGTTTTCCATTCTGTCGTCGTATTTTAACGGGTCGTCTTTAAGCGAACGGGCATATCCCGTCTTGTCAAGCACTTCGGCAAGCAACTCCGACGGCGGAATCTCCTCAAGCCTTGATATGAAAGAGTCTATCATATTTGTAAAGTCTTTAAGCTTTACAGCACTTCGCTTCAATAATTCGTAATTATCGGCGGTTTTGAGCACCTCGTAAAGCGGCACGCCGAGCGTATCGGCAATCTGTGAGGCATTGTTTACGGTGGTTTCGCCTATTCCCCTTTTCGGAGTGTTGATTATACGCATAAGCCTTACCTTGTCCGAGGTATTGTTGATTACATTGAGGTAAGCCATAGCGTCCTTGATTTCCATTCGGTCATAGAACTTGTGTCCGCCGATTATCCTGTACGGGATTGAGTTGCGCATAAGCTCCTGCTCTATGGGGCTCGACATAGCGTTCATTCGGTACAAAATCGCAAAGTCGCTCAATTTATGCTTTCTGCCCCTGTCGTACTCCTCGGAAATCTTTTTGACTATGTATTTCGCCTCTGCCGTCTCGTCGTTTACGGTGCGGCACTCCACCTTTTCTCCCGCTCCGTTTGCCGTCCACAGGTTTTTACCCTTTCGCTCGCTGTTGTTTGCGATTACCGCATTTGCGGCGTCAAGTATGTTTTGCGTGGAACGGTAATTCTGCTCAAGTCTTATGACAACGGCGTCCGAATACCTGTTCTCAAACTGCAAAATGTTTTCAATCGTAGCTCCCCTGAAACGGTAAATACTCTGGTCGTCATCGCCGACAACGCAGATATTCTTGTAGCCGTCCGCAAGCATTGAAGTGAGCTTGTACTGTGCAAAGTTGGTGTCCTGATACTCGTCAACCATAATATGACGGAATCTTCTCTGATAGTATTCAAGCACCTCGGGGCAAGTCTCAAAGAGCTTTATGGTGTTGACAATAATATCGTCGAAGTCCATTGCGTCGGCTTCACGGAGCATTTGCTCATACTTTTTATACACCTGACCGATTTTTTCAAGCCTTATATCGCCCGAATTGTCGTTTATAAACTGCTCGGGAGTAATGAGTTGGTCCTTTGCACGGCTTATCTCGTTGAGTATCGACTTGTGCGGCAGGAATTTATCGTCAATGTCGAGAAGCCTCTGACATTCCTTGATAATACGCTTGCTGTCGTCGGTATCATAGATAGTGAAATGGCTCGAAAAGCCTATTTTATCGCCGTCACGCCTTAAAATACGCACGCAGGACGAATGAAAGGTACTTGCCCATATGTCAAGCGCCGCTTCGCCGAGAATAAGCGAAAGCCTCTCCTTCAACTCGTTCGCCGCCTTGTTGGTAAAGGTAATGGCAAGTATCTGCCAAGGCTGTACGGCGTTCACGCTCAAAAGGTCCTTTATATCCTCATAAACGGTCTTGTCGCCGTCGAGATAACGGCGCATTTTCTCCGCATCGCCATCGTCGGGCGTTCTTTCAAGCCAGGTTGAATTGTATGCGTCGCCGTATTTAATGAGGTTTGCAATCCTGTTTACGACAACCGTAGTCTTGCCCGAGCCTGCGCCCGCAAGAATTAAAAGCGGTCCTTTCGTGTTAAAGACCGCTTTCTTCTGCATATCGTTCATTCGCTTGAATTCGTTTTCTATTATCTGTTTTCTTAAAGTTAAAATTTCGCTTTTATCCATTAAAATTCTCCGATTATTTTATGAAAAGATTTCCGCCGTGTGCGTCAATGGCAACCGTGAGCGGAAAAGAATTAAACTCCAATTTTTTGACCGATTCGCAGCCCAAATCATCGAATGCAATTACCTCGCACGAGGTAATACACTTTGAGGCGAGTGCACCCGCTCCGCCTATCGCACAGAAATACACTGCGCCGTTACGCACGATTGCGTCGCAAACCTCTTTTGAGCGCGGACCCTTGCCGACCATAGCCGCAAGCCCCATATCAAGCATTTTCGGTGCGTAAACATCCATCCTTGACGAAGTTGTGGGTCCGCACGAGCCGATTGCAAGCCCCTGCGGTGTGGGAGTCGGTCCCGCATAGTAAACGGTGGCGCCGTTTATATCATAAGGCGTTTTTTCGCCGTTTTCAAGAAGGGAAAATATACGCTTATGTGCGGCGTCACGGGAGGTGTAGACAGTGCCGCTCAAATACACGGTGTCGCCCGCTTTAAGATACTGCGCCGCCTTTTTGATTTCGCTTGTGTTGATACTGTACTCGCTCACTTTTAACCCTCTTTTGTGTCAGGCTTGATATTCAAATCCTCGTGGAATTCGCTGTGAGGCGGGTACTGAATATATGTAAGTCCGCTTCCGTCGTTTGTTTCAAGCACGCCCGTAGCATCGTCGTCAATTTCAAACGAAACGGAGAGGTCGGGTTCAAACACTGCGTCCTGCCTTATTGCGAGGTTCTTTGCCGCAGCAGCCATACGCTGTGCGAGAACCGAAATATTGGCGTGGAGCTCGTCAACCGACTTTGTAAAGATTGCGGAAATTTTATCGACCTCCGAAGAGAGCCTTGATATTTCGCTTGCCTGCTTTGAAATATCCTCGGAAATGGTCTTTGAAGCGGTGTGCGCTTTTTCGTTGGCAGCCGCAACAATGTTTTCCGAATATTTTCTCGCGTCAAGGAAAGCCGCACCCAGGCGCGCCTGTGCCGCTTCGATTTCCTTATTATTCCTCTCGATTACCGACTTCGCCTTTGAATACTCCTCGGAAACCGCCGAAAGCTCCTCGACCTTTGAAGTGATTTCGGTATTCTGCTCTTCGAGTGCTTCAATCTTTTCCGTCTTTTCGGAAATCTCCTTTTTGAGCTCCTCAAGCTGTGCGCAATCGTCCGTGAGTTCGACTACCTTTGAGTTGAGCTCGCCGATTTTCTCGTCCTTTTTCTCGACATCCGATTTAAGAGCCTCAATTTCCTTTTTAAGCTCTTCGACATAGGAAATAACATCCTCTTTTTTGAAGCCGCCGAAAACGCTTGTTCTCATAATTTTTTCTGAGTCCATATAAACACCCCTACGGATAAATTCTGATTATTCTTATCTATTTTAACAGATTTCTGAGCCAAAAACAACCTTAATGTGGATAATTGTCAAATAAATTGATTTTGATTTTTCTTTGTGCTAAAATAAGGTCAAAAGGAGTGAACATTATGTCAAACGGTAAAAAACACGGCGCCTTGAAATATCTGGCGATTGTTGCGGGCGCATTTGTTACAACATTTTATGTTTCAGGCGAAATCGCTTATCATTTTGTTCTTTCAAGAAAGGGTCTGACGGGCCCGATTTCAAGCGTTGTCGTCAACAAGGAAAGGAAACACATAGAAGACGACGAGTACAGAAACAAGCTTGAAAACATACTTAAAGAGGGCGCAAAGTGGTTTGAGGAATTCCCCAAGGAAAAGCTTGAAACCAAGAACAGAGACGGCGATACCCTCCATGCGGATTTGATAAGACCCGACAAGGAAAGCAATGTATATGTTTTCTGCATACACGGCTACACCTCGGCACCGAAGTTTATGGGCATTTACGCAAAGAAGTTCCGTGAGCTCGGCTACAATGTCATTCTTCCGAGCCTTCGCGGTCACGCCGACAGCGAAGAGGAATTTATTTCGATGGGCTGGAAGGACAGACTTGATGTTGTCGATTGGATAAACTATGTTGTTTCCGAACACCCCGACTGCGAAATCGTCCTCCACGGCGTTTCAATGGGTGCGGCTACAACCATGATGACACTCGGCGAAGAGCTTCCCGAAAATGTCAAGGCGGCTATTGAGGACTGCGGATATACAAATGTGTGGGATGTCTTAAAGCACAAGATGTCAAAGATGAAAATCCCCGAATTCCCGTTCCTTTACAGTGCAAACAACATAAATCAGCTTCGTGAAAAGTTCAACTTCAAAGAGGCTTCGTGTACCGAGCAGCTTAAAAAGTGCGTTACTCCCCTGCTGTTCATCCACGGCGAAAAGGACGACTTTGTTCCGTACAGTATGCTTGACGGAGTTTACAATGCGGCTGAAAACTGCGAAAAGGAAAAGCTTTCGGTTCCCGACGCTCCGCACGCCCGTTCGGTATGCGCTCATCCCGAGCTTTACTGGAGCACCGTTACGGCTTTCCTTAAAAAGTATCTTTAATATCATAAAACACGACAGAGCACGGAGCAATCCGTGCTTTTTCTTTTGTCATAAACCGTACAACTTCCGAATATAAATTTATCGAAAAACAAATTCAAATCTTCAAAACAGAGGATTTTAGGAGGTACTGTTAATGGCAGAGAGAAGTATATATGCCGATATAGCGAACAGAACAAACGGGGATATTTATATCGGCGTTGTTGGCCCCGTAAGAACGGGAAAATCGACCTTTATAAAGAAATTTATGGACACCCTTGTTATTCCGAATATAGACGACCCGGCTATTCACGACCGTGCCACCGACGAGCTTCCGCAATCTGCCGCCGGAAGGACCATTATGACAACAGAGCCGAAGTTTATCCCCGAAAGCGCTGTTGAAATTACACTTCCCGACAATGCTTCTCTTAAAGTCAGAATGATTGACTGCGTCGGATATATCGTTCCGAGCTCACTCGGATATATTGAGGGCGACAATCCGAGAATGGTAAACACGCCTTGGTTTGACCATGAAATCCCGTTCAATATGGCGGCTGAAATCGGCACGCAGAAGGTCATAACCGAACACTCGACGATAGGTCTTGTAATCACGACGGACGGCAGTATTTCCGACATACCGAGGGAGGAATACGAACAGGCTGAGGAGCGTGTGGTTGACGAATTAAAGGAGCTTAACAAGCCGTTTATCGTACTGCTCAACTGTACATACCCGAAAAGCGAAAGCGCAACCGCAACGGCGGCAAGGCTTACCGAAAAATACCGTGTGCCCGTTATTCCCGTAAACTGCCTTGAGCTTGACGAAAGCGAGATAAAAGAAATTCTCACGCAGGTGCTTTTTGAATTTCCTATCAAGGAAATAAGCATCGATTTTCCGTCGTGGCTTATTTCCCTGCCGCACGACCATTGGTTACGGCAAAGCGTTACGGGAGTTGTCGCAAAAGCGACGGAAAATCTCACTCTCGTGCGTGATGTAGGCTTGCTTACAAACGAATTAAAGCAATGCGAGTATATCATGGACGCCTCGGTTTCACGCATGAACCTAGGAGACGGCAGTGCGTTTGTCGATGTGAGAATGAGCAACGACCTGTTCTATAAAATCATTGCGGAATATACGGGGCTTGAAATAAGCGGCGAATATGAGCTGATGAAGTGTATGTGCGAGCTCAGCCGCACCAAAAAGGAATACGATAAAATCAAAAACGCTCTTGACGAGGTGGAAAACACGGGCTACGGAATTATAATGCCCGACATTGACGAACTGAAGTTACAGGAGCCGGAAATTATAAAACAGGGCGGAAGATACGGCGTAAGGCTTTCGGCGTCCGCACCGTCAATTCATATGATAAAAGCAAACATTCAGACCGAGGTTGCACCGATTGTCGGAACGGAAAGTCAGTCGGAAGAGCTTGTGAAATATCTGCTTGCAGGCTTTGAAGAGGACCCGACAAAGATATGGGAGTCAAACATTTTCGGAAAATCGCTTAACGACCTTGTAAATGAGGGACTTCGCAGCAAGCTGTTCCATATGCCGAACGAGGCGAGAATGAAAATGCAGGAGACTCTTGAGAGGGTTATCAACGAGGGCTGTAACGGTTTGATTTGCATAATTTTATAAAATTAAAGCGAGTGATTTTTTCACTCGCTTATTTGTATATTATTATAAAAAAACGAGAATACTATTTTCAAAGCAATATAAGGAGTTGAAAAAGATGCTTGATAAAATCGCTTTGATTATTCTCGTTATCGGCGGCATAAACTGGGGCTCAATCGGTTTGTTTCAGTTCGACATAGTAAGCTGGATATGCGGCGGTCAGGATGCTGTTCTCGCAAGAATTATCTATACGCTTGTCGCACTCTCGGCAATCTGGTGCATATCGCTTTTGTTCAGGGAAAACGAAATCGTCGCAACAAACGAGGAATGATAACCCCATATGTACAAAAAAGACACCGCCTGAAAGACGGTGCCTTTTGTTATATTATCTTATAAATGAACTGATCAAACCGGCTGACTTGCAATCTTTTCAAGGATAGCCTTAGCGTCAACGATTGAAACTGTACCGTCATCGTTCATATCTGCAAGATACAACTGATAATCGTTAAGTGTTTCAAGGTCAACAAGGTATCTGAGTGTAAGCTTAGCATCGAGAAGCGATACGCTTGTGCTCATATCAACATCGCCCTTTTCATAATCAGCGTACTCAACATTCTTAGCTGTTGAGTCCATATGAGTAGCGAGTCTGTAGCTTACCATAGCCTCTGATTCTGCTGTGCAGTCATATGAAAGGTTGATTCTTTCAATTTCGCCTGTGCCGTAGATGTTGTCATCGGTAGCGTCAACGAACTTAACTGTGCAGGTTACATCCGAGTAAATAAGATATGTTTTGAGGAACATACCGTTGAGAGCTTCAACCGAGCTGCCCAATTTTTCCAAAGCGGAAAGCTTGAGAGCTTCAACGAACTGCTCGTTTGTTACATAGTCGTTTGTAAGATGTGAAAGAGCCTTGTAGCCGTTTTCAGCGTCCTGGTCAGCGATTGCAAATGTAATCGCGCCTGTGTCGCTGTCATATGCAGCTTCTTCGATGTCGAATACATCAAGCTCTGTTGCCTTAACGGCAAATCTCTCATCAAGCTTATCTGTAGCTGTTGTAGCAACCGGGATGTTAGCCGATGTAGCGCCGACCTTCATCTGGTCCTTAGCAGAAGTACCGATTGAGCTGTCAAGCAACTGACCTACGGTATGCAATGCTGTGTTTACGGCAGCATCGATGTTTGAAATCTGCTCGTCTGTATTGTCAACATACTTACATTCGGGGTCATTTATATAACCGCACTGGCAGTCAGCACTCTTGCAAGCTCCGCCCTTATCGCAGGGATGAGTTGAAGTACAGCCTGTACCTGTCGGGCAGCATGTGCAGCAACCTGCAACATCTTTACATGTGCACTGCCAAATCTGATGAGGATGATCAGCCGTACAAATATCCGTGCTGCCTTCTACTTTTTCATTCTTGCACTGCCACTTGTCTGTTCTGATGTTTGTGCCGAAGTTTTCATCGATACCGATTGTAACCTTATCGACAATCTTCAAAAGAGCACCGAGAACGATCGGAATATAGGCGTTGTCTTTGATAGCGCCCTCACTCGAGATTGAGAATGAATAATCGTCAACAACCTGACCGTCATCATTTTCAGTCTTGTTGATAGTGCTGCTTCTTGCGTAATCATAGCCTGCCTTCATGTTAACCATGTTAGCTGTGCCCTCGTTTACCTTGGCTGCAAGCTCTGCATAGTCGAAGTCAGAACCTTCGTTGTAGTAGTCAAATGCTTTGTAAGCTGTGCTTACATAAAGTGAGAATACAGCGTCGAAGGGCTCGGGCTGAATGTAAGAGAGAGAAGCACGGCCTTCAAGCTTATATGTAATTGTAAGCTCGTCGATTCTGCCCTCGCTGTCAAAGAGAACCTTAATCTTGATGTTTGTAAGAGAAAGTGCAAAGCTCTCAAAGGTAAGACCTGTGTTGTGAGATTTAGCGCTGTTTACGATAACATCGTCAAGGCCTGTAACACGGGGATAGTTAGCCGTAACATCGGGAAGAACGGAGTCTTCAACCTTTTCATCGGCAGCGATGTCGATGTTGTTGTAGTTGAGGACATAAGTCTTGCTCTCTGTTGAAACGCTTGCTACATCGGCAGCATCAAGCTTGAGTGCGCCGAGAGCATCTCTTCCGAGTGTAAGAGAAGCGTCGGAATTCTTTTTAACATTTGCGCTTGCGGAATCAATGCCTACAAGATTTTTGAGGATGGCATTGAAATCATACGAACCGTCGGTGCAGTAAGGTGCATCGGCATATTCGGGATAAGACGCAGCCATAATTGCATTGAGAACTGAAGCGTCGCAACCGAATGTTGTCGAAGCGTTTGCTGTTCTCTGGAACGAATAGCCCGGCAAATGGTGTGTTGTGCCGTCTTCAAGCTCCGTATTTGCAATAAATGCGGTCTGAGTGTTGATTTTCTCAACAAGTTCTTCAGCGGTCAACGTAGGAGTTGTAGATCCGACGCCGCCCGGACGGACAGCAAATGCAACGAATGCCACAGTGATACTCGAAATGAGCATTGCCATTGCAAGAAGAATCGATAAGATCTTTTTCATTTTCAAAAGCTCCTTATAAGAAATTGTATTTTCACCCGTCTCGGGACATAAGCCCCTTATGGTGCATAATTACATTTCATATAATATCACAAGAGATTTATTTTTGCAATAAGATTGTCAAAAATTTTTGACGAAAACCGATATTTTTATCGGATTACACAACAGAACCCATAGCTAATTTATCAGCATTGCACAAAACGGGGTATTTTGTTTGAAAATTATGGAAAACTGTGATATAGTATTCAGAGTTTATTATTACATTATATATAACGGAGAAATTATGTTAGTTACGCTTACGGATGTTTCAAAGGGCTTCCTTGACGAAACGGTGCTTGAAAAAATAAATATGTCTGTAAACGAGGGCGACAAGATAGGTCTTATGGGCGTCAACGGTGCCGGCAAGACGACTCTTCTCAATATTATTGCGGGCGTCCTCCCCTGCGACGAGGGAACGGTATCGAAAAAGAACTGTCTTGAAATCGGTTATCTCAGGCAGAATGAAGCTCTCGATGACGGCAACACGCTTGAAGAGGAAATCAAATCCGCACTCGAGCGCACATACACCGTTCGCAGGCTTATGGCGGAGATATCGGAAAAGATGTCCTCGGCAAGCCCCGACAGCGAGGAGTACAAAAGGCTTGAGGGCGAATATGCCGCTCTCGACAACGAATACACGGCACTTGACGGCTACACCGCCGACACAAGAATAAACAGAGTGCTGACGGGTCTCGGCTTCGGCAATTTTGACCTTAAAATGAAGACCTCTGCCCTCTCGGGCGGCGAAAAGATGCGCTTTGCAATGGCAAAAATCCTGCTTCGCAATCCCGAGCTGCTTATCCTCGACGAGCCGACGAACCATCTTGATTTTTCAATGCTCGCATGGCTCGAGGATTATATAAAATCGTACAAAGGCGCTGTTCTGACGGTATCGCACGACAGGTATTTTCTCGACAGCGTTGTGTCGGGCATATATGAAATCGAGCAGAAAACTCTTTACAAGTACAAGGGCGGATATTCCTCGTTTATAAAGCAAAAGGAAGAGCGCCTGCGTGTGCTTGAAAAGGAATATGACAAGCAGCAGGAAGAGCTTGCCGCCATGCGTGATTATGTCAACCGCAATCTCGCCCGTTCAAGCAGCTCAAACAGCGTCGGTTCAAGGGTCAAGGCTCTTGAAAAAATGGAAATCCGACAAAAGCCCAACCCGAGGCCCAAGGACATACATTTCAAATTCGATTATGATATTGAACCGCACAAGGTCGTGCTGACCGTCAAGGATATGGGCGTTCATGTCGGCGACAGGGCGACGGGTAAGCAGCTGTACGACAATATCTCTTTGGAGGTCCTCTGCGGCGACAAAATAGCGATTGTCGGCAAAAACGGCGTTGGAAAATCGTCGTTTCTGAAAGCCGTTATGAAACGAATCAGCTGTTCGGGCACGGTGCGTTTCGGCGGAAATGTCAAGGTTGCGTATTTTGACCAGGAGCTTCGGGATCTCGATTTGAACGACACGGTTATCGAGGCGGTGCACAAGCAATTCCCTACCAAGACAGATTTTGAAATCCGCAGTGCTTTGGGCAGACTTCTTATTGAGGACGAAGCGGTTTTCAAGCGGGTGCGTGATCTCTCGGGCGCAAACAGAGCAAAGGTTCAGTTCTGTATTATAATGTTTAAGCGGGCAAATGTGCTCATACTCGACGAGCCGACAAACCATCTCGATTACATTGCGAAAGAGGCGCTTGACGATGCGCTCAAGCAGTTCACGGGAACGCTGATTACCGTTTCGCACGACAGGTATTTCCTAAACAGCGTGCCCACAAAGATAATCGAAATGTTCCCCGACGGGCTGAAAATATATAACGGAAAATACGATTATTACCTTGACCACCGTGAAGCGCCGCAGCAACAGGTCAGAGAAAAGCAGGACTCGGAGCAGAAAGCGGCATATCTCACTTCAAAGCTCAACAAAGCCGACGAGCGCAAACGCAGGGCGAAAGTCAATGCGCTTTCAAAGGAAATCGAAACACTCGAAAGTGAAATCGAAGAGCTTAAAGCGCACTGCGCAACGGAAGAAATCGTTACCGACTATGTAAAACTCAGCGAAACCCTTGAAGAAATCAAACAAAAAGAAAACCTCCTCGAGCAAAAAGAAACCGAATGGCTCGAATTGGCGGAATGAGTGCGAGGCGATAAAAAATCGCCGCAAGCGATATGAAGCTTGCGACGACGTGGTGGATGTTAACGGACTTGAGGCTTCGCCTCAGTTCGTTTGCTTCGCAAACCTCCGCTTATTTTTATATCCCTTTTGACTTCGCTGCGCTTCGCAAAAGATGGATTATGCGGTTCAAGTCCGTCAACATATTTACATATAAACAAAAAGAGAAGGGCTATGCCCTTCTCTTTTTGTTTGGTGGACGTTAACGGACTTGAACCGCTGACCCTTCGCACGTCAAGCGAATGCTCTGCCAACTGAGCTAAACGTCCTTGATTTTGAATGTACCGATATTATACAGGAATATCCGAAATTATGCAACACCTCATTTGAAAATTGTTCCCGCAATGAACAAAAAAATCACGCCGGGTATGCCGCCGACAGCCGAAAGCGCAATCGTATGGGCGTTTATACTCGGTCCTATTCCGAAAAATCCGCCGACATATTTTGCCGCAAACAGCGCAACGATTCCCTGCATTGCGGTAAGCAACAGCACCGCAAAAAACCGTTTTGTTCTTATCATCGAAACCATTATTGCAAGTCCGACAACCGCAAACAGGCAATATACAGCCGTGTTCATATTACCACTCCTTTTTTTGAATTTTATGCTTGTCACAGCGTAAAATATGACGGTCGGGTTATTAACAATATTTTAATTTTGCTGTTTTTGTCCATTTAAGGTTGACCTATTATGTAAAATAAAGTAAAATAAAGTAAGATTACAACTTCTTTATATATAGAATACGGTGCAGATAAAATGAAAAAAATATTTTCTTTTGAAGTATTTGACATTATACCTTGTCCCGACGGAATTATCCTCTCACAAAAAGAATTGTTCAACGGAACAAGTTATAAAGTCAGTTTTCTTCAATACAGCGTCGTAACAGGCAAGCTTTCGCCTGTTACAAAGGACTTCTATCAACTTAATAAATTCGGCGAAAATTATGAAGCGATTTGCAACGAAATCGGCGACTACATTACCTGCGAGGCAACTGTTTTCAAAAACAGGAATGTCGCAGTTGTGTATCCGAGCGGCGAAACGGGCATTTTTGACAAGCACGGCAAGTCCGTCTGGACGGGCGACCTTATTTACCGTGACTGCCCCATAAACGGCGCCGTTGCCGACGGTGTGTATTTCTGGGCCACCGTTCCGCTTCAGAATTCTATTATCAACTATTCGGTTCCGCATAAAAAGTTCAGTATGCGTATAGGAAGCGAAAATTCTTCTACCTTCAGCGAGCCTGTTTCGCTGAGCATATACAGGAAAGAAATGTTCGTCTGCAATGCGGGGTCGAACAAGATACGCAAGGTAAACCTCGGCAACTATCTTGTAAGCGATTACAAGCAATTTGACGAGCCCGTTTACAGATACCTCCGTTCATCGCTCAAGGAATTTGTTGTTTTAAGCTCGGGCGTCTATGTACTTTAATTAACGGTAAAAAAATACGCTCTCACGATTGTGAGAGCGTTAATTTTATGCCTTTTTTGAAAAATTACTTTTCAACTTTTTCAGCCGTATTGTCAGCCGTTTCCTTGTCCTTTTTGCCGACAATAAGGTTTGTTACGATACCGAGGATAAGAGCGCACGCAACCTCTGTAAGTGTAACCTTACCGAACGAAACCGTAAGTCCGCCGATACCGCAGATAAGGATTACCGCTACAACGAAGAGATTTCTGTTTTCGCCGAGGTCAACGCTCTGAATCATTTTAAGACCGCTTACTGCGATAAAGCCGTAAAGAGTAACGCAAACGCCGCCCATTACGCAGTTGGGAATGGTTGAGAGGAATGTTACGAACGGTCCGAAGAACGAAATTACCATAGACATAATCGCAGTTGCAAGGATTGTAACTACCGAAGCGTTACCTGTAATAGCAACACAGCCTACCGACTCGCCGTATGTTGTGTTGGGGCAGCCGCCGAATACAGCGCCTACCATTGAGCCTACGCCGTCGCCGAGAAGCGTTCTGTGGAGGCCCGGGTCCTCAAGAAGCTCTTTACCGATAACCGATGAAAGGTTCTTATGGTCCGCAATGTGCTCTGCGAATACAACGAATGCAACCGGAACATATGCAACCGCAACCGTAAGGATATACTTGCCGCCGATAGCCTTTATACCCTTAGCCGCCGAAAGGAATGAGAAGTCGGGAACCGCGAAAAGCTTCATACCCGAGAATACCGAGAAGTCGATAACCTGAAGCGCTTCGTTACCTGTTTTAATTCCGATAACGGTAAATACAGCCGCAACGACATAGCCTGCAAGGATACCGATGATGAACGGGATAAGCTTCGCCATTTTCTTGCCGAATACCGAGCAGATAATAACCGTGAAAAGTGTTACAAGACCGCAGATAAGAGCTACATAGGGGCTTGCAACGCTTACGCCCTCCGCGTCAAGAACCTTACCTGTTGTGAGGTCGCCGATTGCATTGCCTGCAAGCGAAAGACCGATGATTGAAACGGTGGGTCCGATAACAACCGCCGGCATAAGCTTGTCAATCCAGCCGACGCCCGCAAATTTAACTACGATAGCGATAACTACATATACAAGACCTGCGAAGAAAGCACCGAAGATAATTCCCGCATAGCCTGCTTCAACGGAAACCGCACCTGCGAAAGCCGCAAGCATTGAGCCGATGAAAGCGAAGGATGAGCCGAGGAATACGGGGCTGTTGAACTTTGTGAAAAGAAGATAAACGATTGTGCCCACGCCTGCTCCGAAAAGCGCCGCCGACTGGCTCATACCGTTACCTACGATTGTGGGAACTGCGATTGTTGCCGCAAGGATTGCAAGCAACTGCTGAAAAGCGAACACTATAAGCTGTCCGAATTTCGGCTTGTCTTTGATGTTGTAAACAAGATTCATTTCTTTTCCTCCTAATATTTTACGGCTTACGCCTTATTACCTTTTTTAGAGAGCACAACCTCTGTTATGCCGTCAACCTCGTCAACTCGGACATTGATAAATTCGTCCTTTGAGGTCGGGATATTCTTGCCGACATAGTTTGCGCAAATCGGAAGCTCCCTGTGCCCCCTGTCAACCATAACGGCAAGCTGAATTACCGCAGGTCTGCCGAGTCCTATTATCGCTTCCATTGCAGCCCTCGCCGTCCTGCCCGTATATAAAACATCGTCAACAAGGACTATCGACTTGTTATTTACATCGAAATCTATTACCGATGAATTGAGGTGCGGCGACTGATACTCCTGCGTCAAATCGTCCCTGTAAAGCGTGATGTCAAGTTCGCCGAGCTCAACTTTAAGGTCCGAAAACTTTTCGATATTCGCCTTTATCATTTTTGCAAGCGGAACGCCACGCCTTTTGATGCCGACAAGATAAACCGTATCGACCTGGGTGTTCTGCTCGATTATTTCGTGCGAGAGCCGAGCCAAAGCTCTTAACATCGCCTGCTTGTCAATAATAATTTTGTTTTCCATTTTATACTCCGTTTTCACAAAGAAAAAGCCTTGTCGGAATTCGACAAGGCACAAAAATTTGATATTGCGATTTGCGTTCTCCTTGCCGGCATCCCGTACCGAATTAAAGGTAAACATTTTTATTGGCAATATAATATCACAACACGCCGTTCTTGTAAACCGTTTTTTACAAAAAAGTTCATAATTTTTTTATATTTGACAATTCTCTCCCACGCATTTGACAAACATAAGATACACGGCTATAATACTTAAACAATATAAAAAAACATAATATCACGGAGTTTGAAATATAATGCTTCACTATTTAATCAGTGCGATTGTCGGTTATGTCCTCGGTTCGTTGAGCTTTGCCGTTATCGTCTCAAAAACAAAGTACAAGAAGGACATAAGAGATTACGGCTCGAACAATGCGGGAATGACTAACACCGCAAGGACTTTCGGCAAAAAAGCTGCGGCGGCGGTGTTTATCGGCGACTTTATAAAGCCTATGATTGCCGCATTGATTGCCGTGTTTTTGATTTCGGGAAAGGTTGACTCCGTCGGCTGCGGCTACATTGCGGGCACGGCGGCTGTTATCGGTCATATTTTCCCCGTGTTTTTCGGCTTCAGAGGCGGAAAGGGCGTCGCTTCGATGTTCGGTGTTACAACGGTAATGTCGCCCATATCCGTTCCGATACTTGCAATTCCCTTTTTCACAACGCTCAAAGCGTCTAAAATGGTATCGCTCTCGTCGATTATATCGGCTGTCTGCGTGCCCGTAGTAACATTTGTGATTTACAGGTTTCTTCCGTTCCTTAATCCGCCCGCACTGCGCGGAGACTGGAAAATACCCACCGTTTGTACGATTCTGATTGCGGCTCTCGTAATCTTTATGCACCGTTCGAATATCGAGCGTATCAAAAACGGAGAAGAAAGAAAAATCGGCTCAAAGAAGAGCAAGGAATAAGCGGTGATAAAATGACAAACTTTATTGAAAACGGTTATCTTAAAATCGGCGTAAAGGACTTCGGTGCCGTGCTCACAAGCGTTAAATCGCAAAAGAGCGGATACGAATTCCTCTGGCAGGGCAACCCCGATGTATGGAACGGACAGTCGCCAATACTCTTCCCCGTTATCGGCAAAATGCTCGATGACAAATACCGCCTTGACGGCAAGGAATACGGTATGATTCGCCACGGTCTTGCAAGGCATTATGATTTTGTTCTTATCGAAAAGGACGAAAATTCAATGACCTTTGAACAGACGCAGAACGAGGAAACGCTCAAAAGCTATCCGTATAATTATTCGCTCAAAGTAAAGTTTGAAATTAAAGACAATGCGCTTACCGTCACCCACACCGTAAAGAACACAAACGACCGTGTTATGTATTTTTCCATCGGCGCACACCCTGCTTTCAACTGTGAAATAGGCGACAGGGTCGTTTTTGAAAAGAACGAAACCCTTTACAGCGAAAGGATTGACCATGACTCCGTTATCACGGGAGACAAGGACCTTATCCTTGACAATTCAAACGAAATAGTTCTGTGTGAGCACACCTTTGACAAGGACGCACTGATTTTTGAAAGCCCTGAGTCGGACAAGGTAACGCTTGAAAGCCGAAACAGCGACAGGCGGATTGTTTTCACGCTCGGTGACGCACCCTTCTTTGCGGTTTGGTCAAAGCCGAACGCACCGTTTGTATGTCTTGAGCCCTGGCACGGAATAAACGACAGCTATGATAAAAAATCGGATATTTCGGAAAAGCGCGGAATTGAAAAATTAAATCCGAACGGGGAATTTTCATTTTCGTGGAAAGCCGAATTTTTTGAATAGGAAAATATTGTTTACAATTTATCTGTTGACTGAAATCGCATTGCATTGTAAAATATAGATAGAGTTTAGGAGGTGTATCCGATGAGCGATGAATATGGTAACGATATAGTTTCCGTCGTTGACGAAAACGGCGAAGAACATGTTTTTGAAGAGCTTGACAGAATAGAGACCGACAAGGGTCGTTATGTGGCTCTTACCCCCGTTTTTGACGATGCGGAAGAGATTATAGAGGACGACGGCGAGCTTATTATTTTAAGAGTTGTCGAAGAGGACGGCGAGACTTATCTCGAGCCCATTGAGGACAGCGTTGAATTTGATGAGGTCGGCAATCTTTTCGAGGAAAGAATTGCGGAGCTTTACGATTTTGACGACGAAGAAGAATAAAAATATGCGCACGGCATAAAATATTATTCCTGCCCGATGCGATAAACGGTTCGGTTGATATTAACCCAACACTTTCTAAAAGGGAACCGTTATACCGACGCCGGGAGCAGACCTCCCGTTTTTACGGACGCTGGGAGCATACAAAGGCGAAGGCGAGGTACCCACCTGCTTTTATTTGCAGGTTATTATTCACCGACTGCGGTCGGGCGGGACGAAAGAACACTTCATTTGAAGTGTTCTTTTTTTGTTTTTTACAGGCTCCCTTGTGTAAAGGGAGCTGTCGTCATTTATGACGACTGAGGGATTGAAAATACAACGCGTAGCGTTGATGATATACAATGCTTCGCATTGATTTGTCGTATGGACAGCCATTGCGGCTGTCCATACGGGTACGCATAAAATAGAAATGCGCGCAGAACAAAGCCTTCCTCTGACGAGGAAGGTGGCACGCCGCAGGCGTGACGGAAGGAGAGACGCAAGTTATAGCGAATTTTCGTTATCTCTCCCTCAGTCATTTTTTCGCAGAAAAAATGACAGCTCCCTCGTCAGAGGGAGCGAAACTTCTCGGTTAATTTCATATTTATTTAGAGCGTAGGGCGGGGGCTTGCTCCCGCCGCTAGGTTATTGTCTTTTATGTAATTTACGGATAATATAGAACTAAAATTAACGCACAGCCCGTAGGGGCGACCTGTGGTCGCCCGCCAATTTCAGCAGTAACAAAAAAGCGGGCGAACACAGTTCGCCCCTACGATATGATATGAAATATAATTTGATTGTATCGGTTAATTTGCAATATTTCTTTCGGCGGGAGCAAGCCCCCGCCCTACCGATACGGTAACGCACACCCCGTATGGACAGCCCTCGCGGCTGTATGTAGGTTTGGGATTTACAATCCCTCCGCCTCACATCCGTTCGGCACCTCCCTTTACACAAGGGAGGCTTGATACTGCGAATATTTTAATATGATGAGCCTCGTAGAGATATGATGAGCCTCGTAGGGACCTCATGCGCTTTTTCAACGCACAAGAAAAAGCGCTCACACTGATGTGTGAGCGCCGAATATCAGAAATGTAAATTCTTAGTCTTCGTTCTTTTTCTTCATTGTAACTGCAACTGCTGCTGCGCAAACTGCAACTGCCGCTGCTGTTGAAACATAAAGCTTACCGCCTGTTTTCTTGATGTCAACGGAATTCTTACCGCTGTCCTTGCCGTTATCTGCAGCAGCCGTTGTTGACTCTGCGGGCTTGGTTGTTGTAGCCTTATCGGTTACTTCGATAGCAAGCTCGTCGCCTGCAACTGTAACAGCTGTGCTTGTTCCGTCAATAGCGTCCGTTGCGGAAGCCGTGAAAACGCCGTCCTTCTTGAGAACCTTGAACTTAGCTGTGAAAACAACGCCTGCATCCTTAGCTTCGGTAGCAACGCTTGCAACTGTGAGTTTGCCGTCAACAGTGTCGTTGATTACTGAAGTAAAGAGGTCGGTAGCCTGAGCTGAACCTGCAACATACTGATAATTAGCAGTATTGTATTCAAGAACGCCCTTGAAGCCCGAAAGACCGCTGCTTACTTTGAAAGAAACCGTGATTTCGTCGCCTACTGCTGCGGTGGTTGCCGATGACTCGAGGTCAACCTTGTATGTGTCAGCCGCAAATGCGGGAACACAAGCAACAGCAATAAGAAGAAGTGCTACGAGAACTGAAAGAACTTTTTTCATATCTTTTTACCGCCTTTTAATAATTTTCGCTTTAATGCGAGTCGATATTATGATAGAAAAGCGCATAAAGCCTTTACTATATGACTAATGATACTATAATTCAGTTGAATTGTCAACAGGATTTTATTTATCTTTGTCAATATTTTCGTTTGTTTCGTTCGGAGTTTCGGGTTCGTCCTGCTGTTTTTTCTTTTTGATGACAAGGGCAATGATTATTGCCGCCGCAAGAACGAGGAGAGTTGCCGCAACAGCTATGATAATCGCCGCAGTATTGCTCTTTTCGGTCTGTTCCGAAGCAGAATCGGCTGTTGTGGGCTCCGTGGGCATAATGTCCGCAGGCAAGGTCTCGTCGGGAGCGGGAGCCTTGGCGGTTCCCGTTATACCCTCGATTTTCTTCGTTGTGCTTGCTTTTTTGCCCGAAGCAGGCTTTGTGACATTTGCCGCAGCAGTCGTCTGAGGCTGAGGAGCGATTGTCTCCTCGGTTGCCGTTCCCGTGCCCTCGGCTATTGTGAGGACCGTACCCGTAACGGTTGAAGTTATGTCGTTGTTGTTGCCGTCAATGGCTTCGGTTACTTTAAGAGTCATTTTACCGCCTGTTTTGAGCACCTTGAACTTAGCGGAATACACGGTGCAGGCAGGCTGTTCGCTCATTGCGACTGCCGCCGCCGTAAGTTTTCCCGCTGTTTTATCGTTTACGGAAACCACAAAGTTTGTGCCCTCGCTTATGCTGTCGTCAACAAGTCTGAAATATGTTGTGTCGTATTCAAGCACAAGCTTTGCGCCCGAAAGACCGCTTCCGACATTTACGCTTATCGTAACGGTGTCGCCCTTATTTGCCGTTGACGGAGCCGCCACGAGCGAGGTGGACGCCGCAAACGGGGTAAGGCACAAAAGCGACATAAGCATGGTTATTATCAGCATTACGGATATAGTTTTCTTCATAGGTTAAACCGCCTTTTATGTTTATCTTCAATATAATACAATGTTTTAACGATTCGGTCAATATTTGAGCCGAATTTTTGTGTAAAGCGAATTCGCTTTACAGTTGAATATCCCTGTTCGGTGTTACATAAACGGTATTGTAAACATGATATATGACCTTGCCGGGCTTTGCGTTGTTCGGCTTTTTGACATTTTTTATCAAGGTGTAGTCAACGGGCACCTTGTCCGCGTCGCCTGCCGAGCTGAACCGTGCGGCTATCCTTGCCGCCTCCTCGATTGCGGTATCGGTAATTTCCCTGTTGTCCGAAACAATCACGGTGTGCGAACCCGCAAAGCTTTGAGTGTGAAGCCACATATCATAGTTCTTTGCCGTCTTGAAGGTCAGCTTGTCGTTCTGGACATTGTTCCTGCCGACAAGCACACGGAAGCCGTCCGAGGTTGTGAACTCATACGGCGGAAGCGTTTTCGGCAACTTTATTTTATCCTTGCTTTTGTGGCGGATATATCCGCCCGAAATCAGCTCCTGCCTTATCTCGGCAATTTCCGCTTCGCTGTCCGCCCTCGAAAGCTCATCGAGCACGGAGTCGATATACAAAAGCTCCTGTTCGCCGCTCTCGATTAAATCGGCAAGCATTTTTTCGGCAGTAACCGCCTTTTTGTATTCCTTATAATACTTCTGCGAATTCTGCACGGGAGAAAGTGCGGGATTTACATTTATCCTAACGACATTGTTATTGTCGTAATAATTCTCAATATCGTAAAACGCCGAACCCTTTTCGAGCCTGTAAAGATTGGAATTTATAAGCTCCGCATAGATACGCAGAGTTTCCTTGTCGTCGCACTTTTCAAGCTGCATTTTCTGAAGATTGACCTTTTTTGCAACCCTCTGCGAGGCGTTGTTCAAAAGCTTGAGCATATCGCCCGCACGGCGTTTGATTCGATAGGTTCTGTCCTTTTCAAAGCAGAACTCGTCGAGCAGCTCGGAAAACGAAGAATATTTCTTCACGGGATAATTTTCGCCGTACTGCGTGATATTCATAAACGAAAAATCGACGGGATTGCCCTCGGGGTCGAACACAACCTGCGGAGAGGGCTTGTTTTGGAAAATTATATCCTGAATTTCAACGATTTTATCATACAAAACGCTCTCGTCGATAACCGTCATATCCTCAACCGCCTTGTCCGAGCAGGCAAAGGCGATTTCACGGCAAACGACGGGAGAAACGCCGAGCACGCTTGAAAGGATTGCCGAGGAGAGCTTTTGATTTTTCTTTTCGCATACCGCCTTTACTATCTCCCCTGCCGAGCACTGCGAGATGTCGAGCTTGTTCTGGCTCGGCGGCAAAAGATAAGTGCCGCCCGGGAGAACCTCACGGTAGGTGGATTTGGTTTCGTCCACCCTCTTAACGGCGTCAATGACCTTGCCGTTTTCGTTTACAAGCACTATATTGCTGCGCTGTGCCATAATTTCGATAAACACCTTGAGTTTTACCTTATCGCCTATCTCATCAGTGGCGTCAAAACACAATTCAAGCACCCTGTCGAGCGAAACCTGATTTATCTGCGTGAGCGTTGCCCCGACAAGGCGTTTTCTCAAAAGCATACAGAGCATGGGCGGCTTTTGCGGATTTTCAAGCGACTGCGAGGTAATGTGTATCCTCGGCGAGATTGCCTGTGCCGACATATACAGCCTGTATGCTCCGCTTCGGGTCCTCATTAAGAACACAAGCTCGCATTTCGACGGCTGATAAACCTTTTCCACCTTTGCTCCGAGCAAATATTCGCTTATTTCGTTTTTTATAAATCTTAAAGTTATTCCGTCAAGTGCCATATTTTCCTCAGATATAAGTTATCGGTGTTTTCTGTTCAAACACCGTGAATTTTACATTTTCAAATTTCTTTTGAAGCCTGTCGCAAAGCGGTTTTACGGAGATTGCTTCGGTTTCAAAATGTCCTGCGGCTATAAGACCTATGCCGAGGGCTGCTGCGTCAAGGAAGTCGTGATGACCCGCGTCGCCCGTAACAAGCAAATCGCAGCCCATTTCCTTGGCTTCGCAGAGGTAATCGCTGCCCGCACCGCCGCAAAAGGCAACCTTTGATACGGTTTTGTCGGTAAGGCAGGCTCTGACATTTGTCGAAAGCGTATTTTTGACAAATTCCGCAAATTCGCCGACCGTGGTTTTTTCAACCTCGCCCAAAGTGAGTATGCCAGAGGGTGATTTGGTTGTGTTTTTTGCCGAAAGCGTGTCTGCCAAAATGTCGCTGACGCCGCCCGAAGCCACATCGTACGAGGTGTGAGCGCATATAACGGAAAGTCCGTTATTGACTGCGGTGTAGACCTCACTGCCGCACTTTACCTGCTTTATTGCGCCGAAAATTATCGGATGGTGTGTAATGACAAGCTCGCAGCCCGTATCTTTTGCGGCTTCCAGCACCTCGTTTGTGCAGTCGAGAGCCATAAGCACCTTTGTAATCTCTTTGTTTTCGTCGCCTATGAGAAAACCGCTGTTGTCCCACTCCTCCTGTGCGGAGAACGGGGCAAAGCAGTCAATGTATTCATATATTTCCTTTGCCTTGGGCATTTTCGATACTCCTTATCAGTTCAAGAGTTTTTTCGTCCTTTGTGCCGTTGTATTTGTTGTAAAGGCTCTTCAATACCTTTTCCACAAACCTTTTATCGGTTTCCCCGTCCGATTTCGGCAGATTTCCGACATAGTATTCATACGGCTCATGCTCCGATTTTTCGCCCGTATATCTTGCCGAAACAACAAGATAAACATGCCTGTCCTCGCAGACGGTTTTTTCCGTCTCTATTGAAAAGCCGTTGTCAAAAAGCGCACGCCGCACATCTTCAAAATGCGTCATAGGTTGTAAAATAAGGTGGATATTTCCGTCCCTCAGCCAATCGGTTGCATTTATCATATCCGCAATCATAATTCCGCCCATACCGCAGACGGCTATTTCCTGTGCCTCACGGGGCTCTATGTTTTCAAAGCCCGCGGAAAGGCGCAATTCGATTTTTCCGTCCATACCGTATTCTTCAAGCGTTTTTTGTGCGTTCCCGAGCGGGTTCGGGTTTATGTCGGAGGCAATCGCCCTGTTTGAAATTCCTGTTTCGACTATGTACGCCGGAAGATACGCATGGTCCGTTCCCACATCAAGGAAGCAGTCGCATTTGTTTACCGTATCAGCCACGGCGGCAAGTCTCGGTGTCAATTTAATCATAATCAAAAAAATACGGGGTTGGCAGAGTTAAACACTCAACCGACCCCGCCGCTTTCTTTATTTGCTTGCAAGAAAATCGTTGATTTTTTTAACAAGCTCGTCCGCATCAACTCCGTGAACGGCACAAGCCTCCTCAACGGTCTCGCCTCTTGAAGCGGGGCATCCGAGGCAATGCATTCCCATCTCAAGGAAGAAAGGAACGGTTTCTCTTTCAGCGTCAAGAATGTCGCCGATTGTCATATCTTTTGTGATTGAAGTCATTGTTTTCTACCTCCGTTGACTTTATATATTTATTTGTTGCCCGAATCCGCCGGTTTATCAACGGTCTCGGGTAATATATTGGTTTCGTCAATGATGTAGTTCGGTCTGTTTTTAACTTCAAGATAAATCCTTGAAATGTACTCGCCAACTACGCCCATTGAGATTAAAATAAGCCCGCCGATTATTAAAATCGAGCAAACAAGCGACGGATAACCTTTTACATCCGGTCCGAAACAAAGGGTTTTTACTATCGTGTAAAGAGCATAGATAAAGCCCGCCATACTCGTTACAATTCCGCAGAAAAGCGAAATTTTCATCGGAGCGGTGGAGAAGCCGATTATGCCGTCAACCGCATATGTGAACAGCTTCCAGAACGACCACTTGGTCTTGCCTGCCGCACGCTCGCGGTTTTCGTGCTCAAACCACTTTGTCTTAAAGCCTACCCAGCTGAATATGCCCTTTGAAAAGCGGTTGTATTCGGGCATTGAAATTATTGCGTTTACGACCTTTCGGGTCATAATGCGGTAATCCTGTGCGCCCTCCTCGATATTGGCGTCCGAAATGCGATTGATAAGCTTGTAAAAGCCCCTCGAAAATGCGCTTTTGAGCTTTGCCTCGCCTTTTCGGTCTGTGCGCCTTGCGGCGGCTATGTCAAAGCCCTCCTCGGCTACGCTTCTGACCATATCGGGAATGAGCTCGGGAGAATGCTGCAAGTCGGCGTCGATAATCCCCACCAAATCGGCAGAGGACATTTTAAGCCCTGCGAGCATTGCCGCCTCCTTACCGAAATTCCTTGAAAACGAGATGTATTTCACGCTTTTGTCATTTTCGGCAAGTTTTTTTATAATTTCCGCCGTGCCGTCACGGCTTCCGTCGTCCACAAAAATGAAAGAGGCGTTTATTCCGTTAAGTCCTTTTAATATCGGAGAGACGGTGGTATAAAACACATCAAGAACCGCTTCTTCGTTATAGCACGGAACTATAAGCTCAAGTGTTTTCATACATTCTCTCCTTTCCGAAACGCATCTTATCATTTAATTATACAATCAAACCTCGTCAAACGCAAGTGCTTTGTTGCGCACTTCAAAGCCTTTTACCGAGGTTGAAAGCTTGATGTCGGCTTTCGGGATTATCATATTGCCGACACGCTCATCGTAATGCGAGGCGTCAAGCACTCCGTCGATATATACCTTGAGCATTGCGTTCTTTTCCCTGACAAGGGTGATTTTTCTGTCGCCCGTGTTGCAGATGTCGGTGTTACCGACGCATTTTAACGAACAGCAGTTAAAGCGGACATTGCCGTTTATAAGCGAAACCGCAAGCGAATTGCCCTGTGAGAACAAAAGCGTTTCCTTGGTTGCGGTGTTCACGGTCATTGTAAGGGTAAAGTCATCCTCAATTTCACAGGGCGCCTCCCTGTCGGAATATAAAATTCTGTCCTTGTAGCAGACAAGAGTTTTCTTTGAATTGAGGCGGTTGCCGTAGAGGTCACGCACGCTGTATTCGACTGTATATTTTGAGCCTGCCTGTGCGTTGTCAAAGGTCAAAAGCACCTCGCTGTAATCGGCAAGCAGCTGAGCCTTTACAGGCTTGCCCATATAGGTAAAGCTGTTTTCGTCAAGGACAATGTGCCTGTCAAAGGAGAATACCGCCGTGCTTTCGGTTTCAAACTTGGCACGCTTTAATACGGGAGCGGTAGTCTTTTCGCCGCCGAATTTGTATATTACAATCTCATGCGCCGCAAGCTCTGCTTCAAGGGTATCGCCGAACGAATACTTCCTTTCGCACTTTTCGGTTTCATAGGGAATGACATTTATGCGTGTAAGATTTTTAACGCTTTCGTTTACGCCAATTTCCTTTTCGAGCTTTACGGAAATTCTCTGCGGCTTATCGGACGGATTGCGGAGCGAAATAATACCCTCGTTTCCGTTCCACGCACTGTAACCGTAAGTTTTTCCCGAGTCGGCTCTTTCGCCGATAAGCTTTGAATTCCTGAGCGTTTCAAAGTTCTCACGGACAAACTTCAGCACATCCGCATTGATGCGCCACATATTGTCATTGAAAAGGTCAAAGCTGTAATAGAGCTCCCAGAACGCAGTACCCCTTGAAGAAATCATATACATATACTTACGGTACTCGTCGTCGGTCATTTTTACCTTTGCGGTATGGCCGTAGATGGGCTCGTGGTTGTACATATTGGAGTTCGGGAACTGATACTGCCTGATTTTATGGAAATCGTAATAAAGGGCGTCCCTGTATGTGAGCATACGGTCATAGTCCTTACCGTTTAAGTCCTCGCCGCTCAACGATTTGTCGGTAAAACCGATGTCGCCGCTGTTCTGCATCCATACGCTGTTGACATAGCGCAGGAACCACGGGCTCGGAACCGCATAACAGGTAAGGTTTATCCAAAGCTCCTTGCCCTGCTCTGCTCTGAATTTACGCATATCACGGAAAATGGAAATCCACTTTTCCCATGCGTCGGTCATAACATACATATCCTTATAGCCGCCCGTCGGGTGTCCGTGTCTTTTACTGCGGCAGGGCTTGAGCATAAAGCCGTCAAGCTTCCAATAGTCTATGTCAAAACGGTTCATATAGTCAAGGAAAAGCAGTTCGACATTGCGTACATACTTTTCGTCCGCAATGCAGATGTCAAAGGAGCTTCTGTTGTAGCCGCCCTTGCCGTGCTTTTGCATACGCTTTGCAAACGGTCTGTTGTAGTTGTAGCCGCCCCTCGGTCCGAGCCAAAGTCCGAAATGCGAGGAGAAGTTGTTTGCAAGGCGTGAAGAATTGTAAAGTTCGTGGGGGAATTTCTTGTTAAAGCACCAAAAGTCGCTTTCGTAATCGTTCCAGCCGTCATCGACAACATAGGCGTCGAGCGGCTTTACAAAATTCTGCGTCAAGCCCTTTTCAATTTGATAAAAAGAGCCCGTAATGTTTTCCTCCGTGATGTTGAGCATATGGTCGTACCAGGAATTGTACTGGGTACGAAGATATGTTTTCTGCGAAACGGTTTTGATGTATTCGAGGAAATCAGCCCTTATAACATCAAACGACATTGTCTGCGCACTGCCGAAAACGGATTTGTGGAACGAGTGCTCCCTTTTTCCGTCAAGGATTTTTGAAAGGCTTTTTCCGCTGTAATAACGAAGCCGCAATGTGTTTTCGACTATGTTGTTGTCGTTCATCGGGAATTCCGAGCCCGTGAACATACCGTTGATATAAACGGGTTGACCGAGCGAGGCATAGAAGCCGTCAATGAACGCCTTGTCCATTTCGGGATGAGTCCACTTCTGCAAAATACCGTCACCGAGACGCAAAAGCTCCGTGTCAACGGTATCGATACGCAGATTGAGGTCGCCCGAAGCCGAAAAGCAAAGCTGTTTTTTCATAAAGAAATCGTCGTTTCCGAGCTTATATACCAAGCGGAAGTTTATGGTTGTGCTGCGGTAAATCGCAGGCTTGAAAACGAACTCCAAAATTGATGAGTCCTCTTTTTCATAGGAGTTTACCTTGTCGAGTGTGAGCATTGACGCCTTTAACTCAAACTTTCCGAACCTTTTTAAGAAAGTTACCGCAAACTCCTCGCTTCCGCTTCCCGAAACAAACAGCGCGGGCTCTTTAAGCCTTTTGTTCGTAATTGTGCCGGGCAAAAGCCTGCCGTTTTCGACAGAAAAGCTTCTCTCAATATATTCGTTTCCGATAACGGCATTTTTGCCGTCGTTTTTAATGTAAGTCATAGGTTAATCTTCCGCTCCTAAAAATTTTTCGTCAATTATTTTTGCCGTATACTCGACAAGCTCCGAACACGGGCGTTTTTTGTAATAGTGCTCCGTTCTCGCCTCGGGAGTTGCCGTTTCCTTTGCCTGCGCTTCTTTGGTAAGCCCCAAAAGTTCACGGCAGATTATAGACGGGTTGTCCTTTCTGAATTCGTCGGCAATTTCCCGAACTTTTTCATAGGTTTCGGCTTTCTTTTGCGAGTCCTTGCCGTCGGTAGCGCCGTAAAGCATACCCGCAACAAGTGCCGCACCGGTTATTGTGCCGCAGACCTCTCTCATTCTGCCGACGCCTCCGCCGAGACCTGCGGAAACCCTCAATGCGGTCTCCTCATCCATATCGAATTCATCGCAAAAAGCGCAGAACACAGCCTGCGAGCAATTATACCCCTGTTTGAAGAGCTCAAGCGCCCTGTCGGAATGTTTTGACATACTATCGCCTCCGAATTTCACTGTCTTATATAATATCACACTTGCGGGATTATATCAAACAAATAAGCAGAAAAAATCCCCGTTCTTCCGAAAAGAAAAACGGGGATTTGAAATCCGGTAAATTAAAATTACTTAAGAGTAACTTTAGCGCCGACTTCTTCGAGCTTAGCCTTTGCAGCTTCAGCGTCGTCCTTAGAAGCAGCTTCCTTGATTACCTTGGGAGCGCCGTCAACCATAGCCTTTGCTTCAGCAAGACCGAGGCCTGTGATTTCACGAACTGCCTTGATAACCTTAATCTTCTCTGCGCCTACTTCTGTAAGCTCAACATCGAATTCTGTCTTTTCCTCAGCTGCTGCTGCGCCGTCGCCTGCTGCGGGAGCTGCAACTGCTACTGCTGCTGCGGCAGATACGCCGAATTCGTCCTCAACTGCGTGTACGAGCTCTGAAAGCTCAAGAACTGTAAGAGCTTTGATTTCTTCAATCATAGCTGCAATTTTCTCTGATGCCATTTTATTTTCCTCCAATAATAATGAAATAATTTTTAAGTTGTACAGCAAAAATTATTCTGCTGCGGGAGCTTCCTCAGCGGGAGCTTCGCCGCTCTTGTCAACAACTGCCTGAATAGCGCGTGCAAAAGCTGCGATGGGTGCGTTGAACGCACTGCAAACTGTAGCGAGCAATACTTCTCTTGACGGAAGTTTTGCAAGGCTTGAAATCTTTTCAAGAGAAATTACCTCATTGTCGAGGAAACCGCCCTTAATGTTGAAATTCTCATTCTTGTCAGCGAATTTCTGAAGAATTCTTGCTGCTGCAACATAATCGTCATCAGATGTAGCGACAGCTGTTGTTCCCTCAAGAACGCCGTCGAGCTCTGCAAGATCAGTGCCGTCAATAGCAAGATGGATAAGTGTATTCTTTGTTACGGTGTACTTAACGCCCGCTTCACGGAGTTCCTTACGGAGAACCGTATCATCGGCAACGGAGATACCCTTGTAATCAACGATTACACCTGCACAGGCATTGTCAAATCTTGTTTTAAGGTCTGCAACCTGCTGCTTTTTGATTTCTAAAACTTTCTCACTTGGCAAACGAATTCACCTCCTATAAAAATGTTACGCTTGCTTTATGAGATTAAAAAACCTCTCTGCAAAAGACAGAGAGGTTCAAAACTTCAATAATAAGTTCCATTCCCTCGGTAGGCAGTCAAAAAACTTTACGCATAAATGCACCTACTGTCTTCGGCAAGCGGATATTATATTAACATACCCGAACGGGTTTGTCAAGCACTGTAATTAAACAGAGTACTTGTTTGAGTTAATCTTTACACCGGGGCCCATTGTTGTTGCAACAACGCAGGACTTGATGTACTGACCCTTGAGAGCCGCGGGCTTAGCCTTTACGATAGCGTCCATAAGAGTGTTGAAGTTCTCAGCGAGCTTCTCGGCACCGAACGAAACCTTACCGATGGGGCAGTGAATGATGTTTGTCTTGTCAAGACGGTACTCAATCTTACCTGCTTTTGCTTCGGTAACTGCCTTAGCAACATCGGGTGTTACGGTACCTGCCTTGGGTGAAGGCATCAAGCCGCGGGGGCCGAGAACCTTACCGAGACGGCCTACAAGACCCATCATATCGGGTGATGCGATACATACATCAAAGTCGAGCATACCGCCCTGGATGTCAGCGAGAAGGTCTTCAGCGCCGACAATGTTAGCGCCTGCAGCCTTAGCCGCATCGGCAGCGTCGCCCTTAGCGAAAACCGCTACTCTTACATCCTTACCTGTACCGTTGGGAAGAACAACAGCGCCTCTTACCTGCTGGTCAGCGTGTCTTGAGTCAACGCCGAGACGGATGTGAGCTTCAACAGTTTCGTCAAACTTGGCAGTTGCCGACTTGCAAGCCAAATCAAATGCCTCGTCTGTATCGTAGAGCTTTGTTTTTTCAATCAATTTTGCGCTCTCGTTATATTTTTTTCCGTGTTTCATAATTTACTTTCCTCCTATTAAGTGGTTAATCGGATTTTTCCTCCCACGAAGGAGCATCAGTCTTCGACAGTGATGCCCATTGAACGAGCCGTACCTGCGATCATGCTCATTGCAGTTTCAACGGTAGCTGCGTTGAGGTCGGGCATTTTCTGCTCTGCGATCTTCTGAAGCTGTTCTTTCGTGATGGTTGCAACCTTTGTCTTATTCGGTACGCCTGAACCGCTCTCGATGCCGCAAGCCTTTTTAAGAAGGACTGCTGCAGGAGGAGTCTTTGTTATGAATGTGAACGAATGGTCTGCATATACAGTGATAACAACGGGGATGATAAGTCCTGCGTCGTTCTTTGTGCGTTCGTTGAATTCCTTTGTGAACGCCATGATGTTAACGCCGTGCTGACCGAGTGCCGGTCCTACGGGCGGTGCCGGTGTTGCCTTGCCGGCAGGGATCTGAAGCTTAATAAAGCCTATTACTTTCTGAGCCATTTTAGCACCTCCAAAAATCGTGGTAGTGGCGGAATAAGTGGCTTCGCTTATCCCTCCCACAGCGCATATGCGCTATAAAAAGCGAACGAATCGCTTAATACCGTTTTTACTGTTGTTTTTCAACCTGGTCGAGTTCAAGTTCAACCGGCGTTTCTCTGCCGAGCATGGAAATGATAACTCTGACCATATTGTTTTCCGTGTTTACTTCGTCAACTACGCCGATAATGCCGTCAAAGGCACCGTCGATAATGGTAACCATATCGCCCTTTGCATAGTTTACTTCGACAACACGCTTTTCAACGCCGAGAGCGGCAATTTCACTGTCCGAAAGCGGAACAGGCTTACCCTCGGGACCGACAAATCCCGTAACGCCTCTCGTGTTGCGGATGACATACCATGTGTCATCTGTCATTTCAAGCTCACCCGTGTCCTCGTTTTCAAAGACAGCAAGCTTAACAATAACATAGCCGGGGAAAATTTTTCTTTCAATTTCTTTCTTGGTTCCGTCGTCCTTAATCTCGGTAACAAGCTCGGTCGGCACCTGAACATCAAGAATATAGTCGTGCATTTTGCGGTTCTCGACTACCGTCTCGATATTAGCTGCAACCTTATTCTCATAACCCGAATAAGTATGAACAACGTACCACTTGGAGATTTCTGCCATTAGACATCCCCCTTATAAACCTAAGAATCCGGAAATAATCGAACCTGCAACGGCTGTTGTTGTTTCGGTGTCAGCCGACGCATTTTTCGCGGCATTTACAAGAAGCTTGATAAGTTCCGAAAGACCTGTGTCGATACCCCAGATGATTACGCCGAGGACAAACACACAGAGCAAAACGACGCCTGTGCTCTTCCAAACGGTTTTCGCATCGGGCCATACGACCTTCTTGCACTCGCCTTTCAAATCCTTGAAGAACTTCTTGATGCTCTTACCGATGTTGGCAAAAACATGCTTTTTCTTCTTGGAATTGTCGGACTTGTCATCTTTCTTGGACTTTTTTGCGGGAGCTGCGGCAGAATCTTTTTTAATTTCGTCAGCCATAGTTTTTACCTCCGCTTACTTCGTTTCTCTGTGGAGAGTATGCTTCTTGCAGAATCTGCAGTACTTGTTCATCTCCAACCTGTCCGGTGTGTTCTTTTTGTTTTTCATTGTGTTGTAGTTGCGCTGTTTGCACTCTGTGCAAGCCAATGTAACCTTTACTCTCATTTTTCGGCACCTCCGTTATTAGCGTTATACGCTTGTTTAGCCTACCTCAAAAAAGCGGGCACAAAAAAAGAACCCTCTTTCAGAGGTACAAGTAATATACCATAAACGACAGAGTAAGTCAAGAAAAAATTTTTGAAAAACAGGATATTTGTCCGTTGCTATCTTATTTCCTGCTCCAGCTCGTCAAACAGCGGAGTTGAAAAGAAATCGCCGAGCGACATATCAAGCCCGTCGCATATCTTTTTTACGGTGGAAACGGTGGCGCTGTTGTTCCTGCCGCTTACTATATTATTAAGAGTCGATTGCGTAAGCCCGCAAATCATAGACAGCTTGTTGAGCGTCACTCCGTTTTCACTGCAAAGCTCGATAATGCGTAATCTTACCGCGTCTCCGGCACAGTCCGCTTTCATTTTGTTCCCCACCCTTTCGAGATAATACCGTTTTTGAAAATTATCTCAAATGAGTTAAGCTTTTTCAAAATGTTGTGATACCATTGCCTTAATCCGAGGAAAATCGGGTTGTCATTAACATTTTAAGGAGGATTTTTATGAAAAGAAGTAAAAAATTGTTATCGGTGCTGTTAGCCGTGCTGACGGTTGCGGCAAGTCTTTGGTGTTTCGGGATAGACTCGTTTGCCGAGACCTCGGAAGATTTTACATACTCCGTGCGCTCGGACGGCAATGTCAAAATCACGAAATACACGGGCTCGGCGGAAAGCGTGGAAATCCCGTCCTCAATCGGAGACCGCAGCGTTACGGAAATCGGCGAGAAGTCGTTCTACGACTGCAATACGGTTAAAACCGTCGCCGTTCCGCAGAGCGTAAAGAAAATCGGCGCCTACGCCTTTGCGGACTGTTCCGCTTTAATCGGTGTGAGCGTCGGCGAGGGGCTTGAAACCATCGGCGACTCGGCGTTCGCATACCTGCCCCGTCTTTCGGGCATCACTCTTCCCGACACGCTTTATTCGATAGGTTCGGCGGCGTTTTTCGGCTGCCCGTCGCTCACAAGCGTTGAAATCCCTGCGGAAACCGAGGAAATAGGCGACCTTGCTTTCGGCTACGGCTATGACGGAAACAGCGGACAGGTTACCGAATATTCCTCGCTTGAAATCGCAAGCGCAAACGGCACGGCGGCTCAAAGATATGCGACGGAGAACGGTTTTGCCTTCCGCTGCAACTGGTTCCCCGATGTGCCGTACGGCGAATGGTACTTCGCTGCGATAAAATACAATGTCAAAAAGGGATATTTCCACGGCTACGGCTCGGGTTATTTCGGAATTGCGGACAATATTCAGCGGCAGGACCTTGTTGTTGTAATCTCAAAGGTTGCAAACGCCGACCTTACGCCGTATGCGGGTCAGAACGGCGGTATGAGCGATGTTCCCGTCGGCGAATACTATTCCTCCGCGGTTGCGTGGGCGGTTGACAAGGGAATTATCAGCGGCTATCAGTACGGCGGCTTCGGCGTGGGAAATCCCGTAACAAGGGAGCAGGTATGCGTTATACTTTATAAGTATGTCAAAAACTATCTCGGCGCCGATGTTTCGGTATCGAAGTCGGCAGACGAGCTGCTTGCCCCCTACACCGACAGGGCTTCCGTCAGCGACTGGGCAACGGACGCCGTAGCGTGGGCGGTTGACAACGGCATTGTCGGCAACAATTCGTCGACGCTCAACCCCGCAGGCAATGTAAACCGTGCGACAATGGCACAGATAATCTACAATATGTCCACAGGCGGACTTATCTGACAAAACAAAACGGTATAAAACCGCCCGAAGAGTATTGCTTCTCTTCGGGCGGTAATTTTTTGCTTTATTCAAACAGTGTGTTGAGGTCGTAGGGAGTTTTCTGATAAACGAAATAGTTGAGCCAATTCTGGAACAAAAGACTGCCCACGCCGCGCCATGTGATGGGCGGAGTCTTTTTCGGGTCGTTATCGGGGAAATAATTATAGGGCATTTTAATGTTCAGCCCCTTGTTCAAATCCCTGAAATACTCTTTTGCGAGGGTGTCGCTGTCATACTCCGAATGACCCGTGCAGAAGAAATTCCTGCAAGCCATATCGGAAATAAGATGCACGCCCGCCTCGTCGGAATAGGACAAAATCTGCAAATCCTTGACCTCGGCTATATCTTCCCTGCGTGTCTCTGTGTGCCTTGAATGGGGCACATAGTAAACATCGGAGAAGCCTCTCAGCAACGGATGATACAGGTCGAGCGGTCTGTGCTTGAACACGCCGAAAAGCTTTTCGTCAAGCATATGCTTCGGGATGCCGTACTTATAATATAAAGCCGCCTGTGCGCCCCAGCATATATTATAGGTAGAATACACATTGGTTTTTGCCCAATCGAAAATCTCGCAGAGCTCTTCCCAATAGTCAACCTCTTCAAACGGCATCATCTCAACGGGTGCGCCCGTAACTATCATACCGTCGAATTTTCTGTTCTTAACATCGTCAAAGGTCTTGTAGAATTTGAGCATATGCTCCTGCGAAACATTTTTCGCAATATGCGATTTAACCTGCAAGAGCTCGACATCGACCTGAAGCGGAGAGTTACTCAAAAGGCGCAAAATCTGCGTTTCGGTCTCGACCTTGGTCGGCATAAGGTTAAGAATGATGATATGAAGCGGACGAATGTCCTGCGTCATTGCTCTGTTTTCGGGCATAACGAAAATGTTTTCAAGCTCCAGACTGTGCCTTGCGGGCAGTTGGTTATCTATTTTAATGGGCATCGGTCCACCTTCTTTCTTTTATAATTTCGGAAAATCATTTTAACACAATCTTTTTAATATATCAACCTTGAAATTACCGTATTTGAAAGTAAAAATCCGTTTCGGGTAAGTCTTATGCCCTCGGAGTCGGAAACGACAAGCCCGTTTTTTTGCAGAAATTCCGCTTCACGGCGCATTTTTTCGGGTATCGGAAAGGAAAATCTTTCTTTCGTCAGAGCCTCGGTTATACCCTCTTTAAGCCGCAGACGAAGCATTGCGTACTCGCAGAAATCCCCGCCGCTGCCGTCGGGCACATATACAAAGCTGTCCGTCCGCTTTTCACAGTAAAAGCGCTTGCCGTTCATAAACGAATGAGCGGAGGAGCCTATGCCGAGGTATTCCTCGCAGTTCCAATATTTGAGATTGTGGCGACTCTCGTACCCCGACTTTTCCAAATTTGAAATTTCATACTGATTATATCCGTGCTTTTCGAGATATTCGCACATAAACAGGTACATATCGGCAACGGTATCGTCGTCGGGCAGAGAGAGCGAATTTTGCATTTTATAAAACGGCGTGTTTTCCTCGATTTTGAGTATATATCCGCTGATATGCGGCACGCCCTGCGCTATACAGAAATCAAGCGTGGATTTAAGGCTTTGACAGGTGCTATCGGGAATACCGAGCATAACATCAAGCGAAATGTTTTCTATTCCCGCCGCCCTTGCAAACGAAACGGCGTTTTCGACCTCTTTTTTGCCCGACAGTCTGCCGAGTTTTTTTCTTTCGTTGTCGTTTGCCGACTGCAGTCCGAGCGACACCCTGTTGACGCCGACAGCCGCAATTTTTTTGAAAAATTCAGCCGAAACGGAATGCGGATTGCACTCGACAGTTACCTCTGCGCCGCTTGAGAGCGAAAAATTCGATTTTACACATTCAACGATTTTGCAAATGCGCTCAAAGCCTATACAGGACGGGGTTCCGCCGCCTATGTAAAGTGTATTGACTTTACAGTTGAATTGCCTTGATTGTCTCTCAATTTCTTTGCACAAATCGCTCACATACCGCTCTTTTCCCTCCTCTTTGCAACGGAAAGAATAGAAATCGCAGTACGGACATTTTGAGTCGCAGAACGGAATGTGAAGGTAGAGCCCTATCGCCTTTTTCATACCTTTATAAAGTGAACCTCATGCGAGGTGCTCTCGACATATCTTACGGCGTCGTCGAAGCTAAAAAACAGCGTGGCGGTATTGTCGTTCGGGTGGAAGCCGAGACGGGGAAGCTTTTTCAAATCCTCGTCAAGATAGACCTCGACCGCTCCCGCCGTGTCGTTGATTATGCCGAGCAGTGAAACCGAGCCTTTTTTGACATCAAGGTATTTAAGAAGCCTTTCGTCCGAAGCAAAGCTCAGCTTTGTAGAGTCGATTTCGTCACGGATAAGCGCCAAATCGGCGTGCTTATCCCCTCTCAATATTACAAGAGCGTGCCTTTTGCCCTTGTAATCACGCAGAAACAGGTTTTTGCAAATTTCGTTGTTTTCGTTGAGCTTCAGGGAGTCAAGCTCGTCCATTGTGAAAACGGCAGGGTGCTCCTTTAATTCGTAATCAACCGAAAGCTCTTTTAATCTCTCTAAAATATTCTCTCTGTTATTCATCTAATTTCAACACCGCCATAAATGCCTCCTGCGGAACCTCTACGGTACCGAACTGACGCATTCTCTTCTTTCCTTCCTTCTGTTTTTCAAGAAGCTTCTTCTTTCTCGTTATATCGCCGCCGTAGCACTTTGCAAGGACATCCTTACGCATTGCCTTGACGGTCTCACGGGCGATTACCTTACCTCCGACTGCTATCTGAATGGGAATTTCAAACATCTGTCTCGGGATATTTTCTTTGAGCTTTTCGGCTATCTTCCTTGCTCTCGCATATGCCTTGTCGGAATGGATAATAAACGAGAGGGCGTCAATTACATCGCCGTTGAGGAGCACATCAAGCTTGACAAGCTGTGATTTTTCATAGCCCTTCATCTCATAGTCGAACGAAGCGTAGCCTCTTGTCCTTGATTTGAGGACATCAAAGAAATCGTAGATAATTTCATTGAGCGGAAGAATGTATTTGAGGTCTACTCTGTCCGCATCAAGGTATGTCATACCCTCGTAGGTGCCCCGTCTGTCCTGGCACAAATCCATAATTGCGCCGACATATTCGGGCGGAGCATAAATGTGAGCCTCTACGACGGGCTCTTCCGAGTAATCGATTGTCGCAGGGTCGGGATAGTTCGACGGGTTGTCGATTTCAACCACGGACTTATCCGTCAAATGGATTTTATATACAACGCTCGGGATTGTGGTTACAAGGTCGAGGTTGTATTCCCTTTCAAGGCGTTCCTGAATGATTTCAAGGTGGAGAAGTCCGAGGAAGCCGCAGCGGAAGCCGAAGCCCAATGCGCCCGAGGTTTCGGGCTCAAAGGAGAGTGCGGCGTCGTTCAGCTGAAGCTTTTCAAGTGCGTCACGGAGGTTTTCATAGTCCGCTCCGTCAGCAGGATAAACTCCGCAGAACACCATGGGGTTGACCTTTCTGTAACCGGGTAACGGCTCTTCGGCGGGTCTTTCGGCGGTTGTTACGGTGTCGCCGACACGCGCGTCCGACACGGTTTTAATCGAAGCCGTGATGTAGCCTACCTCGCCCGAGGAAAGTCCCTTTGTAGGTTCAAGCGAGGTCGCGCGCATATAGCCCGTTTCAACAACGGTAAATTCGGCGCCCGTAGCCATCATACGCATGGTGTCACCCGGCTTTATTTTGCCGTCCATAACCCTGACATAGACAATTACGCCTCGGTAGCTGTCATAAACGGAGTCGAAAATCAATGCTCGCAGCGGCTGCGAATCCCTGTCCTCGGGAGGTGGAATGAGGTGTACAATCTCCTCCAAAACCGCTTCGACATTTTCTCCCGTCTTTGCGGAAACCCTCGGAGAGTCAAGGCACGGAATGCCGATTACATCCTCTACCTCGTGAGCAACACGCTCGGGGTCGGCCGCAGGCAGGTCGATTTTATTTATTATGGGTACGATTTCAAGATTGTGGTCGAGCGCAAGATATGTATTTGCAAGCGTCTGCGCCTCAACACCCTGCGAGGCGTCAACGATAAGCACCGCACCCTCGCAAGCCGCAAGCGAACGGGAGACCTCATAGTTGAAATCGACATGACCGGGAGTGTCGATAAGGTTGAGCTCGTATGTCTTGCCGTCCTTTGCCTTGTAATCGAGCTTTACGGCGTGAGCCTTTATTGTGATACCTCTTTCACGCTCAAGGTCCATATTGTCAAGAAGCTGGTCCTCCATATCTCGCTTTGCAACCGAGTCGGTAAGCTCCAGAAGCCTGTCGGCAAGAGTTGATTTACCGTGGTCGATATGAGCGATAATAGAGAAATTTCTGATGTTTTCCTTTTTTGCCATAAACTACCTCTTATATAAATTTACAGTTTTTCTTTATTAAAGCCGTTACCGAGAATATCGTCGGCATCGGTAACTATCATAAATGAATTCGGGTCGATTTTCCCGATAAGCCTTGAAAAATACGGAACCTCGTTTGCTCTGACGGCACAGAAAATTATTTGCTTTTCATTACCCGTATATGCGCCCTGCGCCCGAACCGAGGTAACGCCTCTGCCGAGGGAGGAAAGGATTTCCCCTGCCATTTCCCTGCCGTGCTCCGTGACGATAAGCACGGTTTTCGAGTGCGAAAAGCCCGAGCTTACAAGGTCAACCGCCTGCGTGGAAACAAAGACCGTAACAAGCGCATAGAGTATCGCCTCAACGCTTTTATATGCAAAAAACGACAGCAAAACTATCGCAAGGTCAACTATGAAAATAAGCCTGCCCATTGACAAATGCGGATAGCGAAGCCGCAAGAGCTTTGCGATTATATCCGTTCCGCCCGTGGTCGCTCCGTGCAGAAAGATGAGCCCGAGCCCCGCTCCGAGCAGGACTCCGCCGAAAACGGCGCTTAAAAGCCTGTCGCCCGAATAGCCTTTCATAAAGGTTGCAAACAGGTCTATGAAAAATGAGCTTTCAAAGGTGGCTATAACGGTTTTTATAACAAATTTATATCCCAATTTTATAAACGCCGCAACAAAGAACGGCACATTAAGAACAAATACCGACAGACCTATCGGGAAGCCGAAAAGGTAATTCAATACCGTTGCGATACCCGAAAAACCGCCGACGGTAATGTCGTTGGGAGCGGTAAAGATGTTTATCGCCGCCGCAAAGAGCATACTGCCGAGAGTCCACCAGAAAAAGTCCTTTAATGCGTTTTTTATATTATCCCTTGCCGCCGTCCGTTTCAGAATTAAGCACCCCGTCGCCGTTGATTATTTCAAAAAGCTCACGGAGTCTTTCATTTTCTCCCAAAAGGTACAGATAGCCGAAAAGCGTTTCAAGACCCGTGGCGTAATGATAATCGCCTTCGGTCTGATTTTTCGGCGTATGGTTGGTGTGGGCGTTTCTGCCACGCCTGAACACATCCGATTCGTCCTGCGTCAGCACAGGTAAAATCTTTTTCGCACCGCTTGCCTGAGCGGCGGCGTTTACCTGCTTTATCGAAAGCGTATGTAATACTCCCGCGGGGCGGTTGCATTCGCTAACAAGCTTTTCACGCACCATAATGCCGTAAACCGCATCGCCCAGAAACGCCATTGCCATCGGGCTGTAATCGGATATGTTGTTTTTGTTTACAGTGTTATTATTGTCCATTTTTCACCTGATATAAAAAATAGGTTGTTTATAGGTTATTTATTTGATATGAAATTTCCTTAGAAGTCCGCTACATATCAGAGGGAGCCTATGTTTGTGCTGAAATTTCAATTTGTTATAAGCCGAAAGTTATTATAAACACGCTGATTTTTTCGGCGGGAGCAAGCCCCCGCCCTACACTCGGAGAGGGAGCGAAACTTCTCGGATAAATTTAATATTTACTTATGGGCAGCCCTTGCGGCTGTCCGCAAATCCGCAAAAGTCGGTAGCGACAGCGAGCCGTCGGGAGGGCGTTTACAACCGAGCAGGCGAACCGAGCGTGATTTTTGCGGAAAAGGAGGAGTTGCGTAGTGAGTGAGAGGCAGCCAAAAGCTGTTGCGAACGATACGGAGCAAACGACGACGCCGTGCGAAGCACCCACAATTTTTCATTTTTCATTATTCATTTTTCATTCGCCCGCAAGGGCGCTGTGCGACGGCGTATGAAAATACCCCGAGCACGCAGCAACGCAGTATTACACAAAACACAAAATCAAATTTCGAGTGATTTTTTATACAGAGCAAGGCGCAAACACGACGCTATGCAAAAAACACAACTTTGATTTAGTGCGATTTTTGCGTAAGAAAAGGCGCAAGTGCGACGGCGTATGAAAATACTCCGAGCACGCGGCAACGAAGTATTACACAAAAATCGCCTAAATTAGGGAATGTAATCGAACTCGAGGTCGTAAATCGATACTGTATCCCCTTCGTGAATACCCTGCTTAATAAGCTCATCGATTATGCCGCTGGATTGAAGAACATTTTGGAAATATTGAAGAGAAGAATAGTCATCGGGGTCGGTTTTGAGAAGAATTTTGTAAAGCCACTCGGCTTCGACAATGTAAACGCCGTCCTCAACTGTAACCTTGAAGCCGCTGTTTTTCTTCTGCGCCATAACCTCAAGCGGAATTTCTTCCGACTCATACTTTTTGACGGGAGGAAGCGTTGCAAGCTTTTTGGCAACGGCGTTGATAAGCTCCTTGGTGTTGTGACGGATGGGAGCGCAGATTTCATAGTATTCGTAGCCTTTGCCCTCAATGTAATTTCTGAAAGTTTCAAGTTGTTCGTCCGTAGCAAGGTCTATCTTGTTGCCCGCCACAATCTGCGGACACTTCGCAAGCTCGGGATTGAACTTGACAAGCTCCTCGTTTATCTTTTCGAAGTCCTCTATGGGGTCTCTGCCCTCACTGCCCGCAACATCGACGATATGCACAAGCATACGGCAACGCTCGACATGGCGCAGAAATTCATGACCCAAGCCGACGCCGTCTGCCGCACCCTCGATAAGTCCGGGGATATCGGCAATGACAAAGCTGTTTTCGGGTCCCATTGAGACAACGCCGAGCACGGGGATTATTGTTGTGAAGTGATAATCGCCGATAATGGGCTTCGCCTCGCTGACAACGGAGAGGAACGACGACTTGCCGACATTCGGGAAGCCTAAAAGTCCGACATCGGCAATAAGCTTCAATTCAAGGCTTACCTCCCACTCCTCGCCGGGAGCGCCGCTTTTGGCAAAACGGGGCGTCTGCCTTGTGGGGGTGGCAAAGTGGCAGTTTCCCCATCCGCCGTTACCGCCCTTTGCGGCAATAAACGGTTCGTCCGAGGACATATCCGCCATAACGGCACCGCTTTCGACCTCACGGATTACGGTACCTCTCGGGACTTTTATTATAAGGTCGGGCGCTTTTTTACCGTTGCAGCGGCTTCCTCTGCCGTTTTCGCCGTTTTGCGCCTTGTACTTCCTTTTATAACGGAAATCGGCAAGGGTCGAAATATTGTCGTCAACCTGAAAGACGATATTGCCGCCTCTGCCTCCGTCGCCGCCGTCGGGTCCGCCCGAAGCGACATATTTTTCCCTGTGGAAAGCGACGGCACCGTCGCCGCCGTTACCTGCCTTTATAAGTATTTTTGCTTTATCGACAAACATATTGAAAATTCCTTTACTTTTTCTTCAGTTTTTGTTCGGAAAAAGGCGAACAAAAAGCACAAAAATTTTATCAAGATATTATATCAAATATCAGCGCATTTATAAACAGAAAAGGCAAAAAAAGTTATAAAAATTTAGAAATTCGGCATAAATTGTGCTTGTGCCGATTGACAAGCACTATATGTTGTGGTATTATACTTTCAGGACAGGTCATATAATGAAAATAAGAAATTTTAAGATTTTTCAAAAAAATATGAGCAAAGTCCGTTTATCGGTACTCTGCCATAAAAATTTTCGAACATTTGTGTTGACAAATAAAAAATGCATGCTATAATAAGGGTGTAATCAGCAAGAACGAATGTTCGGCAGTGAACGGAGGAAATTATTATGTTGGCTATTTTCGCAAAAACAGGCATTGAATTGGCGGTTGTTTTACTTCTTATATACGGTTTTATTCACGAAAAAGAGGTTATCAAGTTTGAACAGTATGTCAAGATGGTAATTGTTGTAAACTACCGCAGATACAAGAAAAGAAAGAAACTCGAACAGATGAGAAAGAACAGGGATTTCCGTGTTGTAAACGGCAGAAAGCCCCATACGGACAATAACCCCCACTCTTTCGATGTCGCATAAGGCGGCATAAGAATTATTTTGCTTTTCTCTTTCCATAATAGATTTTTCACACACAGACAAACGGGAACGGTTTTTTACTGTTCCCGTTTGTCTTTTTTCGGTAATTGTGATACAATACTCCCTCGGCAGGAGTGATACCATTGAATAAAGACAAAAAATCAACCGTAAAACTTATACTGCGCCTTGCTCTGGCGCTTACCGTCACGGCGGTTGCAATCATAAACTATGACAAGCTTTCAAACATAGACATAAGAAACATTGTCGCAAACTCGCCGTCGGTCGCACTTGCGGTGCTGAGCGTTCTGGGCATTTACGGCGTTAAAGGAGCCGTGTTCGTAATCCCCGCTTCGCTTGTGTACATTTCGGTGGGAATGGCGTTCCCGACAGCACAGGCGGTAATAATCAACCTTTGCGGAATTGCCGTAGAAATAACGGTGTCGTATCTTTTCGGGCTGCTTGTAGGCGGCGAATATGTAAACAATCTGTTGAAAAAGAGCAAGGGCGGCGAAAAGCTGCTTGCGCTCGAGGACAAGAACAAGTTTGCCTCGATTTTCGTAATAAGATTTTTGCCCGTGTTTCCCATCGACTTTGCAAGCCTGTTTTTCGGCTCGATGAAAATACCGTTTGCGAAATATTTTCTCGCTTCGCTTCTCGGAATTGCGCCGAGGGTAATACTTTTCACGGTACTCGGTGACGCGGCATACGACTATATACCCATGAAGCTGATTATCGGGCTTATAATCTGCGCCGTACCGATAGGCGCTGTATATATTATCATAAAGTGGGTAAAGGACAGAAAAAGCAAAGAAAAATAACGCTCGCTATTGTAAACGGGCAAAAGCAATGTTACAATATAAAAAATGCTATACGGGGGAATGAAAATGATTTACGAAAGCATTAAAAAATTAGTGACTTACGGACTTGAACACGGTCTTATAGAGGAGTGCGACAAAATCTACGCTACGAACAGGATTCTCGAGGCTCTGCACCTTGACGAGTACGAGGAGCCGGCGGAGAAGTTCGAAAATGTCGAGCTTGAGAGCACGCTCAAGGAGCTGCTCGACTTTGCCGCAGAGAACGGAATAATCGAAAACAGCATAGTTTACCGTGATTTGTTCGACGCAAAGCTTATGGCTTGCCTTATGCCTATGCCGCACGAGGTTATAAAGAAGTTCCGTGAGCTCTACAACGAAAGCCCCGAAAAAGCCACGGACTGGTTCTATAAATTAAGCGGCGACTCGGACTATATCAGAAGATACAGAATTAAAAAGGATATGCGCTGGTCTGTTCCGAGCGAGTACGGCGATATTGACATTTCAATAAACCTTTCAAAGCCCGAAAAGGACCCGAAAGCCATTGCCGCAGCCAAGCTGCAAAAGCAAAGCGGCTACCCGAAGTGCCTGTTGTGCAAGGAATGCGAGGGCTATGCGGGCAGGGCGAATTTCCCCGCAAGGCAGAACCACAGGGTTATCCCCGTAACCATAAACAATACGGCGTGGGGCTTCCAGTATTCGCCCTATGTTTACTACAACGAGCACTGCATTGTATTTAACGGCGAGCACACGCCGATGAAGATTGAAAAGGCTACTTTCATAAAGCTGTTTGACTTTGTAAAGCAGTTCCCGCACTACTTTCTCGGCTCAAACGCAGACCTGCCGATTGTCGGCGGTTCTATCCTCTCTCACGACCATTATCAGGGCGGTCATTACACCTTTGCAATGGCTAAGGCTACGATTGAAAAGCACTTTACAATAAAGGATTTTGAAGATGTCGAGGCAGGCATTGTAAAATGGCCGCTTTCGGTTATAAGGCTTCGCAGCGAAAACAGCGACAGAATTATTGAGCTTGCAGACATAATTCTTAAAAAGTGGAGAAGTTACACGGACGAAGAGGCGTTTATATTTGCCGAAACAGACGGCGAAAAGCACAACACGATAACGCCTATCGCAAGAAAAGTCGGCGACACCTTTGAGCTTGACCTTGCACTGCGCAACAACATTACGACCGAGGAGTATCCGCTCGGCGTTTACCATCCTCATGACAAGTACCACCACATCAAGAAAGAAAACATCGGACTTATCGAGGTTATGGGTCTTGCGGTGCTTCCGTCGAGGCTTAAAGAGGAGCTTGCAATTCTTGCGGATTACATTGTAAACGGCAAGGACATACGCTCGAATGAAAAGATTGAAAAGCACGCGGACTGGGTTGACGAATTCAAGCCGAATTACGGCGAAATCACGGCTGAAAATGTTGACGAAATACTCAAAGCCGAGGTCGGCAAGGTGTTTGTCGGAGTGCTTGAGGACGCAGGCGTTTACAAGTGCACCGAAGACGGCAGAAAAGCGTTTATGCGATTTATCGAAAGCATATAAAAAGAGCACAATATTAACCCACCGTTATCAGCGGTGGGTTTTATTTTTGCGGTGAATTTTATGCAGAGCGCCAAGCCGAATTTTATATCAAATTTGGTTAGTGCTTCCGCCCCATCTTCGGGCAATATATGCGGCCGTGCCTGTGGCGGATAAAGGGAGCATCTGTCGGCGCAGCGGTCGATTTTGTGCGGCGCTCCAATCCGCATTAACAAACATAGGCTCCCTCTGACGAGGGAGCTGTCATTTTTATGATGAAAAATGACTGAGGGAGAGATACCGAAAAATTGATATAACTTGCGTTCTCTCCTTCCGTCACGCCTACGGCGTGCCACCTTCCTCGTCAGAGGAAGGCTT
>CABUHY010000020.1 GCA_902491475.1 uncultured Eubacteriales bacterium
TAAAGCATTCTTTTTCCCCCGGTAGAACCGGGGGTTTTCATCAATTGCTTGACAATAAAAAATGCTCTGTACGGAAACTCCGTACAGAGCATTTTTGTATTGTCTTTATGCTTTTATCATAGCGGCAAATTCGTCCTCCGAAATGATTTTCACTCCGAGATCCTGCGCCTTTTGAAGTTTGCTTCCGGCAGCCTCGCCCGCAAGAACATAATCGGTCTTTTTCGATACGGAAGATGAGGTCTTTCCGCCGTAGGTTTCAATGACTTCCGAAGCCTGCGTTCTTGTAAATCGGCTCAAGGTGCCCGTAAGGACAAAGGTTTTACCCTCAAACCTGTTATCGATAACCTTCTTTTCGCTTCTCATATTTACGCCTGCCGCTTTAAGGTCGTTTATGAGCTCGACAGCCTGCGGATGCGAGAAAAAGTCCGTCACGGACTCCGCCATAATATCTCCGTAACCGTCGATGGAAAGAATTTCTTCCTTGCTTGCGGAAATTATACCGTCCATATCCGAAAAACGGTCTGCAAGGAGCTTGGCGGCTTTCTGACCGATATGGCGTATGCCGAGCGCAAATATAAGCTTGCCCAAATCGTTTTCCTTTGATTTTTCAACCGCTTTTTTGAGGTTGTCCGCACTCTTTTTGCCGAGCCGCTCAAATTCCGCAACCTTGTCAAAATCAAGCTTGTAGATGTCTGCGGCGGTTTTGAGCATACCCTCGTTTACAAGTAATTCAAGGTTTGCGTCGCCGAGACCCTCAATGTCCATGGCGTCCCTTGAACAGAAATGTATCAGCATTCGCAGCAGCTGTGCGGGGCAGTCGGGGTTGTTGCAGCGTATCGCCGCTTCGCCCGCTTCTCTTGTGACCTTTTCGCCGCAGGACGGGCAGGTGTCGGGCATTTTGTACGGCTCGGAGTTCTCTGCGTGCTCGCTGACCTCCAAAACCTCGGGTATAATGTCGCCCGCTTTTCTGATAACCACCGTATCGCCTATGCGTATGCCCTTTTCGTTTATGAAGTCCTCGTTGTGGAGCGTTGCACGGCTTACCGTCGAGCCTGCTACCAAAACGGGCTCAAAAACAGCCGTGGGAGTCAAAACGCCCGTTCTTCCGACATTTATCTCAATGTCGATAAGCTTTGTTTTTTTCTCCTCGGGCGGATACTTCCACGCAAGCGCCCACTTCGGACATTTTGCGGTACTGCCGAGCTTTTCACGCTGGTCAAAACGGTTTACTTTGATGACCGCTCCGTCAATATCATAGGGGAGAGTTCCCCTTATTGAGCCTATGCGGTCAAGCTCTTTCATAACATCGTCTATATTGTCAAATTCGTTATAAAACGGAATTGTCTTAAAGCCGAGACTTTTTATATAGTCAAGCGATTGTTTGTGCGTCTGCAAATCCTTGCCGTCAATCTGCTGAATGTTAAAAACAAAGATGTCAAGACCTCTCTGCGAGGTTATTTTCGGGTCTTTTTGACGGAGACTTCCTGCTGCGGCGTTCCTCGGATTCTTAAAGGGCTTTTCTTCGTTCAATTCCTGTTTTTTGACGATTTCAAAAAACTTTTCCTTGGGCATATAAACCTCGCCGCGCACCTCGATAAACGGGAGCTTTTCCTTTATTGCAAGGGGAATGGAGCGGACTGTTTTGAGGTTCGCCGTGATGTCCTCGCCCGTAACTCCGTCTCCTCTTGTGGAGCCCCGTGAAATCACTCCGTTTGAGTATTCGAGTGACACCGAAAGTCCGTCGATTTTCGGCTCTACGACATAGGTGGCGTCGGGGCACACCTCTTTAACTTTTCTGTCGAAGTCAAGCACCTCGCTCTTGTCAAAGGCGTCCTGGAGGCTTTCCATTTTAACAATATGCGTAACGCTTGAAAACATATTTTTGTCAGCCGTGCCGCCGACACGGTGGGTGGGGGAGTCGGCTGTCAGAAGCTCGGGATATTCCTCTTCAATGGATTTGAGCTCACGCATAAGCATGTCGTACTCATAGTCCTCAATATCGTTTTCGTTCTCAACATAATATCTGTATATATGGTGGTTGAGCTCTTTCCTCAACTGTTCGGCTCTGCTTTTCTTAACTTCGTAATCGTTCATACTGCGCCTCCGTTCGTTTGTAATTATTATACACCATATTAAGTCATTTTTACAACGACGAATATCATACAATTTAGCAGAATATTCGGAGGTGTGATATGAAAAGGATAACAGGAATTATTTTAACGGCTGTTTTGGTAATTTCGATGCTCGGTATAGGTGCGGCGGCGCAGGAATTGCCCGATATGAAGGTTGAGGTCAACGCAAAGTCCGCCGTGCTTATGGAGGCTTCGACGGGCGAAATACTTATGAGTAAAAACGCTCATGAAAAGGTATATCCGGCGTCGGTTACAAAGATAATGTCGCTGCTGCTTATAACGGAGGCAATCGACCAAGGCAAAATCGCACTGACAGATGTCGTTACCGCTTCAAGGGAGGCTTCGCAAAAGGGCGGTTCACAGATATGGCTGAAAGAGGGCGAGCAGATGACCGTCGACGACCTGCTCAAAGCCACGGCGGTTGCCAGCGCAAACGACGCCTGCTCTGCGCTCGGAGAGTATATAGCGGGGAGCGATACGGCGTTTGTCAAGATGATGAACGACAGGGCAAAAGAACTCGGAATGAACGACACGAATTTTGAAAACTGCACGGGACTTGACGATACGGCGCAAAACCATGTCACAAGCGCATATGATGTTGCGATTATGTCACGGGAGCTTATAAAGCACGAGAGAATACGCAATTACACGACCATATGGATGGACACTTTAAGAGGCGGAGAAACACAGCTTGTAAACACAAACAAGCTGATTAGGTTTTATAAGGGCGCAACGGGTCTTAAAACGGGAACGACCTCAAAAGCGGGCTGCTGTGTGAGCGCCACCGCCGAGCGTGACGGACTGTCGCTCATTGCCGTCGTTATGGGAAGCGATTCGAGCAACGACAGATTTTCGGGCGCAAGGGCAATGCTTGACTGGGGCTTTGCAAACTATTCTTTGGTCGAGCTTACGGTTGACCCGAGTTTGATTACCGATGTGAATGTTCTCGGCGGCACAACGGATAAAATAACTCCGCAGGTAACCGAGAAAAAATTTGTCGTTGTCGAAAAGGGAAAAGAGGATAAAATCACCTCCGTGCCCGAGCTTGCGATTGATGTCGAAGCGCCCGTAGAGCAAAACCAGGTGCTCGGTACGGTTAAATTTATGTTCGGCGAAACTGAGGTCGGCAGCATAAATCTATGCGCCCCCGAAGCGGTGGAAAAGATGACTTTTTCCGATTATCTAATCCGTTTTATTACCTCGCTTTGCCGATAAAGCTCCGAAACTGATATTATTTTTGAAAATTTAACAATTTGTTGTTGAAATAAGAACCGATTTAGAGTAAAATATAAACATAAAATTTGTTTTATAACTCGGATGAGTTGTTGAAGGAGAAAATCTAAGTAATGTCAGTTAAATTGAACACCAAGTATCTCAAAGGCTTTGTGTCGGAGGAGGACTTTTCCGCAATCGCAGGGGAAATTGCGCAGGCGGACAAAACTCTCAACGGCAGAACCGGAGAGGGCAGTGACTTTTTGGGTTGGGTTGACCTTCCTGTAAACTATGATAAGGACGAATTTGCAAGAATTAAAAGGGCAGCCGAAAAAATCCGTTCGGACTCCGATATTCTCATTGTTATCGGCATCGGCGGCAGCTATCTCGGCGCAAGGGCAGCCATTGAATTCTGCAAGTCGCAGAACTATAACACAACCGTCAAGGACGGTCCGCAGATATTCTTCAGCGGTAACAGCATCAGCTCTTCCGCTCTCTATGAGCTTTGCGAGCTTTGCAAGGATAAGAACTTTTCGGTAAATGTAATTTCAAAATCGGGCACCACAACGGAACCTGCGGTATCTTTCAGAATTTTCAAGAAAATGCTTGAAGAGAAGTACGGTAAGGAAGAAGCCGCAAAGAGGATTTATGTTACAACCGATAAGGCAAAGGGTACGCTTAAAGCGGTTGCCGACAGAGAGGGCTATGAAACCTTCGTTGTTCCCGACGATGTAGGCGGCAGATATTCTGTTCTTACGGCTGTCGGTTTGCTTCCCATAGCGGCGGCAGGCTGCGATATTGACGCTATGATGAAGGGTGCGGCTGACGCAAGAGCGCAGTACACCGATTCTGACATTGAAAAGAACGATTGCTATAAATATGCGGCGGCACGCAACATCCTTTACAGAAAGGGTAAATCCGTTGAAATGATGGTTGCGTATGAGCCCGATTACACAATGATGAACGAATGGTTTAAGCAGCTTTTCGGCGAGTCGGAGGGTAAGGACGGCAAGGGCATTTTCCCGGCTTCCGCAATTTTCTCAACAGACCTTCACTCAATGGGTCAGTACATTCAGCAGGGCGAGAGGCTTCTCTTTGAAACCGCTGTCGTATTTGACAAACCCAAGCATGTTATAAACATCGAAGAGGATGCGGAGAACGCCGACGGACTCAACTTCCTTGCAGGCAAGACCATGGACTTTGTAAACGAAAAGGCATTCCAGGGCACGGTTCTTGCTCACTGCGACGGCGGAGTTCCGAACATTGTTCTCGAGCTCCCCGAAATGAACGAGTACGAATTCGGTTACCTCGTTTACTTCCTTGAAAAGGCGTGCGCAATATCGGGCTATACTCTCGGAGTAAATCCGTTCAATCAGCCCGGCGTTGAGAGCTACAAGAAAAATATGTTCGCTCTTCTCGGCAAGCCCGGCTACGAAGCACAGAAAGACGAGCTTGAAAAGAGACTCGCACAGTAACGGAAATTACCGCACAAGCGGTCATAAATAATATACAGGAGGAGATAATATGGTATCTCTTATAATCGGCCACAAAGGCTCGGGAAAAACAAAGATTTTGGTTGATAACGTAAATGATGCGGTTGAGAAATCAAACGGCAACGTTATCTGCGTCGAAAAGGAGACTAAGCTTACATATGATGTAAGTCACCGTGCAAGGCTTGTTTCAACCGACAGCTATTCGGTAAGCGGTTTTGACGCATTCTACGGTTTCCTCAGCGGACTTTGTGCAGGCGACCACGATATAACAGACATCCTTGTTGACGCAACATTCAGAATAGGCGGAAGAGATTATGAGGCTCTTGCCGACTTCCTTAAAAAGGTTGACGAGCTTGCGAAAATTACGGATACACACTTCACATTTACAGTTTCGACCGACCTCGAGAACCTTCCCGAGAGAATGTTCGAATATTGCAAAAAGATTAACTGATTTAAGTTTTAATCGTGCTGCCGCTGTGATGTCACGGCGGCAGTTTGTCTGTAAATAAGATATTTCGGTAAATTAAATTTAACGGTTGACAAACGCCCGTAATATGTATATAATATTTGTGCTACTTTGACGAGGTGTAGTATGTTTATTGAACTTGAAACGATTTTTAATATCGAAGGCGCTTCAAAGGAATTTTCCTATGAATTCACGCCCGACGACTGCGACATTATCCGCTCGGTTAAGGTCGAGGGTCAGGTTAAAAACCGTGCGGGTATCGTTTCGTTAGAGGGTAATGCAAGCTTTACAATCGACACGCTGTGCGACCGTTGCGCCGCACCCGTTAAGAGGGAAACGGTTCTGCCGTTTGAGCACACGCTGGTTTCCAAGCTTAACGACGATGAAAATTGTGAGCTCTATCTTGTGGAGGATATGCATTTCAACCTTGACGAGCTTATAAGAGAGGACATACTTTTATCCTTGCCGACTAAAATTTTGTGCCGTGAGGACTGTAAGGGACTTTGCCCTTATTGCGGAACAAATCTGAACGAGGGAAGATGTGATTGCAAAAAGCCGATTGACCCAAGGCTTGAAGCACTCAAGCAGTTCCTCGAGTAAACAAGTATAATAAGGACATAAAGGAGATATTAAAATGGCAGTACCGAAGAGAAGAGTTTCAAAAGCAAGAAGAGATAAGAGACGCTCAAGCGTTTGGAAGATGAGCGCTCCCGAGCTTCAGAAGTGCCCCAACTGCGGCGAGTACAAGAGAGCTCACAGAGTTTGCGCAGTATGCGGTCATTATAACGGCAGACAGGTTGTTGTTAAAGAAGAGGCTTAACGCATCTTTGTTTTACAAGGTTAGACAGAAGGTGGAGAAGAAGTATCTTCCCCGCCTTTTTATCGTGGAGAAAAAGAGGTGAGTGTGTGGCTGTAATTATCAATGAGGTCAAGCCGTTTTCAAAATGCTGGTTTTTCGGCATCAGGGCGGGGGACAAGCTTGTTTCCATAGACTCCAAAGAGGTCGACGATGTCCTCGATTACGATTTCTATATGAGCTTTTTGCCCGTCGAGATGGAATTTGTAACCGCCAAGGGCAAAACCGTAAATGTCAGGGCGACAAACGAAAATGTCGGCATCAAGTTTGAAACATTCCTTATGGATAAACAGCACAGCTGCCGCAATAAGTGCATTTTCTGCTTTATTGACCAGCTCCCTAAGGGTATGCGGGAGAGCCTTTATTTTAAGGACGACGACTCACGCCTTTCGTTCCTTTTCGGAAACTATGTTACGCTCACCAACCTTACCGAACACGAAATCGAGCGTATTATCGCAATGCACATAAGCCCCGTAAACATTTCCGTTCACACAATGAACCCCGAATTAAGGGTTAAGATGATGAATAATAAGAACGCGGGAAAGTGCCTGTCGATAATCAAGCGCTTTGCGGACGCAGGCATTAAAATGAACGCACAGCTTGTTTTGTGCCCGGGCATAAACGACGGTGAAGAGCTTCGTTTCAGCCTTACGGAGCTTGCAAAGATGTATCCGTCGATACAGAGCATTGCCGCCGTGCCGGTAGGACTTACAAAATTCCGTGACGGGCTTTTTCCCTTAAAGCCCTACAACGAGCAGACAGCAGGGGAAACAATAGATATAATCGAAGAATTTTCTTCGGCTTTTAAGGAGAAGAACGGCATAAGGCTCGCATATCCCGCAGACGAATTTTTCCTGCTTGCTGGCAGGGAATTGCCGCCCGAGGAATATTACGACGAATATCCGCAGATTGACAACGGCGTAGGGCTCTGGACTTCGCTGCGTGATGAGTTTTTTGAGGCGCTCTCGGAGCTCGATGTTACTCCCGTAAACCGTGAGGTTACTCTTGCGACGGGAACGGCGGCTTATCCGCTTATGTGCGAGTTTGCACAGGCGCAGGAGAAAAAGTTCGGCGTCAAGGTCAATGTCGTTAAAATCATAAACAACTTTTTCGGCGAGGGCATAACCGTCGCAGGGCTTCTGACGGGAACCGACCTTATCGGTCAGTTAAAGGGCAGAGACCTCGGCGACAAGCTTTTGATTCCGCTTGTAATGACGATCGACTATACCTCTCATTCAACGGATAAAAACAAGTTCCTTGACGATATAACGCTCAAGGAAGCCGAAAAGGAATTGAATATCGAAATAGTTCCGACGCCTAACAACGGAACTCAGTTATTAAAAAATATTTTGGGGGTGGAATGATGTCAAGACCCGTAATTGCGATTGTCGGCAGACCGAATGTCGGCAAAAGCACGCTTTTTAACAAACTTATAGGAAAACGCCTTTCAATCGTTGATGACACTCCGGGCGTTACAAGAGACCGAATTTACGGCGACTGCGAGTGGCTCGGCAGGAATATGCTTCTTGTTGATACGGGCGGTATCGAGCCTTATTCGGACGATATTATTCTTTCACAGATGCGCCGTCAGGCTCAGCTTGCAATAGAGAGTGCGGATGTTATTGTCCTTGTAACCGATGTGCGTTCGGGCGTTGTCGCAACCGATACCGAGGTTGCGCAGATGCTTCAGAAAAGCGGAAAGCCGATTGTGCTTTGCGTAAATAAATGCGATACTGTCGGAGATGTTCCGCCCGATTTTTACGAATTTTACAATTTGGGTCTCGGCGACCCGATTGCCGTATCGTCCGTTCACGGTCACGGCACGGGAGATTTGCTTGACGAGATTATAAAATATCTTCCCGATGAGGAACAGGGCGAGTATGACGACGACAAGATTAAGGTTGCCGTTATCGGTAAGCCGAATGTCGGCAAATCCTCGCTTATAAACGCCATTTCGGGCGAGGAGAGAGCCATTGTTTCCAATATCGCAGGTACGACGAGGGACTCGACCGACACCTTGGTTTCAAACAAATTCGGCGAATTTGTGTTTATCGATACCGCAGGACTTCGCCGCAAGAGCAAGGTTGAGGACCAGATTGAGAAATATTCCGTTATCCGTGCGAGAATGGCTGTCGAGAGAGCCGATGTCTGCGTTATTATGATTGACGGCACTGAGGGCTTTACCGAGCAGGACTCAAAGGTGGCGGGTATTGCTCACGACCTCGGAAAGGCTTGCATTATTGCAGTCAACAAGTGGGACGCTGTCGATAAGGACGGCAGAACCATGGATAAGGAACGCAAAAAGCTGATGAACGACTTCTCGTTTATGAGCTATGCGCCGATAATTTTCATTTCCGCAAAGACGGGACAGAGGCTTGACAGGCTTTTCGAGCTTATCAAGTTTGTAAACGAGCAGAACTCGATGCGAATTTCGACGGGCAAGCTCAATGAAGTTCTTGCCGCCGCAACAACAAGGGTTCAGCCGCCTACGGACAAGGGTAAGCGCCTTAAAATTTACTATATGACGCAAGCTTCCACAAGACCGCCTACATTTGTCTGCTTCGTAAACAGCAAGGACCTTTTCCATTACAGCTATCAGCGCTATATCGACAACCAGATTCGTGAGGTTTTCGGACTTGAGGGCACGCCGACAAGGTTCGTAATAAGGGAAAGAGAAAAGAACGGCAAAAAGGATTATAAATAATCGGAATAACTGGAACAAAAGGAGTGAATTTTTCACTCCTTTTTTCTTGCTATACAGACGAATATGTAGTATAATTATACAACATATAATTATTATGGAGTATTATGTAAAAATGATAATTTTGGGAATTGACCCCGGCTATGCCATTGTCGGCTACGGCATTATAAATTATGAGGCGAACAGGTTTCAGGTGCTCGATTACGGAGCTATCACAACTCCGGCGGGAATGCCGTTTGTCGAAAGGCTCGATGTCATATACAAAGATCTGAATATGCTGTTTGCAAAGTACCGCCCGCAGGCTATGGCGATAGAAAAGCTGTTCTACAACACCAATGCAAAAACGGTAATCGATGTGGCGCAGGCGAGGGGAGTTACCGTGCTTGCGGCGCACCAAAACAATGCGGAAATTTTTGAATACACTCCGCTTCAGGTAAAGCAGAGCGTTGTAGGCTACGGCAGAGCCGAGAAAAAGCAGGTGCAGGAGATGACAAGGGTCATATTAAACCTTGAAAAAGTTCCTAAGCCCGACGACACCGCCGATGCGCTCGCAATGGCTATATGCCACGCCCATTCAAGCGGCTCGCTTATGGGTAAGCTCAGAAATTTGAAATGAGGAATTTGAATGTTTTATTCTGTAACGGGTAATGTTGTTTATTATGACGCACAGTGCGTCGCCGTTGACTGTAACGGCGTTGCGTTCAAGTGCTTTGCAACGACAAACACCCTTAAAAATGTCGCAAAAATCGGTGAGAAGATAACGCTTTTCACTTATCTCTCCGTAAAAGAAGACGCACTTGACCTCTACGGCTTTTATACGCAGCAGGAGCTTGAATGTTATAAAATACTTATCTCCGTTTCGGGCGTGGGCGCAAAAATGGCGCTTGCGGTGCTCTCGGAGATGACACCCGAACAGCTTGCTTTGAGTATAGCCGCAGGCGATGCAAAGGCTATAACAAGGGCAAACGGCGTCGGCAACAAGATAGCGCAGAGGATTGTGCTTGAGCTTAAAGATAAGCTTGCCAAGGGGCTTGATTTGCAGGCGGCAGGCTCGGATATTGCGGCGGCAACCACAGCGGCGGCTTCGGGCAACAGCTCGGAGGCGGTTTCCGCACTTACGATGCTCGGTTATTCGCAGTCCGAGGCGGCGGTTGCGGTCGGAAAGCTCAATCCCGACCTGAGCGTTGAAGAAATGATTAAACAGGCTTTGAAGCAGCTTTCGATGATATAGGAGTAGAATATGGATTTTGATAACGAAAACAGAATTGTTTCTCCCGACCTCAATGAGGTTGATAACGACATTGAGACCTCGTTAAGGCCCAAAACCTTTAACGAATATGTCGGACAGGAGAAAGCAAAGGAAAATCTTAAAATTTATATCGACGCCGCAAAGGCGAGGGGCGATGTATTGGACCATGTTTTGCTCTACGGCCCTCCCGGACTCGGAAAGACCACTCTTTCGGGCATAATCGCCAATGAAATGGGCGTACAGATGAGAGTGACCTCGGGTCCCGCTATTGAAAAGCAGGGCGACCTTGCGGCACTGCTTACAAACCTCAATGACGGCGATGTGCTTTTTATAGATGAAATCCACCGCCTTTCAAGGAGCGTTGAAGAGGTTCTGTACCCCGCAATGGAGGACAATGCGCTTGATATTATCATAGGCAAGGGTCCGTCCGCAAGAAGCATAAGGCTTGATTTGCCGAGGTTTACGCTTGTCGGCGCAACCACAAGAGCAGGTCAGCTCTCGGCGCCGCTGCGTGACAGATTCGGCGTTGTCTGCCGACTTGAAATGTACACGCCAGAGGAGCTTGCGCTTATAGTCAAAAGAAGTGCGGGAATACTCGGAATTGCCATTGACGACGAGGGTGCGCTTGAAATCGCTTCCCGTTCGAGAGGCACGCCGAGAATAGCCAACAGACTTCTCAAGCGTGCAAGAGACTTTGCCGAGGTAATGGGCAACGGCGTTATAACCGTTGACACCGCAAAAATCGCACTCGGCAGAATGGAAATCGACGAATTGGGTCTTGACCTTATCGACAGGCTTCTTTTGACCTCTATGATAAAGAACTACAAGGGCGGTCCGGTCGGACTTGAAACGATAGCCGCAACAATAGGCGAGGAAGCGGTCACGATTGAGGATGTTTACGAACCTTACCTTATGCAGATAGGTTTTTTGTCAAAAACACCGAGGGGCAGGGTGGTAACTCCGCTCGCATATGAGCATCTCGGCATACCGTTCGGCGACGGTGCAAGCGGTCAGCAAAAGTTGGATATGTAAAATAAATTTATATTCGGGAGACTTTGTTATGGGAAGATTATTCGGAACAGACGGCGCAAGAGGCGTCGCAAACAGCGAATTAACCTGTGAACTCGCAATGAAAATAGGCAGAGCGGCGGCAATGGTGCTTACCGAGAGCTGCGCTCACAAGCCAAAGGTATTGATAGGAATGGACACAAGGGCGTCCTCGCATATGCTTGCGTCCGCAATCGGCGCAGGACTTTGCTCGGTCGGCGCAGATGTGCTTATCCTTGATGTAGTACCCACTCCTGCGGTGGCTTTCCTTGTCAGAGAGTACGATTATGACGCGGGCGTGATGATTTCCGCCTCGCATAACCCGTGCGAATATAACGGAATAAAGATTTTCCAGGGTAACGGTTATAAATTGCCCGACGCACTCGAAAACGAGATTGAGGAGATAATTCTCGACGAGACAAAGGTTCCGCCCGTAGTGCTCGGCGGAGATGTCGGAAGAATACACTTTTCCTCAAAGGCTGTCGATGACTATATTTTCCACCTTGCAATGACCGCAGACGGCGATTTCAAGGGTATGAAAATTGCGCTTGACTGTGCAAACGGTTCGGCTTCCGTCAGCGCAAGGGCGTTGTTTACAAGGCTCGGAGCGCAGTGCTTTATTATAAACGACAAGCCGAACGGAACGAATATCAACGAAAACTGCGGTTCAACCCATCTTGAACAGCTGCAAAAATATGTCGTCGAAAACAAGTGCGATATAGGCTTTGCGTTTGACGGCGACGCCGACAGACTTCTTGTCGTTGACGAAAACGGCGAAGTTGTTGACGGCGACAAGATAATTGCCGTCTGCTCAAAGTTTATGAAAGAAAACAATAAGCTCAAAAACGATACCGCAGTCGTTACGGTAATGAGCAATATGGGCTTTTTCAAGTTCTGCGAAAAGAACGGTATAAATTGCGTCAAGACCAAGGTCGGCGACAGATATGTACTTGAGGAAATGGTCAAAAACGGCTATGTAATCGGCGGCGAGCAGTCGGGTCATATAATTTTCCTCGATTATGCCACGACGGGCGACGGTCAGATGTCGGCAATTCAGGTCTTGAATGTCTTAAAACACACCGGTAAGAAAATATCCGAGCTTGCAAGCGAAATGCAGGTTTATCCGCAGGTGCTTATCAATGTCCGTGTTTCAAACTTCGGTAAGGCAAGGCTTGATAAGGACGAAGAGGTTCAACTCGCTATCCGTGAGGCAAGCGAAGAATTGGGCGACACGGGCCGTGTTCTCGTCCGTGTTTCGGGTACGGAGCCGCTTGTCAGGGTTATGCTTGAGGGCGAGGATTACTCTCAGATTAAATCCCTTGCGGAGAGCATTGCAAAGGTAATTGAAGAAAGGTTAGTTTAACAGATGCGCTATACATCAAAGTGGAAAGATTACGAACTGCTTGACTGTTCGTGCGGAGAACGCCTTGAAAGGTGGGGCAATGTAACTCTTATTCGCCCCGACCCGCAGGTTATATGGAAAACTCCGAAAAAACATCCTGCCTGGAGACGGGCGGACGCCGTTTATCACCGTTCAAACTCGGGCGGCGGTAATTGGGAGGTTAAAAACAAAATACCTCCGTTCTGGAGTATCGGCTACGGGGATTTGATTTTTAATGTCAAGACGATGGGCTTTAAGCACACGGGAATTTTCCCCGAACAGGCGGTAAACTGGGACTATACGGCAGAGCTTATCAAAAATGCGGGCAGACCCGTCAAGGTGCTGAACCTTTTCGCATATACGGGCGGCGCTACGGTTGCGTGTCTTAAAGCAGGCGCACAGGTTGTCCATGTTGACGCGTCAAAGGGAATGGTTCAATGGGCAAAGGAAAATGCGGCGGCTTCGGGAGTTGCCGACAGAAGCGTCCGTTGGATAGTTGACGATTGCGTTAAATTTGTTCAGCGCGAAATACGCAGAGGAAACAAATATGACATTATAATTATGGACCCGCCCTCATACGGCAGAGGCCCCGGCGGAGAGATTTGGAAGCTTGAAAACGAGGTCTATTCGTTTGCGGAGCTCTGTACGCAGGTGCTGTCGGACGACCCGGTTATGGTGCTGATAAATTCATACACAACAGGACTTTCTCCTGCGGTAATGCAGTACATATTGGGCGCTCTTGTCAAGCCGAAATTCGGCGGTAAGGTTGAAAGCGACGAAATCGGGCTTCCCGTTACGCAGACGGGAATGATATTACCCTGCGGTGCTTCCGCAATATGGCATAAATAAAGGAATTTTTGAATGGATAACACAAATATTGTAGAATTTCATAATGTAACCTTCCGCTACGATGCGGACGAGGGTGAGCAGCAGCCCGAGCCTGCGATACGGGACTTTACTTTCAATGTGAAGAAAGGCGAGTTTATCGCAATACTCGGTCACAACGGTTCGGGTAAATCGACCGTTGCAAAGCTCAGTAACTCCATACTTATCCCGAATGAGGGAAAGGTGCTTGTCAAGGGTATGGATACTGCGGACGAGGATTTGGCTTACGAGATAAGAAAGACCGTCGGCGTTGTTTTCCAAAATCCCGACAATCAGATTGTCGCTTCGATAGTCGAGGAGGATGTTGCTTTCGGACCCGAAAACCTCGGACTTCCGAGGGAAGAAATAAGAAAAAGGGTTGACGACTCGCTCAAAGCTGTCGGAATGTATGAATACCGTCATCACGAGCCGCACAAGCTCTCGGGCGGACAGAAGCAGAGGGTTGCGATAGCGGGCATAATCGCAATGCGCCCCGAATGTATTTTTCTTGACGAGCCCACGGCAATGCTTGACCCCAAGGGCAGAAAAGAGGTTATGGAAACCGTAACCAAGCTCAACAGAGAGTACGGAATGTCGGTTGTTTTCATAACTCACTTTATGGAGGAAGCGGCGCTTGCGGACAGGGTTGCGGTAATTGACAATTCCCGCCTTTTGCTGGAAGGCACGCCGAAAGAGGTGTTCAGGCAGGAGAATTTGTTAAGGTCGGTAGGTCTTGACATACCGCAGATAACACAGCTTGCCCGTGAAATGAAAAAATCGGGCGTCGGAGTTGACGACAGCGTTCTGACTCTTGACGAATTCGTTGAAAATATCACAGACTTACTCGGAGATAAATAATGGCTATACTTGAAACCCAAAATTTAACATATATTTATTCTCAGGGCACGCCGTTTGAGAAAATCGCAATAGAGAATGTCAACATATCGGTTGAAAAAGGCGATTTTATAGGAATAATCGGACATACGGGCTCGGGAAAAAGCACGCTTGTACAGCACCTTAACGGACTTCTGAAGCCGAGCTCGGGTAAAATTTTGCTTGACGGGCAGGATATTCATTCCGACAAATCGGTTACAAGGCAGGCAAGGTTCAAGGTGGGACTTTGCTTTCAGTACCCCGAATATCAGCTGTTCGAGAGCACTGTTTATGAGGATATTGCGTTCGGACCCAAGAATATGAAGCTCTCAAAAGAGGAGATAAACGAGCGTGTGCTCACGGCGGCGGAGTTTGTCGGAGTGCGTAAGGATATGCTTGATAAATCCCCGTTCGACCTCTCGGGAGGCGAAAAAAGGCGTGTTGCGATAGCGGGCGTTATGGCAATGCAGCCCGAGATTTTAATTCTTGACGAGCCGTCGGCAGGTCTTGACCCCAAGGGCAGAAAAGTCATTTCGGAAATGATTGAACAGTACAGAAAGAGTACGGGCAGCACGGTAATCGTCGTTTCCCACAGTATGGAGGATGTTGCCGAGAGCGCCGACAAGGTTCTTGTTATGAACAGGGGCAAGGTCGAGTATTTCACAAGCGTTGACGAGGTCTTTTCAAACGCACGGCACTTGGTTGAGATAGGCTTGAATGTGCCCGAGATTACAAAGGTGTTTTTAAGACTTAAAGAGCAAGGCTACGATGTCAGAACCGACATTTATTCCGTCGGCGAGGCTAAAGCGGAACTTCTCCGCCTGTTTAAGGAAAGGGGAGTGCTCGCGTGATAAAGGATATTACCATCGGACAGTATTTCCCGGGAACCTCGCCGATACATAAGCTTGACCCGAGAATGAAAATAGTTCTTACATTTATTTATATTATCTTTATTTTCCTTTGCAAGAATTTTATCGCTTTGGGCGCTATGACCTTACTGTTGCTTGTGACGGTGCTCATATCCAAAATATCGCCGAAGCTCATAGCAAAAAGCGTAAAGCCGATATTTTTGATAGTGCTCATAACTTCCGTTTTGCAGATACTCTACAACAGCGACGGCACGGTGCTTTTTGAGTGGAAAAGGCTTCATATAACAACGGGCGGCATATATATGGCAATCTTTACGACGGTCAGAATTGTCGTGCTTGTCATTGCAAGCGCAATGCTCACATACACGACTTCTCCGACCTTGCTAACCGACGCTATCGAAAGATTGTTTTCCCCGTTGAAGGTCATAAAAATCAATGTTCATTCAATCGCTATGATGATGACGATTGCTTTGAGATTTATCCCCACGCTCATCGACGAGGTCGATAAAATTATGTCGGCGCAGAAGTCGAGGGGTGCTGACTTTGAAACAGGCTCGCTCATAAACAGGGGCAAGGCAATGATACCGATATTCATACCGCTGTTTATAAATTCGTTCAGGCGTGCATATGAGCTTGCATTTGCAATGGATTGCCGCTGCTATCAGGGCGGAGAGGGCAGAACAAGGCTCAAGGTTATGAAGCTTGCCGCAAGGGATTATGTGTCAATCGGCATACTTGTGCTGTTCTGCGTCGGAATAATCGTGTCAAACCATTACTTAACGGCGGTAATATGATGAAAAATTATTTGCTGACAATTACCTATGACGGAACAAATTACCACGGCTGGCAGGTACAGAACAACGCCCCGACGGTTCAGAAGTCCATGCAGGACGCAATAGAGCAAATCCTCGGCGTGCGTGAGAGCGTAATCGGCTGCAGCAGAACCGACAGCGGGGTTCACGCAAATATGTTCTGCCTGAATATGCGCACGGAAAAGTATTTGAATACGGACACCTTTGCACGGTCGCTCAATGCGGTTTTGCCGAGGGATATTGCGGTAAAGTCAGTGTGCGAAGTGCCGTTTGAATTTCACGCAAGGTATGACTGCGTGTCAAAAAGATATAAATATCTCATACTCAATTCAAAATACAGAAACCCGTTTTTTGAAAACCGTGCGCTTCACTATCCTTTTGATATTGATGTCGAAGCGCTGAACCTTGAAACCAAGGCGTTTTTGGGAACGCACGATTTTTCGTCCTTTTGCTCGGCAGGTTCAAGCGTTGACGAAAAGACGAGGACGGTAAAAGACATAGGCTTTTTGAGAAACGGCGATACGGTTGAATTTTATATCGAGGCTGACGGCTTTTTGTACAATATGGTGCGTATAATCGTCGGCACTCTGTTGGATATAAATTCGGGAAAGCTCGAAAAAGGAAGCATAAGCGGAATAATCGAAAAAAAAGACAGAAAATACGCAGGCAAAACAGCTTCGGCGTGCGGACTGTATCTTGATAAAGTAAACTATAACCTTTGACGGTGAGAAGTATGGAAGAGAAAAAACAGAAAAAACCGAATAAAAAATCCCCGAAAAAAGCGGAGAAAAGCCGTGACGGCTTTGTCAAAATCGCAAAGGCGGTCTGTATAATTCTCGTTGTGCTTATGCTGCTGTTCGTTGCGGCGGACAGGTTCGGCAACATCACATTTTCAAGCGTAGGGGACTATTTCAGCGGCGTTATATCGGGCGCTAAGAGCGGCGAGGGCTATCCCTATTATTTTGAAAGCTCGACAGCAGAAAATGTCGAAAAGATAAATTCCGACCTGCTTGTTCTGACCGACGACTCGACCTTTGTGCTCGACGCCACCGCAAAGAAATTGAGCGAGCTTCAGCATTCTTATTCCGTTCCGCTCATTTCTTCAAGGAACGGCAGGGCGGTAATGTTCGATGTCGGCGGCTATTCCTACCGTGTGCAGTCAAAGACCAAGGTGCTCTATGAGGGCACAAGCGAGCATAAAATCATAACGGCGGCTATCGGCAAGGATGGAAGCGTCGCTCTTGCGACAAGGGGCGATAACTCAATGTCCGAGCTTACCGTTTACAATAAGAACCAAAAAGAAGTTTTCAAATGGGAATGTGCGAAAGAGGCTATTGTCGCCGTCGATATTTCCGATAACGGCAAGCGTGCGGCGGTGTCCGTACTCGGTGCGGAGAACGGCGAGCTCTACTCAAAGGTAATTATCTTCGATTTCAGATACAGCGAGCAGATTTCCGAATACTCTTACGGCTCGCAGACGGTATCCGATGTCGAGTTTATCTCCTCAAACAAGGTGCTTGCGACGGGCGAAGAGGTGTTCAGCATCATCGACAAGACCTCAAAGCAGGATGAGGATTTGTCGCTTAACAAACTCTCACGGGTATACACTGCCGACAACAACACGACCGTTGCGGTGTTCTCAAAATACGGCAGCTCGTCGTCAAAAATAATCAAGGCATATTCCGCTTCGGGAAAGCTTCTTTTCACAGCCGATGTCAATTCAAATGTCAGAAGCGTTTCCTGCGACGGCAGTTACATATCGGTTCTCACGGACAGACAGCTTATTTCCTTTAACAAAAAGGGTAAAACGGTGGGAACTCACGATGTTACAAGCGACGGAATATCGTGCTTTACGGACGGTAACAACACATATGTCCTCACAACAAGCGCAATAAACTGCTATAAAACGGTCGGCGAGGATACGAGTGAGACACAGACAGCCGCCGAAACCGCGCAGACGGCGCAGTAAATTTATCAATTTAGTTGTTAAAAGTTCATTATTATGTTACAATTTCAATATAAAATAAACGGAGGTAGTTTTATGGGTATCGTTCTTGATGTTGTTTTGGTATTGATTTTAATTGCGGTTGTCGTTTCATCCGCAAAAAAAGGCATAATGAAAACACTTGTTGAGCTTGCCGCTTTTGCACTTGCAATCTTTTTGGCGGCGCAAACCGCTCAGCCCGCAGCAAACGGTATGTATAAAGCGTTTTTCAGTAAAAGCGTCGAGAGAGGACTTTACGAGGTTCTTCCCGGCGATGCAAGTAAGCTTACAAACTCTGACAAGGCAAAATATGTCTTTGAGGAAATGCCCGAGTTTGCAAAGAAGCAGGCGGAGAAATGCGGAATAAGCGTTGCTTCGGTTGCAGAGCAGATAGCAAAGAGCAATTTCGCAAACGACGATTCGCTTTATCAGACTCTTGAAAGCAATATAGTCAAGCCGATTGCGGTCGCAGTGCTTAAACATATTATGTTCTTTGTGCTTGCGGTGCTTTACGCACTTGTGCTCACGGCTGTATTGAAGTCCTTTGCTAAGGGACTTAAAAAATCACATCTTATCGGCGGTGCGGACAAATTGGTCGGCGGCGTTATAGGTGTTGCGAAGGGAGTGGTAATTGTATTTCTGGTCGGCTGCCTGTTGTCATATCTCGAGCCGAGAATTGAGAACGAAAAGCTAAAAGAAGCCGTCAACGACTCTTCGGTTGTCGAAATTTGCGAAAAATTCGACCCGATGGAGGCAATATCCGCGGCTGAAGTATTTGTAAGCGATATTAAATAATGGGAGTATTTTTATGGACGGATTAAAAAAGCTTTTTACCGGATGTCTTACAATTCCCAATCTTCTTTCGTTGATTAGGATAATACTTATTCCTGTATTTGGCGTACTTTTCTATCACGGAGAGGTCCTCTGGGCGGTAGTCGTCCTTGTCCTTTCGGGACTTACGGATTTCTTTGACGGAAAAATAGCAAGAAAATTCAATCAGGTCAGCGAACTCGGAAAGGTTCTTGACCCTGTTGCCGATAAACTTACACAGATGACAATAGCGATAATTCTTTTCCTTACCTTCAACAAGTCGGAAAACCCCGTAATGGTTTGGTTCAAGTGGGTGTTCCTGTTCTTTGTTGCCAAGGAGCTTCTTATGGTTGTTGTCGGTGCGATAATGATAGCTATCGGCTTAAAGCCCAGTGCGGCGGTAATTTACGGTAAGGTTGCCACATTTGCCTATTATGTTGTAATGGGCTTGGTAATAACCTTCGGACCGGAAGTCGGCGCATTGAGAAATGTTTTCACATTGCCGGATACCGTTATGATTATTTTGGTAATAATCTCGGCAATACTTACATTTGTAGCGTTGCTCAGCTACATACCGGGAACTCTTAAACAGTTCAAAGAGAAAAAAGAAACTAAATCTAACTGATACAGTGAGGAAAAACATTAGATGAACAAAAATATGCTTTGCAGCAGATGCCACAAAAATCCTGCGGTGTTTTTTATTTCAAAGGTTGACGGAGACAAGACCACCAACGAGGGTCTTTGCATCCAGTGCGCCATGGAAATGAATATCGGCCCCATTAAGCAGATAATGGAGAGTATGGGTATATCCGAGGATGAAATGGGCGAGGTTTCCGAACAGATGAAGCAGATAATGGAAAATGAGGGCGAAGACGGCTTCCAGCCGGGCGGAGCCATGCCGTTGTCGCTGTTTCAGGGAATGTTCGGAAATAACAACAATGAGGATGCGGCTTTGTCGGAAACTCAGACGAGTGACGAAGAGCCCGACGGGGAAAAAGACGGTAAAAAGAAAAAGAAGTCAAAGAACGCAAAGAAGAGGAAATATCTCAATCTTTACTGCACCGACCTTACCGAAAGGGCAAGGGAGGGCAAGCTTGACAATATTATCGGCAGAGAAAAGGAAATCAGCAGAACCGAGCAGATCCTTTGCCGCAGAACCAAGAACAATCCCTGCCTTATAGGCGAACCCGGCGTCGGTAAAACTGCAATAGCGGAGGGTCTTGCGCTTAAAATAGCGGCGGGAGATGTACCTGCGAAGCTTGCCAATAAGGAAATTCATTTGCTTGACCTTACGGCGCTTGTTGCGGGAACGCAGTTCAGAGGACAGTTTGAATCAAGGATAAAAGGTCTTATCGAAGAGGTTAAGGCAGAGGGCAATATAATCCTCTTTATCGACGAGGTGCACAATCTTGTCGGTACGGGAGACGCTGAGGGCACGATGAATGCAGCAAACATTCTCAAGCCTGCGCTCTCAAGAGGTGAAATTCAGGTTATCGGCGCTACGACATTTAACGAATACCGCAAAAATATCGAAAAGGACGCCGCGCTTGAAAGAAGATTTCAGCCCGTCAAGGTTGAAGAGCCTTCTATTGCCGACACCTATCAGATGCTTCTCGGCATAAAGAAATACTATGAGGACTTCCACAAGGTTAAAATCGCCGACCCGTTGGTATATAAGGCGGTAACCCTTTCGGAGAGATATATCACAGACAGATTTTTGCCCGATAAGGCAATAGATTTGTTGGACGAAGCATGTACCTGCGCAAACCTCAGAAATAAGTCGATAAGCGAATACGAGCTGTTGCTTGATGAAATTTCATCTCTTAAATCGGAGGAAGACGAGCTTTCACAGGAGACGGAAAACATCGATTACGAACGCCTTGCGGAGATAAGAGCGGAGATTTTAAGCTCCGAAAAGAAGCTCCCCGATATTAAAGAAAAGGCAAGCGACAATGCGGTTCTCGAATCGGACCTTGCAACGGTTATCAACCTTTGGACGGGAATACCTGCGTCAAAGGTCGTTGAGGGCGACTTAAAGCGCCTTGCGGGACTTGAAACAAGACTTAAACAGCATATTATCGGTCAGGACGAAGCGGTAGAGCTTGTTGCGGCGGCTATAAAGCGCAGCAGAGTTCAGTTATCGTTGCAGAAGCGTCCTGCGTCGTTCATCTTTGTCGGACCCACGGGTGTCGGTAAAACCGAGCTTGTCAAGCAGCTTTCAATGGAGCTGTTCGACACTCCGGAGACCTTGATACGCTTTGATATGTCCGAATTTATGGAAAAACATTCGGTATCGAGACTTATCGGTTCGCCTCCGGGATATGTGGGATATGACGAAGCGGGTCAGCTGACGGAAAAGGTCAGAAGAAAGCCCTATTCGATTATCCTTTTTGATGAGATTGAAAAAGCGCATCCCGATGTTATGAACATTCTTTTACAGATTCTTGACGAGGGCAAGACAAACGACGCCCACGGCAGAAGCGTAAGCTTTGCGAACACGGTTATCATTATGACTTCAAACGCAGGCAGTGAGAGAAAGGAAAACGCACTCGGCTTTGCCAAGGACAGGGGAGAAGTTAAGAGGGAAAACGCCATAAAGGCGCTCAACGAATTTTTACGCCCCGAGTTTATCGGCAGAATTGACGAAATAGTTGTTTTCAACAACCTTACAAATGAGGATTACAAGGGAATTGCCGCTCTTATGCTCGACGAGCTTAAAACAGCGCTTGCGGACAGGGGAATCGTGCTTGAATACGACGACACAGTTGCAAATTGCGTTGTTTCAAAGATGAGCGGAGATTCAAGAGGCGCAAGAGATCTCAGAAATGTTATAAGAAGAAATGTAGAGGATAAAATTTCCTCTTATATGGTTGAGAACTGTGACAGTTTAATCACAAAGGTTTCTCTTTCCGGCGAGAACGGAGAAATCACTCTTTCGGTTGAATAAAAAATGATGGTTTACCCCGTTCTTGCAGACTATAAATTTTTGGGGTAATACAAATGGAAAAACAGAATAAAAACAACAGACAGAAAATTATCGATATGGTGCTGATTGCCATGTTTGCCGTGATTATAGCGGTATGCTCGTGGCTTTCGATACCGGGCGAGGTGCCCTTTACCTTGCAGACCTTCGGCGTGTTCTGCGCAGTGGGCTTGCTCGGCGGCAAGAGGGGAACATTATCGGTTATAATTTATATCCTTTTGGGACTTGTCGGCGTGCCCGTGTTTGCGGGCTTCAAAGGCGGCGTCGGTTCACTTGTCGGACCTACGGGCGGATATATAATCGGTTTTATCTTTACCGCTCTGGTTTACTGGCTTATAACAAAGCTCCTCGGCACAAAGCTCTGGGCTGTTGTTCTCGGAATGGTGCTCGGACTTGTTGTGTGCTATGCTTTCGGCACGGCATGGTTCGTGGTTGTGTATTCGCATAAGAACGGCGCAATCGGCGTTATGCAGGCGCTTTCAATGTGCGTTATACCGTTTATCATTCCGGATATTGTTAAAATTACGGTTGCAGCAATACTCGTAAGGGTTATGCCCAAGAAGTATCTTAACAATAAATAATCAAAATACGCAGAGCAACGGTTTTTGCCGTGCTCTGCGTGAATTTATTAAAATATTTTGACTTTATGTCTTGACAATTATCCTGTTTTTTGATAATATATTCAATGTTGCAAAACTAAATATGCGGGTGTAGTTCAATGGCTAGAATTCCAGCCTTCCAAGCTGGCTGTGTGGGTTCGATTCCCATCACCCGCTCCAAAAAAGGCGATTGCTAATGCAATCGTCTTTTTAGTTATATTCGCCTTACGGCGAGTTATATTGCTGCGCAGTGATATTCGGCTTTGCCGAGTGATATTGCCTTACGGCAGTTGAAGAGGCGAATATAATATCACTGCGCCAAAGGCGCAATATCACTTTTGCGAGAGCAAAAATATCACGCCGAACAAAGTGAGGCATTTAACAAAGAATAATAAAATACACTCTTCTTAAATTGTATTTCCCTCACGACGGCTTTGTTTTCTACCACCCTGTTTCGGTTGAAGAAAACTGTAAATATGATTTTGTATAAGTTTATTTGACGCTTGCTAATGCAATCGTCTTTTCAGTTATATTCGCCTTGCGGCGAGTTATATTGCTACGCAGTGATATTCGGCTTCGCCGAGTGATATTGCCTTACGGCAGTTGAAGAGGCGAATATAATATCACTGCGCCAAAGGCGCAATATCACTTTTGCGAGAGCAAAAATATCACGCCGAACAAAGTGAGGCATTTAACAAAGAATAATAAAATACACTCTTCTTAAATTGTATTTCCCTCACGACGGCTTTGTTTTGCTACCACCCTGTTTCGGTTACAGAAAACTAAAATTATATCTATTTTATTTGACGATTGCAAATGCAATCAACCGTCCCCCTGTGTTTAAGGAGTATTTGTTATGAATCGACTTTTGATTGTTGATGGAAGCAACCTATTATTTCAAATGTTCTTTGGTATGCCGGCGAGAATAGTGAATGAACAAGGCAAGGCTATACAAGGCACACTTGGCTTTGTCGGTGCATTGCTGAAAATTATACGAAGAACCGAGCCAACGCACATTGTCGTATTATTTGATGGCGAACACGAAAACAAACGTTCAGCTCTCGACTCTGATTATAAAGCAAACAGAGTGGATTATAGCAAAATACCGGAGGAAGAAACACCATTTTCGCAATTGCTTGATGTATATGCAGCACTCGACTATCTCGGTATAAAACACACCGAAACGATTACTTGCGAAACCGATGATTTGATTGCGGGATACGCTTTTACTTATGGACAAGAAAATGAAATTGTTATTTCATCGTTTGATAGCGACTTCTTTCAGCTCATAACAGATAAAGTGTCGGTACTTAGGTATCGTGGTGATAAAACCGCTATATATACACCCGAATACATAAAAGACAAATTTAGCATTACACCGTTTCAATATGCTGATTTCAAATCACTGACAGGTGATGCTTCGGATAATATTAAAGGAGCAGACAAAGTCGGCCCGAAAACGGCTGCTTTGTTGCTTAATGAGTTTGGCTCTCTTGAAAACATAATTTCAAATGCAGATGGGATAAAGAAACCATCAATTAAACAATCTATAATCAGGAATGCTGAAAAGATAAGAACGAATTATAAGATTATCAAACTCGATAATTCGGCGCAGTTACCGTTCGCTTTGAGCGAGCTTGCATATAAATTTAATGGAATAACCACAAATGAAGTTTTGAAAGGAGTGGACTTAAAGTAAAACTCATTCTTTCGTTTTGCGATTTTCGCAATGAAGCAGGAAACACAGTGGACGGCTTCCCGTGCTTTTGTCGATTTTATAATCAGGGGCGGTAGGGCGGGGTGCGCCCTTGCGGGCGAGTGAAAAATGAATAATGAAGAATGAAAAATTGCGGGTGTTTCGCACGAATTAAAAATTAAAGCAAACCGTGTAGGGCGGGGGCTTGCTCCCGCCGTTGTCTGCAAAGTTAAAAATATGCACAAACATAGGCTCCCTCTGACGAGGGAGCTGTCATTTTTTTAGAAAAATGACTGAGGGAGAGATAACGAAAATTTGATATAACCTGCGTCTCTCCTTCCGACACGCCTACGGCGCGCCACCTATTGCCCTCTTGCGGTGCCCGATTTTGTTAATGCGGCTTGGAGCGCCGCACGAAATCGACCGCTGCGCCGACAGATGCTCCCTTTATCCGCCACAGGCGGCGGTCGCATATGTTGCCCGTCAGAGGAAGGCTTAGTTTCATTTGATAGAAGCCGTAGGGACAGGGCTTGCCCCTGTCCTAAAGAAATTTTATATCAGTCATATTGGCGGACAGCCGCAAGGGCTGTCCCTACGGGGTACGGCATTTTATTTTCAATTCCATATTAACCGTAAATTACGATAAAATATCAACAATCCGACGGCGGAACAACCTGTATTTATTTTGTCGAAATTTATTGATTTATATGTTTCTTTAATGTATTATATAAACAACGAATGTAAATGTTTAATTCGGCGGCGTATGCGTATTGTTATGCCCTAAAACGGCGGAGGATATTATGCCTGACATCAATTGCGAAAATACAATAATCGATAATTTGCTTGTTAAAAGCAAGCTTGATAGGGCAAAATATGCTCTCGCTTCCAAAAAAAGACAGGATTTTATTTGGCATACAACAAAGGATATGATAGCCGAACCCTACGAAGAGCTGTGCGATATTTCCTCGTGGAGGAGGTTGCTGAGAAACTCTCCGTTCCACCGAACGAAAGGGGATATATCGTTTCGGCTTTTGATGAAAACATTGACGGTACATTTCTTAATGCTTACAAAGCGCTTCAAAAAGTTACTTTTCACGGTGTTGCCGTAATCTTTTTCCCGAAAAGCGGCTTGATTTACTTTGAGGGCGAGCCGGAGTATCGCAAATCATTCAGATGTGTTAAAAAAATAGCTAACTCAACTGAAAGCCAATAATATAAGCCTTGTCGCTTATAAATATAAAGGAGAAAAATATGAAAAAGTGGACAGTAAATGTGAACGGACAAGACAATGAGGTTGTGTATATACCGAATGCTTGGTCGGGCAAGAATAAGCTCGTTGTAAACGGTCAGGAACAAATTGTCAGGGCGTCAATAAAGAATGTTCTCAACGGTGTTGATATTCCGCTTGATATTGACGGCAAGGAATGTCATTTTGTTCTTATCGGCGGCAAAGCCGGCCTTGCGGTTGACGGAACATATCTTGACAGCAAAAAGCCGTATGCACCGTTGAAGCCCTCGCCGAAGTGGGCTTGGATTTTCTTTATCCTTTGCCTTGCAATACCGGTTGTGTCGCTCGGCGGAGCGCTTCCCGTTATGCTCGGAATAGCAGGTGCCTTTGTGTGTGCCAGAATCTGCGCCTCACAGAATATGAAAACGGGCGCCAAGGTTATTTGCTGTATTTTAGTTACTTTGTTGGCGTGGGCAGGCTTGGCTGCGGTCGTTTTGGCAACTTCGGGCGTGCAGGAAATCGCTTCTACATCAAGTGTGTAAGAAAAAACAGCTTGATATAATTATTAAAAAGCAACGGCACAGTGTACAAACGCTGTGCCGTTGCTTTGCGACAAAAAGTTATAATTATGACAGAACTCCGTTATGCAGTTACTTTCAGTTCAGACGATTTTTCGTCTGTTACACTTTCAAAATAAAATGATTTTTATGACAGTCAAGAAGCCCGTCCTTTTTCATCTTTCCAAGCTCCGATGACAGTCCGCTGCGTTCCACGCCGAGATAATCCGCAAGCTGCTGCCTTGAAAACGGAATGTCAAATTCGTATGTTCCGAGCCGCTGTGCTTCCGCTGAAAGATAGGACATAATCTTTGACCGTGTGGTGCGCTGTCCCATATGCGTGAGCTTCTCATTGGAACGCAGATTTTTTTCGGCAAGCTCGCCCAGGAGGTTTCTGATGATACGGCTGTGGTGCGCGCAGGCAGACGGGCACACGGTTAAAATGCGCTTAACATTCAAAAAAAGTACGCTGACGGGTGTTTCCGCTATAACGCTTACATTTAGCCCGGAACCGGGGGCGCAGGCATATGCGGCACCAAAGGTTTGACCCGTTCCCGCTTTGGAAATGATATTGCGGTTTCCCCAAATATCCTCCTGTATAATCAAAACGCTTCCCGACAGCACAATACCTATCGAATCAAGCGTATCGCCGGCTTGCAGTATAAAGGCATCCTTTGGAAAGTCCTCTTTTTTTGTATCAAGGCAGGACAGCATGGCTGTAAGCTCGTTTTCGGAAACGCCCGAAAAAAGTTTAGATGATTGAAGAACGGATAAAAAATCTTTCATAAAAATCCTCTTTTGTTGAAAATTCAACAGACTTATAGAGCTTATTATATTATAATATGGACAGAAAAACAAGGAGGTATGATTATGAAAAGAAGAATTATTGAGATAGATCAGGATAAATGTAACGGCTGCGGTGCCTGTGCCGCCGCTTGTCATGAGGGCGCTATCGCCATGGTAGACGGCAAGGCGAAGCTGATGCGGGACGATTACTGCGACGGCTTGGGCGACTGTCTGCCAGCATGCCCCACAGGTGCAATCTCGTTTGTTGAACGCGAGGCTGCCGCTTATGACGAACAGGCGGTACTCGCCAACAAGCAGAAAAAGATGCAGCAGGAGGGAATGCGTCTTCACGGCGGTTGCCCCGGAGCTCGGATGAAAACAATCCGACACGCAGAACCGTCAGGCGTTGATGTCGCTCCCGCACAGGCGCAAAGCCGCCTTTCTCAGTGGCCGGTGCAGATAAAGCTTGTTCCCGTAAATGCGCCGTACTTTGACGGTGCAAAGCTGCTTATCGCCGCCGATTGCACGGCTTACGCCTATGCCGCTTTCCATGAGCGATTTATTAAAGGGCATATTACGCTGGTGGGTTGCCCGAAACTCGACAGCGTAGATTATTCCGAGAAGCTTACAGAAATTATTCGCAATAACAACATCAAGAGCGTAACCGTTGTCCGTATGGAGGTTCCCTGTTGCGGAGGACTGGAGCACGCAGCGAAAACCGCTTTGCAGAACAGCGGAAAATTCATCCCGTGGCAGGTTGTGACAATTTCTACCGACGGAAATATACTTGATTAAACAAAAAGAATTATAAATTGAAAAAGCGTCCGCAAGGACGCTTTTTTGTGCAGAGAAATGTACTTTATAAAAAATGCGGGGTACAGTAAATGCTATGCTCTATATTTTCTGAAAACAGTGACCTGTTTTAATACCAAATGCACACCGTGTTGACCTTTAATGAAAAGGTGCAACGAAAAATCGCTTTAATTATACGCTTATAGCATTTCAGAAATACGCTCAATCAACAGTTTATATCGCTTGGCTGTATCAGCGTTTTTGCCGCAATACTGCCTGGGAATTTCTTCATTCGGTTCATAGCTGACAGGAATATTGTAAAGATCAAATTGCTCGACTGTGAGATCAATGTAGTGACCGTCGATTTTGTTGAAGTAATGTGTGCCTCCGCCATTAACACGGATACGGTGAATTGTACCGCCGAACATGTCGTATACGAGCATTGCAGTGATTGCACACTGCCCATATGAGGGGTCGGATGAAACCCACTCTGCTTGACAAGATGGATACGCAGTCTCTTTGCACCATGCTTTTCGGAGAATCGTATACAGGTCACCGAGCGTTGACAATTGAGAATTGCCTTCTTTTTTTCGCTTTAGAGCACTATACTCCTCGCCGTAGAATTTTCTAATCATTCGTTTTATCCACCTCTGTATTTTTTCTAACATTGTCAATCGCTTTTTTGTTTTCTTTTGCGGTGTTGAGCGATGCTATCAGCATTCTTTTGATTTCTTCGGCAAGTATAAGTAATTCATCATATTTATAATCAATTAAATTCGTCTTTTTCAAAAGAGTGAGCCAATATATACTTTCACCTGTTTCTTTGAGAGCAATATGTAACTTTGAAATGAAATCCGCTTTACTGTTGCCGTAAACAGCTTCATTTATATTCGCACCAACACTTGTAGCGGAACGAAGTAGTTGCTTTGCAATAGTAGTATCATTTTTTGTTTTTGAAAATGTTTCATAAAACAATACAATTTTAGTTGCAAAGTCAAGAGATTTTTCAAGTAATGGGCTTTTCATCTCGCTATCACCTCAAAATGAATTGTATCATAAATAATAATTACAATCAATGCTTTGCGGAGCAAAGCCACCTCTTCTTTTATCTTTTCTCCCTTATCTTTTCTCTGGAAACGACAATCCGAGAGAAAAAAGAAAAATGAGAAGAGAAAAGTGAAAAGAACAAAAAGAAACGACAATCTTCTGCTGAAAATTGTCGTTTCTTTTTGGCGGAGAGCAAGGGACTCGGCTCACTTCGTTCGCCTGTAAGTTTGCTTCGCAAACTGTCCTATTATAGACTTCTTTTGACAAGACTTCGTCTTGCAAAAGATTTTAGGGTTCGAATCCCTCTAACAATTCACCAAAAAATAACGGTACAGTGTTTAACACACTATACCGCTATTTTCTGGCGGAGAGCAAGGGACTCGGCTCACTTCGTTCGCCTGTAAGTTTGCTTCGCAAACTGTCCTATTATAGACTTCTTTTGACAAGACTTCGTCTTGCAAAAGATTTTAGGGTTCGAATCCCTCTAACAATTCACCAAAAAATAACGGTACAGTGTTTAACACACTATACCGCTATTTTCTGGCGGAGAGCAAGGGATTCGAACCCTCGAAACCGTTTTGGCGGTTTACACGATTTCCAATCGTGCTCCTTCGACCAGCTCGGACAACTCTCCGTGTTACCTGTGATATTATAAACGATAGTCGGAAAAAAATCAAGAGTGAATTGCAATGAATAAATTTTTGTTGTATAATATCTAAAAAACAAGTGTAAAAATCAGACTTTTCGGATAAAAATATCGGAGTTTATATGTTCAAGAAATCAGTTGCCGTGATTACGGCTTTAATTTTAATAATGCTTTCACTTTGCGGCTGCTTCGGCAAGGGCAAGGCGAACAAGTCCTTTGCCGTGCCGATTATCGGCGAGCCCACAAGCCTCGACCCGCAGATTGCAAAGACCGACAGTGAAAAAATGATAGTCCTCAACTGCTATGAGGGGCTTTTCAGAATAGGCAGCGACGGAGAAATCGAAAACGGCGTGTGCGAAAGCTATACCGTCTCGGACGACGGCTTGCGCTATGTCTTTAAGCTTCGACAGGACGCTCATTGGGCGCTTTTCTCGGGTCATAAGACCGTTTTGGGAGAAAACTATGCGGATACCTTTGACATAAATGTTTATGCCGAGGACTTTGCTTTTGCCTTTGACAGGATTTTTGACCCTGCCATAAATTCGCCGTATGCCTCGCTCTTTTCATCTGTCGCTTCGTACAGTGCGGATGACAAGTACACCTTTTCAATTACGCTTAATTCACGGGACGACAATTTACTTTACAACCTTACCACGGCGGGCGCAGTTCCGTGTGATAAAGCGTTTTATGAGCTTACGGGCGGTAAGTACGGGCTTGACGCCAAGTATTCCCTTTGCAACGGTCCGTTCAATGTCGGCAAATGGATTGACGGCACATCTGTAAGAATTGACCGCAATAACGATTATAACGGCGAAAACAAGGTTATGCCCTCATCGGTTACCTTCTATGTCAACACAAGCCGTGATGCCGTTGCGGACAAAATGAACAACGGTACATACGATGTTGCGTATCTCAACAACCTCAACTATTCCCGCATAACGGATAAATCCGATTTCGGCACGCAGAGCGTTGAAAACACGGTATATTCGTTTGTGTTCAACCAGACCGACAAGTATCTTGCAAACAAAAATGTGCGCCTTGCGCTCGCTTATTCGGCTGATTTATCGCTTGCGGGAGCAATTTCCGACGATATTAAGCCTGCTGTAAGCTTTGTTCCGCCTTACTGTAAGGTCGGTTCGGTTCAATATACGCCGTCCGATTCGACAGGTTCTCTCTACGGCTTTGACTCGGCAAAGGCAAAGGATTACTTCGAGCAGGGCTTGCTTGAAACGGGCTCGTCAAGCGTTGAGCTTGAAATTAAATGCACCGAGGAATATGAAACCTTTGTCAAACAGATTGTACAGGTATGGCAAAAGACGCTTGGCGTTAAATTTGCGGTCAGCGTAACGGTCGTTACGGGTGACGAGCTTGACTCTACTGTGATTTCGGGTAACTATTCGGTGGTGTTCTATCCGTTCACGGCGAACACCGTCAACACAAACGAATTTTTGGAAAGCTTCAGCAACAACACAAAGTTCAATTACACTTCCGACCGCTTTGAAGCAGCGTTGCAGCAGGTTCGTGAGTCGTCAAAGGATAATTCACGGCTTTTGGAAAGCTGCAAGAACGCCGAAAGCGTACTCATTGACGAGGCTGTTATGCTTCCCGTAATATATGAATACAGTTATTTCATCGAAAGCAAGGATGTTGACGGCATATACTTCTATCCGTCGGGCGACATTATGTACTTTATAAATGCGGTGAAGAAATGAGCAGAAAACGGAAAATTCTGACAGCGGTTGCGTGGCTGTGCGTTGCCGCCTGTATGATAACGATATTTATGCTTTCCGCCCAGCCTGCGGTAAGATCGTCCGAATCGTCGGACACTTGTATCAAATGGATATACGACCTGTTCGGCATAAGGCTCAGCTCACATTTTATAAGGAAAACGGCGCACGCCTTAGAGTTTTGCGGACTGTGCCTGCTGTTTAATCTGGCGCTCGGCGCCACAACCTTGAAATTCAAACCGTTTTTATCGTTTATATTGACCGTTCTGTATGCCGCAACGGACGAAATTCATCAGATATTCGTTGACGGCAGGGCGTGCAGGTTCCGTGATGTGCTCATAGATTCGGGCGGAGCCGCCGCATGTATAGTCTTTTTGTCAATCATTTATTTAATATATAAAAAATACTGTAACAAGCGAGGAAAAATATGTCAGTTTTAAGACCTTTCAAAGCAATCAGACCGAAAAAAGAATACGCAAGTAAGGTAGCCGCTTTGCCTTATGATGTTATGAATTCCGAGGAAGCCCGTCATATGGTTGAGGGCAATCCCTATTCGTTTCTCCATGTGGATAAGGCGGAAATAGACCTTCCCGAGGACACATACATATACAGCGAGGAAGTTTATGAAAAGGCCAAACAGAATTTATCGTCGCTTGTGTCGGACGGAGTTCTCAAAAAGGACGAAAAGCCCTGCTTTTATATCTATGAGCAGACCCGTGAGGGTAAGGTTCAGACGGGTATCGTAGGCTGTGCTTCGATTGACGATTATATGAACAATGTCATTAAAAAGCACGAGCTTACAAGAGCCGACAAAGAGGCGGACAGAATTCATCATGTAGATACGCTTGACTCGAACACGGGTCCGATATTCCTTGCGCACCGTAAAAACGACACTGTTACCGAAACGGTCTCCGAGTGGAAAAAATCTCACGAAGCGGAATATGATTTTGTTTCGGACGGAGTTCGCCAGACGGTTTGGGTAATCGACGACGATAATGTTATCGCAAAAATTACGGGCGAGTTTGCAAAAATTCCGTCTTTGTACATTGCGGACGGACACCACAGGGCGGCTTCCGCTGTTAAGGTCGGCATTAAAAGGCGTGAGGCAAATCCCGATTATACGAGAGACGAGGAGTTTAATTTCTTCCTCTGCGTTGTTTTCTGCGCGGACGACCTTGCGATTATGGACTATAACAGGGTAATTGCGGACTTAAACGGCAACTCGAAAGAGGAATTTATAAATAAAATTTCCGACAAGTTTGAGGTCGAAAAGGTCGGCACTTCGGCATACAAGCCCGAAAAGCAGCACACATTCGGTATGTACCTTGCCAACGAGTGGTATTGCCTTAAAGCGAAGTACGGAACCTTTGACAAAAACGACCCCGTAGGCAGTCTTGATGTTTCGATTTTGCAGAATAATCTTATTTCTCCGATACTCGGTATTGACGACCCGAGAACCGACAAGAGAATTGACTTTGTCGGCGGAATAAGAGGTCTCGGAGAGCTTGAAAGGCGTGCGAACAGCGATATGAAGCTTGCTTTTTCAATGTATCCGACCACGCTTGACGAGCTTATGGCGATTGCGGACGCAGGTCTTATTATGCCGCCGAAATCGACATGGTTTGAGCCCAAGCTTTTAAGCGGTCTGTTTATTCACGAATTGCATTGAAAAAACAAAGAGATTAGTGTATAATACTCTGTGCCCAAATGAAAACAAAGGAATGAAATAAATGAAATTAGGAATAGTCGGTTTGCCGAATGTCGGTAAAAGCACTCTTTTCAACGCAATTACAAATGCGGGAGCGCAGTCGGCGAACTATGCTTTCTGTACAATAGAACCGAATGTCGGCGTTGTCGATGTTCCCGATTACAGGCTTGACAAGCTTGCCGAGATGTACTCGCCCGACAAGGTTACGCCCGCTTCAATCGAATTTGTCGATATTGCGGGGCTTGTAAAGGGTGCGTCAAAGGGCGAGGGACTCGGAAACAAGTTCCTCTCGCATATCCGTGAGGTTGACGCAATAGTCCATGTTGTCAGATGCTTTGATAACGACGATATAATCCATGTCGAGGGCTCGATAGACCCGACAAGGGATATTGAAACCATAAACCTTGAATTGCTTTTGTCCGATGCGGAAATTCTCGACAGAAGAATTGCAAAAGCGGAAAAGGAGCTTAAAGGCGACAAGTCGCTTCAAAAGGAAGTCGATTTCCTTCATCGCCTTAAATCCGAACTTGACAGCGGCGTAAATGCAAGAGCCGTGGAGGCGGACGAGGACGAAAAGGAAATTCTTTCGGGTATCGGTCTGCTTTCCGCAAAACCTGTTATTTACGCTTGCAATATGAGCGAGGACGACTTCAAAAACAACATTGAAACCAATGCCCGTTATAATGCGGTAAGGGAGCTTGCGGCAAAAGAGGGGGCGGAGGTGCTTCCCATCTGTGCCGAGCTCGAGGCTGAAATTTCCTCACTCGACAAGGAGGAAAAGGAGATGTTCCTTTCCGATATAGGCGTTGATAAGGGCGGACTGGACCTGCTCATACAGCGTTCATACGACTTGCTCGGACTGATGTCGTTCCTTACGGCAGGCAAGCCCGAGGTAAGAGCGTGGACGATTAAGAAAGGCACAAAGGCTCCGAAAGCTGCGGGAAAAATCCATTCCGATATTGAAAGAGGCTTTATCCGTGCAGAGGTTGTCTCGTTTGACGACCTTATGGCGCTCGGCTCAATGCAGGCGGCAAAGGAAAACGGCAAGATACGCTCCGAGGGTAAGGACTACATTATGCAGGACGGAGACATTGTCCTTTTCAGATTTAATGTTTGATAATATTTGATTATCGGCGCCCGTAGCTCAGTTGGATAGAGCGTCAGACTCCGACTCTGAAGGCCGCTGGTTCGACTCCAGTCGGGCGCGCCATGTCGTCACGGACTTTGTATCGTTCGTGACGGCTTTTTTATTGAAAAAGCCATCCCTCACTCACGCCGTCGTTCCTCCTCTCCGAAACAGGTCACGATCAAGTCGCCTGTTCAGTTGTAAACGCCCTCACGACGGCTTTATTTCGCTACCACCCTGTTTCGGTTGAGGTAGTATAAGTAAATTTGATTTACGGTTGTTTACCTGATCACTGCGTCGAGCAATCGAAGCGGTGGAAAATTTTACAATGAAGTGATATAATTGAATAGATTAAGAGCAACAAATCTGTATTTGGAGAGAGCGAAGTGTCAATATTTACAAAGATAGCAGAAAAATACGATTGGAAGATAATCGGTGAACCGGTGTGCTTGAGCGGTGGCTTTATGCACAAGATGTATAAGATTAGCACACAGCAAGGAACTTTCGCTCTGAAGTTGCTAAATCCGTTTGTTATGCAAAGAGAAACCGCTATGGATAATTTTGCAAAAGCTGAACGGATAGAGCTTTTATTGGAGCAGCAAGGTGTTCCGATTCTTCCTGCATTGTCTTTGAGTGGAAGAAAAATGCAGGAAATAGATGGTGAATATTTCTATATATTTGACTATTTCCCCGGGAAAGCCTTAAAAAGCAATGAGATAACGGCAGAACACTGCAAAGAAATGGGAAAGGTACTTGCTGAAATCCATAGTGTAGACAAAAAGTATGAAAATGAAGCTTTTTATGAAATGTCTATTGATTGGAATTTCTATCTTGCAGAAATGGAACACACCGATACGAAGTTATACGCAATGCTTAAAGATGCTTTGTCTGTTATTCAAGACAGTCAAAATAAAGGTAACCGGGCACGAAAGAAATTACCGCCTATCGCGTCAATCTGTCATAACGATATGGACTGCAAAAATGTTCTCTGGAATGGGAATGATTATCGCATTATTGATTTAGAGTGTTTAGCTTATAACAATCCGTTTATGGAATTGTTTGAACTGGCGTTGTGTTGGTCGGGTTATGAAAATTGCAAAATTGATTTTCAATTATTTCAAGCTTTTTTGCAAGGATATAAAAATGCCGGTGGGGAAATGCCCGTGGATTGGGAAACATTATATGACTGCAATAACGGAAGATTGGAGTGGTTAGAATACAATATTAAGCGTGTTTTAGGTATTGACTGCGGGAATGAGGAAAAAGAAATTGGAATAGAACAGGTTAAAGAAACACTGCAGCACATCATTTACTATGCAAAGATGAAGAACCCGATACTTGAGCATTGTGTTATGTAAATTTCGGTTTGTCAGTATAAGGCATATCATCACACCGTAGGTATATGATTCGTGCTGAATTTTCAATTTGTTATAACCCGAAAGCTATTAAATACGCAAATTTTCTCGGCGGGAGCTTGCTCCCGCCGTTAATAAACATCAAATTAAAATGTTAGTAGAACCAAGCCTTCCTCTGACGAGGAAGGTGGCACGCCGTAGGCGTGGCGGAAGGAGAGAGGCAATAAACATCAAATTTTCGTTATCTCTCCCTCAGTCATTTTTCAGAAGAAAAATGGGGTATTTGTCAAAAAGTTGACAAAAACATTGAGGGAAATCATAAAGAAGCTTCAAAAATGATTGGGGATAAATAACCCAAAGAAGAATGTAATCTGATAGGGTT
>CABUHY010000021.1 GCA_902491475.1 uncultured Eubacteriales bacterium
AACCCTATCAGATTACATTCTTCTTTGGGTTATTTATCCCCAATCATTTTTGAAGCTTCTTTATGATTTCCCTCAATGTTTTTGTCAACTTTTTGACAAATACCCATGACAGCTCCCTTTACAAGGGATCCTGTGACGGACACCCACAAGGGCTATCATAAAAATATCACGCCCCGAACGGTTACTTTTCGTTCGGAGCGTGATATTTAATGTTTTCATTTATTACACATCAAATTTTGCTGAATATCAAATGATATAATCCATCGAATTTTTCAGCTTAAATCTTTCGGCGAGCTCGGCGAGGGTTATGCCGTCAACATAATTGTTAACCGTCTCGTAAAGTCCTTTCCAAAAATCAATCGTGGTGCACTGCGAAATGCGGTCGCACTCGTTATGCTCGTCCTCAAGGCACGGTATCGGAGCTAAATTGCCCTCGGTAATCCTTAAAATATCGCCTGCCGTATATTCGGATGGATTTTTCGCAAGCTTATATCCGCCCTGCGGTCCTCGGACGCTTCTGAGCATTCCCGCCTTGCCCAACACGGACACTATCTGTTCAAGATATTTTACGGATATGTTCTGCCTGTCAGATATATCTTTAAGCGCAATGTAGTCGCCGTTGTTGTGAAGCGTCAAATCAACCATAAGCCTCAAAGCGTATCTGCTTTTTGTGGAATATTTCATTACTCAAAAACCTCCTCTACCGATTTTTTGCACGGTGTTGTCAGGAACACCTCGTCATACTTCTTTTTCAATTCGTTATAACACTCCTCGGCACAATTTTTTCCCTCAAACACACCATAAATTGCTGCACCGGAGCCGCTCATCAAGGCAAGGCGCGCGCCGTGCTTTTTCATAAACGCTTTAAGATACGGTCTTTGCGGCACCTCGATTACCTGTTCAAACACATTCATTGCCTTTTTATACATAAGCTCTCTGTCGTTATGCTTCATAGCATAGAGCATATTTACCCTGTCGCCGTGCCGCAGCCGCTTCGCACTGTCAATCAGCTTGTACGCACCGAGCGTCGAAACATCGACGGGCGGCTTGCAAATGAGCACATAGCAGTCCGTCAAATCGGGAAGCGGAGCGATAACCGAGCCTATGTCCGTACACAGCGCAGTACCGCCGTGAATTGAAAACGGAACATCCGCGCCGACCTTTTCGCCGATTTCGCACATCTCAAATGTCGAAATTCCCGTATCGAACAGCCGATCGAGCGCAAAGATAACGCCTGCGCCGTCCGCACTTCCGCCTGCGAGCCCTGCCGCCATGGGGATGTGCTTTTCGATTTCTATTTCAATTCCGTTGTTTTCACAAATTCCCGTTTTTTCAAAAAAAGCCTCCGCAGCCTTGTAAGCTATGTTCCTGTTGTCCGTCGGCACACGAGGGTCGGCGGTTACTATTTTAATGCCCGGTTTTTCCGTCCTGTCGACCCTTACATAATCATAACAGTCAACCGACTGCATAATCATATAAAGGCTGTGGTAGCCGTTGGGTAAGACCCCGACGACATCGAGCATAAGGTTGATTTTTGCTGCGGCTTTTACTTTCATATATTGCTTCTTCCTTTTCGATATATTATCTAATATAACACATTTTCGGACACATTACATCATTTTTTGAAAAAAATTGATTTTTATATACTATTTGACAAAAAAATGTGATAGAATAGCTACATATATTTTCGGAGGTAAATTTTTATGCGTTCAATTATCACTGTTGTCGGAAAAGACACCGTAGGAATACTTGCAGGCGTGTCTGCCCTGTGCGCAAAACACGAGGTTAACATTATTGAAGTTTCCCAGTCGATTTTGCAGGATATGTTTTGTATGATAATGCTTGTTGATGTATCAAAGTGCAATATCGAATTTACAGCCTTTGCCGACGAGGCGGAAAAGCTCGGAAAGGACAGGGCTCTTTCCATAAATGTTATGCACGAGGATATTTTCAACTCAATGCACAGAATATAATCCTTATTAAACGGAAAGGACATATATAATGATTAACACTCACGATATACTCGAAACCATAAATATGATACGGGAGGAAAACCTCGACATCCGTACCATAACTATGGGTATCTCGCTTCTTGACTGCGCCGACTCCGACGCACAGAAGGCGTGCGACAAAATCTACGACAAGATTTGCAAAAAGGCGGAGCATCTTGTTAAGACGGGCGAAAACATCGAAAGGGAATACGGTATTCCGATTATAAACAAGAGGATTTCCGTAACTCCCATTGCCATGGTAAGCGCCGCAAGCGGCGGAGATCCCGTAAAATATGCAAAGGTGCTTGACAAGGCAGCCAAAGAAGTCGGCGTAAACTTCCTCGGCGGTTATTCGGCTCTTGTTCAGAAAGGCTTTGCCGCAGGCGACGAAAGGCTTATCAGAAGCATCCCCGAGGCTCTTGCTGAAACCGACAGAATTTGTTCAAGCGTAAACATAGGCTCGACAAAGGCGGGCATCAATATGGACGCCGTAAGGCTTATGGGTCAGATAGTAAAGGAATCGGCAGAACGCACTGTTGACAAGGGTCTTGTAGGTCCGTCAAAGCTTGTTGTTTTCTGTAACGCTCCCGACGACAACCCGTTTATGGCAGGCGCATTCCACGGTGCGGGCGAACCCGACTGTGTAATCAATGTAGGCGTTTCGGGTCCCGGCGTAGTCCGTGCGGCTCTTTCAAAGATACCGAACGCAGATATTACAGAGGTTGCCGACACCGTTAAAAAGACTGCTTTCAAGATAACGAGAGTTGGTCAGCTTGTTGCCAAGGTTGCTTCGGAAAGGCTCAATGTTCCGTTCGGAATAGTTGACCTCTCGCTGGCTCCCACACCTGCGGTCGGCGACTCCGTTGCCCATATACTTGAAGAAATGGGTCTTGAACAGTGCGGCGCATGCGGAACAACGGCTTGCCTTGCACTCCTCAATGACGCAGTCAAAAAGGGCGGCGTAATGGCTTCCTCCCATGTCGGCGGACTTTCGGGCGCATTTATCCCCGTTTCCGAGGACGCAGGTATGATTGACGCCGCAAGAAGCAAGGTGCTTTCGATTGAAAAGCTTGAGGCTATGACGGCTGTCTGCTCGGTAGGTCTTGATATGATTGCAATCCCCGGCGACACCTCGGCTGAAGTAATTTCGGCGATTATTGCCGACGAAGCGGCAATCGGTATGGTCAATTCAAAGACAACCGCAGTCAGAGTTATCCCCGCAATCGGCAAAAAGGACGGCGAAGAGGTTGAATTCGGCGGTCTGTTCGGTGTTTCCCCGATTATGAAGGTCAGCACCGCTTCCCCCGCAAAGTTCATTTCGAGGGGCGGCAGAATCCCCGCTCCGTTGCAGAGCCTTAAAAACTGATAAAACGAAAACAAAAAATCAAGACGCTTTAATTGGCTTGTCATTAAGTCAACTAAAGCGTCTTTTTTCATCAAAAATGCAAGTTTGCCGCCTCGAAATTTCGTAATTCGGGCTCGGATTATACATATTCGAGTCGATTTTTGTAAAGGCGTATGCACTTTTCCCAAATATTGGCAGGAAACTTTTAATCAGAAAAAATGTTCAAAAGTATGTTCAAAATGTTAAAAACTTGATAAATCAAGGTTTGTTTTAGACATTTTTGTAAAGTAAAACACTTTACACCGATTTTTACCCGATTTTCGACTATACAGCTTGCATAGTCGAAAATTTACTTGTCTGCAAGATTTTTTGCATAAATTGAATGTTCCGAAACGGCACAAAAAATCGGTTATCCGTCAATCGCTTTTTTAAGCAGCCGCATCGCGGGAAGAAAATCCTGCGTCTTGACGGACGAACACGAAAGAAGCAGCTGCGGCTTGTCGGACTGCTCGCCGCCCCTTAAAGAAATTCCGTTCTTTTCCGCACGCCGTGTTATCTCGTCAGCCGAAATATCGCAGTCAAGCTCAAGCCTTATAATAAAGCCCGTCTGTCCGATATGGGTTTTTGCCCTGTCGCCGAAAACGGTTTTTATCGCATTGTTGAGCTCGATAGCCTTTTGGGCATACAGCTTTCTTACCTTTTTTATTCGCCGTGACATATGCCCGTCTCTGATAAATTGGCAAAGCGCTATCTGGTCGGTCGTCGATACGGTCTGACTGTACGCCTCCGCCTTTTTCCTGTAAGCCGTTTTCAGCTTTTCGGGAAGTATCATAAAGCTGATTCGTATCGACGGAACAAGCAGCTTTGAAAACGAACCGAGGTACACGACATTTTCTCCGCCGTCAAGCCCCTGTAATGACGGTGTGGGGCGGTTAAAATATCCGAACTCGCTGTCGTAATCGTCCTCTATAATAAGCGTGCCGTTTTTCTTTGCCTGCTTGATAAGCTCCAAGCGTTCCCGAGTGGGCATAACATCGCCCCAGCTGTTGATGTGCGAGGGGGAAATGTATATGAGCTCCGCATCCTCTTCCCTGTCGGTTACGGTAAACTTGTGGTCGTCAAAAATCGCAATGCCCTGCAAGAACGAAGCATCTCTGAAAAACACGGTGCGTCTGTCGTCGATTATTCCGCAAAGTATGTGCAAAAGGCTCTGCACGCCTGCACCGATAACAATATCGTCCTCGGTACACATAACATTCCTGTTTTCCGTGATGTATTTTGAGAGCACCTGACGAAGCTCGGTTTCGCCCTGAACCTCGCCGTAGGAAAGCAGTCTGTCGTCCTGCCGCAGGGCGCTTTTTAAGTATCTGCGCCACAAATCGAAGTCAAAGCTCTCCTTATCCGCTTTGAGTGAGGCAAAGTCGTAAACTATTTTATTCTTATGCTCCTCGCTTTTCTTTGAAACGCCGCTCTTTTTTTGAGAATATGAGGCAATGTCGGTTACATAGTATCCGCTCTGCGGCTTTGAGAGGATATACCCATCGGCGGCAAGCTGTAAATAGGCGTTCTCAACCGTGGTGCGGCTGACCCCGAGCTCGACGGCACAGCGGCGCACGGACGGAAGCTTTGAGCCGTTTTGCAGCTTACCCGTTAATATAAGCGACTTATAGTAGCCGTAAACCTCCATATATAAAATGCTTTCTCTGTTTGACAATTCCATAACTGACCCCTTAACTTTTTTGATTTTTGGCTATTTTAATAATGACAAATCAGTTATATTATATATGCAATAAGAGAGAAATGCAAGTAGGTGATTGTTTGAAGAAGATTGCGGCTGTAAACGATATATCGGGCTTCGGCAGATGTTCTCTTACGGCGGCTCTGCCCGTCATATCTGCCCTCGGAATTGAATGTTGTCCGCTGCCGACCGCCGTTTTGTCAAACCAGACGGGATATGAGTCATTTCATTGCGTTGACCTGACAAACGACCTTTCTAAATTTATCAACGAGTGGAAAAAGCTCGGGGTTAAATTTGACGGCATACTCACGGGCTACATCGCCTCCGCAACCCAAGCCGAGCTTGTCTCCGGCTTTATAGACGAATTCGCAACCGAAAACACGGTTACGGTCGTTGACCCCGTTATGGCTGACGACGGTCAGGTTTACGGCACTTACTCAAAGTCACTCTGCGCCAAGGTGGCGCACCTTGCGAAAAAAGCGGATATAATCACGCCTAACATCACGGAGTTATGCATACTCGCACGGCACAGCTACAAAGACCTTCTTATGCAGAGCTCCCGTCCCGATTACCTTAAAACGGTTGAAAACATTGCAAGAACGCTTCTTGTCGGAAAAGTCAAGTGCGTTATAGTTACGGGTGTGCGCAGCTCGAACTGTATTTGCAACCTGCTTGTCGAAAAGGACAAGGTAGCCGTTTCAAAATCGGAAATTTTCGGCGGAAGTTATTCCGGCACAGGGGATATTTTTTCAAGTATCATCTGCGCTCACGCCGTAAAAGGCACGAGTATGGTCTATGCGGTCGAATCGGCCACAAGATTTCTCGAAAAATCAATCAGAGACTCCTACCGTGAGGGCACAGACCGTAACGACGGAGTCAATTTTCAGAAATATTTGGAGATGCTTACCAATGAGTAATGAAGTAAAAAAAGTTAAAAAAGTCAAAACAAAACATCTTTATCTTATAGTAACGACAGCGCTTTGTGCGGCAATTATTGCGGTTATGACGGCTTTCGTTAAGTTCAACACAGGTATCAACGACGGCTATCTGCATTTCGGCGACAGTATGATATACCTTTCGGCGTGCATACTTCCTCTCCCCTATGCGATGATTGCTGCGGCAATCGGCGGCGGACTTGCGGATATTCTTGCGGGTGCGGCTGTTTGGGCTCCCTTTACGGCAGTCATCAAGGCTTTGAACGCAGTTCCGTTCGCTCTTATGTACACTCTCAAGGTTACTAAGAAGCCGAACAAAATCCTCAACAAAGCAACCGCAGGTATGCCGGTGGTTTCCGGACTTATCACTGTTTTCGGTTATCTTCTTGCAGAGGGAATACTCTACACCTTCCCGTCAGCATGGACTTCCGTTCCGTTCAGCATTATTCAGGCTGTCGGAAGCGCAATAATCTACTACATCGTTGCCGTTGCTCTTGATAAGATGAACTTCAAATCAAAAATTATCAAATAGGAGCGATAAATATGACAAACATTGTCTATACCTTTGAGGGACACGTTTATCTCAATATCACAAATGCGTGCCCGTGCAGATGCGAATTCTGCATAAGGAAGAACGGAGACAGCGTCGGAGATGCCGATACACTTTGGTTTTCGGGTCACAGTCCGTCGTTTGAACAGGTTAAAAATGAAATTGACGAATTCGATTTCTCGGGATATTCGGACGAGATTATCTTCTGCGGATACGGCGAGCCCACCTGTGCTTACGATGTATTGGTTAAAACCGCAAAGTATCTTAAAGAAAAGCTTCCTCAATGCAAATTGAGAATAAATACGAACGGCCTTTCCGACCTTATCAACAAGAAGCCCACCGCAAAGGAAATTTGCGAGCTTATGGATACGGTTTCAATTTCACTCAACGCACCCACGGCTGAAAAGTATGATGCTCTCTGCCACCCGGCATTCAAGGAGAAGGCATTCCCCGCAATTCTCAAATTTGCCGAGGAATGTAAGAATTACGGCGTAAAGCTTAAGTTCTCGCTTGTCGATGTGATTTCAAAAGAAGATATAGACGCATGTCAGGCTCTTGCCGATAAAATGGGTATTCCGTTAAGAGTCAGAAATTATACGGCAGACTGATATGAGCTACAAATTTTTTGAGAACAGGGACTGTGAGTTTTATCCCTGCCATAAAGGACTTGAAAAACTTAACTGCCTTTTCTGCTATTGTCCGCTTTACTTAAAAGAGGACTGCGGCGGCAATTTCAAAATCCTCGAAAACGGAATTAAAGATTGCTCGGACTGTCTCTTCCCCCACAGGGAGGAAAATTACGGCAAGGTAATCGAAAAGCTGATGGAAAAATAAAGCTACAGCTAAAGCACTCTCGTATGAGAGTGCTTTTTTTATAATCAAATTCGTACAGGACAAAGGCTTCTTTTACAAGGGAGACTTCGTTTGTGCATAATTTTCAATTTGTATATCACCGTAGGGACAGCCCTCGCGGCTGTCCGATGCAGTGTAGGGCAGGGGCTTGCTCCTGCCGTTATTTTTTATGTAATTTTCCGAGAAGTCCGCTCCCTCCCCGGGCAACATATGCGACCGCCGCCTGTGGCGGATAAAGGGAGCGTCTGTTGGCGCAGCGGTCGATTTTGTGCGGCGCTCCAAGACGCATTAACAAAATCGGGCACCGCAAGAGGGCAATAGGTGGCGCGCCGAAGGCGTGACGGAAGGAGAGATGCAATATATATCAAATTTTCGTTATCTCTCCCTCAGTCATTTTTTCACAAAAAAATGACAGCTCCCTCGTCAGAGGGAGCCTATGTTTGTGCTGAAATTTCAATTTGTTATAAGCCGAAAGTTATTATAAACACGCTTATTTCCACGGCGGGAGCAAGCCCCCGCCCTACCGTATTGCCATTACCGACTTTTGCGGATTTCGGACAGGGGCAAGCCCTGTCCCTACGGCTTCTATCAAATGAAAATGTTTGCAGGACTAAGCCTCCCTGTGTAAAGGTAAGTGTTGAGCGAAGCGAAACGGAGGGATTGTAAGATTGTTTTTATGTGATTTTGTAACAATCCCTCCGTCATTTTTTCGCAGAAAAAAATGACAGCTCCCTTTACACAAGGGAGCCTATATCGGACAGCCGCGAGGGCTGTCCCTACAGTATGATATAAATTATAATCCGTGCGAAGCTCCCGCAATTTTTCATTCTTCATTATTCATTTTGACCTTGCCCGTATGGGCGAGAAAACGGCGGGAGCAAGCCCCCGCCCTACGGTATCGGTAATATACAATTACCCGAGAAGTCCAATACAAAACCCGCAGTTGTCTTAACAAAAGGCAGCTGCGGGTTAATCATTCGGTATTATTTTATTCTTTCAAAAGGTCCTTATAGAGTCTTATATACTCGTTAGCCGACTTGCCCCAGGAATAATCGCACTCCATAGCGCGCTTAACAAGTATCTTCCAGCCCTTTTTGTTCTGATAGCCGTCAATCGCTCTGTGAATTGTATGAAGCATATCGTGAGCGTTGTAGTTTGAGAAAACAAAGCCGTTGCCCTCTCCGTCGCCCGAGTCCTGAATACTGTCACGCAGTCCGCCTGTTTCACGAACGATCGGAATCGAACCGTAGCGAAGCGCTATCATCTGTGAAAGTCCGCAGGGTTCGGACTGAGACGGCATAAGGAACATATCGGAGCCCGCATAAACCTTCTTTGACAGCGGAGGATTGAAGCCGAGGTTTATCGCTACCTGGTCGGGATGGCGGCGAGCCATATCCTTGAAAAATTCCTCATACTGCCATTCGCCCGAGCCGAGGACAACTACCTGTACATCGGTCGTTACTATAAGCTCTTCAAGAACCGCTTTTACAAGGTCAAGACCCTTGTGCGAAACAAGTCTTGATACCATTCCGATAAGCGGCGTATTGGGCTTGACGGGAAGTCCCATAAGCTCCTGCAGCGCCTTTTTGTTCTTTGCCTTACCGGCAGTAAAGTTTGAGGTGTTGTAAGTCTTGAATATATCCTTATCCGTTTCGGGATTGTAAAGGTCAACATCAATTCCGTTGAGTATTCCCGAAAGCTTCCAGCTTCTCTCGTTAAGTATCGGGTCAAGTCCGTGAGAATACCACGGGTCGAGAATTTCATTAGCATACGACGGGCTTACCGTGGTAACCCTGTTTGCGGACTCGATTGCGCCCTTCATAAAGTTGACATCGTTGTCGTACTCTACGACAGAGGTATATTCCGCAGGGATACCGAGAACCTCGGGGATAAGCTCCTTGCCGTATGTTCCCTGATACTGAATGTTGTGGATTGTGAACACTGTCTTTATGTTCTCATAGCCCGGGCTCTGTGCATACATCGTGCTGTAATAAACGGGTACAAGAGCCGACTGCCAGTCGTTGCAATGAATTATATCGGGCTTGAAATCAACATGCGGAAGCATTTCGAGAACTGCTCTCGAGAAGAAAGCAAATCTTTCCGCATCGTCATAATAGCCGTAAATTCCGTCTCTTTTGAAATAATACTGATTGTCTATAAGATAATAGATAACTCCGTTGTACTTTGCCTCAAAGATACCGCAGTACTGCCTTCTCCATGCAACGGGAACGGTAAAGCTTGTGACAAAGGTCATGGTGTCCTTTAATTCCTGCTTTATGGTGTCGTACATAGGCATTACAACCCTGCATCCGACCATTCTTTTCCTCAATGCCTGCGGAAGACTGCCCGCAACATCTCCGAGTCCGCCCGAAGCCATAAAAGGCAAGGCTTCACTCGCTACATATAAAACCTTCATATTCATTCCTCCACTACATATTTGCAAGTTCCGAAAGATAATCGTAATAGCCGAAGATGTTTTTGAGCGCACCCGAAGCTATGAGAACAATCAGCATTATCACTACGAACACTATCGGCAAAACTATCGACAGAATTCTTGAAAGCAGATAGTTTTTCTTAAACGATTTAAGCTCGTTTGAAAGCTCCTCTACCCTCTTTTTAAGTTCCTCGACCTCTGCCGACTGCGTATTTCCGCTTACGGCGGCATTTGCGTTGTCGGCTTTTCCGACGCCCAAGGCGGAAAATTGATTTTCCAACAGCCTTTGGGTTTCGGTGGTCCTGTTGCCCTTCGTGTCCCGTGAAAGCATATTCAAAGCGCTTTGTGCATTGACGACTGGGTCCTTTGCTATGAGGTCAAGTTGTTTTTTGCAAAACACGCACACCTCGCGCTTTTCTCCCGAAAGCACATATTCCTTTAACTGCTCCTGCTCGGTTTTGCAGCCGCAAACATCACAGCGACCGTTCATTAAATCACGATGCCCTTTCCGATATAGAACGGATAATTCTCCGCACCAGACAGGGTCTTGTTCGGAGTAACTACCGCAATTTTGTCCATTATAACATAATCAAGCGATGAACCTGCCGCAACAAAGCTCTCCTGCATAACGATAGAGTTTCTTACGACTGCGCCCTTTTCAATTCTGACGCCCTTGAAGATTATCGAGTTTTCAACCTCGCCCTCAATTATACAGCCGTTTGCGACAAGTGAATTTTTAACATTTGAGCCGATACCGTAGGTTGACGGCATATCGTCCCTTGTCTTTGTATATACGGGTCTTTCGCTGTTGAAAAGCTCGTTGCAGTTGTTGATGTCAAGCAAATCCATACTTACCTTGAAGTATGAGCTTAAAGAGTCGATAGTAGCGGAATATCCCTGCGCCTCAAAGCCGTAGATATTGAGCTTTCCGACATTGCGCTGAATTATATCGGTCTCAAAATCGGTATATCTCTTGCTGATAGCCTCGTTCATAAATCTCTCAAGCAAGGACTTTTTCATAAGCATAACGCTCAGTGAATAGTTGCCGTTTTTCTCCGCCACGGGAGTTACTTCAATCTGCTTTGCCTTTCCGTTTTCGTCCATATCAAGCACAAGGACATCGGAGAGCGACGGGATTTTTCCGTTCTTGTAAACAACTGTAATATCCGAATTTTTCTCGGTGTGATAATCCATCAGCGCCTCAATATCGATATTTGAAACGGTATTGCAGTCGGAGAGGAGCACATATTCCTCGGTTGCTCTGCTGATAAAGCCCATAATACCCTTTAAGGAAGCGATTTTATCGTCGTTACCGCCCTGCTCGGCAGTGGAATAAGGCGGAAGAATTATAAGACCCTTTGTCTTTCTTGAAAGGTCCCACGGCTTGCCCGTGCCGACATGGTCCATAAGCGAATGATAATTTGCCTTTGTGATAACGCCGACATTTTCAATTCCCGCATTTACCATATTTGAAAGGACAAAGTCTATAAGGCGGTATCTGCCCGCAAACGGAACGGAGCCCATTGTGCGAAGTCCCGTAAGCTCGGGGATACACTCGTCATATGAATTTGAAAATACGATACCTACTATGTTTTTTCCCGTCATATCACTCAGCCTCCTTTACTCTGTCCGTGTCAATCATTTCTTTCGGCTTAACCGCCGCACCCTCGCCGACATTGACATTTGCGCCGACTACGGCAACGCCCCATTCGTCTCTGTTTTCAATATCCTCGGGACGGGAGCCGACCTTTGCGTTTTCGCCGATTACTGCGTTTTCCGCAACGATTGAATACTCGACATCGGCGCCTGCCTTGACTGTTGCGCCCGGCATAACTATCGAGTAGCGTACCGTTGCGCCCTCTTCCACAGTAACATTGTCAAAGAGTATCGAATAGTCAACCGCTCCGAACACCTTTGAGCCTTCTGCTACCATTGAGTTCTGTATATCCGCGCTCGGCGCAATGTACTGCGGCGGAGCGACGGGAGTTTTTGAGTAAATTTTCCAGCTTGTATCGGACAGGTCAAGGTCAACCTTGGGATTGAGAAGATCAAGGTTTGCCTCCCAGAGTGAGTCTATCGTTCCGACATCCTTCCAATAGCCGTCAAACAGATATGCGAACATTCTCTCGCCCGCCTTATGCATTGCGGGGATTACATCATGTCCGAAATCGTTGGACGAGTCGGGATTGTTTTCGTCGTCGATAAGATACTGACGAAGCTTTGACCATGTAAATATGTAAACGCCCATCGACGCCTTATTGCTTGTGGGGTTCTTCGGTTTCTCCTGGAATTCGGCGATTGAATTGTCGTCGTTCAAGACCATAAGTCCGAAACGGGAAGCCTCCTCCCACGGAACCTCAAGCATGGCGATTGTGCACGCCGCATCGTTCTTTTTATGGTATTCAAGCATCTTGTTATAATCCATTTTGTAGATATGGTCGCCCGAAAGAACAGCGACATACTCCGGATTGTAACGGTCGATGAAGTTTATGTTCTGATAAATGGCATTTGCCGTGCCCTTGTACCATTCCATTCCCTTAATCTGCTGATACGGAGAGAGCATATGCACTCCGCCGTGAGCACGGTCAAGATCCCACGGCTGACCGTTGCCTATGTAATCGTTAAGCTCAAGCGGCTGATACTGTGTGAGTACGCCGACCGTTGTTATACCCGAGTTTACGCAGTTTGAAAGCGGGAAATCGATAATCCTGTACTTGCCGCCGTAAGGAACTGCGGGTTTAGCGATATTCTTGGTCAGAACGCCCAGTCTTGAGCCCTGTCCGCCTGCAAGAAGCATCGCAATACATTCCATTTTGCGTGCCATAAAAATTCCTCCTTGGATTTTAGCAAATATATTCGGTAATTATATATTTTATCTCGTCTTTTTCAAATAAATTGTCGTCATTGGCGGAAGGTCGAGAGAAATACTCTGCTCAAAGCCGTGCATATTGATACCCTCGGTATTAATAACCTCCCTGTCGCCCTTACCCGTGCCGCCGTAGCACTCGTCGTCGGAGTTAAATACCACCTTGTACTTACCCTTTTGCGGAATACCTATTCTGTATTCCTGCCTTTCGACATTTGTAAAGTTGCAGACAACAATTATTTCCTTGCCTTTTTCATCTATTCTTCTGAAAGCGATAACAGAGTTGTCGCTGTCGTCGGACGAAATCCACGAAAAGCCCTCCCAAGAGTAATCGACCTGCCACATCGGGGAGTTTTTCTTATAAAATTCGTTAACCGCCTTAAAGTAGGACTGAAGCTGACAGTGCTTATCAAATCCGAGCAGGAGCCAATCAAGCCCCTTTTCGTAGTTCCACTCGATAAACTGACCGAACTCCGAACCCATAAACATAAGCTTTTTGCCGGGATGAGCCATCATATAGCCCACAAACGCCCTGACGCCTGCGAATTTCTCATCGTATGTACCGGGCATTTTATTTATAAGCGAGCACTTGCCGTGAACGACCTCATCGTGCGAAATCGGAAGAACAAAGTTTTCCGAAAAAGCGTAAAACATCGAGAATGTAATACAGTCGTGATTATACTTGCGGTGTATGCCGTCAAGGCTGAAATAGCGGAGAATGTCGTTCATCCAGCCCATATTCCACTTGAAGTTGAAGCCGAGACCGCCCATGTATACGGGCTTTGAAACCATCGGCCACGATGTGCTTTCCTCGGCTATCATCATAGCGTACGGGAACTCGGCAAAGATATGCTCGTTGAGCTTTTGCAAAAATTCAACCGCTTCGAGGTTTTCCCTGCCGCCGTTTTTGTTTGCGACCCATTCGCCGTCCTTGCGGTCATAGTCAAGATAGAGCATTGAAGCCACTGCGTCAATCCTTATGCCGTCGAGATGAAACTCTTTAAGCCAATAGGTTGCACTCGACATCAGGAATGAGCGAACCTCGTTCCTGCCGAAGTCAAACACCCTTGTGCCCCAACCGTAATGCTCTCCCTTCCTCGGGTCAGAATACTCATAGAGCGGAGCGCCGTCAAATTCGTAAAGTCCGTTTTCGTCTTTCGGGAAATGGGCGGGAACCCAGTCAAGAATTACGCCGATACCCGCCTCATGGCATTTGTCGATAAGATACATCAAATCCTCGGGCGTGCCGTAGCGTGAGGTTGCGGAAAAATAACCCGTTACCTGATAGCCCCAGCTTCCGTCGAACGGATACTCCGTAAGCGGCATAAATTCAATGTGAGTATATCCCATTTTTTTGACATAAGGGATAAGCTCACGAGCCAGCTCCCTGTATGAATAGAAGTTTCCGTCCTCATGCTGCTTCCATGAGCCGGCATGAACCTCGTATATGTTTACCGGAGAGGAATAGATGCTTGTCGAATTGCGTTTTTCAATCCACTTGGCATCCTTCCACTCGTGGCAGTTTTCGATTTCATAGAATTTTGAAGCCGTGCCCGGTCTTGTCTCGGAATGAAATGCGTACGGGTCGCTTTTGAGAACGGTCTTTCCCGATTTTGCGGTTACGGCAAATTTGTACGAGTCAAACTGCTTGATGCCGTCAACAACGCATTCCCACACTCCGCCGGTGTCGGGAAGCAGAGCCATAGGCGTTGCACCCGTGTCCCAACCGTTGAAATCTCCGACTAAGCCGACCGCTTCGGCGTCGGGCGCCCACACTCTGAAAACAACCGAATTTTTTGTTTTCCTGTGTGCGCCGAAATATTCGTAAGCGTGCGAGTTGCTTCCCTCGTGGAAGAGATAAAGCGGCACTTCACGCTCTTTTTCGTCTTTTTTAGCATAGGTTTTTGACATACATACTACCTCTGTATTTATTATCCTAAATATTTTATCAAAATCGCAAAAAAATTTCAAGTAATGTTTGACTATTTTATTCAATAAACGAACGAAGTTTACGAGCTGTTTTTATGCAAATCGCCCAAAAATTCCGCCGTTTGACAAAAAAATCTCCCATACGGTAAACCGTACGGGAGATTTATGACTTAAATTTTTACGCTACGGCGGTTTCGGTTACCTTTCCCCTTAAAACAAGAGCGTCGTATGTTCTGTCATACTCCACTCCGCCGTGCTCGACGCTGACTATCTTTTTGTCCTCGTCAAGGCTGAGAAGATGTGTACACAGCACATTGAACAAATTGTACATATCCTTGGGCTTCGATGTCTTTTCAAAGTAAATTCCGATGCTTACGCAAGCCGTGCGCTGACGCTTGCCCGGGGTTATGACATTGCCGTCCTTTACAAGGTCGGTCATCTGTTCGCCGTAGACAAAAGACTCTATCCCGACACATATGCACGGCATATCGTCTATTTTAGGGAGATTTCCCCTGAGCGTATGCGCCTCAACCACATTTGCGGGGAAGCGGTTTATAAGGCTTGCCGCACTTGCCGCCGCCCTGACTTCCTCAATAAGCTTGTTTGCGTTCATATTTCAGTCCTTACCTTTTCTTTTATTACCGCCCATATGTACCAGGCGTTTTCGCCGTTGTATATCTTTTCGCTCTTGTGAACCTCATAGTTTTTTCCGTCCGCCGTATGGAGCATAAGCAAGGTTCCCATCTTGCGCAAATCCTTTTCGGCAGGACCTATGTAGAGGTAATAGTTTTCCTCCGCAAGTCCGATTTCCGTGTTGGTTCCCGCAACATACATCTTGTTCTTGTACCTCAACGGCTGAACAAGAGCCTTGTATATCTCCGAGGTGTAATTTTCGCTTGTTATATATACCGAGCGGCCGAACCTCTTGAATAATTTTTCCAATGTATCCATACTTACACCTGCCTGAACACAAAGTCCACATCCCGAAGAAGCGGCGCGGCGGCTATAATCGCCTCGTCACGCAAAGCGGCAGCCTGCGAGAGTGCAAGCGCGGGGCTCTGCGACACCGTAACATCGCCCGCCTTAAAAGAGGTCGGAGTGTCGTCCTGCGCCGCATTGCGCAAAAGAAGCCTGTAATAGCTCAAATACACTGCGGCGTTGACAACTCTCGGGTCGCTTGCCTTTTCGGGCGTTTTGAGCCTGTCGGAAAGCTGTGCGCACGCTACGGAAACCGTGGGTATGACATCAAATGTCTCATCCTCCGTAAGATGCATTATTCCCCTTACCGCCTTTGCGACCTTGACAACATCAATCATCTTTATCCTCCGCTCAGACCGTCAATACCTTTGACGCATCCGTAAAGATTTTTGCAAAGCCCGAAATCTCGGTAATTGCCGCACGCTCAAGCTGACGGTCGATGAGCTTGTCATACTCGGTCATAATTCCGCCCGCCTGAACCATTTCGAGCGCATAGTTCTTATCAAGACCTATGACCTTGCCAGACGCCACAGCAGAGCTCTTGAGAAGATTTGCTCCGAGCGGTGTAACGACCTTGCCCGTACCGTGGAAATTGAGACCCGCAACCGAGTCCTTCATTTCCGAAAGGACAAGGATTTTTGCCGCAACATCGGGGGAAACAATCATTGTGTTGAGCGAATAGGGGTCAAAGCCGTTCCAGAAGTTTACAAGGTCCTGATATGTAATCTCGCCCGCTTTAGCTACGGAAGATGTCGAAGCGGCATTGTCGTTGCCGTCGCCGTCCGTAATTACCGTAACTGCGTCGTTGAGCTGAGTTGTCGCAATATATGCGCCAATCTGCTTGAGCATTACGGTGAACAGGTCAAGTCTCTGAAAACGCAAAGCCTCATAAGAAGCGACAAGCATTCTTCCTCTCTTTTTAAGAGTTACAAGGTTTGACTGCACATTTACATTTGTTTCGGGGATTGCCGCACCCTCGGCAACATCCTTGAGCTCCTTTTCCTCCTTTGTCGGTACGGAGGCAATCGTTCTGTAATCCATACCGTTTATCTGCGTTTTTGCCGCAACGATAAGCGGGAGAATGTCGGCTTCCTCCTTACCCTTTTTGACGGCTCTTGCGACATATTCGGGGAAGAGCGCCGCAGAATCGGTTGTCTTGAAGAACTTTTCGATTGTATCGCTGCCAGCACCGCTTACCTTGATGTCAAAGCGCTTGAGCTGTCTTTCAAATGCGTCGAGTCCGTCAAGAGATGTACCCTTGTAGTTTTCCGACGGGTCAACGCTTTCGAGCTCTGCGGTAAAGCCCTTACCGGTTGAATAAAGTCCTTTGTCAAGTTTAATGTTTTCGTAAATTGCCATAAATATACTTCCTTTCTTTTAATTAAAATCTGAACTGTGAATTTTCGGCTGAATTTTTCTGCGGCTTTTCCTTTGCGAGCTGAGGAACAACAACGCATTTCTTTTTTTCTTTCAAAGCGGCGTTGAGCTTTCTCAAATCGGCTGTCGAAATCGAGCCGCAGATGCTTTTTGCTATATCGTTCGAGAGCGTTTCTACTGTAAAGGCAAAGCACTTTACAGTATCCTCTTCAAGACTTTCACGGAACGCCTCGGCGTCCTTTGCTTTTTCGGTTAAACCGTTGATATAGCGTGATATTTCCCGTGCCTCCTCGGCTGAAACAGTGATGTCTCCCTGTGCGGAATTTATCGCTTTAAGCACCTCGTTCATCTGTCTTTTCTCCCCTAAATCAAATTTTTTGGTAACGCCCGCATTTCTCTGTGCAGGCACTGCCACAAACGACCATTCGTAGGCATCGGTCGGCGAAACAAGCTCGTGGAAGCAGAGCTTGCCGTTATACTTTCTGCCCTTTTTGTGAGTGCACACGCCGCTTCTCTCATCCTGTGAGCAAACGGAGCAAACGCTTTTTTCCACCGAACAGCCGATACTGACTTCCTTTTTAATGCCCGTCTGAATTTCCTCGATAAGCGTTTCGTACTTCTTGATTCTCGGAATATAGCAGTAAGCCTTTAAGTAAACATACTGCTCGCCGAGAGAGTTAAGCCTTTCTTCGTCCCTGACGACCTCGGTCTTAAAGGTTCTTGCCGACTGGTCCTCGCTGTTCATACTGTGGTTTTTAATTGCGGTTTTTCCGACAAAAAGCTCTGCAAGCTTTTCAATCGAATCGACCGTAAAGCGTTCAAAATCCCTGTCGATTTCATTGTCGCAGAGTATTACGGAAAAGACGAAAACCTCGTCCTTTTTAAGCTTCTTCTGCGAGAAACCGTTGATAAGTTCCATATCTCCGTCAGTGATTTCGGGCACTTCCTTATCGAAAACGGAGTCGTAATTTTTATTCATTCTTTCCTCCTTCCCCGCCGTTGAGACGGCTGTAAATTTCGTCCGCCTGTGCGTTAATATGTCTTGCATTCGCTTCCTCGAGAGCGTCACGCAGCATAATGTCGTCCCAGACTACCTCAATTTCATTCGTATAGCCGTAGGCTCTCAAATGAGTTTTGCATATCTTCTCGATTACGGGAGTCAACACACGGCGGTAATGCTCAAGCTCAGTTGTGAGTGCGTCCGCCTGCTGCTCCGACATTCTCTCGGTTGTAGACCAGGAGAGTCCGAGCATAAACGGCGGAATTGCCATTTTTGCGATTATCTGTTCAAGCATCTGCCTTACGGGAACCTCGCTGTCAAGTATCTGGTTGTCCGCACCGATTACCTTTATATCGACATCGCCGACGGCAATAAAGTCACGCACCTCCGAGCTTTTCATAGCAGAGCCCCATTCTTCGGCAATCTGCATCGCCCTGTCCTTCGCATACGCACCCGACATTGCATCGTCCTTGGGCTTGTATGTCACGGCAAAGCGAACATTGCCTACCCTGTCCCAGTTTTCGCCTATGGCATTGTAAATCTTCAAAAGCACCGAGCTCACAAACGGCAAGCCCCTGAGTATCGAAGTTCCCGTAAGCGAGCCTGCCTCCGCATTGAGCGTTGAAAAAACAAGCCTGTCCTGAAATTCAAGCGGTTCCGAACCGAAATCCTCCGAATAGCATACATCGACCTTGCGGAAATCGGTCTTGTTACGCTTTAACACCACGCTGTTCTGCGGAGCGTTGTAAAGATAAACAACTCTTCCCTCCTCGTCGGTTACCATTTCGGCAACCGCCGTGCCGTATGTCAGAAGCCTGTCGAAATACATATCGATAAAGCCCTGCAACGAAATCTGTCCCGAGTCCGCAGGCACATTTTTGAGGAAATCCTCCATAACCTTGTCGAACCGTTTGTCCGTCGTCTGTATCTTAAAGCCGCCTATAAGCCTTACCGTCTTATAAATTGCGGCGTCGATTACGGGCACCGACTCACGCAGACTGCGAAACAGCTCGTTGCTTATCGGGTCAAACGACGAATATCCGCTCAAAAGCGAAAGCCTGTTGGCGTTTCTTCCGCCTCCGCCCGCAAGTACGGGCACGGAATACTCCGTCCGATTCTTTTTCTGTCTGAATATCGCCAAATTAAAACCTCCTTTCCCTTGAAAGGCTGACCGCAAAGAAATTATTTGAATTTTCCTTTGTCACGGCAGCCGTAAAATACCTCATATCATCCATTGCGTGATCGTTTTCTTTTCTCGGGGCGTCATACTTTGCGTTTTCGTCCCAACGGTAGAGCGAAAATTCCCTTATGATGTCAGGACAGGTCTTGCAAATTCTGATTTTCCCCGTTTTCAGCGCATCGGAGGTCTTATGAATACCTGCGAGCACATCATTTTCCGCTTTTTTGACATTGAATTTACCGTGACGCCTGATACATTCGATAAACGACGCTGCAGACGGGTCTACAACAACGAATTCCGTTTTTCTTTTTCCGACAAGCGAGACGAGTGAACGGTAATACTCCTCGTCGGTCATCTGAAAGCCTTTTTGCCTTGAATCGTGGTAGAATTCGTCTATCCTGTACCAGCTGTCTCCGTGCTTACCCCAAAGTCCCATTGAGGTGGGATTGACTGTTCCGTAGTCACACGAGACGCAGAACTTTTCAAAGCTTTTCGGTACTTCGTATATGTATTTTTCGTCGAAGAACGGATACACAAGTCCGTCCGCCGCAACCCACTTCCCGAGCACGAACCTTTCATAAAAGGCTCCGCTGTACAAGGCTTTATACCTTGCAATCATATCCTCGGAAAGCGACGGGTTATCCTCCATTACGAAGTGAAGATAGAAGCAGTTCTTTTTGTCGCATTTCTTTATCCACTCTTTGTAAAACCAATGAGACGGGTTTTCGGGGTTACAGTTAAACCAGAGCTTCGAGCCCTCAACCGAGCAGCGTGCTATCGCCTGTTCGCAAAATGAGCGGGGCATCAGCGCCACCTCGTCAAGCATTACCCCCGCAAGGGTCATACCCTGTATGAGAGCCGCCGAGGACTCGTCCTTTCCTCCGAAAAGGTAAAACCTGTTTGTTACGCATCCCAATGAGATTTCGATAAGGTTTTTCGACACCTTTTCCTCGCACTTGAACCCCAAATCACGAAGCAACGGCAAAAGCGGAGTAATCACATTGCGGCGAAGAGATGTGACCGTTTTTCCGCAGAAGGCAAACGAGCAGTCCGAAAACCCGTAAAATGCCCATGATACGAAAGAGATACACATACACACCGTTTTTCCGCTTCTTACCGCTCCGTCGCAGATAATGGCGTCGCAGGATGAGAAAGGACTGTTCTTGCACCACCAGGTCAGGAGAGTCAACTGCTTTTGCGAAAATGAATTGAACGAGTTAATCTTCATCGTCGTCATCTCCGCCGTAAGAGGCATATTCGGGTGTTCCCGACAGGAAGTCAACGGATTTTTCGAGTGCCTTATAAAACGGAACCGCAGAGCCCACGCTTTCCGAAGTTTCAAGCTGTGCAAGACTTTCGAGTGCTTTCTGACGGTCGTAAAATTTGATTTCCATACCGCCGCCCTTGGGAATTTTTATATCGGATACCGAAAATAAATCCATTTCCTCCAGGTTTTCACGCTCTCCGTCAAGAAGCCTTACAGCGTCGCTCACAGAGCCGAACGCCAGCCTGCGAAAGCCTGCCGCCGCCTCGTTTACAACGCTTTCGAGATGTGAAAGGCGGGCGATTTCCTTGGCGACCGCTTCCTTTGAAAGCAATCTTATTCCGCTTAACTGCGGCATTACCTTAAAGCCGGCAAGTGCCGCCGCTTCCCTTGCATTTCGGAGCTTAACATAAAGTGCGCAAAACTCCTTTTCTTTTTTTGTAAGCTTGGTTGTCATATATTTCTCCTTTCCTTTTGTGAAAAAGTCCTTTCATAAATAGTTATAACTCGGGGGTAATGTAAACCAAAAACGGTTACATTTTTGCAAAATTCGAAAAAATTTTTTATAATCGGGTCATTATTTGATTTTTAGAGAAAAAACTATTGACAACGGACAGGCAATATATTATAATATCAAAGCCGCAAACAAAGGCGGCGTATAAATGGCGGCATAGCTTAGTTGGCTAGAGCGTTCGGTTCATACCCGAAAGGTCGTAGGTTCAAGTCCCACTGCCGCTACCATAAGGCGGCCCGGTGGTCAAGCGGTCAAGACACCGCCCTTTCACGGCGGTAACACGAGTTCAAATCTCGTCCGGGTCACCAAAAAAGAAGTAACACACCCGTGTTGCTTCTTTTTTTATTTATTCATAAGGGCGAGATTTGAACTTCGTCCGTCTTTTGCGAGGCACCGCCGAGCAAAAGGGACTTATAATTTGATTTCTTTGCATCGCAAAGCGATGCAAGTCTCGTCCGGGCATCAAAAAAGCTCTTGTTCAAAATGACAAGAGCTTTTCGGTTATATTAGCCTTACGGCGAGTTATATTGCTTCGCAGTGATATTCGGCTTCGCCGAGTGATATTGCCTGCGGCAGTTATCGGAGAATAAATATCGCTTATTGCTTATGTCTTAATTTAGTACGACGCCGTAGGGCGGGGGCTTGCTCCCGCCGCCGGATTGTTGTTACTTTATCGCAATTTACGGCTAATATGGTATTGTTTTTCAACGCACAATCCGTAGGGGCGACCTGCGGTCGCCCGTCAAATTCTGCTGACATTAAAAGCGGGCGAACACAGTTCGCCCCTACGGTATAAGGTAAAATAGAATTTGATTGTTATGGTCGATTTTGTTCGGCGCTCCAAGCCGCATTAACAAACATAGGCTCCCTCTGACGAGGGAGCTGTCATTTTTCTTATGAAAAATGACTGAGGGAGAGATAACGAAAATTTGCTGTTTATTGCTTTCTCTCCTTCCGACACGCCTGCGGCGTGCCACCTTCCTCGTCAGAGGAAGGCTTGGTTCTGCGAAAATCTTAATTTGATATTTATTAACGGCGGGAGCAAGCCCCCGCCCTACCGTGATTTTTGCGGAAAAGGAGGAGTTGCGTAGTGAGTGAGAAATAGCCAAAGGCTGTTGCGAACGATACGGAGCAAACGACGACGCCGTGCGAAGCACCCGCACCTCTTCACTCTTCACTATTATCTATTACTTTGCCCGTAAGGGCACTTGCCCCCGCCCTACTCTATATATTTGACAATATAATAAACATAAACCCACGGACAGCTGCCGGTTTCGGCGATTGTCCGTGGGTTTTATTCAATATAAAATTTTGCTGCTTATTCGTGGCGGATTGTTTAATAGCCGTACTTTTTCCGTTTGCCGAGCATAAAGCCGAGCGAGACGATAATTCCGATTGTCTCGCTTGCCACGAGCGAGAACCAAACACCGTCAAGCTGCCATATCATCGGCAGTACGATAATGCAGATAACGGGCAGCACAAGCGAACGCATAAAAGAAATAGCCGCCGACACAGGTCCGTCGTTGAGGGCTGTAAAGAACGATGATGTGTACATATTGAACCACATAAACAAAAATGGTATCGAGCATATCTTAAACGCCCTTGCGGTAAGGTTTAACAGCTGTTCGTCATAGCCGACAAAAAGCGAGGCTATTTGCCTTGAAAAGATTATTGCTACCGATGTTAATATTACGGCGGCAACGCTCAAAATAATCAGGCTCTTTTTAAGCACATTTTTCATTTCATTATGGTTTTGTGCGCCGTAATGATAGCCCATTATAGGCGAGCTTCCCGAGGAATAACCCGCATACACGCCGATGAACACAAATGCCGCATACATAACTACGCCGTAAGCCGCAACGCCGTCCTCGCCTGCGTGCTTCATAAGCTGAAGATTATAAAGTATGCCCGTAACGGACGCCGATACGCTTGTCATCATCTCCGACGAACCGTTTATGCAAGCCTTGATCATCGGCGACTTTTCAAATTTTGTTTTCGTAAATTTCAGTGCCGAGGTGTTCTTTTTGCTCAGAAACCATATGAACGGGACAATGCCGCCCACACATTCGCTCAGTCCCGTTGCCAGAGCCGCTCCCGCAACGCCCATTTTAAGCGCCGCCATAAACACATAGTCGAGCACCATATTTGTAATTCCCGCAAGCACCACTACCGTAAGCGCAAACTTCGGTTTTTCCGCAACAACGAGATAGCTTTGGAATGTATATTGAGCCTGGAGAGCCGTTGTGAACAAAAGGCAGATTGTGCCGTAGGTCATACAGTCGCCTATCATATTTTCCGTTGCACCGAAAAGGTATGCCACGGGTTTGAGCGCCGCAATGCCAACGCCCGTAAAGAATACACTTGTACCGAGCATAAGGTACATCATCATTGTGAAATAGCGCCTTGCCTTTTTTATTTCGCCCTCGCCGAGAGTCTTTGCGACAAGCGCACTTCCGCCGACGCCGAGCATTGCTCCCACGCCGCCGATTATCTGCAAATAAGGGATAATGAGATTGGTTGATGCAAATGCGGTTTTACCGACAATGTTTGAGACAAAAAACCCGTCTACCATACCGTAAATCGATGTGAATATCATCATCATTATCGACGGCAGGGTAAATCTCAAAAGTCTGCCGTATGAAAAGTGGTCGGAAAGCTGTATTTTCATTTAAGTCTTTAACTCCTTATAATTTTTCGGTTTCCACACGCAGGAAGCGTGTCAGCCTTGAAGAAATGTCAAGGTATATTTTAAGCTCCTCCTCGGAGAGCTTTTCGTAAGCTTTTATTTCCGCCTGTCTTAAACGGACTGCGGTACTGTCGGCAAGCTCCCTGCCGCTTTCCGTAAGTATGATTTTTTTCTGCTTCCTTGATGTCTTTAATACTTCAAGGGTTACAAAGCCGTCCTTTACAAGCTTTGAAATTGCCGTGTTTACAGTCTGCTTTGAGAAACAGCACTGACGGCAAAGCTCCTGTTGGGTATGTTCTTCCCCGCCGTCCGAAAGGATATACAAAATCCACAGTGCGGTGTCGGAAAGTCCGAATTTTACCGCAACCTTGTGATATATTGAGTCCTGTGCTTTTTGCTGTCGGTCAATTAAATCTATATAATTTTTCGTAAAAATCTCCCCCGATAATGTATCCGGTCCGAAAACGGACCAAGTAATATTATAGTCCGATTTCGGACTGAGGTCAATATGAAATATGTCTCTTAATAAACAGAAAAAATCGAGAAGTTCTTTTGTCGCTTCCCGATTTTTGAAAATTTCCTTGAAGATCAAAACCGTTTATATTTTTCCTTTCATATTTGGGTTAATATACTGTCCGTGATTTTTTGTTCTGTTTTGGTATTGAATGGCAAATTTAGGACATCTGTGTAAGCAGCCTAAGCACATAACACATTTATCTTTTATCCATTTTGGCTTTCCGTTTTGCATTTCAATCGCATTTACGGGACATTTTTTTGCACACAAGCCACAGCCGATGCAAGTATCTTCCAGCACAAAATTTGAAGTCTTTCTAACCTTATTGTTATATATCGGCTCCATAACAGTATCAACAACAAATTTCGGAATCGTAAATCCCATAAAATTGCCTTTTTCTTTTTTGCTTATTTTATCGATTATAAAATCTATTTGTGTTTCTGTATTTTTAGTGAATTTCGCAATTTTTTCATCGGTCGACAAATCAAATGTAGGGGTCCAAGTATCAGGCATTTGAACCGAATAGTAAGCATTTATTTCTTTACCTTTTATGAGTCCGTTTGCTACCTTACCTGTCGCACCGCAGGTTGTTCCGTATGTTGCGATAAAATATAAATACTCACATTCAAAATTTGCTTTTTCGATAAATTCTCTTACTATACTCGGCAGAGTCCAATTGTATGTAGGCGTAATTATCCCGATGCTTTCATCACTGAAATCAAACTTATTTTCCTTAATGCAATCAACGACGGAGATCATTTTTTCATCGATTTTTTTGCTGATCCTTTCGGAAACATATTTTGAATTGCCGGTTGCTGAAAAATACAATATCATTTTCTTACCTCATTTTTATTAACATTACCGTCTGTTACACTTTCATAGGCAAAATCAACAACTGATTTTATTTTTGCCCATTTTCCCTTATCTGCCTTTATAAAATAGTAATTTTTTGTTCCGTCTTCATACATATCGACAAGTCCGGCTTCTCTTAACACTTTCAAATGATGTGAAACGGACGGACGGGTAAAATGCGAAAGCTCGGCAATTTTACCGACCCTCATAGCATCGGTATGTTCAAGCAAAACCATAAATATTATTTGCCGTGAAGAGTCGCCCAGCGCAGTAAGCGTTTTTGACAGTTCTTCAAACCCCTCTGCAATTATTTCTCTGCGTTTGATACATTCCATAACATCGTCCTTTCGTTAATGACGGTAAACCTACAAATTTATGTTAACACATAAGGAGCAAAAAATCCACATTGGTAAAAGAAGTCTTTACAAAAAATACCGACACTCAACTGAAAGTGTCGGTAAAATTTTATTATCTGTTATGCTTTGAGCTTTTCCTTTTTCCAGGGACCGGTTACATAGAAGATTATTGAAAGCACCGTAGCCGCGCACCAGCCTACGGGCCAAGCGCACCAAATTCCCGTTGCGCCGAGCGAGGTTTTGGAGAAAACCGCCGCCATAATGACACGCAAAATCAAATCGGTAAATGTGGCAATCATAAACTTGTTCATCATTCCCGCGCCTCTCAAAATACCGTCCGCAACAAGCTTCGCAGATACTATGAAATAGAACGGAGAGAGAATTTTAAGATATGTAATACCCGTCTGAATTGCCGTCTGTGTGGGTTCGTCCATAAAGAGTTTGAGGAAGAATTCTCCCTTGAAGAAATAGAGCAGAAACAGCGGCAAGCTCAACAGCCACACCATTTTAAGTCCTGCCGAGAAGCCCTGCTTGACACGGACAAGTTTTCCCGCACCGATATTCTGCGCCGTGTAGTTTGAAATTCCGTTTCCGAGGGTCGTGAACGAAGTTATAACAAGGTTATTGAGCTTGACTGCCGCCGAATAACCTGCCATAACGGGAGCACCGAAACCATTGATAATACCCTGAATTATTATGTTGCCGATTGAAATAAAGCTCTGCTGCAATGTGCTCGGTACGGCAATTATGACAATCTGCTTCAAAATCTGCTTATCAAAAATCGGACAGTTCTTTTCCCTGTCGATTTTGTTGAGGCGCTTGAAGACGACCGCTACCGCAAGGATACAGCTTATACCCTGGCAGATAAAGGTTGCCCATGCCACACCCGCAACGCCCATATGAAACGATTTTACGAACCATATATCGACCGCAATGTTTGAAAGAGACGATACGGCGAGAAAATAAAACGGTGTTTTCGAGTCGCCGAGCGCAGAGAAAATACCCGTCGCAATATTATAGAAGAATACGAACGGAAGTCCCCATACATAAATATCAAGGTAGAGCTTTGAGTCCGCAAAGACCTCGTCGGGTGTTCTGATAAGCCGAAGCAGTGTGCCCGCTCCGAATATGCCGATAAGCATCAGCAAAACGCAAAGACCTGCGCTGAAAATGCAGGCGGTATAAACGGAGGTCTTAACCTTTTTATATTCCTTTGCGCCGAAAAATCTTGAAACCACAACCGAACATCCCATATTGCATCCGAAAGCGAACGCAATAAATATCAGCGTGATTTCGTAGCTGTTGCCGACAGCCGCAAGGGCGTTTTCGCCGACGAACTTACCTGCGACAAAGCTGTCCGCTATGTTGTAAAGCTGCTGGAAAATAATACTTCCGAACAGCGGCAGGCAAAACTTCCACAATACCGATTGCGGCTTGCCCACAGTCAAATCCTTATTCATTTTCCTTTCCTTCCGTTTCCTTTAAGCATTTTATAATTGTATTAACACATATGTCCGTGCCGAGCGTACTGCTTGAAAGCATCATATCATAGCTCTCGGGCATACCCCACTGAGTGTCCGAATAGAAATCGAAAAACTGCTTTCTCATCCTGTCCATATGCTTTATCCTGTGAGCCGCCGCCCTTTCGTCAAGTCGGTTTCTGCTCATTACACGGCGTACCCTGTCCTCATGGTCGGCATAGATGAACACCGACAGCACTTCGTCCTTGGGAAGTATCGCCGAGGCGCAACGGCCGATTATAACGCAATCGCCCTTCTTACCGATTTCCTCTATAACTCTTTTTTCGGCGTCGTATGCAAGCTGACTTTCGGAATAAAACGCATTTCCTATACCTGCCATATCGGCATACGGGTTACCGCTTAAAAACTGAATACTGTTGATAGGCGACTCCTCGGTTTTTGAAATAAAATCCTCGCTCATACCCGATTCAAACGCCGCCTTTTTGATAAGCAGCTTATCATAGCAGGGAATTTGAAGAGTGCGGGCAAGCTTTTCGCCTATCTCACGGCCGCCGCTTCCGTACTGTCTGCCGATACAAATAATCTTACTCATATTCGTCGCTTCCTTTTGAATTTTTACGGTTGCTTTTCTTGAACGCATATATTATAATTTGATACAAGATATGTGTAAAATGTCAATATTTAATTTTAGTATATCAATTTTATATGGAGAAAGCATATGAATATCAGCTACGACTATTACAGAATTTTCTATTTTGTCGCAAAGTACGGCAGTTTCACATCAGCCGCCAATGCGCTTTTCAACAACCAGCCGAATATCACAAGGACGGTAAAAAAACTCGAAGAGGAGCTCGGGTGCACGCTGTTTGTCCGCCACAGGCACGGTGTGACGCTGACCCCCGAGGGCGAAAAGCTGTATGCAAGGATTGCCACCGCAGTCGAGAGCATAAAACTCGGCGAGGAGGAAATTGAACAGGATAAAAGCCTGCAATCGGGCAAGGTTACGGTTGCGGTCAGCGAAATTGCGCTTCACTGCTCGCTTTTGCCCGCATTGAAAAAATTCAGAGGCAGCTATCCGGGCGTAAAGCTTAAAATATCAAACCTTACAACGCCGCAGGCAATCGCAATGCTTAAAAACGGGCTTGCCGACTTTGCGCTTGTGACAAAGCCGTTTGATTTGCCGTCGGAAATAACCTCGGTCAAATTGAGAGATATAAAAGAGGTTCCCGTATGCAGTTCGGAATTTTCACTTGAAACGGGAACTGTACTGACGGCGCATCAGCTGACAAACTACCCGATTATAGGTCTCGGAGAGAGAACGGGCTCACATAAGTTCTATACCGATTATTTCAATTCGTCGGGCTTACCGTTTGAGCCCGAAATCGAGGCAAACGCCGCCGACCAGATTTTGCCGATGATAAAATCAGACCTCGGAATAGGCTTTGTGCCCGAGGAATTCCTTGAAAACGAGGATTTATCGAACCTGATAATTCTGAACATCACGCCGCCGATTCCCGAAAGAAGCATATGTCTGCTCAAACGAAAGGGCGTGCACTCGGGTCTTGCCGCCTCGGAGCTCGAAAGGATAATTTTCACAAAATGAACAATCCAATGATTGAGCATTCATACGGCGATTTTGCTTCAAAGCAACATCCTCTTGCACAATAATGCATTAATCCCCACGGATATGCCGAGGCATATCTGTGAGGCTTGCTTTTTTGTATCAAAAATATATTTTGAAGTGTGTTACAGCTTAAAATCCGTAAAAATTTATCGGGTTTATTTTTGCATAACCGCTTCACGCTGTTCCTTTTTATCAAAGAACGGAGTGAAGTTTATCATAAACAGAAGTATGTAAGCCACCCACATAGGCAGGTTTTCTATAAAGGCGCTCTTGCCGACGGTTACGAGCAGCACAAGCATAAGCGCAAGTATTGCGGCGAAAATCACGGTAGCCGCCATATATTTTTTGTCCTTCTGTCTGAACTTGTGAACAAGGAAAATGATAATTCCCGCCGCACCGAGGAAAGCGAAAATCAACGCTGTTGACCAGTGCGCTATGCAACGGGGAGTGGGTATTAAATCAAGTCCCGCAGACGGCACATTTATAGTTACGAAAATCGCAGCACAGCCGAGCGAAGCGATGATTATTCCCGCCTTGCCGAAGTAGTTGTTCTTTCGATACATATAAAGCGTGTTTGTGTAGATGGAAACCGAGGCGAGCACGCCCCAAAGCTTGAATCGCCACGGATATTTAAGTCCGAGCATACTTGCAGTTATGTCGGTAAGTATGTTTCCGAACTGCTCGGGATAGCTTAAAAAGCCGTAATATGTAATGAAAACGAAGCCCGCAATCAGGTTGACAATGCAAAAAGCGGTTACCCCTTTGGTAAGCTCCTTTGCAAAAAGTATCTTTTTAACAAATACACAGTAGAGCAACAAAATTACGGTTGAAACCGCCGTCCAAGCCCAAAACGAAGCCGAATTCGGAAACAGCGGAGTTTGGAGCATACCGTCGAACTTTGCAATAAACTCCTCTTTGGGCAGGTTTTCATATCCCTGCACCGACAAATACGGATATTGGTCCCAGCTCATAAAAATCGACATCCACAGACCGTAAACCGCCGCAATCACAACCCAGAGCACAGAATAAGCTTTCAGTGCCTTTTTGTTTTCCATTTCTTTTACCCCCTTATAAAATTACCTCTCCTTTAGCCTTATTTTATCACGCCTGTACCCGCTGTCAAGTGTATTTGTGCGTTGCCGTCCGCTCTTTTCCGCGAGTATTCGGTATTAAAGGGGCTTTGAAGTCATATTTTTATACAATTTTCCCGAAAATGAAATAAAGTCCTTGAAAATCGACAAAAATAACAGTATAATTATATATGTAGTATATTGCGGGTTTATGCACAAAAATTTACATACAACTCAATTTTGTGATATATATGATACTTTTTTTGATTTGAGGAGGAAAGAAATTGAACGGAGATTTACATTGTCATACAAAACTTTCAGACGGTTCTCTCGGTATTGAAGATTTAATTGTTTTAGCGAAAAAAAGAGGGCTTACCACCATTGCCATTACTGACCACGACTGCCTTGCAGGCACGGTCAGAGGAAAAATAATCGGCGAGAGGTACGGTATTCAGGTCATTCCCGGCGTCGAGCTGTCGGCAAATGACACAAAGACAGGTAAAAAGGTTCACATTCTTTGCTATCTCAGCGATATGCCCGCAAGACTTGAGGGACTTTGCCACAGGAATTCGCTTGCGAGAAAAAAGGCCGCTCACATTATGATGCTTCACGCTGCAAAGAGGTTTCCCGTTACAACGGAATTTATCGTAAAATGCGCTACGGGTTCGACCAACATTTACAAGCAGCATATTATGCAGGCTCTTATGGAGTCGGGCTATACGACATCAATTTACGGTGAGCTTTACGACGAGCTGTTCTCAAAGGACTCGCCGAACAATATTCTTGTTACGCCGAAGTACCCCGACATTGAAGAGGTTATCGGTGCGGTGCACGACGCAGGCGGTGTTGCGGTTCTCGCTCACCCGTATATGTTTGACAACCTTGATTCATTGCCGAGGCTTATCGAATGCGGTCTTGACGGCATCGAGGTATGGCATCCGTCGGCAACCGAGGAACAGCAGGAAGAGCTTAAAAAGCTTGCGACAAAAAACAAATTGCTTATGACAGGCGGAACCGATTTCCATGGCCTTTATAACGATAAGCCCATTTCCATAGGCGACTACGGCACTCCCGATGACGCCCTTTCAAAGCTTATGGGCTACAAGGCAAAGCAGAAGAGATTGCTTAAAAAAGCACAGAAGCTTGCCGAGGAAAACGCCGCCTCAGAAAACGCATAATCCGAACGGAGGTCTTTTATGGACGACGATATTAAAATCTTTAACGCCAAGCCGAAAAGCGACACGCTTGACAGCATCGCCCTCATTGAGGAGATGAACACCCAGCGTATGAACGGCAATACCGAAAAGGCAAAGCAGCTCGGTAAATACCTTTCCGACCGTTTTCTTGACAGCGAAGAGCTCAAACGCTCGCTTGAAGAAGAGGTCGGGGCGCTCGATTATCCCCCGAAGGTTATTTTGCAGATAAAGATTTTGATGTTCTTTACGGCTGAATACTGTATAAACAGGCTTTTGCCCAACACCCTGCTCAAGAGCACTGCGACAAATACGATATATGACCGTGTTATGAAAAACGCAGGCGAGTTTTACAGGGAATTTTCCGACGGTGTGGAATACAGCTTTTATTACCTTGCGGTTAAAAAGGACGATATTCCGAGTGCGGTCGGTAAGGCTTTTGCAATGATTTGCCGAAAAGAGAACGACGCAACATATGAAAAGCTCGGAAGCGATGTTTTCAGAGTTGTTTCAAAGGAAGTCGAATCGATTATCGAAAAGTACGGCTTTATAAACGAATAAAGTATTGATAATCTTTAAGCAGTTCCGTATCGGGACTGCTTTTTTCTTTGCTCAGCCTTATTTTGACAAACAAAAAGCCGCCGCAATCAACCGACATTAAATCGGTCAATTGCGACAGCTCTGCATTATTGTTTATCTGTTTCTGTAAATGTCGCAGTGCTCATAATCGCTTTTACAGGTGTATTTAACCTGCCGTTCGTCCGCACTGTAATCGTCGGGTCTGAAGGTCTTGCCGCATAATTTGCAATGATATACGCCTGAGAACATACCCGTACCCTCATAATCCAAATAATAACAATCCGACATATTTACGCCCCCTTTTTATATTGAAATTTTATTATATTTGCTTAGCACCAATCGTTTTGGGAACTTTATAAAAAATACTTGCATGCTCATCGCCAACCTTAATTTGCTTAGTAGTACCATCCGGTTGCTTTTGATATTCAAAGCCACTGTAGTATTTAGGCAAATCAAAATGAATTTCATCATCGTTAAACAGCTCTTGAACAGTCAAATAAACTTCGTATGCAAATGCAGTATATATATCTTCACGGGTTATATGCTTTGCCCCTTTGGCTAAATTGTTATCTAACAGAGGCTTGTATCCAAGGTCATTAACAAAGTCTAGTCCTCCTATCAATCGCCATTCATCATCTCTATATAATTTAAAATGAATCTGAGAATCAAATATAACTACACTTCTATCACATTCATCGTAATAATCCGTTTGCTGTGTCAAGCAATCATATTGCTTGTCCATTTTAATTATTTCTAATTGTCTTTTCAGCTCTTTAATTATCCCTGAATTATGGATGGTATCTCTTAATTCAGAATATTCTTTATCCCTCCTTTTGCTTTTTGTTACCTTGATTATAATTATAATAGCCACAATTATAACCGCTACAATTATCAGTTCCATACTTTACTTTCTCCTCCACAAAATTTGTATTTAGTAATTCAATTATATATATATATATATATTCAATACTCTGTCAGCGTACTGTCGTAAATTTTTTCATAAAACGGCAAAACCCCTCTTGAACAAGGCTGAGTGTTCAAGAGGGGTTATTATCATTTATTATACTTCGTTATTCTATTACAATGCCTTCTTCTTTTCTCTTTTCGGCAAGCTCTTCGAGTATACGTTTTTTGTTGTCACCCGAAATTTTGTAGAAGAACATCGGTATCGCGCACAAAAGCAGGCTGATACCGGGAACTATGGAGACAAGCGAGAACATTGCAAAGCGGTGTCCCGCCGCAAGGTCGGTCGCCGCCACTATTGCGGTCGAGCTGTACATCTTTTCGGGTTCAAGGCCGATAAACATATACATAAGGACAATACCCGAGGTTGCAAGCGCATTGCCAAGCTTGTTTACAAAGCCCTGACAAGCAGAACCGAGGCCGTTGTCTCTGAAGCCCGTTTTAAGCTCCATATAATCAAGGCAGTCGCCTATCATCGCGTATGAAATAACATTGAGTACGCCGAGCGGTATGCAGGAAATAAGCACAAACGGAATACAGATGTAAAGATTCATTGTAAACCAACCGATAAGCGTTGTGAAAATGCTTGCGACAAAGCCGAGCAGACAGGTTACGATTACTATCTTTTTATAGTCAAACTTTTTCATAAGCACGGGCATAAAGAGCATTGCGCCGAACATACCGACTATCGCGCAAACTTGGAATATCGTCTTGACGGAGGAAACGCTCGCCTCTATCGCCGCCACACGCTCTGCGTCCGAAAGTCCGCCGAGGTCGGGTCCTATGTAGAAAGCGTATCTTGCGACATGGACTGCCGCCGCCTGAACCATATATCTGCCTGAGGAGAGTATGCCCATTGCGATAACAAGCATAAGGGGCTTGCATTTGAAAATTCTTGAAAGCTGGCTCGGTTCGCCGGGCTGAGGCTTTCTGTCGGGAATGACAACCCTTTCCTTAACCTTGAAATAGGAGTTTGCATACAGCAAAATTCCTATAACCACCGTGACGATTGCCATAATAAGATACTTTTTCTTGTTGTAATCAAGACCGTCAGCCGTGCCGAGGATTTTCGGGAGCGTAAGACCGATTACAAGGAACAGCACCTCGGGAACAGCCGAACCGACGCCGTTAAAGGTTCTGCCGAGGGAGATAACCTTTCCCCTCTCCTCCGCATCGGGAGTCAACACATTGGGCAGGCTCCAAAAAGGAACATCCGCCATGGTATATATCATACCCCACGCAACATAGACAACGGCGGAATATACCATAAGCGCAGTCTTGTTAAGATTGGGACTTAAATACATAAGCACCGTAAATATACCTATCGGTATTGCGGCATAAATTATATACGGTTTCATTTTGCCGCGTTTTGTGGTATGCCTGTCAACAATCATACCCATAAGCGGGTCGTTTATGGCGTCCCACACCCTTGCAAGAAGCATAAGCAACAGCACGAACATAGGCGTAAGCTGCAACACATTTAAGTAATAGTCGCTTATGTAGCTTGACATCATGGCGTAAATCATACCCTGACCCATAGCCGCAAAGCAAAATGAATACATTTCTTTTTTAGGAAGATAGTTTTTCGTTGACATGGCGCGCTCCTTTTTATAAAATTTCTTATTTCAATTATACAATAAACCGAGCGTTCTTTGCAGTAGAAATAACAGGGCGATATTTGGTTAAAATAACGAAAAAGTGCCGGCAGAATTAACTGTCGGCACAATTGTGTCTATTAAAAGTTATTCCCCGAGTTCGCGCCTTATACCGAGCTTGTCGGAAATCCTCATAAGATTTTCAATGTCGCCGTCTACAAGCCTGCCGTCCTTATTCGGCGGAAGATTTATGACCGCAAGGTTTTGAGCGCCGAAAAGCGTTTTGCAATTCTTTACGACATTGTCAACATTCATAAGCGGCTTACCCTCGTAGGTGTCGGAATAGAACCAGTTGCCCGAGCTTCTCGAGCAGATTGTATATTCAAAAGGCATATAATATTTCTGACCGTTAAAGGTGTAAATTTTCGGGTCGTCCGCACGGCACATATTCGGGTCCCAGAGTCTGAAATCGGACGGGAACATACTTATCGGGTCGCCGTAGCGGTATTTTTCGGGAAGATAATTCTTGTCGGGCTTTGCTTTTTTCTCCTTGTATTTACCGATAGTGATATTTACGCCTATCTGGCACTGCGGCTGATTTGTCTTGACAAGGTTGTATATCCTGTCCAAGCCCCACCTGCGGCAAGCCTTATCCCAACCGCCGTCAAGCCAAAGTTCAACAACCTCGCCGTATCTGCCGTCGGTAAGCTCCGACAAATGCTTCAGCATATATTCAACATATTTTTCGTCGTCCTTATAGCATTTTTCGTGCCTGTCCCAAAGCGAATAGTAAAGTCCGAGCTTCACGCCGTACTTTTTGCACGCCTCGGAAACAGCCTTGACGACATCGGTCTTTACGGGCGAATAATTTACGGAATATTCGGTGGTGTCGGTGTCCCAAAGGCAAAAACCGTCGTGGTGCTTTGTTATGAGAACAACATAGTTCATACCCGCCTCATATGCGGTTCTGACCCATTGGTCGGCGTCGATTGCACTCGGTCTGTAGCTGTCAACGGGAAGCTTTCCGTCCGACCACTCGGTGTTGTTAAAGGTGTTCATTCCGAAATGTATGAACATTCCGAATTTGCGCTCAATCTGCGCCAGCTGATACTTATTGGGCTCGGTTGCGGGGACCTGCTCAACAGGATAGCTGTGTTCGGGATACGGTTTCTTTTTTCTGAAAAACATAACGCACCTCATAATGTATTTGATGTTTACATTGTATCAGTTTTCGGAATACAAAGCAAGCGAAACAGGAACGGATTTTCGGACAGCCGCAAAAGTTGATAGCGTAGGGCGGGGGCTTGCTCCCGCCGAAAAAATTTGCAGCTTTCGGCTTATAACAAATTGAAAATTTAACACAAACATAGGCTCCCTCTGACTGAAGCGACCCCCAAAGTTTAGACAAAATTAAATATTAAATTGCAAGTGAATGAG
>CABUHY010000022.1 GCA_902491475.1 uncultured Eubacteriales bacterium
CCTGAACTGTGCAGGTTTATCAGTGCGGATAGTGTGGTTTCTGGTACAGGTGGAGAAATTTTAGGATACAATATGTTTGCATATTGTATGAATAATCCGATAAAAAATTCTGATGATAACGGAAATTGGCCTAAGTGGGCAACAAAGGTTTTGATTGGTGTTGGGGCAATTGCTCTTGGAGCATTAGTCGCCGCAGCAACTGTTGCAACTGGCGGCGCGACAGCAGCTTTTGTTGGTGCTATGGCTACAGGATTGAAGGCGGCAGTGATTTCAGGTGCGATTGGTGCGGTTACTGGAGCAGGAAAGCAAGCAATTAAACATCGTCGTTCAACCGGTAGTTGGCGAGGGTCAAAAAAGAAAATTATTAATGGTGCCGTTAATGGCTTTGCAAATGGATTTATGACGGGCGGAATTATGTCAGGAGCTTCACAGGTTCTTAGTTCAGGGTTTAAAATCATAGCAAATGCTGGTGTTAAAACAGGCAGAAATGGCGGACTATCTGTCGGAGATAATTTTCGTTTCCTGTCCCCAAATCATCCTAACGGATATGAAACTGGTGGTACGATTCTGAAATTTGGAAGTAAATACAGTAATCTTAGATTTGATGTTGGTAGTAAAAGTTTATTCCATATGAATGTGCAGTTTTCGAAAAATGCTAATTATCATGTTCCAATCGGTATACTTGGGTCAGGTTTAAGCGGGGGTTTGGAAGATGATTAAGCTAACAAAATTATTTATGATTAATCCTGCTCAAATTCAAATTACCGGCATAAAATGCAATTATTTTAACATTAAAAGTTTAATCAGTGTTTTTGATTGGAAGTTAATGGTTTTAACTGTTGATTCAGTTAAAAAAGAAAGTGAGTTTTATAAATTTATAAAAAGTAAAAAATTAAAACACTCTGTAAAGCCAAATTCAAATGACGATGTTGAAATAACCGTAATTATATCGCTTGATACGCTTTTAAGTGTTTTGGAAGAGTTGATTAATGAATATCCGGAGAATATATTTATTTCTAATATATTTACAGACACGGACATAAATATGTTTTTTCAAAGTTCTTTTGAAAACTTAGTCATTAAAGGTTATTCGGATTTTTCTATTCTGCTTTCTCTTGATGAAAATTCTGCGCTTATTATAATGAATAAATTGCTTTCTTCGCCTAAAGATGCGTTTAAAAAGTTAAAAGTAACGAAATTCAATAAGTAACACAAGAGACGGCTCTGTTTGCTAAAAGGAGTGAGAAACAATTGAAATGTGCATAACACAGGGGACGGTTCTGTGTGCTAAAAGGAGTGAGGAACAGTTGAAATGTGCATACCGCAAGTATTATATAGTTTGCATTATAACTGTTTCTCATTCTGAATTTTGTGCTGATATAGCACAAAAAAATAGTCTTAATGAACTTTCAAGGCTTTCGACACGCAAGGTAAACGGACTTGCGACCAACTATACCTACAAGGATATTGGGGAAAATCAAACCACAACGCTTGTCGAATCGATAAATACGGGCGGTATTGCATATTCCTACGATTATGACGAAGTAAATAACATCAAATCTGTTACCGTAGGTAACAAAAAGACTACTTACAAATATGACGAACTCAATCAGCTTACAAGGGTAAACGATCCGTTTGAGAATGTAACGCATGTGTATACATATAAAAACGGCAATATCGTTTATGATTTGGTTTACGAGTATTCAGTGGGTGCTTTGCCGTCATATCCGCAGAGCACAACGCAGTATTTATATGAAAATGACACATGGAGCGATGTTTTAACAGGCGTTAAAAAGTCGCATTACGAGGGTTCGACAGAAGTTGTCGACGAACAGTATTCCGTATCAAGCGATAAAATAGGTAACACAATCGGCTACAAGGGCTCAACATATACTTGGGTCGGTCGTCAGCTGCGTTCGATTACTGACTCGGACAATTCAAGCACTACTTATTCATATAACTCCGACGGTCAAAGAATATCAAAAATTGTAAACACCGCCGACGGCAAAATGTACAATTACCGCTATTATTACAACGGCGATATTCTTGCGGGCTTTATTCTTAATTAAATTCTCCTAAAATTTTATAAAATTTATTACCCCTGTTCATAATAAGAGCAGGGGTTCTGTTTTGTACATATTTTTCAAAAGGGAATGATTATGTGCAGTACAGTAAAGTCGAAATTTGCGGAGTAAACACCTCAAAACTGACGGTGTTAAAGGAAAAAGAAAAAATCGAGCTTTTGAAAGCTATGCACTCGGGCGACAAGTACGCTCGGGACAAACTTATCAACGGAAATTTGCGGCTTGTACTGTCGGTAATTCAGCGCTTTACAAACAGGGGAGAAAACCTTGACGATTTGTTTCAGGTGGGGTGTATCGGGCTTATTAAAGCGATAGATAACTTTGATATAAGCCAAAATGTACGCTTTTCAACTTATGCCGTTCCGATGATTATCGGCGAAATACGAAGATATTTGCGGGACAATAATGCCGTGCGTGTTTCGCGCTCTATGAGGGACACGGCATACCATGCAATGCAGGTAAAGGAAAAGCTACAAAACGAGCTTAACCGTGAGCCGACCGTTGAGGAGATTGCCAAGGAGCTGGGCGTTGACTCTTCGCAGGTCGTGATAGCGCTTGAATCGATTGTTGACCCCGTAAGCCTTTATGAGCCCGTGTATAACGACGGCGGCGATACGATATATGTAATGGACCAGGTAAGCTCGCTTGATACCGACAAGGATTGGCTTGACGAAATTGTCATAAAGGAGACCATAAAGGATTTGTCAGAGCGTGAAAAAAGAATATTGTCCCTGCGGTTTATGCAGGGCAAGACGCAGATGGAGGTCGCAAAGGAGATAGGCATTTCACAAGCGCAGGTGTCAAGGCTTGAAAAGAATGTAATAGACAGAATAAAGGGAAAATAAAAAGACGGCATTGCCGTCTTTTTTGATGTTCTGTTACACTTTGTTGCGAAAGCCCGTTATATCCTTTATAACTTCGCCTGCGATTATAAGCCCTGCAACGGACGGTGTAAATGAATTACTGCCCGGATAGCGCACGCCAGTGTTGTTTTTTATCGGATTTTCTTTTGAATAGACGACCTTCAGTTTTTTTATTCCGAGCTTTTTAAGCCTCGTTCTCATAACCTTTGCAAGAGGGCAGACAGAGGTCTTGTAAATATCCGCAACCTCGAACATATCGGGGTTTACCTTGTTGCCTGCGCCCATACTTGAAATAACGGGAGTTTTTGCTTTGTCGGCGTTTACGATTATTTCAACCTTGCCTGCCACCGTGTCGATAGCGTCGATTATATAATCATATTTTGTAAAGTCAAATTCGTCCGCCGTCTCGGGGAGATAAAAGGTTTTATATGTGTTCACTTCGGCTTCGGGATTGATGTCGAGTATCCGTTCCTTCATAACATCGACCTTGTATTTGCCGATTGTACTTGTCAGCGCCACCAACTGTCTGTTGAGATTTGAGGGCGCCACAACATCGTTGTCGATAAGGTCAAATTTACCGATTCCCGCCCTTGCAAGCGCTTCGCACGCAAATGAGCCGACTCCGCCCACGCCGAAAACCGCAATGTGCGAGCCTTTGATTTTTTCGATATTTTCACCGCCGAAAAGCATTTGTGTTCTTTCGTACATTTCTTTCATATTTTTCACCCATAACAGTATGACAGATTTTTTCCGCTTTTTCAACATATAAATTTCCGAATAATTGTCCGTTTGCACGAATATATTTTTATAGGTTAAAATTTAAGGAGGCTGCAAATGGATATTAACACCGTGAACACCGATATTTCAATGAAAAAGCTTGCTTACGAGGAGACTGCGGAGCAACAGATAGAAAGTGACATCACTTTACCCGATTATTTTCCCGATATTGTCAGGGTAATCAAATGCACGCTCAAAGCAAACATAGCAGGCGTGACCTCGGGCGGAAACCGTATAACGGCAGACGGAAATGCGGTTATCTCCGTGCTCTATATGTGCGAAAACGGTAAAATTCACTGCTTTGAGCAGAAAATTCCCGTTTCAAAATCTGTTGAGACCCCGAAAGCCGAGAACTGTACCTGTACCGCTGTCGCAAAAACCCAATATGTAAATTGCCGTGTTATCAGTCAGCGCAGAATTGACATTAGGGGCAGCATCGGCATTGAATTCAGGGCTTATGAGAGATGCGACAAAAAAATCGTTTGCTCCTGTGAGGACAACAACATTCAGTTGAGGACAAAATCGGGGAATGTTTCCAATCTCAAGGATTGCGTGTCAAGACCGTTTTCAATGAACGAAACGATTGAAATAGGCGCATCACAGGGGACAATCGGGCAGATAGTCCGTTGTAACGCCGTTGCCGTGCTTGACAGCACAAAGCTTGTTATGGGTAAAATCCTCATAAAAGGAGAGCTGAGGGTAAAGGTTGTTTATCTTACGGACGGCGACTGTACGCTTGAAAAGATTGAAAATTCAATGCCTATAAGTCAGATAGTCGAGGCGGCAACCTCCGAGGATTGCACGGATTTTGTAACGCTGAGCGTTCCGTCCTTTGAAGTCCATGCAAAGACGGATTCGAGCGGTGCACTGCGTTTGATTGATGTTTCGGCGGTTATCAGAGCCGATATAAGCATATACGAAAACGAAAGTATTCAATACACAACCGACGCTTATTCGACCGAGTACGAAACGCAGTATCAAAAGGAAAGCGTGGAAATAAAGAATATTTCCGAAAAATTCAACGATACATATCTTTGTAAGGGCTCCGTTGAGATAAGCGGCACGAGCATCAAGTCCGTTGAGGACATTTGCTGTAACGGCATTAACTGCACGACCTCCGTATCGGAAAAGGAAATACTTGTAAGCGGAAAGGCGGACATAAGCTTCCTGGCGCTCAATTCGGAAAATGAATTACAGTCCTTTGACAGGGAAATCGAGTTCAACTACAAGCGGGCGACGGCAGTCAGCGAAAGCTCCTCGGCAAGCTGCAGCGTAACGCCGACGGGTATCGATTATATCCTTTCGGCGGACAATAAGCTTGATGTAAGAATTGAAACCGAAATCAGCGGTATGATTTTTGATGTGACAAGAAAGCAGGTGATTTCCGACATTTCCTGCGACGAAACCAAGAAAAAGAAAAAACGCTCTGCTGCACTGACGATTTATTTTGCACAGCAGGGGGATGAACTTTGGGATATTGCAAGAAGATACAACACAAGAGTTGACCTTATCTGTACGGAGAATAACATAACAACCGATTGCGTCGAGCAAAACCAAAAGCTCTACATTCCGTCGGTGTAAGGAAAAATCCTCGGGAAACCGAGGATTTTACTTTTATAAATACTTCCTTATCTCATTAGCCATTTTCATAAAGTCTTTTTCTTTCAGCAGGGCAAGACCTTGGTTGTCGTCGCCGAGAACGATAAGTTCGTCGCCCTGTTCGATATTGAAAATCTGCCGTGCCTTTGCGGGTATGACTATCTGCCCCTTGTCGCCGACCTTTACAACGCCGAAAATATGTTTTCCCTTCGGTGCGGCGGGCAGGGTTACGGAAGCGGGATTGTTGTTTACAAGTTCGTCAAGCGACACTGAAAACACCTCTGAAATCGCCTTGCACTTTTCTACATCGGGCACGCTTTCTCCCGTTTCCCATTTTGCGACCGACTGACGGGAAACGCCGACTTTTTCGGCAAGCTCCTCCTGGGTCATTTTGTTAAATTTTCTGAGTGTCGTCAGATTTTTGCTGAACATATTTACTCCTTTTCTTCTTTATTCCGAGAATGAGAAAACGCAAAATCGGAATTCTTGAAATTATTTCGTAAAGTATAATCGATAAAACAAATCCGCTTATTAAGACAAGCGAATATATCAAAGCCGAATTTAACTGTGTTTTTGTCGCAAGAAGATATGCGCAGGCGCTCAAGGGCAAATAATGAAGCACATAAATTCCCCAACATTTCTCTGATAAAAATGCCGTGAATTTGCACTTAATGTCAAAAAATCTTTTTGCCGTGCCGATAATTCCGAGGCAGGCAAACCAGAGGAAGGCAACTGCAAGGGGAGAATTTATCGCAGGTTCTTCGGCGTAGTTTTGACCGAAATAAATCTTTGTATATGCAACGGCAAGTACGGCAGCCGCAATGTCGAGCGGTAAGCAGTATTTTTTTAATCCGTCTGTAACGCTTTCGTTGGAAAAGACAAAGTATCCGAGGAAAAACGAAAGCCCGTAAATTCCGAAACGGTAAACCGTAACAACGGGAGTGTTCAGCACTTGAGCCGCCGCCCAAACGGGTACGGCAAGCAGAATAAGAACAATAATGTTTGCTTTTTCGCAGAGCTTTACAAGTCTGCCTTTTTCAAGCTTTACGACCAAAATCAGCAACAGCGAAAAAAGCCATAAAATCTGTGCAAACCACAGTACGCCTATACCCGAAACCGCTTCGATTACATAAAGCACGGGCGAGGGTATATTTTCGGGTATTGTGTCGAAAGCGCCTGATATTTTCATATTTATATAACCCTGCATCCAATGAAAAACGAACAGACCCAAGGTTGACGGAACAAGCAATTTAATCGTTCTCGATTTTAAGTATTCCTTTTCGGTGTGCTTTTCAAGATAATATTTTGAGCACATACCCGACACGATAAACAGCAGTACCATAAACCACGGATAGAGCAGATACAGAATTGCGTCCTGGAAACGGTGCTGCGTTATCGGCATAAGACCGCCCGCAACGCTTACGCCGTTGAAAATGTAAAATGCGTGATACACGACAACAAGTAAAACCGTTATGTTTCTTATGTTATCCAAATAATATTTTCTCATATTATTCCCACCTTTGCAACTGTTTTTAACATTATATCTTTGCCGTCCGAGCTTATCAATAAAGCAAAATTAACATTTTATGCATTTTGTGTTATGTTTGGTTGCGTTTCAACTAAAGAGAGTATTTGCATAAAATGTAATGAAGTATTATACGGGCGGTGAAATGATGAATCTTATTGTAAAACTGTCCTCGGTAACCTATGCACTGAAAGCGAGAGATATTCTCAGAATGAAAGGTGTGCGGTCAACCGTGGAAAAAAATCCGAGACCCAAGGCAAAAGAGGGGTGCAGTTATATTCTCTATGTTTACAACGCACCTCGCGATACGGTGTCTGTTTTGGAGCTTCACGGAGTTCCCGTAATAGAAGCCGTGTGGAAATAATGATATATTTTGACAATGCCGCAACGACTTATCCGAAGCCCGAAAGCGTAATTACATCGGTTACAAACGCAATGCGTGTTTACGGCGCAAACCCCGGAAGAGCGGGGCACAGTATGGCTTATTCGACTGCGGAATTGATTTACGATACAAGGAAAACGGCATGCGAAATGTTCGGAACCGACGACCCGATGAATGTGATATTTACTCCGAACTGTACCTTTGCGTTAAACTGCGCCATAAAAGGACTTGCAAAGAAGAATTCTCATTTTATAATCTCTTCTTTGGAGCACAACGCCGTTGTAAGGCCCCTTGAAACGCTCAAAAACAGGGGAGTATGCGATTACAGCATTGCAAAGGTAGAGAAATACAACGGCGAAACCTATATGAATTTTGAAAGGCTTATACGGGATAACACGGTCGCCGTTGTCTGTACGGGTGCGTCGAATGTTTTCGGTAAAATGCCTCCGCTTAAAGGAATATCGGCGCTTTGTAAGAAACACGGCTTGAAATTTATTGTTGACGGCGCTCAGATTTCGGGCGTTTTTGATATTGACTGCAAAAGAGACGGTATTGATATTCTCTGCGTTGCGGCTCACAAAGGCTTGTATGCCCCGATGGCATCTGGTATGATGATTATAAACGGAAGCCTTGCGCTTGATACAATCGTTGAGGGCGGAACGGGCAGTTATTCGGCAATATTGTCACAGCCGCAGAATCTGCCGGAAAGGTTTGAAAGCGGAACCCTCAGCGTGCCGCTTATCGCAGGCATAAACGCAGGTATGAAATTCGTTAAACGGGCAGGTACGGAAAATATCCGCTCTCATGAAACGGCTGTTATGAGGAAGATAAGCTCCGAGCTCAAAGCTATGAAAAATGTCATTACCTACACGGATTTTGACTCTGAATACGAGAGCTTTGCTCCGCTTGTTTCCTTTAATGTCAAAGGCAAAAACAGCGAAGAGGTCGGTGCGCTTCTCAACGAAAAGGGAATTGCCGTGCGTGCGGGTCTGCACTGTGCCGTTTTGGCGCATAAAACTTACGGTACGGAGGACACGGGAACCGTAAGAACGGCTCCGTCATTTTTCACAAATATGAATGATGTGAATTTATTGTTAAATTCGGTATTTGAAATTGCCAAAAGCTGATATTTATGGTACAATATATCACGATTATGTATAACTTTATATTTATGTATCGTGATATATTGTATTTTTTGTCGAAAAAGGTGGTTTAATGGTAAAATTGATGGCTGTATCCGAGTTCTTTTCGGAAATTAAAAACGCACTGATGTCCTTTAACGGAATTTCGGACATACTTGACATACTTTTTGTTGCGCTGATAATTTACGGCGTTATTGTTCTTATAAGAGATACCAAGGCTATTCAGCTTGCTAAAGGCTTTATTCTTATTTTCTTGATTTATGCGGTTGTATCGTTACTTAAAATGCAGGCAAGCTCTTATCTGTTCTCGCTTTTCTTTCCGAATTTGTTTTTAATCCTTGTTGTCATATTCTCGCCCGAGATAAGACACGCCCTTGAAAGTGTGGGACGAAGTTCGCTTACCAATATTATTAAGGGCAACGACAAAACAAAAAAATATGAGCCTGTCAGCAGAATGATAAACTCAGTTTGCCGTTCATGCGCCGATATGAGCGACGATAAGGTCGGTGCGCTGATTGTTTTTGAAAGAGGCTCGCTGCTCGGACAGATAATCGAAACGGGCACGAGGATTGACGCGGAGCCATCGGTTGAAATGATTGAAAACATCTTTTTCCCCAAAGCGCCGCTTCACGACGGAGCTATGATAATCAAGGACCGCAGAATTTGCGCCGCAGGCTGCATACTTCCGTTGACCGCCAACACAAACATCAACAGCTCGCTCGGTACAAGGCACCGTGCCGCAATAGGCATGAGCGAACAGAGCGATGCTTTGGTTGTCGTTGTGTCGGAGGAGACGGGTACAATATCCGTTGCCGAAAAGGGCAACCTTAAAAGAAATCTTTCGGACGGCGACCTTCGTGAATTGCTTACCAAAACATTTATTCCCGAGGAAAACGACGAAAAGGGATTCTTAAAAACTATCAAAAAGGGGCGTCATAAATAATGAGAGAAAAATTCACAAAATTAAGACGCTTTTTCAATTACCGCAAATGGTTCTCGAATAACAAATTTGTCGTTTGTTTTTCGCTTGTATGCGCTTTCTGCGTGTGGCTTTGGGTTTCGGTTGACAAGAGCCCGATAGTCGAAAATGTTGTCGTTTCCGTTCCCGTATATATCGATACGGAAAACAGCGTTCCGTCACAGCTCGGCTTGCAGGTGTTCGGCAACGAAAACTACACCGTTGATGTTACGGTTTCGGGTAAGAAGTTTATCGTTTCGTCACTTACCGCCGATGACATCAAGGTTACGGCGCAGACCAATTTCGTCGATTCGGCGGGAAATAAATCGCTGCTTTTGAAAGCGTCTCCGTCAAAAGGACAGGACTTTACTATTGTATCTCTTTCGCAGAACTATATTTCCGTTTATTTTGACACATATAAAGAAAAGGAATTTCCGCTTGAAGCGAACATCGTCACAGACCTTGCCGATATTGTTCCCGACGGCTGTATTCAAGGCAATGTCGTCTTTTCAAAGAGTACGGTAAGGGTCAGCGGACCGTCTACCGAAGTAAACAAGGTAACGGGTGTTGCGGCAACGGTAAATGTCGATAAGGTAATCGAAACAACATCGACCTTTACTCCGGAAATTCAGCTGCTCGGAGCGGCAAGCTCGGAGTTTGTTAACACTTCAATAGATGTCGGCGAGGGCGGAATAACCCTTACTGTACCCGTACTCAAGGAAGTCGTTCTTCCCACCACGGTAACGCTTAAAAACGCACCTGCGGATTATCTTCTCGGCTCGATGAATATGACTGTTTATCCGTCGTCCGTAAAAGTGGGCGTTCCCGTCGAAAAAATTGACGACATCAAGGAAATAAGCGTCGGCACGATAGATTTCAACAGCCTTGACGCAGGCAACAACACCTTTACTTTCAAAAAGGACGATATTACGGATTATATGATTACCGACTCTGTCGAACGCTTCAGAGTAAGTGTAAATATGAGCAATGTCATATCAACCTATGTTTCCATACCGTCCTCAAATATTTCCATAGTTAAGCAGAAGGACGGCTATGAGGGAACAATTTCTCAGCAGACCGTGTCAAATGTCAAAATTATCGGTCCCGCAAGCGTTATCGAGTCGCTTAACCCGAATAATGTCTATGCGGAGGTTGACCTTTCTCAGGTCAGCGCAACATCGGGTACGGTTTCGGTACCCGTGAGCATATCCGTTCGTGACAACACCTCCTGTTGGGCTCACGGAGACTATACCGTACAGGTAACGATTAAAGCAAATTCATAAATGTGAGGTAGAAAATTGAGTAATCAAGTCAGCAAAAAGCATAAGACCTCCGTCGGCGGTCAGGCGCTTATCGAGGGCATAATGATGCGCGGACCAAAAGGCGCCGCAATGTCGGTAAGGCTTCCCGACGGAACTATCGAGACCGAATACAAGGATGTTAAGCCGTGGAGGGAAAAGAACAAGTTTTTCTCTTTGCCGATTATCAGAGGTATTGTCGGCTTTGTGGAGTCTCTTGTTACGGGCTACGGTTATCTTATGGAGTCCGCCGAAAAGTCGACAAGAGGTCTTGAAAATCCGCCCGAAGAGGAGATGTCCAAGCTCGACAGGTGGATTGAAAAGCACTTCGGCGAGAAAATGATGAACGCTGTCGGCGTAATTTCCGCCGTTCTCGGCTTTGCGCTTGCTTTCTTCCTGTTTATGTGGCTGCCGAGCTTTGCCGTTGACAAGCTCACTTTCGGAAAACTGCTTGAATTTCATCCGCTGTTTGAGGGCATAATCAGAATAATCATATTTGTTCTCTATATGCTTGCCGTATCGCAGATGAAAGACATAAAGCGTGTATTTATGTATCACGGTGCGGAACACAAATCAATCTTTTGCTATGAAAACGGCCTTGAGCTGACTGTCGAAAATGTCAGAAAGCAGATTAGATTTCATCCGAGATGCGGTACAAGCTTTATGTTCGTTATGATACTTTTGAGCATCTTGCTGTCGTCGGCGCTTGTTCTTATTTTCCCGAATCTTGCCGATATAAACAGAATGTTATGGATACTTATAAAGCTGCTTATTATGCCGCTTGTTATGGGTATCGGTTATGAATTTATCAGATATGCCGGCAGACACGAGAATTTGCTTGTAAAAATACTTTCCGCCCCGGGACTTTGGATGCAGAGAATTACAACCAAGGAGCCTACGGACGATATAATCGAGGTCGGAATTGAGGCTCTCAAGGCGGTGCTTACCGATAACCCCGAGGATGACGAGATAAAATGACGGTTAAAGAGCTTTATGCCGTCGGATTGAAGAAACTCAAAAACAGCGGAAACACCGATTTTGCTTTTGACTGCGACTGTCTTTTTTCGCAGTTTGTCGGTTTTGATAAAGTAAGGCGGATTGTTTCGGAGAATGAAGATGTATCGAACGAGGCTGAAAATGCCTTTCTCTCTGCGGTCAAAAGGAGAACGGACGGCGAGCCGTTGCAATACATTCTCGGCGAATGGGAGTTTATGGGGCTCGAGTTTAAGGTAGGGGAAGGCGTGCTTATTCCCCGTCCCGAAACCGAAATGCTTGTAATTGAGGCAAATACCTATCTTAAAGGCAAAGAAAATCCGATTGTTTATGATTTGTGTGCCGGAAGCGGCGCAATCGGGTTGAGCGTTGCGAAGTTCAATCCGTTTTCAACCGTTTATCTTTTTGAAAAGTATGACGGGGCACTCGGCTATTTGAGAAAAAACGCCGAACTGCTCGGACTTTCAAATGTTCATATATTGAAATATGATATTTTTGACGGCTGTCCGTGCGATTTGCCGAAAGCGGATGTTTTACTTTCAAATCCGCCGTATATCAAGGACAGCGAGGTAAAGACTCTTCAAAAGGAAGTCGGTTTTGAGCCCGATACCGCATTAAAGGGCGGGGAGGACGGACTCTTGTTTTACAGAGCGATACACGATAAATGGTATGATGCCGTAAAAAAAGGCGGAATTTTCGTTTTTGAATGCGGCGACGGTCAGTCGGAGGATATAAGAAGCATATTTTCCGATAAACAGTGTGAAATTTCGGTGCTGTATGACTTTAACGATATTGACAGAACAGTCAAAATAAATGTATAATATTATAATATTCAGGAGAAAAATATGTTATTCAGTATTTTACGGGGCGCTTCGGGAATAGAAGTTGTCATTCTCTTTTTGGCACGCCTGTTTGTTGTCTTTTGCACATTGCCCGTGCACGAATATGCCCACGCTCTTGTTGCCGACAAATTGGGCGACAAAACAGCAAGGCTTTCGGGCAGGCTTACATTAAACCCAATGGCGCACATTGACATTTTGGGCGCAGTTATGATTTTGTTTGTCGGCTTCGGTTACGCAAAACCCGTTCCCGTAAATCCGCGCAATTTCAAAAATCCCAAAAAGGGTATGGCTCTTACGGCGCTTGCAGGCCCGTTTGCAAACATATTGATGGCAATTATCTTTATGTTTTTGGCTAATGTATTTTCTCTTTTCGGCAATTCGATATTTGTTCAGGCGTTTTATATTTTCTTCACATTCGCCGCTTCTATAAATGTCGGTCTTGCGGTGTTCAACCTCATCCCGATACCGCCGCTCGACGGTTCGAGAGTTCTTGAGTTGCTCATTCCCGACAAATACTATTATAAATTCGCACGCTATGAAAGATACATCGTTATCGCTGTGTTCGTGCTTATAGTCTTGGGCGTTCTCGACGCACCGCTTGCTTTTTTGCAAAATCATCTGTATTCGGCACTGAATTATGTTGTCAGTCTGCCGTTCAGACTTATTTTCAAAGGATAAACGAATGGAAAAGATTTCATATAAGGTAGAAGCGTTTGAGGGTCCGCTCGACCTTTTGCTCTATCTTATTTCTAAGCATAAATTGGATATTTACGACATACCGATTGTCGAGCTTGTTGACCAGTATATCGCCTATGTCAGGTCTATGAAGGAAGAGGACCTGTATGTTGCAAGCGAGTTTATTGAAATGGCGGCAAGGCTTGTTTACATTAAATCGGTATCGCTTTTACCCGTTTATGAAGAGGCGGAGGAGTTAAAGCGTGAGCTTACGGGCGAGCTTATAGAATACAGGGATTGTCAGCTTATGGCAGGCAAGCTTGCCGAGCAGACGGACGGATTTGATAAGTTTATCAGAAAGCCGACCGAATTGGAGGTTGACTATACATATACAAGGCTTCACGAGGGCAGTGAGCTTTTGAGAGCTTACCTCAATGCCGCAGGCAGAAAGCTTCGCAATCTGCCGCCGCCCGTTGAAGCGTTCCGTGAAATTGTCGCAAAGAAGATTGTTTCGGTAGGCTCAAAGATAAGGACAATTTTCACAAGGCTTTCAAAAGCCGGTAAAAAAGAAAAAATGACCGAGCTTTTAAGCTCTGCCGAAAGCCGTTCAGACCTTGTGGCGACTTTCCTTGCGATACTTGAGCTTGCCAAGTCAAAAAAGATAAATGTTATCGGCGACGGAGCGGATGTTGATATTGAGTTGCTCGCGACCGATATTGAAGAAATGAATTCGGAAGAGTGGGAATAACTTAATGGCGAACGCAAATGAATTACAGGCGATAGTCGAGGCTGTCCTGTTCGCTTCGGGCGAGCCGTTGGAGCTCAACCGCTTGTCTGAGGTGCTTGACATTGAGGACGAGCAGACGCAACAGATTTTGTTGAATTTGTCGGCAGAGCTTGACGAAAGGCACAGCGGAATTTGTCTTTTGGAGCTTGACGGTAAATATCAACTTTCAACACGCACAAAATACGGCGATTACATAAGAAAAGTTCTTGAAGTCAAGAAGAACGCTCCGTTATCGCAGGCGGCATTTGAGGTGCTTGCGGTTGTGGCTTATAATCAGCCCGTTACAAAAGCTTTTATCGAGCAGGTCAGAGGCGTTGATTGCTCGGGCGTTATTTCAACGCTTTGTCAGAAAAAGCTTATAGAGGAAAAGGGCAGACTCGAACTGCCGGGCAGACCCTTGGTTTACGGTACAACAACGGACTTTTTAAGGTGCTTTTCCTTCTCGTCGCTCGAGGATTTGCCGGAGCTTCCGAACGATCAAAACACCGACAGACAGTTGATGTTTGACGACACGGACAGCGAATCTCAGACGGAAGAAAAAGACAGTGAAAACAATTAAGTCAAAAATTTGCAAAAAGGAGGATACATATGACGGCATTGATTGTTATACTTGCGATTATATTGTTTTTTGTACTCCTTTTGAGCATTAAATTCAAAATTGAAGCGGAATATTTCGACGAGTTCAAGCTCAAAGTCAAATGGCTGTTTGTTGAAATATCGATTTATCCGCTTGACGAAAAAATCGTAAATCTTCTCAACAAGAAGCCGAAGGATAAAAAGCCCGAGGAAAAGCCTGCCGAGCAAGAGGAAACGAAGCAGGAAGAAGAGGCTATTACCAAAAAGGAAAATCCCTTTAAGAAATTTTATAACAATCAGGGCTTTGACGGCGTTATAGAGCTTGTTAACAACGGTGCCGACGCTCTCGGCTCAATGATGAAGGGGATTAAAAAGCATTTTGTCATTGACGATATGTATCTGTGGGTAACGGTTGCCAAAAACCATGACGCCGCAGGCACGGCGCTGGAATACGGCAACATCTGTCAGAAAATATTCCCGTCAATGGGCTATATTTGTTCCAACTTCAATGTCAGAAGATATGACATTGACATAAATCCCGATTTTATAGGAACGCTCAGCAGTGCGAAATTCGTTTTCAACTGTTCGTTGAGACCTTTATTCCTCATAAACACACTCATTGCTTTTGCGTTCAGATTTTTATTCAATGTGGTTTTCAAATTTCTTTTTTCAAAACCGAAAAAAGACAGTAAAAATAATGAATTACAAAATACAGAAGGCGGTGCTATTCAATGAAAGAACAGTCAGCAGCAGGAATCCTCGAAACAACCATTGAAAAGGTAAAGAACCTTGTAAATGTCAGCACTATCATCGGCGACCCGATGACGGTTGACGGCGGAATTACCATCATTCCCGTATCAAAGGTTACATACGGCTTTGCTTCGGGCGGTTCGGACTTCCCCTCAAAATCAAATAAGGAGATTTTCGGCGGCGGCGGCGGAGCAGGCGTTACAATCACACCTGTTGCGTTCCTTGTTGTTTCCGACGGCGAAGTTACCCTCAAGCACATTACTGCATACGATAATGCGGCTGAAAGAGTTGTTAACCTTGTTCCCGAAATGTTCGATAAGGTTACAAGCGTTGTTAACAAGGCAAAAAAAGAAAAGAACGAGGCTGCAAAGGCTGAAGAGCCCGCAGTCAGCGTTACTGCAGAGTAATAATACATAAAATAATTTAATCGCCGCCTGCATATTTTTAATAGGCAGGTGGTTGATTTGTGTAAAGAGATAAGAATAATATCGTTGATTGCGGCGGTTGTGTTATTGCTCAATTTAGGCGTTTATGCCGAAAATGAGCCGAAAGACATTTCCGCTTCCTCCGCTGTTCTGGTTGTAGCAGGTTCAAATGAGATCTTGTTTGAAAAGGCGGCATATGACAGGCGGTCTATGGCAAGCACCACTAAAATTATGAGTGCCGTAATTGCCATTGAAAGCGGCAATCTTGACAAAGAAATTACCGTAACGGAAGAAATGACGGCGGTTGAGGGCACCTCAATGGGGCTTTTACCGGGCGACAAGGTAAGCATATCGGAGCTTGTTTACGGTATGCTTTTGTCCTCGGGCAACGATGCGGCAAATGCGACTGCGATTGCGGTCGGCGGAAGCGTTGAAAATTTTGTCGAAATGATGAATGAAAAAGCCGCAGAGCTCGGAATGACCTCAACCCACTTTTCCACTCCGTCGGGACTTGATGCAGACGACCATTATTCTACCGCTTACGATATGGCTTTGCTCGGCTCGTATGCGCTTGAAAATGAGCGCTTTACCGAGATTTGCTCGTCTGAATCGGCGGTTGTCGATTACGGCAATCCGCCATATAGGCGTAAGCTTACTAACCATAATAAGCTTCTCAAAATTTACGACGGCGCAATCGGAATTAAAACAGGCTTTACAAAAAAGAGCGGACGCTGTCTTGTTTCGGCTGCGAAAAGAGACGGTATAACGCTTGTTTGCGTTACGCTCAACGACCCGAATGATTGGGATGACCACGAAAAGATGCTCGATTACGGTTTCGGCGTTGTAAAAAAGTACAATAATTATCAAAAAGAGTTTTCTGTAAGACTTGTCGGAAGCGAAAAGACGGTTGTCGAAACACAGCTTCAAAGAGAGCCGCAGGCAGCTTCGGTGGGCGGCGAAATTACGCAAAAGGTGTATATCGAACACTTCTTGTATGCACCCGTCAAGGCGAATGATGTTATAGGGTATTCAACCTTTTGTTATTCAAACGGAAAAATTGCGGACACTGTGCCGATAATCGCAAAATATGATGTCGCAGAGGCACAGGCGGAAACGGCTGAACCCGAAAACGACGGATTTTTACACAGACTTTTAAGGAAAATCAAGGGAGAATGAAATGGCTGACGAAAAAATCAGACTTCAGAAATATCTTGCCGAATGCGGTATCGCTTCAAGGCGTAAATCGGAGGAGCTTATTGCCGCGGGTAAGGTCAAGGTAAACGGTGTAACCGCTTCAATCGGAGACAAGGTAAACCCTAAACATGATAAGGTTACAGTCAGCGGTAAAAAGGCTGTAGGCGTTAAGAAAAGCGTTTATATAATGCTCAACAAGCCCAGAGGCTTCATTACCACTATGAGCGACGAGCACGACAGAAAGTGCGTTGCGGAGCTTGTAAAGGGCATAAATACAAGGGTGTATCCCGTAGGCAGGCTTGACAGAGAGTCGGAGGGCTTGCTTATAATGACAAACGACGGCGAATTTGCAAACGCTCTTACGCATCCATCAAAGCATGTTTCAAAGACATACAGGGTTACGATAAGACCCGAGATTACCAAGGAGCAGGCAACGGCGTTCAGAAACGGTATTGAAATTGACGGCAGAATGACTGCTCCCGCCGATTTGAGAATACTTGAAGCGCAGGAAAACAGAACCGTTGTTGAGGTTACAATTTACGAGGGCAGAAACAGGCAGATAAGAAAAATGTTCGAAGCTCTCGGCATCGAAGTCGCAAGACTTAAAAGGACAAAGGTCGGTAATCTCAAGCTCGGTATGTTAAAGCAGGGCGATTACAGGGATTTGACTCCCGATGAGGTAAATTCGCTTTACGAGCTTGCAGGTAAGTAAATTTCCCGTCGGTCGGCAAGATGTATTGACATATGTTGATAAAAATAGTAAAATATTTAGACTAAATTAGGACGGTATAATTATGATAAAAAGTATGACAGGATACGGCAGGGCGGAAGAAACTGTCGATTCTATGAATATTGTCGTTGAGATTAAAAGCGTCAATCACAGATACTTTGAATTTTCCGCAAAGGTGCCGAGGGTTTACGGCTTCCTTGAGGAAAAGCTCAAATCCTTTACAAACTCGCTTGTTTCGAGGGGTAAGGTTGAGTGTTATGTCAGCATTGAATGCCTTGAGGATTCGGACACGCAGATTGTTGTAAACAAGGCGCTTGCCGAAGGGTATCTCAAAGCGGTAAAGGAGCTTGCGGAGGATTATTCGCTTGACGGCACAATTTCCGCTATGACTCTTTCACGCTATCCGGATGTACTTTCCGTTCATAAAGCCGCCGACGATGAGGAGAAAATATGGAACGCAGTTAAGGTTGTTGCAAAGAGTGCGATTGACCGTTTCATTGAAATGCGTGAGGTTGAGGGCGAGAAGTTAAGAAACGATGTTCTTTCCCGTGCCGATTACATAATCGAATGCGTCGAGTTCGTCGAGCAGCGTTCTCCCGAAACCGTTAAGGAATATAACGAAAAGCTCAAAATGAGGATTAAAGAGCTTATCGGCGACGCTTCGGTGGACGAGCAGAGGCTGCTCAATGAGGCGGCGATTTATGCGGACAAGATTGCCGTTGCAGAAGAGACGGTTCGTTTGAGAAGTCATATTTCACAGCTTCGCACATTTATGGACGCCGACGGAGCAATAGGCAGGAAGCTTGACTTCCTTGTTCAGGAAATCAACAGAGAGGCGAATACAATCGGTTCAAAGGCACAGGATGTTGAAATTGCAAAGCGTGTAATTTCCATCAAGGCGGAAGTTGAAAAGATTCGCGAGCAAATTCAGAACATAGAATAAGGAAGTTATATAATGAAACTTGTAAACATCGGCTTCGGTAATGCGGTAAACGCAAGCCGTGTTCTTTCGGTAGTCAACCCCGAATCTGCGCCCGTTAAGCGTTTGGTTCAGGACGCCAAAGACCAAAAACTTTTAATCGACGCAACGCAGGGCAGGCGTACGAGGGCTGTCATTATAACCGACAGCAATCATGTCATTTTGTCCTATCTCCAAACCGAGAAAATATTGAGCCGATTTAACGAAGACAGCGCAACGGAGGAACTGATAAATGAATAATAAAGGCAGACTTGTTCTTTTCTCGGGTCCTTCGGGTGTAGGAAAAGATACTTTACTTGAAATTCTCTTGAAAAAGAAGCCCGAGCTTCGTCATTCCGTTTCAATCACGACAAGAAAGAAAAGGGAAAATGAAGTTGACGGCGTCGATTATTTTTTCATATCCCGTGAAAGATTTGAAAATATGATTGACACAAACGGCGTTCTCGAATATACTCAATACGGCGTAAATCTTTACGGTACACCGAAAGAGCCGATTGACAACTGGTTAAGCGAGGGCGAAACGGTTATACTTAAAATTGAGGTTCACGGTGCGGAGAACATCAAAAAAATGTATCCCGACGAGTCGGTTGCCATATTCATTATGCCCCCGTCGATAGAGGTGCTTGAACAAAGGCTTCGTCTGAGAGGCACCGAAAACGAGGAGGACCTTGTCAGACGAATGGAAATCGCGACATCCGAAATTGAAAAAAGCGTTGATTACGATTATATTATTGTAAATGACGACCTCGAAAGCGCAGCCGAAGAGGTTCTTAAAATTTTAGATAAATAATATTTCAGAGAGGTAATATTTATGGTATTCAATCCGAATTTGACAAAAGTTTTAGCAAATCATCTCAGCCGTTATTCTCTTGTTATCGCGACTGCGAAAAGAGCAAGGGAAATTGCCGAGGAGGCTGAAGAAAACGGCGAAATTCTTACGGAGAAGCCCGTAAGCCTTGCGCTTGACGAAATCGTTGAGGGTAAAATCAAGGTTGTTGAGCCGGAAGAGATAAGATATTTATAATTTATATCGGTAAATGTTGTCGGGAGGTGGTATATCTATGACCGAAATCATTGCTAAGGTAGCGGTGGAGAACACCGCATACAGCTTTGATGAGGCATTTGATTATGCCATTCCCGACTTTTTGCTTTCCGAGGTTGTGCCGGGAAAAAGGGTTGTCGTTCCTTTCGGAAGAGGCAACACCAAGCGTCAGGGCTTTGTGTTTGCACTGCGTGAAAACAAGTCTGATGTTGAGCTTAAAAGTATTTCGGCGGTGCTTGATTCGGCGCCGCTTCTTAATAACGAAATGCTCCGTCTTGCCGTTTTTCTCAAGGAGCAGACTTTTTGCACCCTATATGAGGCGGCAAAGGCAATGCTTCCGTCGGGCTTCGGGCTTAAATTCGTAAATTCATATATGCTCAATCCGAATTTTGTATATGACGAGGCTTTATGTCTTACCGATGACGAAAAGGCGGTAACCGATTATCTAAAACCCAAGGATTATGTCTATGAGAGCAAAATACTCAAAGATTTGGGATTTGACAAAAACTCGGGAATTGTAAAAGGACTTTGTTCAAAGGGCTATGTTGTAAGCAATGCGTTTACGGTTGAAAGAATCGGCAACGCCTCCGTTAAAATGGCAAGGCTTACGCAGTTTTATTACGAGTCAAACGCACTTCCGAAGTTTTCCGCAAAGCAAAAGTCGGTTATCAAGCTTCTCGAGGACATAGGTTCTGCGAGCGTAAAGGAAATCTGTTATTTTACGGGCGTTACATATGCGGTTGTTGTGACTTTGCAGAAAAAAGGCGTAATTGAGGTTTTTGAAAACGAAACCTACCGTAAACCGAAGATACAAAAAGGTCTGCACAAAAGCAAGGAGTTAATCCTGTCGGACGAGCAGGATAAGGCTTATTCGGAGCTTTCCCGTAAATACCGTGAGGGTAAGTCACACACGGCGCTTTTGTTCGGCGTTACGGGCTCCGGCAAGACCACGGTCTTTATGAAGCTTATCGACGATGTAATAAAGGACGGCAAATCCGTCATAGTTATGGTTCCCGAAATATCGCTTACTCCGCAAATGCTCTCGATTTTCTATGAGAGATACGGCGACGAGGTTGCCGTGTTCCACAGCGGTCTTTCCATGGGAGAGCGCAAGGACGAGTGGAAAAGAGTTTATGAAAAAAAGGCAAAAATTGCCGTCGGTACACGCTCTGCGGTGTTTGCACCCGTTGAAAACCTCGGACTTATCATAATCGATGAGGAGCAGGAGTCGTCCTATAAGTCTGAAATGACCCCGAGATATAACGCAAAAGATGTTGCGAAATTCAGGACAAAGTATAACAATTCATTGCTTGTCCTCGCTTCGGCAACACCGTCAATATCCGATTATGCGGCGGCACAAAGCGGCGCAGTGTCGCTGTGTGTGCTTCACGAGCGATACGGTAACGCCGTACTGCCCGAGGTAATCACAACCGAAATGAAATACGCCGCCGACGCAAAGGTGCGTAAAAACCTTTCCGAAGTGCTTGAAAATGCGATTGGCGAGGCTCTTTCGCAAAAGCACCAGTCAATACTTTTGCTCAACAGGCGTGGCTTTAATACATTTGCTTCGTGCGGAGCGTGCGGTAAGGTAAAGGTGTGTCCGCATTGCAGTATCTCGCTGACATATCATTCAAAAAACAGGCGGCTGATGTGCCATTACTGCGGATATTCCGAGCCGTTTACGGATACCTGTTCGTACTGCGGAGAAAAAGCCGTTATGTATTCGGGCTTCGGTACGCAGAAGCTGGAGGACGAGCTTCACGAAAAATTCCCCGACGCCCGTGTTTTGAGGCTTGATACCGATTCAACCTCCACACGGTATTCCTTTGAAAATTCGTTAAAGGATTTTGCCGACGGCAAGTACGATATTTTAGTCGGTACGCAGATGGTTGCAAAAGGGCTTGATTTCCCGAATGTAACCCTTGTAGGCGTTGTCTCCATTGACCAACAGCTGTTCAATGACGATTATAAAAGCGCCGAGCGTGCCTTTGATTTGCTCACGCAGGTTGTCGGCAGGGCAGGACGGGGAGACTTAAAGGGCAAGGCTGTTATACAGACCGCTTTCCCCGACAACGAAATTATCCGTCTTGCGGCGAAGCAGGACTATGAGTCGTTTTTTAATTCGGAAATCAGAATAAGAAAAGCGCTTATTTATCCTCCGTACTGTGATTTCTGCGCCGTGAATTTTGTCGGTAAAGACGAAGCGCAGACAAAGCAGGCGGCAAAAAGCTTCTTTGAAAGCGTTAAATACCTGCACGGCTACGGCTATCCCGACCTCGGAATTATCCTTTTAAGTCCGATAGCGCCGAGAATTGAAAAAGTTGCCGACAAGTACCGCAACAGGGTAATAATAAAGTGTAAAAACAACGCAAGGTTCAGAGCCTTTATCTCAACTTTGCTTAAAAATTATATGAACGATAAAAAATTCAAGGATGTAACCGTTTTTGCGGATATAAATCCCGAAAATATGTTTTGAGGTGTGTAAAATGGCTATCAGAAATATCAGAATAAACGATGACCCGATTTTGAAAAAGACAAGCAGAAAGGTTGAAAAGTTTGACGACAGGCTTCACATTTTGCTTGACGATATGAAGGACACGCTTTATAAAGCGGAGGGATGCGGTCTTGCGGCAGTGCAGGTAGGCGTGCTTAAAAGAGTTGTGCTTGTCGATGTCGGCGACGGACTTTTGGAGCTTATCAATCCCGAAATAATCGAAACCTCGGGCGAACAGTACGAGGTTGAAGGCTGTCTTTCACTGCCGGGTAAGAGCGGCATTACCAAGCGCCCGATGTGCGTTAAGGTAAAGGCGCAGAACAGAGACGGCAGATGGTGTCAGTATAAGGGCGAGGGTCTTAAAGCAAGGGCGTTCTGTCACGAAATCGACCATCTTGACGGTCATCTCTACACGGAGAGGCTTGCTCCCGAGGAAGTTATCGAAAAAATCAAAAGAGAGAACGATATAGATTAAAATTCAACGCCTTGCGATGCTGTAACAAGGCGTTTCAAATATCCGACAGCGGAAAGATATTGAATATGAAAATTGTTTTTATGGGAACTCCCGATTTCTCCGTTCCTTGTCTTGAAAGGCTTATTTCGGACGGCGAAGATGTTGTCGGCGTGTTCACTCAACCCGATAAACCCAAGGGCAGGGGCTATGAAATGGCTTTTTCGCCCGTAAAGGAATGTGCTTTGAAGCATAATATCCCTGTTTTTCAGCCGAAGTCAATGAAAGACGGCGAAGCGCTGAAAATTATGGAGGAATTAAGCCCCGATTTGACGATTGTCGTCGCATACGGCAAGATACTTCCGAAGGAAATACTTTATTTTCCGAAGTATAATTCAATAAATATTCACGCCTCGCTGCTGCCTGCATACAGGGGAGCAGCACCGATACAGTGGTCTATCCTCAACGGCGAAAAGCAGACGGGCGTTACCTCAATGCTTATGAATGAGGGGCTCGATACGGGCGATATGCTTTTGTCGGAGAAAATCGATATAACCGAAAATATGAACGCTGGCGAGCTTCACGATGCACTTTCCGTAATGGGTGCGGAGGTTATGAGCAAGACAATAGAACAGGTAAAAACAAATTCGCTCAAACCCGTAAAACAGGACGACTCGCTTTCAAATTATTCTCCGATGCTCTCAAAAGCTCTTTGTCCGACCGATTTTTCAAAGAGTGCGCAGGAGGTTCACAATCATATCAGAGGACTTTCCCCGTGGCCTGTTGCGACCGCAACGCTCAACGGTAAAAAGTTAAAGCTTCATTCCTCCGTTATAGGCGCAAAAACCGCACTTCCGGCTGGTACGGTAGTGTCGACCGACGGTGTTATTTCGGTTGCCTGCGGAGACGGAGTTTGCGTTGACATTCTCTCTGTTCAGGCAGAGGGTAAAAAGCGTATGAGTTCTAAAGATTTTCTCTTGGGACATAAAATTGAGAAAGGCTCGGTTATGAGCAAATGAACGACAGACAGTCCGCTTTCAAAATACTCAACAAAATAGAAAAAGATAAGGCTTACACCAACCTTGCGTTGGACTCTTATTTGCGTACCAATGCGGGAGAGGTTTACTCATCATCGTTTGTTACGGCGCTGGTTTACGGCGTTACGGAGCGAATCGTTACCCTTGATTGGGTGCTGTCAAAGTATTTGCAGAAGCCTTTGAAGAAGCTCAAGCCCGAAGTGCTGACAATATTGCGTATGGGAGCTTATCAGCTTAAATTTATGGACTCCGTGCCCGATTCCGCCGCCGTAAACGAAAGCGTTAAGCTTGCAAAAAATAACGGCTGCGCCTTTGCCTCGGGGCTTGTAAATTCGGTTTTGCGAAAGGTGTCTGCGGAGGAGCTCGAATATCCCGAAACGGACGACCCGATTTTTGATATGAGCATACGCTATTCCTGCCCGTATCCTTTGGTTTCGCATTATTGCGCCGATTACGGCACGGAAAATGCCGAGGGTATTCTCTCTCATTCAATCGGCAAACAGAGCATATTTGCAAGGGTAAACACGCTTAAAACCGATTTTGAAGAGCTTAAATCATCTTTCGGCAAGGACGATATTGAAATTGCTCCTTGTGACGGGATTGAAAACCATTTCGAGTTTAAGACTCACTGCGCCGTCGAAAGCTTGCCTCAATATTTGGACGGACTTTTCCATATTCAGGATATTTCGTCCGCAATTTGCGTAAAAAGCCTTGAACTCAAAGAAAATATGACTCTTATCGATGTTTGCGCAGCACCGGGCGGAAAGACCTTTACCGCCGCGCAGTATATGAATAACAAGGGCAAAATCTACGCCTTTGACCTGCACGAACACAGGGTAAAGCTGATTTCCGACGGTGCAAAAAGGCTCGGTATCGATATTGTATCGGCACAGCAGTGGGACGCACTTGCCGTAAAAGACGGTTTGAAAGGAACCGCCGACAGGGTGCTTTGCGATGTCCCTTGCTCGGGGCTCGGTGTAATCGGCAGAAAGCCCGAAATACGCTTCAAGGACCTCGGTTTAATTGACAAATTAACCCAAACACAGTATAATATTTTAGTCAATGCATCCGAATATCTCAAGCCCGACGGCTTGCTTGTCTACTCGACCTGCTCGCTTAATAAGGCTGAAAACGAAAATGTCTGTGATAAGTTCTTGTCACAGCATCCGCAATTTGAGAAACACAGGGAGTATCTGACGCTGTTTCCCCACATAAACAATTCCGACGGATTTTTTATTGCGGTATTTAGGAGAACATAATTTGGAAAAAATAGATATACGCTCGTTAAATTACGAAGAGCTTGCCGAGGAAATCAAGTCACTCGGGCTTCCGAAATTCAGAACCGACCAGATATATTCCTGGCTCTATGAAAAAGGTGTTCGGGATTTCTCGGAGATGTCCAATCTTTCAAAGGATTTACGACAGACCCTCGACAACAGATTTGTTATAAAAAACTGCACAATCGACACAAAGCTTTGCTCAAAGCTCGACGAAACCGTCAAGTATCTTTTTGAGCTCGGTAAGGGCGAATACATCGAATGTGTTGTTATGAAGTACAAGTACGGATATTCAATCTGCGTTTCCACTCAGCTCGGCTGTAAAATGGGCTGTAAGTTCTGCGCTTCGGCAATCGGAGGCTTTAAGAGGCATCTGACTGCGAGTGATATACTCTCTGAAATCTATACGGCGCAGAGAGACCTCGGAATTAAAATATCCCATATAGTTTTGATGGGTACGGGAGAGCCGCTCGACAACTTTGACAATGTTATGCGCTTTTTGGAGCTTGTAACCGACGAAAAAGGCTTGAATATCAGCATGCGGCACATTTCGCTTTCCACCTGCGGCGTAGTGCCGAGGATTTATGAGCTGGCCGAGAAAAAGCTCGGGCTTACGCTTTCTGTTTCGCTTCACGCACCGAACGACAAAATCAGGTCGCAGACGATGCCCGTAAACTCAAAATGGAATATTGACGAGCTTTTGACAGCTTGCAGATATTATACAAAGCTCACATCACGAAGAATTTCGTTTGAATATGCAATGATAGACTCTTTTAACGACTCTGTCGGCTGTGCCGAGGAATTGGCGTCACGGCTTTCGGGTATGTTATGTCATATAAACCTTATTCCTGTCAATAATGTCAGGGAGAACAATTACGAGAGAAGTAACGACAAGAACATAAAAAGGTTCATTTCGGTTTTGGAACGCCACGGGCTTACAGTTACCGTTAGGCGAACTCTCGGCAGTGACATAAACGCCTCCTGCGGTCAGCTCAGGGCAAAGAAAGAAAATCTCTAACGGAGGAAACAGAGCATTGAAAATTGTTGCAAAAACCGACATCGGAAAAAAGCGCGGTTCCAATCAGGACTCATACGCTACGGGCGAATTGCCGGGTTCGGTAGCCTGGGCTGTCGTGTGCGACGGTATGGGCGGTGCCGCAGGCGGTAATGTAGCCTCTTCGACGGCGGTTAAGGTTATTTCGGAAAAAATCAATTCGGCGTACAGAACGGGTATGAGCCCGAAGTCCGTCAAAAATATGATTATGACCGCAATTACCGCCGCTAACATAAGCGTCTATGATATGAGCAAGGCTAATGCCGAACTTGAGGGAATGGGCACCACTGTCGTGTGCTGCGTCATTGCCGACGGCGTTGCATATATCGCTCATGCGGGAGACAGCAGAGCATACTCCGTTAAGGACGATACGGTAACGCAGCTTACCCGTGACCATTCGGTTGTGCAGGAGCTTGTTGAGACAGGTAAGCTAACTCAGGAACAGGCAAAATCTCACCCGAGGAAAAACCTTATTACTAGGGCACTCGGTGTTGATGAGGATATAAAAATCGATTATTGCGAGTATGATATGTCGGAAAATGAGGTAATACTTCTCTGTACCGACGGTCTTACAAACTATGTCGAAAACAGTGAATTCAGCGAAGTAATCAGGAATAATTCGTATTATGAGATAGCCGATTTGCTTGTCAATATGGCAAACGAAAACGGCGGAGGCGACAATATAACCGTTGTTGCGATTTCTTATTAAGAGGTGTTATTATGGAAAACTATTGTGGTAAAAGGCTTGACGGCAGATATGAAATAAGAGAGATTATCGGCGTCGGCGGTATGGCTGTTGTTTATAAGGCATACGACAATATCGACGACAGAATCGTTGCGGTTAAAATTCTTAAAGAGGAGTTCCTTGCAAACGAGGAGTTCCGCCGCAGATTCAAGAACGAGTCAAAGGCTATTGCGGTTCTTTCCCATCCCAACATTGTAAAGGTGTATGATGTCAGCTTCGGCGACAGACTTCAGTATATCGTTATGGAATATGTTGAGGGAATAACTCTTAAAGAGTATATCGAACAGCAGAAGGTTATCAACTGGAAAGAGGCTGTGCACTTTGTCAGCCAGATACTTCTCGCTCTTCAGCACGCTCACGACAAGGGTATTGTTCACCGTGACATCAAGCCGCAGAACATTATGCTTTTACAGGACGGTACAATCAAGGTAACGGACTTCGGCATCGCAAGATTTTCGCGCGGCGATACGAGAACCATGACCGAGGACGCTATCGGCTCGGTTCACTATATAAGCCCCGAGCAGGCAAGGGGAGAGTTGACGGACGACAAGGCGGACATTTATTCCGTCGGCGTCGTAATGTACGAAATGCTTACGGGTCAGCTTCCGTTCCAATCGGACAACGCCGTATCAATCGCTATTATGCAGCTTCAGCAGGAGGCTAAGCCTCCGCGTGAGATAAATCCCGAAATTCCGCTCGGACTTGAGCAGATTACAATGAGGGCGATGCAGAAAAACCCCAACAACCGTTATCATTCTGCCGCTGAAATGATGCTTGACATCGATGAGTTCAAGCGCAATCCGTCAATCAAGTTCAATTACAGCTATTTTGTCGATAACGAGCCCACAAAGTTTGTTGATGACGCCACAAAAGCAATCCCCACGCCTGTCAAGAATGTTCCGAAAGTCGAGGATGAGCAGGCTGCTCCTGCAGAGGAAGAGGCGGAGGAAAAGGAGCCCAACAAGACCCTGCCGATTATTTTCGGCGTTATAGCGGGCGTTGTTGTTATAATTGCCATCTTTGTCGGCGTGCTTCTTTTCAGAAACGGACAGAAAGTAAAGGTTCCCAATTTTGTCGGACTTAACTATAACGACGAAATTATGACAAATTCCGAATACACCGATAATTTCAAGTTCGAAACAGAATCCGTATTTTCAACCGATGTTGAGGCAGGCGATGTAATCAAGCAGACGCCCGACGCAGACACCGAAGTCAGAAAAGGCAAGACTATTAAGCTTGAAATCGCTTATAACGATCAGAGCGTACAGATAACCGGTATTATGGGTCTTTCGGCAAGCGAAGCCGAGGCAAAGCTTAAACAGAGCGGCTTCCAGGTTAAGACGATAGTTTCTTACAACAAGAGCGCAACGCCCGGCGTTGTATATGAAATTTATCCGTCCGAGGGCTCTTATGCCGAAAAGGGCTCGCTTGTAACAATATATGTTTCGACAGACGAAAACCCCAATTCCAAGAATGTAACGCAGGTTGTAGGTTACAGCAAGGATATTGCAATAGAGCTTCTTAAAGCTGACGGCTTCAAGGTAAAGGTTACGGAAACCGACAGCAGCGAGGTTGCGGGTACTGTCGTTGATCAGTCTCCCAAGGGCGGCGAGGCAGCGGACAGCGGCGCAGAGGTTACGATTTATGTAAGCACCGGCACACCGTCCGAGAGCACGGCGAAAATAACCGTTGATTTGCCGCAGACTGCAAACTCGGCTTCGGGAACCGTCAAAGTTTATCTCGGAAGCGAGGCTTATCAGACCTATAACGATGTTTTACTTGCAGGTGGCACAAAGACTATCGAAGTCAAGGGCAAGGGCACGACAACCTTTACCGTCAAGATTAACGAACAGACCGTTATGACAGGTAATATCGACTTTACAAAGGCCCCTGCGGACCTTTCAAATATCGTTAAGACCCCGTATGTTGAGAAATATTCTGTTCCGAATGTTGTCGGAATGAGCGTTTCCGACGCTCTTAAAACGCTTGAAAAAGCAGGTTTTACCAATGTTGATGTCTTTGACTCAAACAACAATAAAATTTCAAGCGGTACCGTTGTTTCACAGCTTCCCACTCACGACAACAACACATATTCCAAGGATCAGAAAATAACTCTTACGGCGGAATAATATGAAAATCGTAAACGGAACAATTATAAAAGGTATCGGCGGCTTCTATTATGTTGAAGCCGCCGATGAGATATTCGAGTGTAAGGCGAGGGGAGTGTTCCGAAAGGAAAAACTCACTCCTTTGGTCGGCGATAAGGTCACGGTCAGCGTAAACGACAATGCTGAAAATACCATTGACGAAATTATGCCCCGTAAGAATGTGCTGACACGCCCTCCCGTGGTCAATATAGATAATCTTATAATCGTTGTATCCACCGTTGAACCGAAGCCGTCAACGCTTGTTATCGACAAGCTGATTGCGGTTGCGGAGCACAAGGATATTGAGCCGATAATCGTTATCACAAAATCCGATTTGGCTTCGGCTCGGGAAATATACGATATTTACACACTTGCGGGCTTTAATACGATAATCGTTTCCAATGAGACGGGTAACGGAATTGATGATGTTAAAGCTGTGTTAAAAGACAAAATCAGCGCACTTACGGGAAATTCGGGAGTAGGAAAAACATCGCTCCTCAACAATCTTGACAGTTCGCTTGAGCTTAAAACGGCACATATCAGCAAAAAGCTCGGCAGAGGCAGGCATACGACAAGGCAGGCGGAGCTTTACAGGGTGTGCGGCGGCTTTGTCGTTGACACTCCCGGCTTTTCATCCTTTGAAATCGACAAGGGCGATATTATTATGAAGGATGAATTGCCGTATTGCTTCAGGGATTTTTCCGAATATATCGACAAGTGCAAATTTTCCCCGTCATGTACCCATACGACGGACAAGGGCTGTGCGGTAATCGAGGCCGTAAACGAGGGGAAAATCAGCAAATCAAGGCATAACAGCTATGTTCAGCTTTACAATGCGGTTAAGGATATAAAAGAATGGAACTTGTAAACAAAAAGCGCTGTGTTATCGTCGGTGCGGCAAAAATCGGCGACGGCGAAATGTTAAAAAAGAATATCTTTTATGATGATTATGTTATCGGTGCGGACGCGGGATACAGGCGTTTGCTTGACCTCGGTATCACGCCAGACCTCATTGTCGGCGACTTCGATTCTTCCGATACGCCCGAGGTTGATGTTGAGGTAATCACTCTCAACCCTATAAAGGACTGCACCGATACCGAATTTGCCGTTGTAAAGGCTGTTGAGAAGGGTTTTACGGAAATTCTTATCCTCGGCGCTACGGGCGGCAGACTTGACCACACATTCGCTAATTTTGCCCTCTTGGGCGATTTTAAGCAAAAATGTATCAACATAACCGTGCTTGACGAAAATCATAAAATATACACCTTAAAGGACGAATCGCATTCCGTGCAGAAAAATAACAGGTATCTGTCTGTTTTCGCACTCGGTTCATATGCGGAGGTAACCCTTGAGGGTGTCTTTTATCCGCTTGACAAATACAGTTTGTCTCCGTTTTCGTCGCTCGGCGTAAGCAATGAAATTACCGAACCGACCGCAAAAATAACCGTTACCGACGGCACACTGCTTGTTATGGAGGTTTCAAAAGAAAACTTTTAACACTTTTCTCCGCTTTTGAATATAGTGTAATAAGTACACTAAAAGGCGGTGTGTGTTATGGGCAAACGCAAGCAGAAAATCAGCATAGGAGCTGTCTTTCTCGTTTTCGGGTTGGGCTTGGTTCTTGCATTTATCATACCGGCAAAGGCGCTTGTTGTCGTCCTTTCCGTTGCGCTTGCCGTAAGCGGCGTCGCTCTGTGTAAATGCTGTTAGGAGGAAAAGCAATATGAAATTTATCGTATTTGACAACCCCAAGTTTATAGGACCTATATTGAGAATGGTGTTCGGAATTAAAAAGGAAAGTAAAATTTAATACATAAACGGCGCTTCGGCGCCGCTTTTTTTATTGCTTTTTGATATTGATTTACTTGACAGGAGTGATATAATATTTTAAGACAAAATTTAAGGAATGATAATATGCGTAATTTTGAAAAATCTCACAAACTTGACCATGTTTGTTACGATATAAGAGGTCCGATTCTGGACGAGGCGAACAGAATGACCGAAAACGGCGTTAAGATCTTGAAGCTTAACATCGGCAATCCCGCTCCGTTCAATTTCACTGCGCCCGATGAAATAATCAGGGATATGATTTACAATCTCCGTGATTCCGAGGGCTATTCGGACTCAAAGGGTATTTTCTCCGCAAGAAAAGCGATAATGCAGTATTGCCAGATTAAGGAAATCCCCAATGTTGACATAAACGATATTTACACAGGTAACGGTGCGAGCGAGCTCATTACAATGGCTATGCAGGGACTTCTCGACAACGGCGACGAAATCCTTGTTCCTGCGCCCGATTATCCGCTTTGGACGGCTTCCGTTTCGCTTGCGGGCGGTACTCCCGTTCACTATATGTGCGATGAGCAGAATGAGTGGAATCCCGACATTGAGGACATTAAGAAAAAGATTACCGATAAAACAAAGGGTATTGTTATAATCAACCCCAATAACCCGACGGGTGCGCTTTATTCAAAGGAAATCTTGCTTGAAATTGTCGAGGTTGCAAGACAGCACGGCTTGATTATTTATTCCGATGAAATTTACGACAGACTTGTTATGGACGGTCTCAAGCATATTTCGATAGCGTCTCTTGCTCCCGATGTTCCCTGCATTACGCTCAACGGTCTTTCAAAGTCTCACCGTATTGCGGGCTTCAGATGCGGTTGGATGGTTATCAGCGGCGACAAGTCGAGGATTAAGGGCTATATCGAAGGACTTAATCTTCTTTCGTCAATGCGTTTATGTTCAAATGTTCCGTCACAGCAGATTATCCAGACTGCTCTCGGCGGCTATCAGAGCGTTGACGCCCTGTTAAAGCCCGGCGGAAGAATTTATGAGCAGAGAGAATGTATTTATAACGCACTTTCGGCGATTGACGGCGTAAGCGTTGTAAAGCCCAAAGCGGCATTCTATATTTTCCCGAAGTTCGATATTAAGAAATTCCATATCAACGACGACGAACAGTTTGTCCTTGATTTCCTTAAAAAGAAGAAGATATTGTTGGTTCAGGGTACTGCGTTTAACTATCCGACTCCCGACCACGCAAGAATTGTCTATTTGCCGACAGTTAAGGAGCTTACCCATGCGGCAAACGAGCTGGGCGATTTCCTGAAAACATATTCGCAGTATTAAACCGTGTTAAGACAAAGCCGTAGTTTTCTACGGCTTTTTTTACATAACAATATCCAATATCATCATAATTAAAAATCCGCAGGCAAAGGATACCGCACATACGCAGTCGTCTTTTCCGTCTTTTGCTTCGGGAATGAGCTCGTTTACAGTTACATATATCATAGCGCCCGCCGCAAAGGACAAAAGATACGGCAAAACGGCATTAACGGCACTTGACATAAGCAAGGTAAGCAAGGCGCCTATGGGTTCGACAATTCCCGATAAAACTCCTGCCGCAAAAGCTTTCTGTTTTGAGTTTCCCTTTGCTCTCGACGGCAGGGAAACAACTGCGCCCTCGGGTATGTTTTGTATTGCTATTCCCACGGACAGCGCCAATGCCGAGGCGAAAGTTACATTCGGACTTCCTGCCCACAGCGCAGAAAAAATTACGCCCACAGCCATTCCTTCGGGAATGTTGTGAAGCGTAACCGCAAAAATCAACAGACTGCTTTTGTCGGCTTTTCCTTTCGATTTTTTTATTATCTTATCCGTGAATATCAAATATGCAATACCGACCGCTATTCCCGTAACGGCAGGTATAAACGACATTTTATTCAAATGAGCCGACTGCTCCACGGACGGTAAAATTAGGCTCCATATGCTTGCGGCAAACATTATTCCGCCCGAAAAACCGAGTATTATCCTGTTGAATTTTCTGTTTATTTCTCCGTTTATAAAAAATGCCGACAATGAGCCGATTGTTGTTCCGAAAAACGGCAAAAGTATCGCAAAAACCGACTTGAACATAAAAAATCACCTGTAACCGAGTATATATAATCAGTATATTTTTGATTAAAATACTTGGTTACAGGCTTTTTGAATTATTTGAGGTTATGAATATTCGACAGGGGAGTCGTAGTCATAATTATAGTCGTATGCATACCCGTCATTTTCGTAGTCGTAATATTCTTGCGAATCATAGTTATAGGCAGAATCATAAATTTGAGAAGAAGCTTCTTTCACTCCGAAATAGCTGATAAAGAATACCGCAACAATATACAGAACAACCAAAACAATATGTATAACAAATGCCGTTAAGGCTCCCTTGCCGGCGGAACGGGCTTTTCCCGGCTCATCTTTCCTCATGCAAAGGAACAGAATAAGTCCGGCGACGGGGATAAAAAATCCTACAAGCCACAAAAGGAAAGAACCGGAATAATCAAGAACGGGGGCTTGTACGCTTTGAGTTTGAACGCTTTGTACGGTTCCTCCGCAATCGTTTACATCTTTTCCGCAGTTTTCGCAAAATTTTGAGCCGTCATTGATTTCAGTGCCGCAATTTTTACAATACATATAACTCCTCCTCGTTTTTAATCCACATTAAGCAGCGCCTGTTTGTTTTGATTTTTAATGTCATAATATACTTGGTTAATGCTGTTGATGAGTTTGCTTATTTCACTGTCGGCAGATGTTTCGCTGATATGTATGACATTAGATTTCATCTTTATGCATTTTGACGGGTCGCTCGGGTCTGAACCGATAAGTGAAAATACACCGATGCCGTTCATATCAAAATACCTTACAGCGGCCGAAAATGCGTCGTCATCGTTACAGTATTTTTTGTAGAGAATGTAAAGCTGTGTAATTTTTTCGCTTAATTCGTTGAGAACATTTTTGTTGTAATTAAGCGTTCTTTTAAGTACATATACTGTATTCTTGTTCTTTTCGGCAATCATTTTTCCCAAAAGATGACCTAAAAACGGATATATAAATACCGCCTCGTCATGTTCGGTTTTTACATTGAATGCGTCTGAAAAATAATCAAGAACCTCCTTGTCCGATTTTGCGACTGCCGCTGTCAGATTGCTGTTTTCACAGCCTTCGTAATCGTCAAGCTGTGAAAATGCCGAATATTCACAAAGATGGTACAGTGCGGGTATTTCTCTTGCCCGCAGTTTTGTTAAAAAATAATTATCGTTGTTTTTTATTGCCAATGTAACTATGTTTGTTCTTACGGTATCATCACTCACAAGCTCACTGCTCAATTTGTTTGTGTTTCTCGCGATATTTTGAAAAGCTTTATGCGGCGGCAAAAAGGTCATTCCGTAATCCTTTGTGCTTTCGTTGTCAACAATGGTCAGATAATGATTTTTCATTAAGAATTTAATAAGTCCCAAATTTTCACATTCTAACGCATAATCCAATACGGTTTTTCCGTATTCGTCGGCATTGAGAAAAATTTTATCTTCATTGTCTATATACTTTTTCCAGTATTTTTCGTCGGTCGAGTGGGCAAAGGTGTAATTGGAATATCTGTCGGGGAATGCGGGCTTTGATTTTCCTGCGCTTAAAAGCTCCTCGCAGGTTATTTCCAAAAGTTGGGTGTAATATCCCAAATCATTTATCTGAATACCGAATTTACCCGATTTAATTCCCGATAATCTGTTTGCCTGCTTCTGTATTTCCTCGTCGGTCGGTTGAACTCCGTCAACAAGCTTAAGATATTGTTTACAAAAGTCTCTGCCGGACTTGAATTTATCATTTTTTTCATATATGAGTTTTGATAAATACTCGCCGATTTCTTTATCCGATGCCGTTCTGAACATATAATCAGCACTTCCTTTCTTTCACGCTTCCTATTTTAGCAATAATTTCCAAATATTGCTATAACATATTTTCCTATATAATTTTCACAAAATTTTTTTTGAAATAAAAAGTATATGATTTTTCTGTATATTAACGGTTTTGCTATACGGAAAACAGATATAAAAAATCGGTCTGCCGGTATTCCGACAGACCTTTTTGTCCGAAAAATATTACAGCCTTATTTCATGCTATCTTCGTATGCCTTGATCATCTTCTTACTATTGCTACCTGCACGGCTCGTAAGGTTTTGAAGGGTTTTAGTGACTG
>CABUHY010000023.1 GCA_902491475.1 uncultured Eubacteriales bacterium
GGTATAATAAATTTTATGCGAGAAACCAATACTTCCTTATGAACTCTCAGCCAACCAACGGGGTCTTTTAAGTTGATATTGAATTTATCAGTCTTTCTTATTTGCTCTTCTTGTGATAAGCTCGTTAAGAATTCTTGTGTGCTCCTCATCCGTAAGTGAATACTTGATGGTGGGGATAGCCGAAAGAAGCATACCGATTGCAGGCGGAATGGAAATAAGAAGGAACATCGCCATAGCGTAGTCGCCGTTAGCCGCTTCAAAGAAACGGTATTTTCCGTCAGCCAAGTCGATATTGAGCTGTGCAATGTTTTCCGCACTGTAGTGAACAGCCGAATAAACGAAGCCCGAAATAAGCGAAGAAACGCCCATTGAAAGCTTTGTGATGAACGACTGACCCGAGAAGAATACGCCGTCGGTACGGATACCGTTCTTGTACTCCTCATAGTCAACGCAGTCGGCAATCATAATCGACTGAAGAATGTTGATTGAGCCCATAGCCCATGAAGCCGCAAACATCATAACAGCCATAAGAAGGACATAGCCCATGCTCTGCATAAGGTTGCCGCCTGCAAGCTTGTAAACGCCGAAAATCAATGCAAACGGAACAGCGCCTGCGATTGAATAGAAGTTGTAAAGCTGCTTTTTGCCGAACTTGTTTGCCATCTTGGGTGTAGCGGCAGTACCGATAATCATACCGCCGAGAAGACCGATTGCCATTACAAGAAGCTGAACGATTTTTTCAATCTGAAGCTTGCCGTCAACCATAAGGTTAGCAAGGTTGTTGTCGAAGAAATAGTACATAACAAGCGTAAGACCGACGATTGAAAGAAGCTGAATGGGGCTTCTCAAAATACCCGAAATAAGAAGTCTTCTGAACGGGTCGTTTGAGAACATAGTCTTGAAGTTTTCCTTCATTGTATGTGTTTCGTCGGACTGCTTAACTCTCTCTTTTACGGAAAGTCCCGCAAACTGGAAGAGAACGGTTGCGAATACCGAAAGGATAACCGCAATTATGATATAGGATTTCTTATCCGCATGGAGAATATCAAGTCCCTGCTCCTGGAACTTCGGCGAAAGAGCTTTACCTGCAAAGGTAATAAGCATACCGATAGCGCCGACATTTGCCACGATACGGGCAAGAGAAAGAGCCTTTGCTCTGTCGTTCTCGTCATCCGTCATAAGCGAGGTAACGCCCCAAATCGGGATGTCGCCGACCGTATAGCACATACCCCAAAGGATATAAGAGATTGCCGCCCAGCCGACAATCAAAACATGAGCCGTTGTCGAAGTGTAGTCGGTATATGTTGCGTTACAGAATGTAAGGATGGTAATAATACCGATCGGAATCGGAATAAACATAAGGTACGGCTTACATTTACCCCATTTTGTTCTCGTATGGTCAACAATCGAACCCATCATCGGGTCATTGATTGCGTCCCATATACGGGCAATAAAGAATATTGTCGAGATAGCCATTGCCGGCAGAAAAATGATTGACTGCCAGTAATACTGAAGTCCGCCGGAAATGATGTTGTAAATAATGTTTTGTCCCGCAAGACCTACCAAGTAACCGGTCAATTCCTTACCGGTATAGGTATTATGCTTGATAGTTCCCTCGGGAGATTGAGATTTTTTGCTCATCTTAACCTTCCTTTTGTGCATATTTCTACGCTTAAAATTTTGAAAAAATTATACCATATATAAAAAATTATTTCAAGGGCGCAAATTTAATTAGGCATATTCAACAAACGAGTGTGCGATAATTTATTGAAAATACCGATTAACCGTTGCAAAGCGTGTCTATAAAGGGAAAAACAAGGCAACCGAGAGCCCGATTGCCTTGTTTTGATGTTTTAAGGAATAAGCCTCGCTTGTAAACGGAGGCAGGTTGCCGTGAGGCAACTCGGAGGGATTTTAAGGTTAGGTTTATGTGATTTTATAAAAATCCCTCAGTCATTTTTTGTTATCAAAAAATGACAGTTCCCTTTACAAGGGAGCCTGTGTTTGTTCACATTTTTAGTTTGCTATAAGCCTTTTTTCGGCGGGAGCAAGCCCCGCCCTACCGATACGGCAACGCACAATCCGTAGGGACAGCCCTTGCGGCTGTCCGCAGTGGGATATATAACAAATTAGGACAGGGGCAAGCCCTGTCCCTACGCTGTTCGCTATAATTTTTAATCCGTGCGAAGCACCCACAATTTTTCATTTTTCACTCGCCCGCAGGGCGCTGTCAACGACGGGAGCAAGCCCCGTACGCCTCGCTGTCCCTACGATATGATATATTTTTCAAGTTGTGCTGTCCGTTTTTATTATACAACTTTCATTCTTCACTTCACATCAGTATCCCAGCACACCTGTGAGGGATTCGTCGTCGTCAATCCACTTCTTGACATGAACTATTCTGTAATCGTCCTTGGTGTCTCTGATAACAATGTGCTCAATGCCCGAATTTATAATCATACGCTTGCACATCGAACAGCTGTTTGCGTTCTCGACATAGTCAACATCATTGCTTTCAAGTCCGACAAGATAAAGCGTACCGCCGAGCATCTCATTCCTTGAAGCGCTGATAATCGCATTTGCCTCCGCGTGCACGCTTCTGCAAAGCTCATACCTTTCCCCTCTCGGGATTTTAAGCTCGTCTCTTATGCATCTGTTTATATCACAACAGTTTTTACGACCTCTCGGCGCACCCGAATAGCCCGTCGATATAACCTGGTCATTTGCAACTATAACCGCTCCGTAATGACGGCGCAGGCAGGTGCTTCTGTGAGCGACAGCCTCCGCAAGGTCAAGGTAGTAATTAGTTTTATCTCTTCTTTCCATAAAGTTCACACCTCGAAGTTATATTATATAAAAATGATAACATAAACCGCAGGTTTGTTCAATATGCTAAATTAACCAAAAATACAGCCGTACGATTTACATTGCACAATCACGCAAAATATGGTATTATCTATTCGGTGATAAAATGAGATTCAGAAAACTTAAAAACCTCGATACAAGGCGGGATAATTGCAGCGAGCTGCGTATCCCCTATTCAATTCCCGATTTTGATTTAAGAAACATCGACAATGTCCGTGCGTATATCGACTTTTCGGAGTATTTTGAGAACGACGCACCGCTTGTGCTTGAAATCGGCTGCGGCAAGGGTCAGTTCGCAACGGAATATGCAAAAAGAAATCCCGATAAGAATGTAGTCGGAATAGAATGTGTGCCCGGAGTGCTCGTTATAGCCTGCGAAAAGGCGAAAGAGGCGGAAGTCGAAAACCTGCGTTTCCTTGAAATGAGAGCGGAATATCTTCCCGTATTCATCAAGGAAAAGAGCGTTTCGGAAATTTTCCTCAACTTCAGCACACCTTTCCCGAAAGCAAGGCACGAAAAGCACAGGCTTACAAGCCCCGAATTTTTGAGCATTTATAAAAAGATACTTGTCCCCGGCGGCGTAATCACGCAAAAGACAGACAGCCTTGACTTCTTTGAATACTCAATCGAAAGCTTCAAAAACAACGGCTTTGAGGTTACAAGTATAATCAGAGACCTGCACAACAGCGGCTTTGAGGGCAATATTGTCACTGAATACGAGCAAAAATTCGCACAGCAGGGTCTTCCCCTGTACAGGCTTGAAGCGAAACTCAAGGATTGAAAAATATGTTATGCGGAGCTGTTCACGCAATAAAGAACAGATTACCCGGCGGTATTGAATATATAAGCCTTTGCCAAAGCCGTAAAATTTATAAAAAAAATAAAGATGTTGATTTTTATAAAATTCAGTTTTTTCACAACCTCAAAGCTTACTTTTTAGTTTCTCTCAGATATTCCCCGATGAAATATGAAGCTGCGCAAAATGTTCCGTATGTGATGTTTCATATATCCGATGCCGAAAACACTCAATCAATTCTTTCAAAAGGATTGATAAGCAGGCATAATCCCGTCGTTTTTCTGTCAAGCTCAAAAAGTTATATCGATTTCCTTAAAGCAGGATACTCAAAAAACGGTTTTTCCGCTTTCAAAATCGATTCGGAGAGAATGGCAAAGGACGGTTTTGAATTCTTTAACGATAGACAAAAATCAAAAAGCATTTGGGTTACAAAAGCTGTTCCGCCCGAATATATAGAAAAAGTCGATTCCGTGTAGAATCGACTTTCTTTTTATTCTTTTTTATCCTCTTCCTGTTGTTTCAGGCTCTCCTGCGTAAAAAACTCAAACTCCTCGCCCTTGCAAAAAGCCTCGGTGCTGTCCGACGCCTTAAAGAACACGGTAAGGGTCTGGAAAATCAGCTTTATATCAAGCCAAAGGCTGTATTTTTCAATATACATAAGGTCAAGCACAAGCTTGTCCTTGGGAGAGGTGTTGTATTTGCCCGCAATCTGCGCATGACCCGTAAGTCCTGCTTTAACTCTTAAACGGTAGCTGAATTCGGAGAGCATATCGGTGTACTGGTCAACATTTTCAACCATCTCGGGTCGGGGTCCCACAATGCTCATTTCGCCTTTGAGGATATTTATAAGCTGCGGAAGCTCGTCAATTCTGAACTTACGCAAAAATCTGCCGACCTTTGTGATTCGGTCATCGTCGCTTGTTACGGAACGGTTGACGGCGTCCTTTTCTTTCATTGTCCTGAACTTATAAACATAGAAAATTTTGCCGTTGAGCGTTGCCCTCTTCTGCTTGAAAAAGACCTTGCCGCCGTCCTCTATTTTTATAAGTATCGCACATAAAAGGAAAAGCGGAGAAAGCACAATAAGTCCGCAGAACGAGCCGAAAACATCAAGCAGGCGCTTAAAGAATTTCTGCTCCTCGGTAAGCCCCTTGACCTGTGAAGCGTAAAGCGGCTTGTCGTCCAAAATCGTTGTTCTGCCCCTTAACGCAACTATATCGCACATCTCAAAATTATAGTAAATATTCTTGTTGTTCGCGTAGCAATACTCGATTATCGTGGTGCGGGACGGCACGGGGACATCATAGACGAACACGGTGTCGCAACGGTTGATAATATCGTACAAATCGGGCGAAGTGAAAAGTATCATATCGGTAATATTGTACTGCTTTTTATACTTCAATATTTTCGGAACGACATTGTTCAACGCATATTTTGATGTTGTGATTACGCAGCATTTTTCGGGAGAATTTATTGTGAAATAAACATGATTTCCGAAATATGCAAATGCGATTATCATTATAAGCTGAAGAACATAAACGATAAGCAGTATATCCAAGTCCTCAAGCTTAAAGGTTTGGTTGTTTGCGGAGTTCGTGTTCATGATGCACAACTGCAAATATGTGATAATGTCGGTAAAGAATGTTGCAAGGGAAAGCGAGCTGATTATCGGCTTGCTCTTGTAAATGCCTATGCTGTATCCGCCGAAAATCGACATCGACGCAAGTCCCAGAACAACAAAGGTAAACATTGTTACCGCAGCGGTTCTCGAAACATGGAGAAGCCATGCGTTGTTTATTCCGAAAAGCAAAAAGAAAATTGCAAACAATATAAAAAACAGAGTAAACTTCAAAAGCATTACAATCAAGCTTGTGAACTTTTTCAATCTATTCATAATACGCTCCGAAAACATATTTATAAATTTACAGTGAAATAAATATACGCTATTTTTCGCCGATTGTCAACAAATAGCGCAAAGTAAGCCCCGTAAAAGCCACCCGACGCCTAACATTTTACCGTACCGAGCCATATAATAAAACGGGGAGCAAAAAAATAACAAGGAGAGTTTACATTGGATATAAACGAAAAATGTAAAATTGCCGAAACCGACCGCTGCGAAGTAAATATTTGCAGCACGGGTTCGTATTACGGCACTTCGACACTGCCCGACACGGTAGTTACGGCAATGGCTTATGTGCCTTTCCAGACGGATACGACAATGTATAAGCCCGAAGCGGCACTCAAATACGGAACGGCGTTTCCTGACCTTAACAAGCCGTTTTTGGGAGGTAAATGCATATGAACAACAGAGCAACGGCATTGCTTCGCCTTTCTTCGGTACAGTTTGCGGCGTGGGAGCTTCATATTTACCTCGACACGCACCCGGGCGACAAAGAGGCAAAAAAGAGATACGACGAATACACGGCGGCTTATAAAGCCATGCTCAAAGAATTTGAGGCAATGTACGGTCCGATAACTCAGCCTGCCAACGGCGAGGAATGGCTTAAAGACCCGTGGCCGTGGGATGTAACCAAGGAGTGTGATTGCTGATGTTTCAATATGAGAAAAAGTTACAGTACCCCGTAAATATCAAGAACCCCAACCCTAAGTATGCACAAATCATAATCAGCCAATACGGAGGTCCCGACGGAGAATTAGGTGCGTCGCTGCGCTACCTTTCGCAGAGATTCGCAATGCCCTATGCCGAGCTTAAAGGTTTGCTTACCGACATCGGCACGGAGGAATTGGGGCATCTTGAAATGATAGGCGCAATAGTTTATCAGCTTACAAGGAACCTTTCCATCGACGAAATAAAGAAGAGCGGCTTTGACAAGTACTTTGTCGACCACACGACAGGCGTTTATCCCGTTGCGGCAAGCGGCGCTCCGTTTACGGCGTCGTATTTGCAGTCAAAGGGCGATGTTATAACTGACTTGCACGAGGATTTGGCGGCAGAGCAGAAGGCAAGGACGACATACGACAACATTCTGCGCCTTGTCGACGACCCCGATGTCAGAGAGCCCATAAAGTTCCTGCGTGAAAGAGAGATAGTGCACTATCAGCGCTTCGGCGAGGGCTTGAGGCTTGCTACGGATAAGCTCAACGAAAAGAATTTCTACGCTTTCAACCCGAGCTTTGACAAGAAATGTAACAGATAATTTATTATCGGACAGTATAAAAGACCGCTCATTGAGAGCGGCTTCATAAGGAAGACTACAGCGCAAAATTTGCGCTGTAGTTTTTTTATTCTATCCAAAAACGAATATATACCGGGTTTCGGTGACAAAATCCGTTGCTCGCCGAACATATGGATAAAAGTGATATTCCGTGCTTTGCACGGAGTGATATTTTCCTCTCGGAAAGCGATATGAAAGCCTGTCGGCTTTCGTGATATTATATTCGCAGATTAAACTGCCGCAGGCAATATAACTATGCGAAGCATAATATAACTGTGAAGCAATATCACTCGCCACCCGGCGAATATAACTGAGGCGCACTTCCTTACGGAGTGCGCCTCTGAGAGCGGTCTTTGTATTTGGTTTGTTTTATTTGAGCTTGATTGCCTTTTTGACATTTTCTGCGATATTTGCGGCGTCAAGTCCGAAGATATGCAAAAGCTCAACTGCGGGGCCCGACTTTCCGAACACATCGTTTACGCCTACGCGTACAACGGGAACGGGAACAGTCTCACATACAACCTCTGTAACAGCCGAACCGAGACCGCCGATAATGCTGTGTTCCTCGGCAGTGACGATAACGCCTGTTTTCTTAGCCGAGTCAATGATTATATCCCTGTCGATAGGCTTGATTGTCGCCATATTGACAACTCTTACGGAAATGCCCTCCGATTTGAGGTTCTCGGCTGCCATAAGAGCCTCGTTTACCATAAGACCCGAAGCGATGATTGTAGCGTCCGTACCCTCAACGAGCACGCTGCCCTTTCCTATTTCAAACTTATAGTTTTCGTCGAATACTCTCGGCACTGCAAGACGGCCGAAACGCATATAAACAGGTCCGTCGTGCTCAACAGCCGCAAGGACGCAGGCTCTTGCTTCAATGTCGTCCGCAGGGTTGAGAATTACCATACCCGGGATAGTTCTCATAAGAGCAATATCCTCACAGCACTGATGGCTTGCGCCGTCCTCGCCTACCGATATACCTGCATGGGTTGCGCCGATTTTAACATTGAGGTGCGGATAGCCGATTGAGTTTCTTATCTGTTCAAACGCTCTGCCTGCCGCAAACATAGCGAACGACGAAGCGAAAACAGTGTGACCCGTTGCCGCAAGACCTGCCGCAACGCCCATAAGGTTAGCCTCTGCAATACCTACATCAAAGAATTTATCGGGATGAGCCTTTTTGAACATTCCCGTTTTTGTAGCCGCCGCAAGGTCGGCGTCAAGGACTACTATTTTATCGTTTTTCTCGCCCAACTCAACAAGCGTTTTACCGTAAGCGTCACGGGTTGCACATTTAATTACTTCTGCCATAATTTAAGCCTCCAATTCTGCGAGAGCCGCTTTGAGCTCGGTCATCGCCTGTTCGTATTCTTCGGTGTTAGGAGCTTTTCCGTGCCAGCCTACGGCGTCCTCCATATATGAAACGCCCTTGCCCTTGACTGTTTTCATAACAATACAGGTCGGTACGCCCTTTGTTGCCTTTGCGTTGTTAAGAGCGTCCTCGATAGCGTCAAAATCATGTCCGTCTATTTCGACTACATTCCACTTGAAAGCCTTGAATTTGTCGGCAATCGGATAAGCGGAGTTTACCTCGTCGATAGTGCCGTCAATCTGAAGTCCGTTGAAATCAACGACAGCAACAAGGTTGTCAAGCTTTTGGTTAGCGGCAAACATTGCAGCCTCCCAAACTTCGCCCTCTTCAATCTCGCCGTCGCCGAGAACGGTATAAACACGGTAATCCTTTTTATCGAACTTTGCACCGAGAGCCATACCGACTGCGGCGGAAATGCCCTGACCGAGCGAGCCTGTGCTCATATCGATACCGGGGATTTTGTTCATATTGGGATGACCCTGGAGGTAAGAGTCGGACTTTCTCAAGGTCTTTAAGTCCTCAACGGGGAAAAAGCCTTTAAGAGCAAGAGTCGCATAAAGTGCGGGAGCGGCATGGCCTTTTGAAAGGACAAACCTGTCTCTTGACTCCATATGCGGGTCTTTCGGGTCGATATTCATCTCTTCGTTATAAAGGTAAGCAAGCAAATCGCAGATTGAAAGCGAGCCGCCCGGATGTCCCGCCTTGGCATTGTAAACACCCTCAATAACGCCTATGCGCGCCTTTGCAGCAAAAATCTGCAATTCTTTTTTCTTCATAGCGTCCATAATCAGTTCTCCTTGTATGTGTACATTATATAATTGAGCAAATCTCCGACGGCGCCCTTGTTACAGTGGCAAGCCTCGAATTTTGCAATTTCGTGCATTTCTTTCGGTGCCTGACCGCAGCAGGCAGGCAAACCGACGGTTTTAAGCATATCAAAATCGTTGAAATAATCTCCGATTGCGGCGGTGTGCTCCTTTTTAATTCCGAGCATATCGGCAATTTTCATAATCGCCGTGCCCTTATGTACGCCCTTTTCAAGCATCTCAAACGAGGCTATCGACGACGACATAAAGTTGACATCCGTCCCGCCCGCACCGTAAAGATACTTTTTGACGGCGCTGATAAGCGGGGGCATACCCATAAAAATGACCTTACCCCAGTCGTCGGGCGGCACCTCGGAAGCATTTTTGAAGCGCTTGTGCGGCAAATTGTCCGCCTTTATCATCACTTCCGCAAAGATATGTGAATTTATCGCATATGCTTCCCTGCTTGTGAGGATATACACCTCCAATGCGGGAAACTTTTTCATAGCCGATTTTACAAGCTCATAGCCCATGGGATTTATCGGTGTAAAGTCGAGAATTTTATCGTTCTTTACATCATATATACCCGCGCCGTTGAGTATGACGGCAGGCGTGCCCGAAATCATAGGCAGGGACTCATACGGCTTGCGTATCGAGCTTACATTCCTGCCCGAAGCCAAAGTAAATCTGCCCTTTTTCTCAACCACGAATTCGTTTATGGCATCATAGTTTCTCTTAGGCAAACGCCTTAATTTATTGTTGAGCGTGCCGTCAATATCCGACACGACCAACCAATCGGAAAAATCCGTTTTAATCTGTTTTTCTGACAATTTTTACAACCCTTTCATAAACCTCGAGAAATACTCGGGGAGCTCGGTTGAGAACTCAACATACTCGCCGCTTCTCGGGTGGATAAAGCCGATAAGACCCGCATGCAGGCACTGTCCGCAAAGCCTTTGCTCCTCGGTGTTCCTCGGCTTGCCGTAAACATCGTCGCCCGCAAGCGGATGACCGAGGTACGCCATATGCACCCTTATCTGATGTGTTCTGCCCGTTTCAAGGCGCAGTCTTAAATAATCGTAACCGTTCAACTGCTCAAGAACCTTATAATGAGTAACCGCATTTTTGGAATTCTTGTCGGTTACAGCCATTTTTTTCCTGTCGTTTGTGCTTCTGCCTATCGGGGCAACGACCGTCCCCTCTTCCTGCTTGAGATGACCTATGCAAATTGCACGGTACTCCCTTGTAAAGCTGTGTTCTTTTATCTGCTCGGCAAGACCCTTGTGTGCAAAGTCATTCTTTGCGACAATCAGAAGTCCCGAGGTGTTTTTGTCAATTCTGTGAACTATTCCCGGGCGCAAAACGCCGTTTATGCCCGAAAGGCTGTCCTTACAGTGATACATAAGGGCGTTTACAAGCGTGTTTTCGTAGTTTCCGGGAGCCGGATGAACAACCATTCCCTTCGGTTTGTTGACAACAAGCAGGTCGTCGTCCTCAAACACTATATCAAGCGGAATATTCTGCGGCTCGACCGTAAGCGAAACGGGTTCAAGCGGAAGATATTCCACCTTATCGTCGGATTTAAGCTTATAATTCTTTGAAACGGGTTTTCCGTTTACGCTGACATTGCCCGACTCAATAGCTTTCTGAATATAGCTTCGTGAGGTTCTCGGGAAGATAAACGACAGATATTTGTCTATCCTCTCGCCGTCGCTTTCAATGTCGGCAATTATGCTAATACTGTTCATATCATTCCTTAACTTTAGCGTTTTTAGAGTCTCTTATAATCTCATACAAAAGATAAATTATAACGACAAATGCGCCGACGGTAACAAGTATATCGGCAAAGTTAAACACGGCGAATTTGACAAACAGCGGGTCTATATAGTCTATTACAAAATGCCTGCCGACCCTGTCTATCAGGTTAGCCGCTCCGCCCGCAATTATAAGAGTCAAGCCCCAATAAACTACCTTGGACCGGATTTTACCCGATAACAAATAAATAAGTCCGACAATCAGCACAAGTGCGGTAAAAACGCTCAGCACCCTTGTATAGCCGCTGAACGAACCGAACGCCGCCCCTGTGTTTTCAACATATGTCAGACTTAATACTTTATCTATTACCGTTATTGAACCGATGGGTTCAAGATGCTTCAAGACTATGAATTTTATAATCTGATCAATCGCTATTAAAAATGCAATTGTCATTATTGTTGCTGCCTGAAGCATCGTTCCACCTCTGAATTATTTCTTCTTAAAAAACTTCTTAAACGAAATAGCGCCGTCATCCTCGTCATCGTCGCTCTCTTCTTCGTCTTCCTCGTCAACCGACGCATAATCGCCCGCATCCGCGGTAATTCCGTCATCGTCGTCATCGTCGAAGTCAAGCTCGTCTATATTGAGAGAAAAACCGCCGTTATCCTCGGACACATCGGAAGAAACATCTTCAAATTCGTCCTCGGGCTCGTCGTCAAACGCAGTCTCGTCAAGAGTGAAAGCGTCTTCGTCCTCTTCGGACACATCCTCTTCGTCAAGGATATTCTCTATATCGGAAAGCTCAAAGCCGTCGTCCTCTTCGGGTTCTTCCGCAGGCTCTTCCTCGGGTTCCTCAACGGGCTCCTCGGCAGCCTCCTCTGCGACCTCTTCGGCAGCTTCCTCAACAGGCTCTTCGGCAACGGGCTCTGCCGTTTCGACTGTCTCCTGCTCGGCAGCGGCTGTTTCCTGTACCTCGGGCTCTTTCTCCTCAACAGGCTCTTCCTTTTCCTCTGTGTATGTAGGAAGTCTGTCAAGCAAGGTCAAATGCTCCTTGTACATATCCATCATCTTGTTGCGGAAAGCGGAAACCTCTTTTTTGAGCATTTCAAGAACAAGATTTTCCTGTGTTACCTTGCGGTTGATGCCGCCGATAATCTCCTCCGCCTGCTTGTTGGCGTCGTGAACCTTAGCGTCTGCGGCAGCCTTGGCGTCGTCAAGAATTTTCTTTGCCTGTGCGTTTGCGTCGGCAACGGCCTTTTCTGCTTTTTCCTTTGCGTCGGAAAGCTCCTTGGCGGAATTTTCCTTTGCTTCGGCTACGATTTTATCCGCAAGCTTCTGAGCGGAAAGCAGTGCCTGACGCAGGCTGTCCTCATCCTTTTTATACTCTTCCACTTTGTTGGCAAGAATACTCATTTTTTTGATTATGTTTCCGTTTTCACGGAACATCTGGTCGTAGGAAGCGTGAATTTCTTCAAGAAATTCGTCAACCTCCTCAGCCTTGTATGAGCTTTTGCCCGTGGTGTGAAATTCCTTTGATTTAATCTGATCCGGTGTAAGCATTATTGTATCCCCACTTCTGACTGAAATTATTTATCGAAAACATATCCGTTGTTGCCGAGCTCGCTTAAAAGGTCTCCGTTGACATCGACATTGTACGGAGTAATCATAAATGTATCGCTCGCAACCTGCCTCATTGTCGCCTTGTTGGCATAGGTAACGCCGCTTAAAAAGTCAAGAATTCTTCTTGCGGTTTCGCCGTTTACCGATTCAAGGTTCAAAATGACGGTCTTTTTCTGGTTGAGGTTGTCGGCAACGCCCCTTGCCTCTTCCATTGACTTCGGCTTTGTAAGAACAACCTGCAATTTTGCGGTTGTATTTATGCTGACTACTTTATTGTGATCGCTCTTTGCGTCACGCAGATTTCTCTGTGAATAACGGGGAACAGGTTCGTAATCTTCCTCTTCGGGCTCTTCGGCTTCTTCATAGCCTTCAGAGTCGGGAACATCGTAGTATTCGTCTTCCGAAACTTTGAGAATGTTGCTCAGCTTATCCTTCAAATTCATTTCTGTATCCTCCTGATTAGTATATTCTCGGTCCAAATATTTTTGAACCTATTCTTACATGATTTGAGCCGCAGAGTATTGCCGGAACATAATCCGACGACATACCCATGGACAAAACTTTCATATATACATTATCTATTTTTTTCGAGTCAATGTCAACATACATATTGTATATATTCTCAAAAAATTTACAAAGTTCTGTGGTTTTTTCGCAAATCGGCGGTATTGTCATAAGTCCGCAGACACGAAGTCCCTCGATTTGTGCGATTTCACAGAGATTTTCGTCAACCGCTTCGGGCATAAATCCCGTTTTGGACTCCTCCCTGCCGATATTAACCTCAAGAAGCACATCGGTTACAAGACCTTTCTTGACCGACTGCTTGCCTATCTCCTTTGCGACCTTTAACGAATCGACCGACTCTATCATATCGACCTCGCCGACAATCTGCGACACCTTGTTTGTCTGCAAATGTCCGATAAGGTTCTTGCGCACACCGTCAAGCTTCAGGTTGGGCTTCTTTCGCAGCATTTCCTGAACCTTGTTTTCGCCTATAAGGGTAATTCCCGACTCAAGGGCGTGGTTTATATACATTTCGTCAACGGTTTTGGTAACCGCCATAAAATCAATGTCCTCGGGCTTTCTGCCGCTTTTGATTGCCGCTTCGGCAATCTCTTCCCTTATCGCTTTAAGGTTGCAGTCAATGTCGGCATACTTCTGCTCAACTAAGGATTTTTCCGTCATAAAGATCAGTTCCTTCCACAATTATATTATCATAAAGTTCAACAAAGCCGCTTTCGTTGTCGGGATTGTTGCAAATTGATATTTCGTTATCCGAATAGTCTATATTTATTTTCTTGAATTTGACTATGTTTCCGCTGAGGACATAAACGCCCTTTTGACCGTCGATTTCCCTTATCGCCTTGTTCGGAACCTGATAGCCCGTATGCTCGTCAAAGGTAATTCTTATCTGCTCGGTACGCAGGCTTGCGTATTCGGTGCTCATAAGGTTACATTTGAGAATTACGCCCGTCTTGCCGTCCGCCGTATCGCAAATTGCGGCAACCTCGGCGTTTATCGGTTCTGCGGTGGTCATTGTAAACTCCACCTTTACCTTACTTCCGATTGACAGCTTAACGGCGTCCTCATAGTTTACAACGCAAAGGAGATACCAGTTAAAGCCGTCCACAAGCTTGCCCATATAGTTGTCAACAGCGCTTTTCTGCGTTTTTGAAGTGTCGAACAAATCTGAAATCTGCGCCGTGGTCATAGACAGGATGTTCGCATAATCAACAGTATTTTCGTAGCCGTCGGCAACGCTGATGTAATATCCCGGGTGCGGCGCCTTAATGGTATTGTACCCGATTTCGGCACTTTGGAGCTGTGCCAGCTTTGCGTTGAGCTCGCCTAACTTTGCGCTCGGGTCGATAACCGTTCCCGTTGACAGCTGGCGCGAGGTTATGGCGTCTCTTATATTGTCCTCATAGGTCTGATAAGAGTCGATATTTCCGTTGTTCACCGCAACGGCATATGCCTCGCAAGCGGAATAGATACGCTCGTCAAGAGGCGTTATGTCGGCAGTCTGAACGCCGACCTTGTTCTGAAGCGAGGAAAAATATGCGATTTCCTCCTTGACCGATTTTATCTCGTTATAGGTCTTGGCAGCCTCGTCGCTTGTGAAAACAACTGCGACATCGTCCTGGCTCGCAACCCTTTTGCCGTCCTCGACAAGCGGAACAAGCGTTCCCGTCACGCTTGCCTCAATGGGATATTCGTCCCTTACGACAAAGGCGTCCGTAACCGCCGTGGAAGCCACGGTTTTACTTAACGCCACCTGTGTTTTAACGGGCTGATAGTTGATTTTGAACACCTGATACAGAAAAAAAGCGATAAACGCAACAGCCGCAACAATGTAAACGACCGTCATTTTTTTCTTATCGTTCTTAAACTGTAAGACCTTGTCCTCTTTTTTGTTTTTAGGCATCAAATCACCTTCTTTATATAATCAAATACTTCTTCTGAAAATCCGTCTTTGGTTTCCCCGTCGGGATAAAACCATTTTATATCTTCGTTTCGTCTGAACCATGTAAGCTGGCGCTTGGCATAGTGCCGTGTTCCGATTTTGAGGTTTTCAACCGCCTGCTCAAGGGAGATTTCCCCGTCAAAATAAGGCTTCAATTCCTTATATCCGATAGCCTGTGAAGCGGTTGACTTCTTGGGCAAATCATAATAGCTTTTTGCCTCTTCGAGCAAGCCGTTTTCCATCATAAGGTCAACACGCCTGTTTATGCGGTCATACAGAATATCTCTGTTTTTATAGTTTATTCCGACAAAACAGCAGTTGTAGCGTGACGGCTCGGTCCTCGAGAGCGCCGCAGCTTCGGTGGGAGTTTTGCCCGTAAGCGTATAGATTTCAAACGCTCTTATAATGCGTTTCTCATTGTTCGGATGAAGCTTTGCGGCATATTCAGGGTCGAGCTGAGAAAGTCTTTGGAGCATTTTTTCGGCTCCGACTGAGTTCAATTCGTCCGAAAGCTTTTTTCTCAAAGCCTCGTCGCCGTCCGCTTCGGAAAACTTTATGTTGTTGACAAAGCTGTCAACATAAAGCCCCGTGCCGCCTGCAAGAACGGGCAGCTTACCTCGGGAAAGTATATCCCGACAGCATTTTTCGGCGTCCGCGACAAACTGTGCCACGCTGTATTGTGAAGTGACATCGACAAAATCAATCAGATGATGCGGTATTCCCTGCATTTCCTCTTCGGTGGGCTTTGCGGTGGCAATGTTCATACCCTTATATATCTGCATTGAGTCAGCCGATATGATTTCGCCGTCAAATTTCTTCGCACACTCGACCGCAAGCGCCGTTTTACCCGACGCCGTAGGTCCGACAATCACAAGTAAGGAGGGCTTTTGCATCTTTCACACCCTTCCGAACTGCTTGTCAAGCTCGTACTTTGTAAGCTCAATCAAAACAGGTCTGCCGTGAGGGCAATATCTTACGCTCTCGTCGGAGAGAAGCTGTTTTGTAAATTCGATAAGCTCATAATCGGTCTGTTTGTTTCCCGCCTTTACCGCCGCACGGCAAGCGATTGAATGATAGACCCAATCGAGCTGTTCGGGTAATATATTCTTTTTATTCTGCGTAAGATAGCCCGCAATTTCCGTCACAAGCTGTGTGACATCCTCTTTTTCAAGATTTAACGGGCAGGCTCTTACGATTACCGAGCCGTTGCCGAAGTCGTCTATTTCAAAGCCTGCGCTTCGCATCATATCAAGATTTTCCGTAACGGCAATGTATTCTTCCTTTGAAAGCACCACGGTACAGGGTTTTAACATAAGCTGACTTCCGTTTGCACCGTTGTCTTTTTTCAGTTTGTTATAGAGCATACGCTCGTGGGCGGCGTGCTTGTCGATTATGGCAAGCCTGCCGTTATATTCGGCAAAGATATATGTTCTGAAAGCCTCGCCGAGATATTTGAACGAAACCTCGCTGTTCTCGCCCCTTTTAACTTCCTTTTCGGGATTTTCGGAATATACCGTCTCGCTGTCGTTTTGGGGCTTCGAAGGCTCGTCAAAAGCGGTCGCCGTCCTGACGGAAAGGTCGATTTCGTCGTCCCCGTTATTCTTCATATACGAAATGCGTTCGGACGAGTTCATATAAATTCCGCTCGGCGCCTCGGGCTCTCTGTCGGTAACGGGCGGAGCAAAGGTAACGGGTCGGGTTTCCTCAACGGGAGGCTCGCTCTTTGCGATTTCCGAATTAAACGAATATAAGTCGGTCTGCACCGTTTCGGGAACGGGTGGCTGTAAAATGTCGATATTCGGTCTGTTTTTAAGCTGAACCTGCGGGCGTGAAGCGTCGTTTGTTATTGCGTTCTTTGCCGCATAGTATATCAAATCGAAAATCGCCTTTTCGTTTGAAAAACGCACCTCGGTTTTTGCGGGATGAACATTTACATCGAGCAATTCGGGAATTATCTCGATAAATAGCACGCAGGCAGGATATTTTCCGACCATAATCGAGTTCTTGTATGCCTCATTGAGTGCGGCACAGGCGGTCTTGCTTTTTATAAACCTGTTGTTAGCAAAGAAAAGCTGCATTGAGCCCGAGCCCCTTGCGTAAAACGGCTTTGAAACGAAGCCCTTGACACGCATACCGTTGAGCTCATAAGACACGGGTATCATAGAGGACGAAAACTCGTCCCCGTAAACGGAATATACAGCGTTTTTAAGCTCTCCCGAGCCGTCGGTACAGAGCACCTGCTTGCCGTCTTTAATAAATCTTATGCTGATTTCGGGATGCGAAAGAGCGATTTTGTCAACTATACCCGCAACCGCCATAGCCTCCGATTTATCGGATTTCAAAAATTTCATTCTTGCGGGAGTGTTGTAAAAGAGCTCCCTTATAATGATGGTTGTGCCGTTCGGACAGCCTGCGTCGTCAAGAGACACCTGCTCGCCGCCGAAAATTTCCATTCTTGTGCCGATTTCCTCGTCCTTGGTTTTTGTGATAATCTCCGTTTTGGAAACCGCCGCAACGGACGACAGAGCCTCGCCCCTGAAGCCGAGGGTCATTATAGCCTCCAAATCCTGTGCCGAGGAAATCTTACTTGTTGCGTGGCTTACAAAAGCAAGCGGAACATCCTCCCTTGCGATACCGCAGCCGTTGTCGGTAATTCTTATATAGCGCACGCCGCCGTTTTGTATTTCAACGGTTATATCCGTAGCCCCTGCGTCGATAGAGTTTTCAAGAAGCTCCTTTACAACCGACGCGGGTCTTTCGACAACCTCGCCTGCGGCTATAAGCTCCCATATATTTCTCGGTAATTTATTTATTTTTCCCACAGCCGCACCTCCGTTGCGAATTCGTTTTGATTAAACCTGTTTTGCCTTTGCCGATATTTCATAAAGCTTTGACATTGCCTCAATCGGCGTGAGGGTATTCACATCAAGAGCCTTTAACTCGTCCATTATTTCGCTTTCGGCGTTTGAACCGAAGCTTACCTGCATATCGCCCCTCGCCTCTTCACGCACAGCGGTTGAAGTGACGGGCGCAACGCCGTTTTCCTCAAGCGATTTCAATATAACCTTGGCACGCTTTACCACCGTGTCGGGAACGCCTGCGAGCCTTGCGACATCGATACCGTAACTTCCGTCCGCTCCGCCCCTTACTATGCGGCGAAGGAAGATTATGTCGTCTCCCCGTTTTTTGACGGCTATGTTGAAGTTCTTAACGCCGTCCATCTCGTTTTCAAGCTCCGTCAACTCGTGATAATGCGTTGCAAAAAGAGTTTTTGCGCCGAGGCGCTTTTTGTCCGCCGTGTATTCGAGCACTGCCTTTGCAATGCTCATTCCGTCATAGGTCGAGGTTCCCCTGCCTATCTCGTCAAGAATTATCAAGCTTTTTGAGGTTGCGTTGTCAAGGATTTCCGCCACCTCGCTCATCTCAACCATAAAGGTTGACTGACCCGAAGCCAAATCGTCCGACGCACCGACACGGGTAAACACCGAATCGACAAGCCCTATCGAAGCATAGGAAGCAGGAACAAACGAACCCATCTGCGCCATCATAACAATAATCGCAACCTGACGCATATATGTGGATTTACCTGCCATATTGGGTCCGGTTATAATTGCGGTTCTGTTCTTGTCGCAGTCAAGCTCCGTGTCGTTCGGAACAAACGGCGTGTCCTTGAGCATTTTTTCGATTACGGGGTGTCTGCCGTCCTTGATAATTACGGTGTCCGAATCGTTTATGTCGGGTCTTGTATAGTTATTTGAAATTGCCACATTCGCAAGCGAACAAAGCGTGTCGAGCGTTGCGACAGCCTTTGAAGTACGGCTTGTCCGCTCGTACTGCTCGCCTATCTTTTTACGCACGGAGCAGAATATCTCATATTCAAGGCTTACTATCCTCTCCTGTGCGCCGAGTACCTTTGTTTCAAGTTCCTTCAATTCCTGCGTGATATAGCGTTCGCAGTTTGAAAGGGTCTGCTTTCTGATATATGTATCGGGGACTATCTCCTTGTATGCGTTCGGCACTTCAAAATAGTAACCGAACACCCTGTTGTAGCCGATTTTAAGCTTTTTAATTCCCGTCTCGTCCTGTTCCTTGGTTTCAAGGTCCGTAAGGAAAGACTTTCCGCCCTTGACTATCTTGCGAAGCTCGTCAAGCTCTGCGTTGAAATTGTCGTTTATCATACCGCCCTCACGAACGGAAAACGGAGCGTCCTCGCTTATCGCCTGCGAAACGAGAGTATATACATCCTCAAGCACATCAATGTCGTTGTATATATCTTTAAGCAACAGCGATTTTGAGTCTTTGAGAATTTCCTTTATTTTCGGAAGCGGTTCAAGCGTGGTTTTCAGCGACAAGAGCTCCTTTGCGTTTGCCGTGTTGTAAAGCACCCTTGTCATAAGGCGTTCCATATCGTAAATGCCCGCCATAAGCGAGACTAAATCGTTACGCTTTTTGGTGCTCTCGCAAAGCTCCGCTACGGCGTTATGCCTTTTTGAAATTGCGGCACAATCGTAGAGCGGACATTCAAGCCAGCTTCTGATAAGGCGTTTGCCCATTGCGGTCTTGGTCTTGTCAAGCACCCAAAGCAGCGAGCCTTTCTTTTCCCTGTCACGCATAGTCTCGGTAATTTCAAGGTTGCGCCTTGTGGAAAGTCCGATTTTCATATACTTTGCGTCGGAATAGAAATTGATTTCCTTTATGTTGTTAAGGTCGGTTTTCTGCGCCTCGTAAAGGTACGACAGAGCCGCACCGAGAGCGCATACCGCACTCTGTTTGCCTTCGAGCCCGAGGCTTTCGAGGGACGGCTTGTCAAAATGCGAGAGAACCGTCCGCTCGGCTTTTTCATAGTCGAAGCTTTCAGGAGGCAAAACATCCGCCGTCGCCTCCGTCTTTTTCGAGATGAACGCCGACAGCCTTTTAAGAGCCGCAGCCTCTTTGTTGAGAAGAATTTCGGTGGGCATAAATCTTGCCATCTCATCCACCGCTTTTTCATCGCAGTTTTCGGAAAACGAGGTAAGATAGACGCTGCCCGTCGAGACATCGGCAAAGCAAATGCCCATACCGTCGAACGCCCTGCACAAAACGGCAAGGTAGTTGTTTTTGGTTTCGTCAAGCATACTGCTCTCGATTACCGTACCTGCCGAAATAACCCTTATGACATCTCTTTTAACGATACCCTTTGCGGTTTTCGGGTCCTCCGTCTGCTCACATATGGCAACCTTGTAGCCCTTTGAGACAAGCTTTGCTATATATGAATCGGCGCTGTGGAACGGAACGCCGCACATAGGCGCACGCTCCTCCTGACCGCAATCACGGCCCGTCAATACGAGTTCAAGCTCCTTGGAGGCGGTTTTTGCGTCCTCATAGAACATTTCGTAGAAATCTCCGAGACGGAAAAACAGAATTGTGTCCGGATAATTCTTCTTTATTTCAAAATACTGTTTCATCATTGGTGATAATTCTGCCATTTTTCTCCGCCTCGAAATTCAATAGTTTAATTCAATCAGTGGCAACCGCCGCAAGAAGAGCATTCTCCGCCGCAGTTGTGGTCGTGTGCGTGCGCACGGGGGTCGCAGGTTTCGGGATCCTCGCCGTTTACGCAAAGTGCAAGTATGCCTGTGAGATAGTTCATCATATCGTCGACAGCCTGTCTTGCCTCTTCGTATGCTTTCATATTTTCATTGGTCATTACCTGAGCGTAAAGGCCCTGAAATTCGTTGTTGTACTGCTCGAGCTTTTTCTCGTCGGGGGTCTCCTGAGAAGCCTCATGCTGATAAGACATCTGAAGAAGCTTTATCTTGCCCATAAGGTCGTTGAGCGCCGTATCCTCTTCGTTGTTCTTCATTGCAGTCTGAAAATCAAGATATACCTTGTCCTGCTGAATTGCAGCGCCGAGCCGGCGTGCGAGTTTTTCGAGTTCCATAGTTTTCTCCTTAAATAAAATTTTTAATATCAACTAACCCAAAAAGGGATAATTTATTTTGCCTGTTCGCCTCTCAAAATCCAGTTGAGGCTTTCCGTTACCTTTACGAAGCAGAAATCGCCGATAAGGCTTTCGTCGCCCGGAAATTCGATTATTATATTTCCGTCCGTTCTGCCCGAAAGATAGTTTTCTTTGTTTTTTGACTTGCCCTCAACAAGCACACGGTAGGTTTTGCCCTTCATGGCACCCGTGCGTTTTGCGGCAATCTCCTCCTGCACATCGCAAAGCTCCTTGAACCACTTGCCCTTTTCCGCCCTTGAAACGGGGTCGGGCATTTCCGCAGCTCTTGTGCCCGTGCGGCGAGAATAAATAAATGTGAACAGTGAGGTAAATTTAACCTCTTTTACAAGCGAAACGGTATCGAGAAATTCCTCATATGTTTCGCCCGGGAAGCCGACTATAACATCGCTTGTAAGCGAAATGTCGGGCATTTTCTCCTTGGCGTAATTTACAAGCTCGAGGTATTTTGCCCTGTCATAGTGTCGGTTCATAGCCTTTAACACCCTGTCGTTACCCGACTGGAACGGAAGATGCAGGTGCTTTGCAACCTTGTCGCACTCCGCCATAGCGTCAATGAGCTCCTTTGTGCAGTCCTTGGGGTGCGAGGTCATAAACCTCAAAGTAAAATCGCCCGGAAGAGCGTTGATTTCCCTTAAAAGCCCCGCAAAGTTCATTGAGCTTACATTGTTCTTGCCGTATGAGTTTACATTCTGACCGAGAAGCGTAATGTCCTTGTAGCCTTGGGCGATAATCTCCTTTGCCTCTTCGATTATAAACTCGGGTTCACGGCTTCTCTCCCTGCCTCTGACATAGGGCACTATGCAATAGGTGCAGAAATTGTCGCAGCCGTACATTATCGGAAGCCACGCTTTAATCCCCCTGTCCCTGTAAACGGGAACATTCTCGGCTATATCGCCCTTTTTGTCGGGGGCGCAGACAACTCTTTTCGAGCCCTGCAAGGTGTTGTACAAAAGCTCGGGCAGCATATACACGGCGTGCGTACCGAACACAAGGTCAACATAAGGATAGCTTTTGTAAATCTTGTCTCTGATATGCTGTTGCTGCATCATACAGCCGCAAAGAGCGATTACAAGGTCGTGATTTTCCTCCTTGTACTTTTTGAGAATACCGACATTGCCGAACACCCTGTCCTCGGCATGTTCACGCACGGCGCAGGTGTTATAAAGCACCAAATCCGCTTCGGCGAGCTCTTCGGTAAAATCATAGCCCATCTCTTTGAGCATACCCATTATCCGTTCGCTGTCGGAGACATTTCCCTGGCAGCCGTAGGTGTGAATGTAAGCCTTGGGAGTTCTGTCGTAATATTTTGCACAGAGCACCGACTTGACCTTTTGAATATATTCACTTTGAGTACGCTGCTGTTCTTCTGTTATATTCTGAATTTTTGCCAAAACAATTTCTCCTGTTACGAAACATAGGTTGAATTGAGGAATGAGAGCACATCGTTGTAAACTCTGTCACGGTCATCCTCATTGAGTATCTCGTGACGGTCGCTCGGATAGAGGATAACCGTCGGTTCCTTGCCCGCAAGCACAAGATTGTCGGAAACCGAGATAACGCCCTTACCGTTCAAGCCTATCGGGTCATGTGCGCCCGAAATTATGAGTATCGGCAAATCGCTAGGAACAAGGGAAGCCCACTGCCTGCTTGAAGCCTCGTTTGCGAGTGCAAAAAGGTCTCTGTAACCGCCGATGGTAAATGTAAAGCCGCAAAGCGGGTCATTTTTGTAGTTCTCTCTGTTCTGTATGTCACGGCTCAGCCACGCAAGTCCGTCCTCTGTCTTGTCGGGAACCGTGAGATTTGTCGCCTTGCTGAAAAGGTCGCCGAGAGCCTCAACACGCTTTTTCGGGCCGTACTTTTCGCAAAGTGAGTCAACAATAGGCTGTATCATAGCCGCAGCGGCAGGAAGCTCGCCCGTACCGCAGTAGATTACGCCGTTGAGCTCGTCGCCGAAATGAACGGTGTAAACCCTCGCACAGAAAGAGCCCATACTGTGTCCGAAAAGGAAATACGGTATGTCGGGGTATTTCTTCTTCATAATTTTCGTGAGTATATGCATATCGTCAACAATTCTCTTGTCTCCGTCTTTATCCGCAAAGAAGCCGAACTCGGACGGGTCGTTTACGGACTTGCCGTGACCGAGGTGGTCGTTTCCGCAAACCACAAAGCCGTTTGACGCCAAAAATCTTGCAAATTCGTCATAGCGGTCAATATGCTCCGCCATGCCGTGAGCGAGCTGAACAACGCCGATGGGCGTAAGCTCCTCCTCCCTCCAAATGAGAGTTCTTATCTTGTGGATTTTGTCCGAAGAGTTAAAATACGCCTCTGTTTTTACAACAGCCATAACAGTACCTCCAATATAAAATTACAGACATAAGATATTATACTATAAATAAGCAATTTTGTCATCAGTTTTTATCAATATAAAAAATGTTTTTATGTTCGGCGGCATAAGGGCGGATTTTGTTGTTATTTTTTATAAAAAATGCACGAAATATAGGCGAAATACTGTCTTTTTATCAATCGAAAATTCTTGATAAATCAACAAATCGGTGTTAAAATTAGTTAAATTATTACAAAGGAGACGATACCATGACATACGAACAGGTAGTTTCAAAGGTAAAGGCAAAATATTCCGATATCGATGCGTCCTCAATCGAAGGTACTCAGGCTATTCAGATAAACCTTTCAGGCAAGAACACCGAGGGTATTTTCTACATAGAGGTTAAAGACGGTAAGGTAAATGTTGAGCCTTACGATTATCACGATAATTGGGCTGTTGTTACGGTAAACCCGACCAATCTTTTCAAAATCCTTGACGGCAAGCTCAACCCCGTAATTGCTTACACAACAGGCAAGGTAAGCGTTTCGGGCGACATTGACACCGTTCTTCGTTTCATCAATCTTGCGAAGTCGGCAAAATAATCCGATAACCGAAAGACAAAAAAGAGCGGTTTCCCGCTCTTTTTTTATTTTTGCTCTTTATTTTTCAAAGAGCGTGTACTATAATGTGCTTAATAACTTTTAAGGGTGATAATACAATGGAAAAACAACCTATCACGGCAATAATCGTCGGTGCGGGTCACAGGGCGTTTGTGTATTCAAAGCTTGCGCTGACCGACCCCGACAAGCTCAAAATCGTCGGCGTTGCCGATCCCGACAAAATCAGGCAGAAAAAAGCAATGGAAATGTTCGGCTTTCCGAAAGAGAATTGCTTTGACTCGGCGCAGGAGCTTGCAAAGGTACCGAAATTTGCCGATGCGGTAATCAACGGCACAATGGACGAGCAGCACATTGAAACATCGATTCCGCTTCTTGAAAAGGGCTACGATATGCTTCTTGAAAAACCCTTTGCGACCAATGAAGAAGAAATGCGAACTCTTGTCGACTGCGTAAGGAAGAACGGCAACAAGGTTATGATTTGCCATGTTCTGCGCTACACCCCGTTCTATCTGTCGATTAAAGAGCGGGTTGCCGCAGGCGAGATAGGCGACATTATAAACATTCAGACCTGCGAGCATGTCAGCTACCATCATCTTTCAACCTCGTATGTCAGAGGCAAGTGGGCAAATTCCGACAAGTGCCACACCTCAATGCTTCTTGCGAAGTGCTGTCATGATATGGATATGATAATGTGGATGATGTCGGAAACAAAGCCCGTCGCAATTTCAAGCTTCGGCTCAAAATTCCAGTTCAAGCCCGAGAATGCGCCGAAAGAGGCGGGAACAAGATGCCTTGTAGACTGCCCGTTGGTTGACACCTGCCGTTACTCGGCAAAGAGGCTTTACCTTGACCAGCCCGAGCGTTGGGCGTTCTACATTTGGGACAAGCTTGAGGGAATTGAAAACCCGACCGATGAGGACAGAATAAATCTGCTCAAGGGCGACTCAAACTACGGAAAATGCATATACAAGTGCGACAACAATGTTGTTGACCACCAGTCGGTGCTTATAAACTTCGCAAGCGGAGCTACGGGCACGCACAATATGGTAGGCGGTTCTTCAAAGCCGCAGAGGAGAATACATATTATCGGCACGCTCGGAGAGATTTACGGCGACTTTGAGGAGTCAAAATTCTATGTTTCAAAGATACACCCGACAAAGACCGACGAAAAGGTTGTCGAAGAGGTTGATTTGAGAGTCGGCGGAGATATGGTCGGTGCATACGGCGGCCACGGCGGCGGAGACGAAAAGCTTGCCGCAGATTTCGTTGAATACCTCAGGGGCGGAAAGCCGTCGCTTGCCTGCACTTCGATTTTTGACTCCGTTGCGGGTCATCTGTGCGTTTACCTTGCGGATAAATCGAGAGAGGAAAACGGTATGCCGCAAAAAGTGGAACTTTAAGGGAAAACAAGCAAATTTTAAGGACACCTTTCATTGTGAAGGTGTCCTGTTTTTTTATTTTATGATACAATGTATTTGAAAATGAAAAGGCTCCCTCTGGCGAGGGAGCTGTTGAGCGAAGCGAAACTGAGGGATTAAAATGAAATACAATCACAACAAGAACCTTGTAAAAAACGCCAAAGAATTACGCAAAAATATGACAAAAGAAGAAAAACATTTATGGTACGACTATCTTAAAAACAAAGATATTCGATTTATCCGTCAAAAAATAATAGGTAACTATATCGTTGACTTTTACTGTGCAAAAGCAAATTTGGTAATTGAGCTTGACGGTTCGCAACATTATGAGGACAAAGGCATTGCATATGATGCCGAAAGAACCAAATACCTTGAGCAATACGGTCTTACGGTTATCAGAATTCCAAACAATGAAATCAATTATAACTTTGACGGAGTTTGTGAATATTTAGATGATATTCTTTTGAAATCCCTCAGTCATTTTTCAGAAGAAAAATGACAGCTCCCTTTACAAGGGAGCC
>CABUHY010000024.1 GCA_902491475.1 uncultured Eubacteriales bacterium
GGAATCTCAGGGTTTCCTTTTTCTTAAGTCGTTGTTTAATTTTCAAGGTCCGTGCGCTTTTGTTCGGCGTTTCGGTTTTGCCCTCTCGCCTTAGCGCTCAAATATAATATCAAAACAAGCGACAAATGTCAACACTTATTTTCAAAAAATATCGTCTTTTTATAAACGCCTCCGGGTGTTCGCTTTTCCTTTGGTTTAAGTACATAAAAATGCGTCAATCCACCCGAAAATTATATATACATTTCTCCTACCCGTCTATTTTTGACAAGCATATTGAAAAATGCTTTATTTAGTATTATAATATACAAAAATATAATTGAATTTAAGAAGGGCAGTTTTTATGCTTTCAAACGATAACACGGCGATACGCAAAATGCGTGATTTTTTCAACACCGAAAAGTTCATGCTTATTATATTTGCCGTCGCCTGCCTGATAACCTTTTTCAAAATCGAGGTTATCGGCGTTCTTATCTTTATACTTATAATATCCTTTTTGCTTGTTGTGTGCGATGACCTTATGCCCACTACGCTGCCGTTTTTGCTATTGTGCGAGACGGTAATCAAGCTTTACGACTCATACGATGTGTTTATAAAGCTTCTGTGGTTTGCAATACCCGTCGTTTCGGCGCTTATTTTCCATTTTGTCTATTACAGGCGCAAAATCGTAATCGGCGGCGCATTCAAGTCAATGCTGTTCGTTTCGGTGGCGGTCACGCTCGGCGGTGCGGGATTTATTACAAAAGAGGCTTATTTCAGCCTTGTATCTTTCTATTATGTATTCGGTCTCGGCTTCGGTATGCTGTTTATATATGTGCTTTTGTGTACATACCTCAACACCGAGAGGAATTATTCGTTAAAGGAAAAGTTCTCCGACACGATGATTTATATGGGCCTTTTTGCCGTATATATGATTGTTGAATTCTACCTTACGAACATTCCCGAGGTTATGGAGACCAAGGGCATTATCTATATGCAGTGGCGAAACAACATTTCCACATTTCTTATGCTGGCAATGCCGTTTGTCGCTTTCAAATCGATAAAGCACCCATCGTATATCTTCCTCGCATTGCTGTTCTACTGCTGTATATTGCTTGCAGGCTCGAGAGGCGGACTTGTGTTTGGCGGAATTGAGCTTTTGATGACAATGAGCATACTCATAGGTCTTGACAAGCGTCACCGTTGGACTTTTATTTCAATAGGCTTCGGCATCATTCTTGCGGTCGCCCTGTTCTTTGAGGACTTTTACGGTTTCTTCGGTGCGACCTTTGACCGCCTTATAATGAGTATATCGGGAGCGGAAAAGGAAGTAAGACTCGAGCTGTTCGCAAGGGCGTTCAAAGACTTCAACAGCAACCCGATATTCGGAACGGGTCTTGCGTATATGGGCAACAGAGATGTTCACCCGTCGGCGAAGTTTGCGCTTTGTTGGTATCACTGCGAGCCGCTTCAGATTATGGGAAGCCTCGGAATCGTGGGAATAGTGGCCTATGCAAATCAGCTTTTTGCAAGGTTTGTTATTCTTCTTAAAAAGAAAACGATTTTCAATATTACCGTTCTTGTATCGTATATCGGGCTTGAAATGATGTCGATTGTAAACCCCGGCATCTTCTGCCCGCTCCCCAACCTCTTCCTTGTGGTTATGATGCTTGCCGTTGTCGAGCATGTCAATATGACCGAAAAGGTAAAATCGCTTGAAAACGACATACAGTTAAATCAAGCTGCGCCCGAGATTACGGACGAAGAGGACTTGATTTACGAAGACAAATAATTAAACAAATCACAAAAAGCGGCTCGGAAACCGAAATGATTTCCGAGCCGCTGTATTTTTGTTATCAGTCAAGGAAGTCCTTGAGCTTTTTACTTCTTGACGGGTGGCGGAGCTTACGCAAAGCCTTTGCCTCAATCTGACGGATACGCTCACGGGTTACGCCGAAGGTGCTTCCGACCTCTTCAAGAGTTCTCGGGTGTCCGTCCTCAAGTCCGAAACGAAGTCTTAAAACCATAGCTTCCCTGTCGGTAAGAGTGTTGAGCACCTCTTCAAGCTGTTCTTTCAAAAGAAGCATGGAAGCCGCGTCCGCAGGTGCAAGTGCGTCGTCGTCGGGGATAAAGTCGCCGAGGTGGCTGTCCTCCTCCTCGCCTATCGGGGTCTCGAGCGATACGGGCTCCTGAGCGACACGGAGAATTTCCCTAACCTTTTCAACGGGCATACTGAGTACTTCGGCAATCTCCTCCGCACTCGGGTCTCTGCCGTTCTGATGGAGAAGCTGACTGTTTGTCTTTTTAACCTTATTGATTGTCTCAACCATATGAACAGGGATACGGATAGTTCTCGCCTGGTCGGCAATGGCTCTTGTGATAGCCTGTCTTATCCACCATGTAGCATAGGTTGAAAACTTAAAGCCCTTGGTGTAGTCGAACTTTTCAACAGCCTTGATAAGACCGAGGTTGCCCTCCTGAATCAAATCAAGGAACTGCATACCTCTGCCGACATATCTTTTTGCGATACTTACGACAAGACGGAGGTTTGCTTCGGCAAGTCTCTGCTTTGCCTGTGTGTCGTCGTCGGCAATTCTCATAGCGAGGTCGATTTCCTCCTCTGGTGTGAGAAGCGGAACACGGCCGATTTCTTTAAGGTACACCTTAACGGGGTCGTCAATCGTTGCCGCCGCAACATCGACATTTTCGGCAGCCTCCTGTCCCTTGGGGAGAGAAACATCGAAATCCGCCGAATCAAGCTCGAGGTCAAAGTCGTCGATTATCTCAATGTTGAGGTTTTCGAGGTTTTCGTAGACCTTTTCAAGGTCCTCCATATCGAGGTCGCTCTCAATCATAGCGGCGTCGATTTCCTGCGTGGTTACCTTGCCCGCAATCTTACCCTTTTCGATAAGCTCGGCAATGGGATTCTTCTTCTCTGTTGTGTTGTCCATAATGTCTCCTTCACTTTATACATCATCATTAGATTTTGTTCTATCCTTGAAAATATTAAGAAAATCTTCATCGGACAGCTCCGACGGCTTGGAATATGCCGTTTTACTTTTTTCATTCCTGATTACCCTTATGCAGTCCATACACTCGCCTGCGGTGTTGCTCAGGTTCTGCGTCAAGGTTGCAATCCTCGCAACGGCTGACATCTCTTCGTCGGTAAAATACGGGGTAAGGAACGACAAATCTATCGGCTTGCCCTCGGAAAGTCTTTCGCTTATGACAGAAAAGACTTTTCGGTTGAAGTCCGTGACAAAGTCAGATTCCGAAACCTCGTTTTTAAGTTGTTTATAATAACTCGGATTGTTAATGAGCGAAGCTATCAAAGTTTCTTCGGCAGCAGCCGCATGGAGATTATCCCGTCTTTGTGCGTTCACTCTGTTTATAACATCCTTGGAATTATCAAGTGATTTTTGTATCTCTTTCATCTGTTCGGTCTTTTTGACCCGTGAAAGAGTCCGTTTGTTTTTGGCGACCTCGCTTAAAACGGCTTCCTTTCTCACGGAAAGCTCGTCGGCAAGCTTTGAAGCGTAAACATCGACCTCAATCGGGCTTGTAACCCTTGCCAACACCTTTGCGGCGTCCTGCATAAAGCCGACCTTACCGTCGGGAGCGGAGAGGTCGTATTTCACACGCTGCCGCATAAGCTTGTATTCGGTGTCGTTCGCCGCATTTTCAATAAGCATACGGAAACGCTCGGGTCCGAATTTCTTGATTATCTCGTCGGGGTCTTTTCCGCCCTTCATATTTATAACCTTTGTTCTCAAGGTGGTGTTTGCAAAAATTCCGAGTGCTTTCTGAACCGCCTTTTGACCCGCTTCGTCCGAGTCGTAGCAAAGCAGTATTTCGCTCGCATAGCGGGAAAGAACCTGTGCCTGCTCCTGCGTAAGAGCCGTACCGAGAGCCGCAACGGCGTTTGTAAAGCCCGCCTGATGAAGCATTACGACATCGATATTCCCCTCGCAGAGGATAAGCGTGTCGGTGTCGGTCTTTCTCGCATAGTTAAGGGCAAATATCTCCCTGCCCTTTTTATAGACAAGAGTGTCGGCAGAGTTTACATACTTTGCCTTGTCCTCCTCGTTAAGCCGCCTGCCCGAAAATGCGATAACATTGCCCCGCACATCTATAATCGGGAACATAAGACGGTTTACAAACCTGTCATAATAGGTTCCCCGCTGACTTTTGCCGAGCAAATTCGCCTCATACAATTCGGTGTCCGAAAATCCCTTTGCGTGCAGATAATCACGCAAAGCCGTCCAGCCGTCGGGAGCATAGCCTATGCCGAACTTTTTGACGGTGTCCTTTGTAAGCTGACGGTAATTGCAGTATTCCCTGGCAATCGCACCCTTTTCGGAAAAGAGCATTTTATAATAGAACCTTGCCGCCTCACGGTTAGCCTCATACATCCTCATTCTGCGGCGTGAAAGCCCGTTGTCGTTGTTATCCTCGGGCAAGGACATACCGCACTTGTCGCAAAGGAATTTGACCGCTTCGACATAGTCAAGATTTTCTATATTTTTAATAAATGTAACGACATCTCCGCCGTTGCCGCAACCGAAGCAATAGTAGGACTGCGTTTCGGGATAGACATAAAACGACGGCGTTTTCTCGTTATGGAACGGACAGAGTCCGCCGAGAAGCTTACCCTTTCTTTTAAGGGAAACATAGGAGGAAACTATGCTTTCAATATCGCATCTCTGACGAAGTTCCGAAAGAAAATCGTCGCTGAAAGCCATATGTATCACTCCTTTTCAAGACTTTCTCCGATTTAATACATCCACGAAGCCGGGATGAAAAGCTCGTTATAGATTTTAAGAACATAGCCGTCGGACATACTTGCGACATAATCGCACGCCGCACGCTCACGCCCCTCGGACTCGACAACATTTTTGTAAAGCTCGGGAAGAGCGTCGGGATGTTCGATAAAATATTCGTAAAGAATTTTAATAAGCGCCTCCGCCTTATGCTCCTCGCCCTTACACTTGACATTGGTGTAAACATTTTTGAACATAAACTTGTGAAGCTCGTCAAACGGCTGTTTGATTTCGGGGGCAAGCCGTATATCGTCCGAGCTGTTTTCGATTGCGGAAACAACAAGGGTGTTTATCCTTTTAGACTTGCTGTCGCCCAAAATGTCGGATATATCCTTGGGTATATCGCTCTCCGACAAAACGCCCGCCCTTATGGCGTCGTCAATGTCGTGATTTATATAGGCAATTCTGTCGGCAAGCTTGACAATCCTGCCCTCCAGGGTGTCAGCCTCCTTGCCCGTTGTATGGCAGAGAATACCGTCTCTGACCTCGTATGTAAGATTAAGACCGTTTCCGTTCTTTTCGAGCTTATCCACAACACGCAGGCTCTGCTCAAAATGGCGGAAGCCCGTGGGGAAAACATCGTTGAGCGCACGCTCGCCCGCATGACCGAACGGTGTATGACCGAGGTCGTGACCGAGCGCTATTGCCTCGGTTAAGTCCTCATTGAGCCGCAGTGCTCTTGAAATTGTCCTTGCAATCTGCGAAACCTCAAGGGTATGGGTAAGGCGAGTTCTGTAATGGTCGCCCTCGGGAGAGAGAAAGACCTGTGTTTTATGCTTTAAGCGCCTGAAAGAGTTTGAATGAATTATCCTGTCCCTGTCACGCTGAAAGCAGGTTCTGATGTCGCATTCCTCAATCGGGACAAGCCTGCCCCTTGTGTTTTCCGAAAGAGCGGCATACTCGCTCAAGGTCTGCCTTTCGATAAGCTGTGTATGTTCCCTGATTAACACGGTTTTCCTCCTCTCAAAAATCCTCACTGTTACTTTATACGCACAAAATTTGCAAATTCCCCTGTTTTTTCGCAAAATTTTTCATCAGACCGCAGAAAATTTTTCTCCGCTCTTTTCGGGCATAACCTTTCCGTTGGTCGCTTCAAAAACAGCCGAGGAAAGCCGCTGTTCATCCTTTTCGGGTACAGTGTACAGCACCGTGACCTTATCGGTAAATTCGGTGTCCGTTATCTTGCCGCCGCACGACGAAATTATCGGGGTTATTTTGCCGTAAAGCGTGTAATCGCACTCGATTTTCATTTCACTGCAAAGCGACATTGTTATGATTTCGCCTGCGTCAAGGGCAATTTTCGCCCCGTGGGAATAAGCACGGACAAGACCTCCGCCACCCAAAAGTATTCCGCCGAAGTACCTTGTCACGACAACGCAGACATTGACCGTTCCGCTTTTTTCGAGCACATCGAGTACGGGCACGCCCGCCGTTCCCTGCGGCTCGCCGTCGTCGGAATAACGCTTAACATTGCCGTCCTTTAAAACATAGGCGTAAACATTGTGCTTTGCGTCCCAGTGCTTTTGCTTGATTTTTGAAATAAAGGCGTTTGCCTCGTCAACGGTACTTACGGGGCAGACATACCCTATAAACCTTGAACGCTTTTCGGTAAATTCATCATACGCCTCACGGTGTACGGTTTTATACTCCTGCACGCTTACGCCTCCCGTCCGAAATAAAATTATAAATCAAAAAGCGGCACCCTAAGTACCGCTTTCTAATGATATCAGTCTTATTTGTTAAGATTATATCTCTTATTGAATCTGTCAACTCGTCCGCCTGTATCAACAAGCTTCTGCTTGCCTGTAAAGAACGGATGACAATTTGAGCAAATATCAACACGAATATCTTCTTTAGTTGAAGAAGTTTCAAATGTAGCGCCGCAAGCACATCTTACAGTTGTGGGCTTGTATGCGGGATGAATTCCGTCTTTCATTAACTGTCACCTCTTTCGATATACCTAAAGTACTTAATGCATAGCGTAAAAAATATTAACATAAACCGCCCGAAAAAGCAAGTGTTTTTTTGAAAAAAACGCAAAATCAGATAATTTTTTCTTCTCCGAGGTAAAATGAATAAATCGCAAGCTCCCGAACTTCAACGGAAAAGGTCTGCTCTGCGGCGATTTTATAGACCTCGAGCTGTTTTCTGTACCTTTCGGCAAGCTCGTCTGTATTTTGCACCCTGTCGGTTTTATAATCGAGGACAACAAGCTTTCCGTCCTCAAAAAACGCACAGTCGATTACGCCCTGAACAAGAACTCTCTCGTTTTCATATGCGGCGTTTTCCGTGTCGGACACAAAACAGAGCGGCAAAAACACAGTGAATTTCTGCTCCCTTAACACCTTGTCGGATTTTTCTATACGCCGATAAAGACTGCTTTCAAAGAAGCCTTTTAACAATTTCATATCAAGCGACTGCGCCTGCTCGGGAGTGAGAAGCTTTTCGGCAACAAGGCGTTCACGCTCGGCTGCGGCATTTTCGCTTGCCGCCTTAAAGTCGCACACTTCCATAAAGCGGTGCATGGCGGTTCCCCTCTCGGCGGCGGTAAGCTTTCCGTCCTTTGCGAACGACGGCTTTTCGGTTATATAAAACTCCGTTTGATTTTGTGCCCTGTTGAGTTCGGAAGCCGACATTTTTGTGGTAAAATCCGCAAGCGGCATAAACTCATATTCGTAGCTTGTGCGTTTTTTAATCTCGGCAACCGTATCGGGGTTTGCTCTCGCACTGCGCGCACGAACAGCCGCCGTTTCGTTCTGCTCGGTCTCTGCGCACTCCGTCACGGCGTTAAAGCCGAACGCAAAGCCCGAGTCCGTGTCAAAACTGCCTTTATAGTCGGCATAATACCGCAGCTTTCCCGCACCCGTATGGCGGAAAAAGCACATAAGAAGATATTTCAAAAAGCCCGTATTGTTCTCTGTGGCTACGCTGTCGATTTTTTCCTCAAAGCAATAAACGCTCAAATCCTTTGCAAAATTTGCGAGATTGCCGACAGTACCCGTGATTATAAGCCTTTCCTTTGCCCTTGTCATTGCGACATACAGAGCACGCAGGGATTCGGAACACTCGTCAAGCGACTGTATGTACTTCGTAGCCTCATACTGAACGGTGGAATATTTACGGTAGGTCGCCTTATCGCAGATTTTAAGACCTATTCCCGTTTTCTGATTTACAACCAACGAACCGCCGGTGCTTGAAGTGCCCGACGCCGTATCAGCCAAAATCACAATGGGAAATTCAAGTCCCTTGCTCTTGTGAACGGACATTATCCTTACGACATTGGCGTTTTCGCTAACGCTTACCGCAGGCTTGAAATCGGAACCGTTTTTCTTCATAAGCTCGATATATCGCATAAAGCCGGGCAAGCCGTTTCTGCCGTACTCCTCATAGCTTTGGGCATATTCGGTCAAAAGCATTAAATTGAGCTTTCGCATTTCACCGTTGCTCATTGCGCTGACGACAGACAGGTACCCCGTGCGGTTATATACGGTTCTCAAAAGCTCGCTGACGCCGAGCACGCTGCTCAATTTTTTGTACTCGTCGTATTCTGTTACGAAGTTCCTGCACTTTTCGCTGTCAAAGGCTCTCACGGCGTGATAAAGGCTACCCTTTCTTGCGGCAATCCTAAGCTGCGACACATCGTCGACGGTAAAGCCGAAAATCGGCGACATCAGAACGCTCAAAAGCGGAACATCCTGCAAGGGATTGTCTATAACGGACAGCAGAGAGAGCATAACCCCGACCTCGGTGTTCTTGAAAAAGCCCGAGCTGTCGTCGAAATATGACGATATTCCCCTCTTTTTAAGTTCACGCACAATCGACGGTCCGAGCTTGTTTTTACGCAGGAGAATACATATATCCTTTTCCTCGGCACGGCGCATTTCTTCGGCTTTGCGGTCATAGACCTCGCCCGAAGCGAGCAGTTCCTCCACCCTGTCGGCGACAAAGCTTACCTCCGAGGTGTTTTGCTTGCCTATCTGCCCTTTGTCGAGAACATACATTTCAATTTTCGGGGTATCCGTCTCGGGATAATCCGCACCCGCTTTCAGCGCCTCCTCATCGTCGTAAACCACATTTCCCGTGCGTGAGTTCATAATCTTTTTGAAAACATAGTTTGCGCCGTCAAGCACCTCTTTACGGCTTCGGAAATTCCTGTCAAGACCTACAAAGACCTTTTTCGGGTCGGACGACTCCTTTTGCTTTTTAATCCTTTCAAGGAATATTTCGGGCATCGCAAGACGGAAGCCGTAAATGCTCTGCTTGACATCGCCGACAATAAACAAATTCTTTTCCTCCTTGGAAAGGGCGGAAAATATTGCGTCCTGCGTTGAGTTGGTGTCCTGATACTCATCGATTAAAATCTCGTCGTACTTTTCACGCAGTTCCTTTGCGATATCCGTATATTCGCCGTTTTCCACAAGTAAATTCAAGGCGAGGTGCGTTATATCGTCAAATTCAAGAGAGTTTATCTCCGCCTTTTTCAGAGCGTATCTCTCCCTGTAATCGTTTATGATTTTTATAAGCTCGGGAACGACATACGAGAAAATTTCACAGTCGCCCGCAAAATCGTTTTCGTCTGCGCATATACTGCCCGAAAGCCCCGTAATTATTTCCTTTGCGCTGTCCCGCAAGCCCTTGGCGTATTCCCGTTCAAAAAGTCCGTCGGTATCTTTGGGAAGCCTCGGAAATCTTTCAAATGTAAGAGAATGTACAAGATTGTATAAATCGTTCCACGCCTTACCGTCAGCGGCTTGCTTTACGCTCTGCGCCTGCGCAAGATCCGCCGATATAAGCGCCGACAGCTTTTCAAGCCCGGGGTTGTCCTTTACCAAATCGGCGGCATATTCAAGCTGTTTTATCGCATAGCCGCAATATTCAGACGCCCTGTCGAGCAAAATTTCGCCGAACACCGTGTCCTGCGGTCTTTTTTTGCCCGTATAGCTGTCCGATATTTCCGCAAGCCACTTTTCGGGGTACGGATATGAATTTGCATATCTGTTGAGCGTTTTTATGCACTCGGAAAGAGCCTTGTCGTCCTTGTCGCAGCCGAGCACATTCAAGAGCCGTTCAAACTTTTCCTGCTCGCCGTCGTATGCCTCTTCAAGCACCTCTTCGAGAGCCTGCGCCGAAAGTATATCCGCCTCGCCTGAGTCGATTATACGGAAATCGGGCGTTATTTTAAGCCTGTGGAAATTCTCCTTTACAAGGGAATTGAAAAACTGGTCCATTGTGCAAATTTCCGCAAGCGGCAGCATAGCCTGCTGACGAAGCAAAAACTTGTTGTCGGGCTCTTTTTCTATTTCCTTTTCAAGCGCAACCGACAGCCTTTGGCGCATTTCGTTGGCCGCCGCCCTTGTAAAGGTAACAATCAGAAGCCTGTCGACCGAAACGGGATTTTCCTTGCGCAAAATTTTATTTATGATACGCCGAACGAGGACAAAGGTCTTGCCCGAGCCTGCCGCAGCCGAAACAATAAGACTGCCGTCGGTTTCGACAGCCGCCCGCTGTTCGTCCGTCAAATTAACTTCAGCCATTTTCTTCCTCCTCGTTTTTGAGCATTTCTATAACCTCGTTATCCTTTGCAGAAAGTATTTCACGGTAGCTGTCGCCGTCCTCAAAGCCGCACACGGAAGAATAGTCGCAGTATTTGCAATCGTCCTCCTTTACTGGATAGGCAGGGATTTTTCCCTTGTGAAGATTTAACGCCATCTGCCTTAACACGGAGTCGATTTTCCGATTGAGCATTGCTAAATCCTCGGATTTTATCAGCTTGCTTGAAGCCGTAAACGCACCGCTTTTGGTAAGACTTACGGGAATGAAATATCCGTTCAAATCGTGCTCCATTCCGTTGATTATGTCCATATCGTCAACAATGATGCCTTTCATCTGATTGGACTTCAAAATCTTATCCTCTATCTTATCGGCTCCCTCGTGCCTGCCGAGGTCTGCCGTACCGTTTTTAGCAGGCATATAAAGCACGCCGCTCGGGATTATGTCGCCGTATTTTCCCTTTCCGTTCTTTTCGATTGTGAACAGGTAAATGAGCATCTGCGTACTCAAGCCGCTGACAACATCGCTCAAACGGAAATCTTTGCCGCTTGATTTATAGTCGACGACCCTTAAATACTTCTTGCCGTTTTTCTCCATTATGTCAACACGGTCAACGCTTCCGCTCACACTGAGTGTTCCGCCGTCGGGAAGCGAAAGCCGATAAGGAGCCACATCGGCGCCGTAGTCTATCGGCAATTCAAAGTCTGTCGGTACAAAGTCGCTGACCTTTAACTCCTCGATTATCCTTGAAAGCACAAAGAATATCTGATCGCCGATTGAATTGTACTGCCTGATAAAGCGGTTTGACTTTGACTTACTGCCGCCCATTTTCTCCTCAAGATATTCGTCCGTAATGTCGGAAATATTTTTGCGGAGAACCTCCGACGGTATCTCAATCAATTCCTCTTTTGAAAACTTTTTAAGAATTTTCTCAAACGCCTCATGTATAAGACTTCCGCTTACGGCAGGGTCGACATCAGCCTCTTTTCTCGGCTTTGCCTTAATACCGTACTTGCAGAAATACTGGAACGGGCATTTATAATAGACCTCGGTTTTCGATGCGGAAAGGTGCATATCTTTTCCGAAAAGCTCCGTTGCAATATCCGTATCGGCTATCTGCGCCGAAGCCTTGTCGGCGGCGTTTTCAAGGGTATTGAGCTTTCCCCTGTTCACGCTGTCGGAAACGAGATAATCCCTGACGGACGACATAAATTCGCTGTCCTCGGTATAGTTTTCGGCATAGATTTCAAATGCCGAAGCGCTGCTTTCAATCTTTTCAAGCGGCGGGATATTTTCGTATTCGGTAACTTCGAGGTCTGGATATATCTTTTTTATTTCACGGACAATCTGCGACTCGGTCATACCCACGCCCTGATAATCGGCGTCGCAATACGACACAAAGAGCCGTTCGCCTGCCGTTATAACCGCACGGTAGGCTATGTATTTTTCCTCAGTGAGCTTATATTCCGCAGTTTCGGCAAGCTCTATTCCCGCATTTTTAAGTTCGGTTCTCTCCTTGTCGCTCAAAAGTCCCTGTGTGGGCGGATTGAGCGGGAAAACGCCGTCGTTTGCGCCGACTATAAACACATACTTTTTAACGGGCACTCTTGCCCTGTCGGCGGCCGAGAGCGTAACGGCGTCAATGGATTTCGGAACGCTTCCGAAGTCGCTGACGCTTAAAAGAATGTTGAACAGCTCAAAAAATCTCTTGTCAGAAACGCCGCTGTCTTTACAGGTGTTCCAAAGCCTGTCGAGCATACCGACGACAAGCGTCCACACTGCGTCCTGCTCCTGCGAAAGCGCCGTTTTGCCGTTTTTGAGCAGCTCGTCAGACAGCGCTTTGAGCTTTTTATCGACTGAATTTTTAATTAAATAATCGTATATTACCTCTGCCTTTTTCTCATTTTCCGCTTGCGAGAAATCACGCTTGAACGCCAAAACGGGCGCAACAGCCTTTTTCCTTATGCGGTTTAACGAAGCAAGCTTCACTCTGTCAAAATCCGTAAGCTCACTGCCGTAGCCGTTCGGATTTTCCGTGAAATCCTCCCTCCACTGCGAGGCGTTTATTCTCCAGACAAAAGCGTAGTTTTCAAGCTGTGCCGTTTCGTCCGAAGTAAGGTCGGAAAGACCCGTTTTCAGATGTCTCATAAGCGAATCGGTGGTAAAGCCGTTGCAGGCAATTTCCAAAAGCGAAGTGAGATAAACCGCCAACGGCTCGCAGGCTGCGGGTTGGCGTGCGTCCTCATAGAACGGAACGCCGTAGCGCTTAAAAGCCGAAGCGAGCTCCCTGTCATATGTTCCCTCGGTGCGCTCAAACACCGCAATGTCACGGCAGCGGACGCCCTTTTCACGCATAAGCTTTTTAACGGTCATTGCCACGAATTCGCACTCGTCCGCCTTGTTGGGCGCAGAGACGATTTTCACAGCATCGCCGCAGGGTTCCTTTGACACGGTAAATTCGGGAGTGAAAATTCCGTTTGCAAGGTTTAGAAGTTTTTCGTCTACACCTTCGTTGCCGTTTTCCATAAATTTAATCGGCGCAATTTTAACCGAGTTTTTATTGGCAATATTTTTAAGGTATTCCACCTGTTTATTGTTGTTGGCAAACAGCGAATAGCTGTCACGGCTGTTATCGGAGTCAAATGTTATATACACCTGCGGAGCCTGTGAAAGAATTTTTTCGACAACGGCATATTCCTGCTTCGTAAAACGGGTAAAACCGTCTATCGCAACGGTTTTGTCCTCAAAATATTTGCACTCCGAGAGCACCGAGCAAAGGCGTGTCAGCATATCGTCGGTGTTGTAATATGACCTTTCAAGCATTGTGTTATAAAGAGAAAGCACCGTCACGAGCTCGCCGAGCTTTGATTTAAGCGACGAAGCCTCGGCGTTTTCGCAAAAACGAGCCAGACTGTCAACGGACACCGTCCACTGCTTCAATTCGGTGGCAAAGGAGACAAGTTCTGCAATAAGTTGCGGTCTCGAGACATACTTTTTGTAAATTTCAAGGGTATCTCCGAGGCTTTCAAGTGCAAGGCTCATTGTCATCATACGCACACCGTCGTCGGCAGCGGGCTTTTCTTCGAGATCGGAATGTTCGGAGAGTATCAGCTCGGCAAGCCTTGTCATACTAAGCACATCTACCGAAAGCATATCCTTTGCGCCGACAAGGTCAAGCATTGACTTTTCCGTCTCATAGGAAAACTGCTCGGGCACGATAATTATGCACTTCTCGCCCGACTGCGCCTTTTCGGCAATGAGCCGTCTTACATATTCTGTTTTAACAAACGGATTTTTGCCGAGAATGAGGTTTAGCATTTTTCAATTCCTTTTACTTATAAAGTTCGTATATTTTTGCGCCGTGAGGATTTACCGTTACCCTGAGGTTATTTTTAACCTTGCCGATATTCTCCCTTTTCCACAAATCACGCAGAGTGTGCTCGCCCGACACTCCGAGCTCTTCAAGGCTTACGGCGATTTCCCTTTCGGTTTCGTCTGCGTTGAAAACGGCGATTATCGGGTTGTTCCTTGCGGACACCGACTGCCACACAACGGTTTTCCCATCGTCAAACACAGGCTTTGCCGAATGTGAATTTTGGTTTACATCAAGTATCTCTTCATTGGTTATGAGCGAAAGCGTCCACTCGTCGTTGTTACGCATTTCACCGCCGAACATAAGCGGAGAACGGAAGATGCTCCAAAGAGTCATAAGGGTTATCTGCTCATCCTTTGTAAACTGCGTGTATCTGTTCTGCGGACCGTGGCAGGTGCCGTTTATTGAAATGTTTCCAAGCGGCAACATATCGCAGTCGGGCCAACAGCCCTCGCCGACATACGGATACCACGCTTCGGTCTTTTTGAACATATCGTAAAGCTTATCCCAAACATCCCAAAAGTCGCCCGTCATACGCCACATATTTGCGTTTTTCATAAGGTGGTCGGCAACCTCGACCTGTGCGGGTCCGGGAGAAAGGCTCAACACCATATCCCTGCCGCAGGAGTCGACAGCCCGTCTTATCATTTCAATCTCTTCCCTTGCGGAATACGGCTCATAGGGCTTGAACTCGGTGTTGGCAATGTCGTCAACCTTTACGAAGTCAACGCCCCATTCGGCATAGAGAGCAAACAGAGAATTGTAATATTCCTGCGCCCCCTTCGCCCTTGTGTCAACGCCGTACATATCGGTGTTCCACGGGCAAACGGAGAAGTGGTGCGCTATCTGCCTTGCGGTTTTATCCGTACCGAGAAGTCCCGTATTACGGTGTACCGCCTGACGGGGTATGCCCCTCATTATATGTATGCCGAATTTAAGACCCATTGAATGTATGCGGTCGGCTATACTCTTAAAGCCCACGCCGCCCTTTGCCGACGGGAAGCGGTTCTCGGCAGGAATAAGCCGTGAATACTCATCCATACAAAGCTCGGTAAAATTGTTGTAGTCGTTATTTTTAGCCTTGGGCTCGTACCACTGTATATCGCAGACGATATACTCCCAGCCGTACTTTTTGAGGTTATCCCTCATATATTCGGCATTGCCGATAAGCTGTTCCTCGTTTACCGCCGCACCGTAACAATCCCAACTGTTCCAGCCCATAGGCGGCTTTTTTGCAACATCGTTTTTATTTTTCATAACATTACCCCCGAAAAGGTTCTTTTTTAGAATTTTATCACGAATACGGTTTAATTTCAATTTGTTTCGGCGAATAAAATCCCATTATCGGGACTTTGCTTCAAAAATGCGATGCAAGGTCTTGAAAAATCGGATAATAAGTATATAATATCAAAAAAGTATTTTTCACGGGGATAAACAAATGGGAAAACAGAATTCGATGCTTGTCGGCAACCCTATAAAAAGCATAGTGAAATTTTCGTTGCCGATTATGGCTTCGTCGCTTTTACAATACAACTACACCTTGGTCGATAACATACTTGTCGGACGGTATGTGAGCACGGACGCACTTGCCGCAGTCGGCGGCGTTGACTCGATAAACTCGTTTATTATCGGTGCGGCGCTCGGACTTACAAGCGGCTTTACCATACCCGTGGCACAGGCTTTCGGCGCAAGAAACCAAAAGAAGGTTGACCGATATTCAGGAAGCAGTATTACGGTGTCGTTTTTGTTAGGGCTGCTACTTGTTATAATCGCCCACACGGTTTCGACGCCGCTTTTGAGGCTTATCGGCACACCCGAAGAAATTCTCGGGCTGTCCTCAGCTTATGTGAACATTCTGTACTTTGCAATCCCGTTTCAGATGCTCTCCAACAATTTCACTGCAATATCAAGGGCTGTCGGAGAGAGCAAAAAGCCGCTTTTATATTTTGTGATAAGCATTTTTGTAAACTTCGTACTCGATTTGCTGTTTATAAGAGTATTCCGTTGGAGCGTTGAGGGTGCGGCGCTCGCAACGCTTATCTCGCACATTACGGCGGCAGTCCTTACGGGAAATTATATTTTAAGGCACAATGAAAATGTACATATTTCAAAGAACGACCTAAAGCCCGACTTCAGAACCGCATTCACGCAGCTGAAGCTCGGCATACCCGTTTCACTTCAGTTTACGATAACTTCAATCGGCTCAATGTGCCTGCAAAGCGCGGTAAATTCCTTCGGCACCGCCACCATTGCGGGCTTTACAGCCGCAGGCAGAGTCGAAAACCTTGCCAACATACCGTTGAGCGGACTCAGCGTCGGCACGCAGACCTTTGTCGGTCAGAACTACGGTGCGGGAAATTACGAAAGAATTACAAAATCGGTTAAAAAGATATTTGTGCTTGATGTTCTTGTATCTGTTGTTATGAGCGCCGCACTGCTGACGGTCGGTATGCCGATAGTCCGCCTGTTTATGACCGAACCGGACGAGGCGGTTCTCTTTGCAGCTCACAGATATCTTGTCGCAACGGCGGAGTGCTTCAGCCTTGTTGCGGTACTGTTCGTTTTAAGGAACACTCTTCAGGGTCTCGGTTTTACATATGCCAATGCAGTTGCGGGTGCGGGAGAGCTTATAGGCAGAATATCAATAGCATTTATTTTCACTCCGCTAATAGGCTTCAATGCGGTATGCTACGCCGCCCCTGCCGCCTGGCTGCTTGCGGACATACCGCTTGCAATCATCTATCTTAAAAAGCAAAAGGAATTCAAGGCAATGGCTCTTGAAAAGGGACACAATCAATAAAGCACAGGCACAAAAAATGCGTTGCAGTTAAAGGTACTGCAACGCATTTTTATTAGATGTATTTTAGTCGTTAACGGTCTTTTTGACCTCGTCAAAGGTCTCAGTAATGCTCTTTTCGGGAGCGGGTGTAAGAAGGCTTACAACAACTATAAACACAAGCGCCGTAAGGAATGCGGGGAGAAGCTCATAAATGTCAAGCGCAGTTCCCGCAAACTTTGTTCTGATAACAAACTTCCAGACAAATACCATAACGCCGCCTGAAATCATACCTGCGAGAGCGCCCCACTTGTTTGAACGCTTCCAGAAAAGCGAAAGCAGAATTACGGGACCGAAAGCCGCACCAAAGCCTGCCCATGCGAACGAAACAACTCTGAATATCGAAGCGTTCGGGTCTCTTGCGAGGAAAACGGCAATTACCGAAATTACGATAACCGAAATTCTTGCGATTACAAGGTTCTGCTTTTCGGAAATCTTTGCCTTGAAGGTGTTTACAAGCAAATCCTGTGTTACGCTCGAAGAAACTGCGATAAGCTGTGAATCTGCTGTTGACATCGTGGAAGCGAGTATTCCCGAAAGGAAGATACCGCCCGCAAACGCCGGGATATATCCCCTTGTCGAAAGGAATTTTGAAATATCGACGATTATCGTCTCCGCGTCGGAGTTATTGGCATAGGTTACGCCGAGAACGCCGTTTTTCATAAGCGAATAGCCCGCAACGCCGATAAGGATTGCAATAAACATTGAGATAACAACCCAAACGGTAGCCACACGGCGTGAAAGCTTGAGCTTTTTCGGGTCCTCGATAGCCATAAATCTCAAAAGGATATGAGGCATACCGAAGTAACCGAGACCCCAGGCAAGCGTTGAAACGACCGAAATTACGCCGAATTTGCCCGTTGTGAGCGTTCCGACATCAAAGCCCTCAAACAGGTTGAGATAGCCGTCAAAGTTTCTTACATTGTCAAACACAGCGTCAAAGCCGCCCGTAATACCCTCCGCAATACCGAGAACGATTACAAGAGCAACCGTCATAATAATGCTCTGGATAAGGTCGGTTGTGGAAGCGGCAAGGAAACCGCCGAGAGTACAGTAGAGGATGATAACCGCCGCACAGATTATCATAGCGGTCATATACTGCATACCGAAAAGGCTTGAAAACAGCTTGCCGCAAGCCGAGAAGCCCGATGCCGTATAGGGCACGAAGAAAACTATGATTACGACAGCCGCAATAGCCGAAAGCATATTTTTCTTATCGCCGAATCTCTTTGAAAAATATTCGGGGATTGTAACGGCATTTATGCGCTCGGTATATTTTCTGAGCCTTTTTGATACGATAAGCCAGTTGAGATATGTACCGACGCAAAGTCCGATTGCCGTCCATGTTGCCTCGGCAAGTCCGCACATAAGCGCAAGTCCGGGGATACCCATAAGAAGATAGGCGCTCATATCGGAAGCCTCGGCGCTCATTGCGGTAACGAAAGGACCGAGCTTTCTGCCGCCCAAATAATAATCCTCGCTCGAATTGTTCTTTTTGGTAAAGACAAAACCGATGCCTACCATTGCAAGCATATATACAATAATAGTTACGAGGACAACGATGTTAGAAGTTGTCATATTTATCCTCCTCAAAAATCAATGAGAGTATTTTATCACAATCGTGATTAGAATGGAATAGAGAACAAAGTATAGACTAAATCTAAAAACAGACAAAGCCTCGACTTGCATTTTATATGCAAAATCAAGGCTTTTTAATTAGACCGTAGTACAGACGAAATTTTGTAGTAAAAATAAATTTTCAGTTTTTCTTCAAATATCCGCTCAAAAGCATTTTGAGAACGCCGTTGCTGTAAGTGCTCAGGGAGTATTCGCCGTTGCTTAAGCACCAATCGTACATCAGCGCACGCTCAAACAAGGCGTAGGCTTTTACAATGTCGTTTACCGAGTAGCTGTCGGAAAATTCGCCGCTCTGCTGTGCTTCAAGCACTATCGAGCGAAGCAGCTTATAATAGGTTCTGTTGCGGTCGAGAAGATGCTTTTCGCTCTTTGTGATAAGCTGTGAGGACAAAAGCTGAGCCAAAAGGTCTATGGAAACGCTGTCCTCTATCATCCTGAAAAGCTCCGTGTTGAGATATAGCAGTTTGTCAAAGCAGCTCATATTTCTATCCATGGTTTTAATAAGCTCGTCGTACTTTTCATCAAACAGATACGAAAGAGATGACAAAAGTGCGTCCTTGCCGCTGAAGTAGTGATAAAACGAGCCCTTGGAGGTTCCCGACTCGAAAACAATATCGTCAACGGTGGTGTCGTCGTAGCCCTGCTCATAGAAAAGCTTCCATGCGGCTGAAACTATTTTCTTTTTCGTTGCGGAAGAATTTTTCTTTCCCATAGCACACCTCTTTCAAGCGAATATGTATATTTTATCACACTTTAAGAAAAAATCAACGGCTCAAAAAGAGAACTGCACCAAATTGTGCAGACAGTACAAAAAGAGCCTACTTGATGTAAGAAATTAAATTTTAAGCAGCAAACCGATTTCTTTTTTCAAGCGGAGTCAGTTTTGGGATTGCGGTATATACCTTGTCTTCGTAATTGCTTAAGTGTTGATAATTTCTTGGCATTAAAAATCCCTCCTGATGTATATTCTACATCAAGAGGGTTCTTTTTTCTGTTGAACGTTTTTTACGGACTTGTTCAGTGCAACTAAAGGCTTTTTTATCTTTACGTTATTATGTTGCAACGTTCAGAGCGGTCGGCGTGCAAGCTTGTCCGTTAATGCAGAAAAGCCGAGCGGACAAAGGGCTAAAAAGTTTAAGAACAATTCCAATTTAAACCTTGCAACGCGTTGACCGTCATGGGCAAAGGGAATGAAGTTGACGGATCGGCTGTAGAAGCGGTCGGGTGAAAACAACACTTCACCCAAGCTTGCATATTTAAACAGTGTGACACGCATCAAAAGAAGAAGATAGACGCATACGGAAAGCCAAAACATAGCATGAAACATCTTGACTTTGGACTGTGCCTTCATAAAACACCTCGTAAAATGTAAGTAGTTTCAAAATTCCTCATATTCTGCATCAAGAGGTTTTTTCTATTGCCCATTTTTTACGGACTTGCTCAAAAAGAGCCGCCGTAATAATTTATTTTGTTTTAGTCTTTGCCTTGTCGGCAAGCGGATTTTTGTAATCCTTTCCCGTTACAAGCTTGCTCAAAGCAAACAGCGCAAGAACATTGGGGATTACCATAAGGTTGTTGAACATATCGGTAAGCTCCCATACAAGGTCGTTTGACAGGCACGAACCGAGCACTATAAACGCCATTGAAATTATGAAATAAGGGATAACCGCTTTCTGACCGAAAAGGTACTTGACATTGACCTTTCCGAAGAAGGTCCAGCCGAGTATCGTTGAAAAAGCAAAGAACAGAAGGCAAATCGCAATAAAGGAATTGCCTGCCTTGTCGCCGAGAACGCTTGAGAACGCAAGCTGCGCCATATTGGTCTTGCTGACGCCCTCCGCACTGCCCGAGGCAAGAATACCGTTGTTCGCATAAAGCGTTGAAATAACAACGAGTGCGGTCATTGTAAGTACGATAAAGGTATCTATAAACACGCCTACCATCGCTATTGTGCCCTGCTGATGAGGGGTTTCGGCATTTGCTATTGCGTGAGCGTGGGGTGTGGAGCCCATACCTGCTTCGTTTGAGAAAAGTCCTCGCTTAACGCCCTGGCTGATTGCGGTTTTGAGCGCATAGCCTATCGAGCCGCCGATTATGGCGTTGGGCATAAAGGCATATTTGAAAATAAGTCCGAAGGTCTCGGGGATATATTTAATTCTCGCGATAAGTATTACCAAACCGCCGACAACATATAAAAGAGCCATAACGGGAACTACCTTTTCCGTAACCGCCGCAAGACGCTTTACGCCGCCGATAAACACAATTCCCGAAATTATGCCGACTGCGATACCGACGGCAATTTTCGGCACACCGAAAGCTGTGTTAAAGGTCTCGCCTATCGAGTTTGACTGAACCATAGCGCCCATAAAGCCGAGAGCAAGGATTATCGCAACCGCAAAGAAGCCCGCAAGCACCTTGCCGAACTTACCCTTGAACGCCGTTGTTATGTAATAAACGGGTCCGCCGACAAGCTCGCCGTTTTCATCGTGAGTTCTGGTCTCCTGTGCCAAAACCGCCTCGGCATATATCGTAGCCATACCGAAAAAGGCGATTATCCACATCCAGAAAATAGCGCCGGGGCCGCCGACAAGGATAGCGCCGCACGCACCGACGATATTACCCGTACCGACCTGCGCCGCAATAGCTGTTGCAAGAGCCTGAAACGGGCTCATACCCTTTTGGCTTTCTTTCTGCTTTGAAAAGAGGTTTCTCATACCCTCTCCGAAGCATCTGACCTGAACAAACTTAGTCTTAAACGAATAGAAAACGCCTGCTCCTATGAGCAAAACAATAAGAATATAGTCTGAAAGGTACGAATTGACCTTTTGAACTATCGGTAACAAAAAATCTGAAAAAGAACTCATTCATCTACCTCCGAGCGTAATAGTGAAATTATACTATAACTCATTCCCTGTGTCAATTAAAAAGGCGTGCTTCAAAGTACAAATGCACCTTAAAGCACGCCGCACATTCAATGTTTATTATATATTTGCCGCAACAATGTCGCCCATCTTCGAGCAGGACACCTTTTCAAAGCCGTCCTCGTAGATGTCGCCGGTGCGATAACCGTCGTCAAGAGCCTTGTTGACGGCGTTTTCAATCTCGTCCGCCTCTTTCGCCATATCGAACGAATAACGGAGCATCATCGCCGCCGAGAGGATTGTGCCGAGAGGATTTGCAAGGTCCTTGCCCGCAATGTCGGGAGCCGAACCGTGAATGGGCTCGTACATACCGAGCGTTGTGTCGGAAAGCGAAGCCGAGGGCATCATTCCTATCGAGCCCGTAAGCATTGAAGCCTCGTCGGAGAGAATGTCCCCGAACATATTCTCGGTTACGATAACATCAAACTGCATCGGGTTCCTGATAAGCTGCATTGCGGTGTTATCGACAAGAATATCGTTGTATTCCACCTCCGGGTACTCCTGCGAGAGGCGGTGCATTGTCTTTCTCCAAAGTCTTGAAGTGTCAAGCACATTTGCCTTGTCAACGGAATGGAGCTTCTTTCCCCTCTTCATTGCCGTCTCATACGCAACTCTGCCTATTCTTTCAATCTCGTGCTCGGAATAGGGCATAATGTCGGTTGCAACAAGCTCGCCGTCTACCTCCTCGGTCTTTTTCTCGCCGAAGTAAACGCCGCCCGTAAGCTCACGGACTATGAGAAGGTCTATGCCGTTTTCAACGATTTCCTGCTTTAGCGGAGAAGCGTTTGAAAGCTGGGAAAAAAGCTTTGTCGGACGGAGATTTGCGAAAAGTCCCAATTCCTTACGAACCTTTAACAAGGCCTTTTCGGGTCTTATCGAGGGATCAACGCCGTCCCACTTGGGGCCGCCTACCGCACCGAGCAATACGCTGTCGGAGCTTTTGCACTTTTCGATACCCTCGTCGGTTATCGGCACGCCGTATTTGTCAATCGAGCAGCCGCCTATATCGACATAGGTATAGTTAAAGGTGTGACCGTATTTTTCGGCAATTTTATCCATTACCTTGATAGCCTGAGCAACGATTTCGGGACCTATTCCGTCGCCCGGCAATACTGTTATGTTCTTGTTCATCTGTTATTCTCCCTTGAGCGAAGCCAAAAGTCCGCCCTTTGCGATTATATTCTGAATAAACTCGGGGAACGGCTGAGCCTTATAGGTCTTGCCCGTTGTTTTGTCGGTTATGACGCCCGTGTCGAAGTTTACTTCAACCTCGTCGCCTGCGTTGATTTCCTCCGCAGCTTCGGGACATTCCAAAATCGGCAAGCCGATATTTATGGCGTTGCGGTAGAAAATTCTCGCAAAGCTCTTTGCGATAACACAGCCCGTACCGCAGGTCTTGATAACAAGCGGAGCGTGCTCACGGGAGGAGCCGCAGCCGAAGTTCCAGCCTGCAACCATAATATCGCCCTTGTTTACCTTTTTTACAAATTCCGTGTCAATATCTTCCATACAGTGCAAAGCGAGTTCTTTTGCGTCCGAGGTGTTGAGATAACGAGCCGGAATAATAACATCGGTGTCTACATTGTCGGGATATTTGAAAACTTTACCTTGAGTGTTCATATAAATCACCATAGCCTTTCAGGCAACAAACAGTTTATTAAAAATCACCTAATTTAACCTGCGTTGCCTGAACAGGCGTAATGGTGATTTCTGCCATCTCAAAATTATGCCAAAGGCAAATTTTGAGGGCATTATAATTATGAATAGTGTGA
>CABUHY010000025.1 GCA_902491475.1 uncultured Eubacteriales bacterium
CCTTTTTTCTTCGTTTTATTTGCCGTTTATTTTATCAAAAACTGTTTACTATGTCCTTACACTACCTGTTTACTATCTTATTACACTATACAGCTTGCTCCCGCCGAATTCTGCTTATATTAAGAACGGGCGAACACAGTTCGCCCCTACGATATGATATGTTTTTTAATTCGCGCGTTCAGCCTCCCTTGTGTAAAGGGAGGTGCCGAACGAATGTGAGGCGGAGGGATTGTAGTGTTGATTTTATATAATTTGTAAAAATCCCTCAGTCATTTTTTACAAAAATGACAGCCTCCCTTTACAAGGAAGCTTTAATTTGTTTCACTTTATCCAACCGTCAGTCAATTCATAATCTTCTTCAACCGTCATAGTACTTGCAACCAAAAGTGCGTAGTCTCCGGAGGACACAGATAATGTATCATCAAAACCTCCGCGCACAAAATACGGCATATCATCCCTTATGCAATCTATGCATTTGTATATGACGCCCTCTAAATCATATGAATACTTTACTACAGCAATATTAAATCCGTCGGCGGCATAATATTCAACCGAATAATCGCTTACATAGCTATCTTTCGGAATAAACTCCGGCTTTTCGGGAATACCGTCACTTGCGGCAAGCACTTCGGAATAGAGCATCAATTCATTATCCTTCATATACTCTGTTTCCAACACTTCTTTGTATGCCTGTGTGTTTCCCCGAAACAATTCCTTGTACGCCTTTTTTTCTTTAGCGGAGATACTTTCAACAGCATCTCCCCGATGTTCATAATTATCAATTAAGAGCCCGTATTGAGGAATACAAGCGTCAATCTGTATTGCGCTTGCCGGCGTAATTTCGCCGATTGATTTATTAAAACTCCATACGGAGTAAAAATCAGAAGAGGATACATCCCAATCTTCTGGAAGCATATACTCAAATCTGACATAACCGAATTTACTCTCTGCGTTGACAGATTTCAATTCGTCGCCGTACTCGGGAAGCGATTGCGGTTCAATACTTTTAGAACATCCGACAAGCAATCCCAAAACAGCAACGCATATAAAAGCATACAAAATATGATATTTTTTCATTATATACACCTCGGTTAAGTAATCTTTGATACATTTTCGCTATTCAAACGCAGGCTTTACCGCTCCCTCGGCAATTATGCTGTGGCGGCGGTAAAGGTAAAATCGGTTACCGGGACAAAGCAATTTTTCATTTGCAGCGTCATCCGATACAAACGATATATCGCAGATACAGTTGCGACTGTTCGCCCATTCAATATTTTCAAGCACCACACACAGAGCGGTACTTATGGGTTGCCCGTTTTCATCGGTAAAGCAGGCGGGAAATATTTCCCCTTCGGCTACCTGTATTTTGGGGCAGGTCAATCCCCCTGCTTTACGCCGTCTCCATTCAAGCGACACATTTTGCCTTGCTTTTTCAGGTGCTTTCTCGCCTTTGGCGTAGTAGCGTGCATTCGGCGAACGCAAAGTAAAATATAAAGAGAACAAAAACACCGTTACATAAGCAATCAAAAACATCAATGAATAATGTTTGCTGATAAAAAAGCGAAACAACACAAACAGCAGGGCAAAAATCACGCTTATTATCAATAAAGCCGTCTCTGTTTTGTTTTTCCCTTTTACAAACGAATAACCTGTATATGGGTGCTTACAATTCGGACAAATTTCAAACGGTTCATACAGTTCCTGCAACCAGTCATATTTGAAACGGGATTTTACACGCACTCCGCACCACGGGCAACGATGTATAAGCATATTAAGTTACACTCCTATTATCATTATATAAAACCGTTAACAAACATAAAATTATCGTAGGGATAGGGCTTGCCCCTGTCCGAATTTCATATCAAATTAAATTCGTGCTTCCGCCCCATCTTCGGGCAACATATGCGACCGCCGCCGGTGGCGGATAAAGGGAGCATCTGTTGGCGTAGCGGTCGATTTTGTGCGGCGCTCCAAGCCGCATAAACAAAATCGGGCACCGCAAGAGGGCAAGGCTGTCATTTTTTCGCAGAAAAAATGACTGGGGGAGTTTTACAAAATCATATAAAAACAATCTTACAATCCCTCCGTTTCGCTCCGCTCAACACCTCCCTTTACACAAGGGAGGCTTAGTTCTGTCCGAAATCCGCAAAAGTCGGTAGCGACAGTGAGCCGTCGGGAGGGCGTTTACAACCGAGCAGGCGAGCCGAGCGTGATTTTTGCGGAAAAGGAGGAGTTGCGTAGTGAGTGAGAGACAGCCAAAGGCTGTTGCGAACGATACGAAGCAAACGACGACGCCGTGCGAAGCACCCACAATTCTTCATTCTTCATTATTCACTCGCCCGCAAGGACGCTGTCAACGGCGGGAGCAAATTCTCCCGAATTCAGGCACCCTTTTGTCTGCTTACGCAGACATTTCCCCTGTCAGGGGAATCACCCCCGCCCTACACTGTGGGATATAATTTATAATCCGTGCGAAGCACCCGGAATTTTTCATTTTTCATTCTTCATTATTCACTCGCCCAAAGGGCGCTGCCCCCTACCGCACATCAATTCATTGTGCTGTCTTTGCGGCGGATTTTTCTTTTGTGCCCGTGCTCGTCAACTATATATGTGTTGTCAAGCTGTGCGACAAGGTTTTTCTTAAACGCCGCAAGATACTCCCGGCGCAGCCTTGCCTGCTCGGCTTTTTCCTGTTCGGTTAAGCCCTCTTCCTTTTCCTTATGAGCCAATTCGTTTATTCTTTTTAATCTTGCTGTTTCCATTTTTTAATCTTTCCTTTAACAATTTCCTTGCTTCCATATAATAACATAAAACATTATCTGTTTACAAGTAAATAAAAATATACTAAAATATATTTGAAAACAAACACGAAAAAAGGTGCGGTATGAATTTTAAGTTACCCGAAAAAGTGAACGGCATTATTAACCTGCTCAAAGCGGGCGGATATGAGGCGTATGCGGTCGGCGGCTGTGTGCGTGATATGGTTATGGGTATCGAGCCGCACGATTTTGACATAACGACCTCTGCCCTGCCAGAGGAGACGGAAAAAGTCTTTGCAAATTTTCGGCTTGTCGAAACAGGTATAAAGCACGGCACGGTTACCGTAATTTCCGAGCACGAGCCGTTTGAAATCACGACATACAGGATTGACGGCGACTATCTTGACAACCGCCACCCGGAAAGCGTGAGTTTTTCACGCAATCTCAAAGACGACCTTTCAAGGCGTGATTTTACCGTGAACACGCTCTGTTTTAACGAAACGGACGGAATTGTAGACCTGTTCGGCGGAACGGAGGATATAAAAAAAGGCATAATCCGCTGCGTCGGCGACCCCGAAAGGAGATTTTCGGAGGACGCACTGCGAATTATGCGGGCGTTGAGATTTTCCGCAACGCTTGGCTTTTCGATTGAAAAAGAGACGGCACGATGCATACATTCCCAAAAGGATTTGCTCAAAAACATCGCAGCAGAGCGTATCCGTGACGAATTTACAAAGCTGATAACAGGCAAAAACGCCATGTGCGTGCTTCGGGAATATCACGATGTAATCGAGGTATTCATACCCGAGTTTGCGGCGCTTTTCGGCTGCGAGCAAAACACGCCGTACCACATTTACGATGTCGCACAGCACACCCTGCACGCACTTGACAGCGTAGAAAACGACAGGGTGCTTAAAATTACTATGTTTTTCCACGATATAGGAAAGCCGCTTGCAAAGACCACGGATATTAACGGAATCGACCACTTCAAGGGTCATGCGACAATCGGCGCAAAAATGAGCGTTGACATTCTCAAACGAATGAAATATGACAACAAAACCGTTGAAAAGGTCTCGACGCTTATCGGCATACACTCCGAGCACTGCCCGAAAACCAGAGCGGAGGCAAGGCTTATGCTCTGCGAGGTCGGCGAGGAATATTACCGAGGCTTTATGAAGGTTCGCCGTGCGGACTGTCTTGCGAAAGCGAACCCCCATTCTCACGACGAAAAGCTGAAACAAATGCAGGCTTTTCTTGACGAAATAATCGAAAACAACGAATGTTATATGCTCAAAGACTTAAAGCTCAACGGCAACGACCTGAAAAAAGCGGGCGTGACCGACGGCAAAAAAATCAACAGAATTTTGCAAAAGCTGTTGTTTGAAGTCATAGAGGACAGCGAAAAGAACAACAAGCCCTATCTTATTGCAAGGGCAAAGGCGCTGTCGGAGGAAAGCGAATGACAAGAAAGCTCCGCTACACAATAACCGACGCCTACTCCTCACGCAAGGTGCTCGACTTCTTAAAGCACCTCGGCTTTTCGCACCGCCTTATCACAAAGCTAAAGCAGTCGCCCGACGGAATATTGCTCAACGGCGAGCATATCCGAACAATCGACCTTATGAAAAGCGGAGATGTGCTTGAAATAAATCTTCCCGAGGATAAAAAGGAAAGCATTTCGATTCCCGTTGAAATGCCGCTTGATATTGTCTATGAGGACGACGATGTTCTTGTGCTCAACAAGCCGCCCATGCTTGCCGTGCACGAGAGCCACAACCACTTGGGCGACACGCTGTCGAATGCTGTTGCGTTTCATCTTAAAAAAGAGGGCAAGCCGTCCGTTTTCAGGGCTGTCGGCAGGCTTGACAAGGGCACCTCGGGGCTTATGGTCTGCGCCCTGAACAGATATGCCGCCTCACGACTCTCGGGTAAAATTCACAAGGAATATCTTGCAATAGCAACTGGTATTTTCGAGGGCGAGGGCACGGTTGACGCACCGATTTTCCGCCCCGACCCCATACTTACCCTGCGTACCGTTGACGAACGGGGCGAAAGAGCGGTAACGCATTGGAAAGCGGTTAAATCTGACGGCGAAAATACGCTTTTGAGGATACATCTCGAAACGGGCAGGACGCATCAGATAAGAGTGCATTTTGCCTCGCTCGGCGCTCCGCTTGTCGGCGACACAATGTACGGAAAGCCCGACAGGAGGATATGCCATCAGGCGCTCCACTGCTGCCGATGCAAATTCACTCATCCCGTAAGCGGACGGGAGCTTGAATTTTTCCGCGATATGCCCGACGATATGAGAAGCATAATGAAATAAAATCACCTCCGGATACAGCTGCATATCCGGAGGTCTTTTATTGTTATTCGGTTGTAATTAAAGACTCATTCCCAAATTATATTGAGCTCGTCTATTTTAAGTCCGTTGTTGGTCGGCTGCCAATCCTTGCCGAGAGTTACCTCCTGCTGCGAACATTCCATCCTGACCGTGTGCAGGTTTGTGCAGTTAAAAAAGACATAGTCGCCGACAGCCGTAACGCTTTTCGGAACGGTAATCTCTTTGAGAGACGAACAATAGCCGAAGGCGTCCTTTTCAATCAAGGTTACATTTTCGGGAATTGTGAAATTTTCCATTGCGGAGCACTTGAAAAACGCCTTTTCCCTGATTTCCGTTACGCTGTCGGGAAGCACGATTTCCGAGATAACCGAGCACTTGTAAAACGCCTTTGTGCCGATTATTTCCACCCCGTCGGGTACGGTGTAAGAGCTTGTTTTGACCTTTTGTTTTTTACCCTCGCCGTCAACCTTTTCAACCTCTTCGACATCCTTTGCAAGCGGATAGAAAAGCAGCTGCTTCATATCCTTTGTGAAAAGCACGCCGTCAACCGAGCAATAGTATTCGTTTTCGGGGTCAACGAAAAAGCATTTGAGTTTTTGATTGTTTTCAAACGCCCAAGAACCGATTTTTTGAACATTTTTGCCTATCGTGATAACCTCTACGCTTTCAAGGTTACAGCCTGCAAAGTCGGCGATTTCGGTAACGGGCAAGCCCTCGTATTCGTCGGGTATTTCAACCTCTGTGACCGTGGTCTTGTTCGGAAGTTCCGTTACGCTTACCGAATTTTCCGAAACGCTGTATTTGATTTCGGAGTTGCCGAGACCCATCTCCTCGCCACAGCCCGTAAAGAGCACGCATATGAGCATTAAAAGCGCAAGGATTAAAGCTGTCTTTCTTTTCATACCGCCGCCTCCTCACTGTCGGTTACCGTACGTTCGACACGCTGTTTGAGCTCGGAAACGCAGGTCTCGTATTTTTCCTTGGTCAAATCGTAGAAGATGAACGGTACCGTAACAAGCACAAGGGAGATTATCGACGCCCATGTGTATATCGAAAACACCTTTGTAAGGATTGCCGAGTCGTACAGAACATCCCAGTCGGAGGTAAAGCCCACAAGCTTGAGAAGATACGGTACGATATAGCTTATCGCCATATTCACGGGGTTTAAGAACCAACTGAAAACGCCCGACATAGAGTCGGCACGCTCGCCGTATTTCCACTGATGGTAAACCTGCACATCCGCGCCGAGACCCGAGCTTACGCCGTCAACAACAGGTTGAATGGTGTTTTTAAGCGTAAGTGATATTAAGAAAATATAGATATTTCCCGTCTTTACCGCAAGCACTATGCCGAAGCACATAAGTATTGTAAACGCCCTTGACAAAAGCAGAATGTCACGCTTTTCAAACTTCCTTGTAAGTATCGGGCACAGGAGATTGCCGACGGTCATACCGACGACTACGATATTTGCCGCAACGCCCGAGAACCACTCCATACGAAGCGAATAAATAAACCACCACGCAAGCAGGTTGCCGATGTGCCACTGATAAAGTCCGAGTGTATTTGAGACATTTATTATCCAGAAATACTTGTTTTTAAGAACATTCTTTGCGCCTTGGAAAAATGTTACCTTTTTACGCTTTTCGATAGGCGGCTCGATAACACGCTCCTTACATTTGACTATTGCCAACGAAACAAGGATTCCCGTGAAGCAGAATATCGGGACAAACACCCGATAAGTTTTAAGATTGAGGTATCCGCCCGTTACGGAAATGAGCATAGGCAGGAACATACCGATAAGCGACGGGAACAGACCCGTAATAATCGGAACGATGGAATAAAGCCTCTGCCGCTCCTGCGAGTTCGGTGTGATAAACGCAACCAAGCCCGTCAGATTTGTAAGGTTGCCGTAAAAATAGTTCATCAGAGTAAACGCAAAATGCAGGACGATAAGCCTTTTTGTATAGCTCATATCAAGCAGCGGAAGATACGGAATAATCGACATTATAAGCGCCGAGGGTATACCGCAAATTACCAAAAACGGCTTTAATCTTCCGTGCTTTGCGCTGAAGGCACGGCGTATAACCCATGTAAGATAGTTCGTAACTCCCGATACAAGCAGTATGTTGCCTATAAGCTGCGGAAAGCCCTTGATTATAAACTCAAAGCCCTGCGAGGGAATAAAGTAGCAGCATATTCCGACAACAATTTCCGACATATACGCCACATGGGCAAAAATTTTCATCTTCGGAGAAAGTCTGCCGTGATTTTCGTAAATCAGCACCCCGACAGGGTTAAAAATAATGAGTATATAGTTTATAACCGTGCCCATTATTCCGATTATAGTAAAGTCAAGGTTTGAAATGCCCATAATCGAACCGGTGAAATATGTTGCGCCGAAAGTCATAATGCCCGCAAAGGTCATAAAAATATATACTCCCGCCTGTCCGAAGGTGTATGCCGCCATTTCGGAAAGAGAAAGATACTCCCCTTCGTTCGGGCTGTTCCAATGCTCTTTAACATAGCCCGGCGCCTGTTTTATCTTTGCGCCCAATTCTTTAATTTTCATATAATCCAACCCCGTTTTTCCCTTTTAGGGAAATAAAAAAGGGCGGATTTTAATCCGCCCTGTAATCCGTTAAAAAAATCAACCGTTAAGAAGTGCAAAGATCTTCTTGTTCGACTTATAAAGATTTACATAAGCTTCATAATTTCGGTCGTAAACTGCTCTGTAAGCATAATTGGGTTTGAAGGTCTTTGCTGCGGGAATAAGTTTTTTCGCTTCCGTGATGTCGCCGATAATTCCCGTACCGACGGCAATTACAATCGCCGCACCGACTGCGCCGATGTTCTGCGGACTGTCAACGGTTTCAACGGTTCTGCCCGTGCAGTCTGCAAGTATCTGACATGTAACATCCGAAAGAGCGCCGCCGCCGACAAATCTTACGGTGTTCGAAGTCTTAATCTTTTTGTCCTGAGTTTCAAGGAACCAACGAAGATGGAAGCAAACGCCCTCGTAAACGGCTCTTATCATCTCCGACTTGCCCGTGTCAAGGCTTATGTTGAAGAACATTCCTCTTGCGTTCGGGTCCTCAAACGGACAACGGTTGCCGTGAAGCCACGGTGTGAAGATTACTCCGTTCGAGCCTGCGGGAACCTCGTTGATTACCGCCGCCATATATTCAAAGAGGTTTGTATATACGGTTTCCATATCGCCCTTTGAACGCTTGAGGTTATGGCTCTTGTCAAGGTATATGTCGATTTCGTCAAGTGCAAGGTGGTCCTTAACCCACTCAACACACTTACCTGCCGTTTCAAGCTCCGCAAAGTAGTTGTAATGTCCGTCCTTTGCGCCGACAATAGCGGCAATCATTGAATTTGTATCGACAATAGACTTGTCAACAACCGTCGATACCCAACCCGAAGTACCCTGATAGATGTGTGTGTCGCCGAGCTCAACCGCACCTGCGCCCACGCCGATAAGCGAAGCGTCTCCACCGCCGCCGAATACCGCCGTACCCTCGGCAAGTCCCAATTCCTTGGCAGCCTTTTCGGTAAGCTCGCCTACCTTATCCGTGGACTTTACTATCTTTGCAAGGTGGTCCATATTTACGCCGAGCATATCGCACATCTGCTTGCTCCAGGTCTTTTTCTTAATGTCGTAAATCATGGTCGAGAAAGCCGAGTCGTGAGTCATAACAAACTCGCCCGTCATTCTCGCAATGAGGTACTCCTTGACATCAAGCCACTTGTAAACTCTGCTGAAGTTCTGCGGCTCGTTGTTCTGAGTCCATTTGTATTTCCAAATCGGGTCCTTTACCGAAAGCGGCGCCGCACCCGTAATTGCGAGGGACTTGAGCACCTTTACGGCGTTGCCGCCCGCTATCTGCGGAGCTCCGCCCATACCGTCCTTCAATTCCTGAGTTGCACGCTGGTCCATATAGCTGAACGCGCGTCTTACTGCGTTTGCGTCCTTGTCTACAAGAACGACGCCCTGCATCTGCGAACAGAATGAAATGCCCGAAATCTTTTTCTTGTCGATTTTGGACTTCTTCATAACGACATTTGTGCTGTCGCGCATAGCCTGCCACCATTCTTCGGGGTCCTGCTCCGCTCCGCCGTCGGGCATAACATAAAGCTTGTAGCCCTCACTCTGCGCCGCAAGAAGCTCTATCCTGTCACCGATGGAAAAAATGCAGGTCTTAACGCCCGTGGTACCTATGTCGTACGCAATAACATATTTTTCTTCTGCCATCAAAAAGTCTCCCTTATCCTGAATATATAAATTTAATTTTTTACTTTTTCAATGCCGATTTGATGAACTTCAGACACTGCTCGACAACAAAATCGTCCTTTTCAAGGATGCTGTCGCCCGCATATATCTTGAAGCGCTCCTTATAATAGTCGCAGGCATACGAAAACTGAAGCGTCATAAACAAATTGTCGAGAAGATATGCGGCAAAAGCCGAGTCAATATCGGTTCTGACATCTCCCGCCTTTTTGCCCTGCTCGATAGCCATATAGTAAATCCTTGCCGTAAGCGACTCCATCTCGTTTGCGAAATATCCCGCAAAGCGAGGATTGTTCTCGTTGGTCATAACATTGTAGAACTTGATGATAAGCTCGTTTTCCTTTGAATACTTCTGAATGGTGCGGATTATCTGCTCGACCTTCAAAAGTATGTCCTCATCGCTCTGCGAAAGCGCAGTAAGCAGATTGTCCATAGTTGTGATGTTGTGGTTTACTATGGTGAGGAACAAGTCCTGCTTGTTGTCAAAGTACTTGTAAAGCGAACCGACGCTTATCTCGGCTTTTTTTGCAATATCGTTGATATTGGCATTTTCAAAGCCCTTGAGCGCAAATTCCTTTGTAGCGACATTTATTATCCTGTCCCGCTTTTCTTTGGCGATGTTGTCAAATGTCGGTTTGTGATGTTTTTTAAGATCCAAAAATTATCACCTTGTCGTTCCGATAAGAGGTTCGGCGCATAAATGACCGAAACACCCTATGATATACTTATTTATTTTATCATACAATAAATGTATATTACAAGAAAAAAACTAAAAAAACACCTAATTTCAACAATATAGAAAATTCGGCAGGTAATATTTGTATATATTGCACATATGCTCGGTTGATAAATACCCCTTGCTCACGGTATTGTATAATGATATACTATTGTAAAGCTTTTTTCGGAGGGCAAAATATGAAATTCATCAATAAATTCATCCGTAAAATATCGGGTGCCGAGCTCGCACAGAAGCAGGCGGGGCAGGTCATGGGCGGAAAGCCCAACGAAAGGATTGTTCCCCTGTTGAGGCAAGCGGGCGCAGACGGCTGCGTACTGCTTAAAAACGACGGCGTTTTACCCTTTACGGGCGGGGACTCCGTTGCGGTTTTCGGAAGAGTGCAGAACGACTGGTTCTTTGTCGGAAACGGTTCAGGCGGCGATGTCTGCACACCGTACAAAACAAGTCTTATCGACTCCGTCGAAAAGGAAAAACCCTTTAAGATTGACGAGCACTTAAAACAAACATATAAATCGTGGAGTGCCTCGCATGAGGTTGACCCGGGCTTCTGGGCTCATTGGCCGAGGTTTTACCCCGAAATGAAGCTCTCGGACGCCGAGGTTAAGGCGGCGGCAGGCAGGAACACAAAGGCGCTTATCGTCATAGGCCGTTCCGCAGGCGAGGACAGGGAAAATGTCCTCAAAGAGGGCAGTTACTATCTTACAAAGGCGGAAATAAAGCTGCTCGACTCCGTTACAAGACATTTTGACAAGGTTGCGTTACTGCTCAACATAGGCAGCCTCATAGATTTTGAAAAGATAAATTCCTACGGTGATAAAATCGGCTCGGTTATGCTTGTATGGCAGGGCGGTATGGAAAGCGGCAATTCCGTTTGCGATGTGCTCTCGGGCAAGGTTTCGCCGTCGGGCAAGCTTACCGACACAATAGCCCGCAGGTACTCGGACTATCCGTCGGCGCAGGATTTCGGCAACAGGAACGAAAACAAATACACCGAGGATATATTCGTCGGTTACAGATACTTTGAAACCTTCTGTCCCGAAAAGGTGCTGTATGAGTTCGGCTACGGACTGTCCTATACCGAATTTTCGCAGGAAGTTATAAAAGCCGAATTTTCCGACGGCGAATTTACCGCAGAAGTCAAGGTAAAGAATATCGGCAAGGTTAGCGGCAGGGAGACCGTTCAGCTCTATGTCGGCGCACCCGTCGGCAAGCTGCCGAAGCCCTCAAAGGTACTGACGGCTTTTAAGAAAACGAAGCTTTTGGCTCCCGACGAAGAGGAAATTATTAAAATTTCCTGCGACGAATACTCCTTTGCCTCGTTTGACGACGACGGCTCGACGGGCAACGCAAACTGCTATATAACAGAGGGCGGAGAATACGGTTTTTACATCGGTTCAAGCGTCAAATCCTGTGTAAAGGCATTTTCCTTTACTCAAAAGGAAGCAAAGGTGCTCGACCGCCTCGGCGAGGTTATGGCAGTGCCCGATAATATGAGGTTTGTAAGGCTTACGGGTAAATTCTCGGACGGCAAAAATACCGTTGCGTATGCCCCCGTTCTGCGCCGAACGACCAATCTTAAAGACATAATTCTCTCACAGCTTCCCGCCGCACGGCAATACACGGGCGACAGGGGCATAAAGCTCAAAGATGTTAGGGACGGCAAGGCGGAAATGGCTGACTTTGTCGCACAGTTAAGTCCCGATGAGCTGGAGCTTATCACAAGGGGCGAGGGTCCCATGGATTCAAAACTCGGCGCAAAGGGTAACGCAGGAGCAATCGGCGGCGTGAGCGCTTCTTTGAGGGAAAAGGGTATCCCCCCGATTATAACCACCGACGGTCCGTCGGGCATAAGGCTTTTGTCCTCGTGCTCGCTTATGCCGTGCGGTACGGCGCTTGCCTGCACCTGGGACACGGAGCTTATTGAAGCCCTGTTTGACGAAACGGGCAAGGAAATGGTAGAAAAGGGAACGGATGTGCTCTTGGCACCCGGAATGAACATTCACCGCAATCCCTTGTGCGGACGGAACTTCGAATATTATTCCGAGGACCCCGTTATAAGCGGCGAAATGGCGTCAGCCACCGTTTCGGGAATACAGAAAAACGGCGTGAGCGCCTGCCCGAAGCACTTTGCCTGCAACAATCAGGAATACAACCGTAATCACAACAACTCGGTCGTTTCGCAGAGAGCTCTGCGTGAGATATACTTAAAGGGCTTTGAGATATGCGTTAAGAAGTCGAAGCCGCTCAACATTATGACAAGCTACAACAAGATAAACGGCGTGTGGAGCCATTACAACTACGAGCTTTGCACCACGGTACTGCGTAACGAGTGGGGCTATGAGGGCATGGTAATGACCGACTGGTGGATGCGCTATGCCCCCTCCCCCGAGTTCCCCGAGCTCAACGGCAACGCATACAGAGTACGTGCACAGGTTGATGTGCTTATGCCCGGCGGCAAGACTGCCGTCAGCAAGAGCTTTGAGCCCGACGGCACGCTGCTGGAAACATACAATAAGGACGGCGGTATTACTCTCGGCGAAATGCAGAGGTGCGCCGCAAATGTGCTCAATATGGCGCTTAAAACAAACAAAGGAAAAAATTTATAATAACGGAGTTACCCAATGGAAAAGTATCTTATCAACCCAAATCAGAAAATCAGCAAAATCAGCAAGGACATTTACGGACATTTCAGCGAGCATCTCGGCAGATGTATCTATAACGGTATGTATGTCGGCGAAAATTCCGAAATCCCGAATGTAAACGGTATGCGTACCGATGTGGTAAACGCTCTTAAAGAGATGGGAATACCCGTTCTGCGCTGGCCCGGCGGCTGCTTTGCGGACGAATACCACTGGAGAGACGGCATAGGTCCGAAAGAGCAGAGAAAGAAAATGATAAACACCCACTGGGGCGGCGTTGTCGAGGACAACTCGTTCGGCACGCACGAATTTTTCGAGCTCTGCCGTCAGCTCGGCTGCGACGCTTACATAAACGGAAATGTCGGCTCGGGCTCGGTTGAGGAAATGAACGAATGGGTGGAATATATGACCTTTGACGGCGTGTCGCCCATGGCGGAGCTCCGTGCAAAGAACGGACATAAGGAGCCGTGGAAAATCAAATACTTCGGCGTCGGCAACGAGAGCTGGGGCTGCGGCGGAAATATGGACCCAGAATACTACGGCTGCCTTTTCAAAAGGTACAACACCTATGTCAGGGACTATGACTCAAATTATCACATAAACCGCATTGCCTGCGGTCCGAACGGCAACGACTACCACTGGACAAAGCAGGTTATGGACAAGGTAAAGCACCACGCAAACGGTCTTGCGCTCCACTATTACACCGTACCCACGGGCGTTTGGGCGCACAAGGGCTCGGCTACCGATTTTGACATAAAGGAATACGACTCGACAATTTCAAGAGCGTATGAAATGGAGTTGCTTGTCAACAATCACATCAAGATGATGGACAGCGTAAAGCCCGACCACAAGGTTAAGCTTGTTGTTGACGAGTGGGGCACCTGGTACGATGTCGAGCCCGGCACAAACCCCGGCTTCCTCTATCAGCAGAGCACCATGAGAGACGCCGTTGTCGCAGGTCTTACGCTTAACATCTTCAACAAGCACGCCGACAGGATTATGATGGCTAACATCGCACAGACGGTAAATGTGTTGCAGGCTGTGATTTTAACCGACGGCGACAAAATGGTTCTCACTCCGACCTATCATATTTTCAAAATGTACAAGGACCATCAGGAAAACACGCTCGTAGGCTCGTTCCTCACAACCAAGGAGCTGTCGTCCGAGATGAACAACGGCAAAAAATATCCGCAGCTTACCGAATCCGCTTCGGTTGACGAAAACGGCGTTATTTACTCGACCGTTACCAACAACTCGGCGACGGAAGCGGTTGAGATTAAATGCCAGGTTGCCGACACCGAGGTAAGCGAAATCAAGGCGGAAATCCTCACGGGCGACATTCATGACAAGAACGACTTTGACAACGCAAACAATGTTGCAATCAGGGATTTTGACGGCTTTGAAAAGACCTCCGACGGCTTTATCGCTCAAATTCCGCCCTGCTGCGTTGTTAAGTTCGTTATAAAGTAATATGGAAAAATGCAAAAGATGTCTGCTTCGGGAAAGCGCCGAGGCAGACATTTACGAGGACATACAAAGCCGCATAGAAAAGCTGTCCGACAGGGACAGAGCGGACAATAAGACCTATACTTCCCGAATTGAGAAATGCAGACAGTGCGAACAGCTCATTTCGGGAGTTTGTATGAAATGCGGCTGTTATGTGGAGTTTCGGGCGGCGTTCAAAAAGCAGCGCTGTCCGCAAAAGCTTTGGGATTAAAAACAGTTTACGGGAAAGAATATGAAAACCAAGATGAAAAAAATTATCGTTATGCTCCTGTGCGTGCTTTCGGTGCTGTCGCTTTGTTCGTGCAAAAAGAACACCGACGCCGTACGCATAGGCACGGGCGGCAAAAGCGGAGTCTATGACAGCGTAGGCCGTTCGCTTGCCGAAATCTTTTCGGAAAATTCCGTTGATACGGAGCTTAAAACCACCGCAGGCTCGGCGGCTAACATAAGACTTCTGTCGGAGGGCTACCTTGACCTTGCGATAGCGCAGGAGGACATTGCCAACGACGCCTACAACGCTACAGGCTCTTTTGAGGGCTCGGAGCAATACCGAGGTTACAGCGCCGTTGCGGAGCTCTATACGGAGGCGGTACAGATAGTTGTCCGCGCAGACTCCGACATACGCTCGGTAAACGACCTTTCGGGCAAAAAGATAAGCCTCGGCGAACAGGACTCGGGCAGTGAAAAGAACGCAGTGCAGGTACTTGACATCTACGGCATTTCGACCGATATGGTAACCTGCGAGCATATGAATTACGAGCAGGAAGCCGCAGCGCTCTCAAACGGCGAAATCGACGCATTCTTTTTGACGGGCGGCACGAATATCGGCTCTGTTTCAAGCCTTCAAAACATTCGGCTTATTTCAATAGACGCCTCAAAGGTCAACGACCTTGTCAAGAAATACAGCTTTTATCACGAATATATCATACCTGCCGGAACATATGCGGGTATTGACACGGACACGGTAACCGTCGGCGTAAAATCAATGCTTTTTGCCTCAGACAAGTTGAGCCGTGAAAAAGTCAGGGAGCTTACGGAAATAATCTTCGCAAACGAGGAAAAGCTTCAGCAGGGAGTTCCCACGCAGCTCGACCTTGTAAAGCCCGACAGCTCGGACGGCTTTTCGGTAAATCTCCACTCGGGCGCAAGCTCATACTACACGAACGCACAGTCGGTATGCAAATACACATTTTCGTTTGATATGTATCAGACGATTTTCATTGCGGTTATTGTGCTGTTCCTCGGTTCGTTCCTCAAAAAGCGAATTGAGTTTTTGCGCAAGTTTTGTATCCCCGCCCCCGTTGTCGGCGGTCTGATTTTTGCGGTTCTGACATTGATACTCTACACAACAAGGCTTGTGGAAATCTCCTTTGACGACACGCTGCGTGAGGTATGTATGGTTATGTTCTTTACCTCGGTAGGCTTCCAGGCAAATATGAAAGTTCTAAAAAGCGGCGGAAAATCGCTTATAGTTTTCCTGCTTCTGCTTATCGTGCTCATTGTCGGACAGAACGCAATAGCAATCGGTCTTTCAAAGGCTCTCGGTCTGCCCGCTCTTGTCGGACTTTGCACGGGCTCAATCCCCATGGTCGGCGGTCACGGCACGGCAGGCGCTTTCGGTCCCGTATTGGAGGACTTCGGTATAAACGGCGCCACAACCGTCTGCACTGCGGCGGCGACCTTCGGACTTATCACGGGCTCGATTATCGGCGGTCCCATAGGCAACAGGCTAATTTCCAAAAAGCATCTCAAGCCCACCGAACCGGAGGACGACAGCGTACTTGTCGAGGACGAGGAAAAGCACGCAAGAAGCTTTTCAAACTACGCTCCCGCCGTGTTCCAGCTTGTTACGGCAATAGGTATCGGCACGCTTATATCCTACCTTCTGTCGCTTACGGGTATGACCTTCCCGATATATATCGGCGCTATGATAGCGGCGGCAATTATACGAAATATCGGCGAATACTCGGGCAAAATCACGGTTCATATGGGCGAGATAAACGACATCGGCGGTATCTGCCTTTCGCTGTTCCTCGGAATTGCGATGATAATGCTCAAGCTTTGGCAGCTTGCCGACCTTGCGCTTCCGCTTTTGATATTGCTTGCGGGTCAGACGGTATTTATGTTTGTGTTCGCATACTTTATAGTGTTCAGAGTTATGGGAGCGGACTATGACGCCGCAGTCATAACCTCGGGCGTGTGCGGCTTCGGAATGGGCGCCACACCCAACGCCATGGCAAATATGCAGGCAATATGCGACAAATACTATCCGTCAATCAAGGCTTATCTGATAATTCCCATTGTCGGAAGTCTGTTTGCGGATTTCTTGAACAGTCTTGTTATTACATTGTTTATAAACATCGTCTGACGGAGGAAAATATGTTCGGATTTTTTAAGAAAAAATATAAGCTTGAAAGCGAAAACCTTGCCGTGCCCGAAATTCATACGGACGAACAGGCAAAAAGTCAAAAGGCAAAGGACGAACACGAAATAGAATACGAAAACCTTGCCGTACCCGAAATTCATCCGGCAAAGTTCAAAAATCACGAAAACAAGGACAAATAAGAAAGCGGGGAGTTTTTATGAAGTATGTCAAACTCGGTAAAACGGATATTGAGATTTCGCCGTTGTGCGTAGGCTGTATGAGCTTCGGCAAAGCGGGCACAATGCACGACTGGACGCTTGACGAAAAAGAAACCGAGGGCATGGTAAAGCATGCGCTCGACCTCGGCATAAACTTTTTTGACACCGCAAACTGCTACTCGGCGGGCACAAGCGAGGAATACCTCGGCAGGGCGCTCAAAAAGTGCGTTGCGAGAGATAAGGTCGTTATAGCCTCAAAGGTTTATTTCAACGACGGCAGGCTCTCAAAAGAGGCGATTACACGGGAAATCGACGGCACGCTTAAAAGGCTCGGCACGGATTATCTCGACCTGTATATAATCCACCGTTTCGACTATGACACGCCCATAGAGGAGACCATGGCGGCTCTTGACAGCCTTGTCAAGGCGGGAAAAGTCAGGGCACTCGGCGCTTCGGCAATGTACGGCTATCAGTTTTTCAATATGCAGCTTGCCGCAAGAGATAACGGCTTGACACCGTTTTCCGCAATGGAAAACCATTATAACCTACTCTACCGTGAGGACGAAAGAGAGCTTATCCCTATCTGTAAGCAGTTCGGCGTTTCGCTTATGCCTTACAGTCCGCTTGCGGCGGGGCATCTTGCACGCCCGACCTGGGAGTCAAAATCAAAAAGAGGTCAGACCGACCGTGTTGCAAAGGGCAAATATGACAAGAGCGAAGCTACAGATATAAAAATCGTTGAAAGAGTTTCCGCTCTCGCACAAAAGCTCGGCTGTACAATGTCGCAGGTTGCCGTTGCGTGGCAGTGGAAAAAGGGCGTTGCTTCGCCGATTATCGGTGCGACAAAGGAAAGGTATCTTGACGACGCGGTCGGCGCACTCGGCATAACGCTCACGGACGAAGATGTATCATTCCTTGAAGAACCGTATGTTCCGCACAGTATCGTCGGCGCAATCGCACAAAACCCTCCGCAGGGCAAAATCCTTTTGGACGAAAAGAAATAAAGCGTAACGGCGGATAAGCACCCATATGGCGAGGTAATATGTAATAGTGAAGAGCGTAGGGACAGGGCTCGCCCCTGTCCGAAAGAAATTATATATAAGTCATATCGGCGGACAGCCCTTGCGGCTGCATGTGGGATTGGTTTTACAATCCCTCCGCCTCACATTCGTTCGGCACCTCCCTTTACACAAGGGAGGCTGAACGCACGAATTGAAAAACATACCCGCCGTTACCGATACGACAACGCACAATCCGTAGGGACAGGGCTTGCCCCTGTCCGAAAGAAATTATATATAAGTCATATCGGCGGACAGCCCTTGCGGCTGCATGTGGGATTGGTTTTACAATCCCTCCGCCTCACATTCGTTCGGCACCTCCCTTTACACAAGGGAGGCTGAACGCACGAATTGAAAATTATAGCGAACAGCGTAGGGCTGTGGGATATAATTTATAATCCGTGCGAAGCACCCACAATTTTTCATTTTTCATTTTTCACTCGCCCTTGTCCATTAAATCCGCAAAAAAGCCATAGGTATTCCCACGAACACCTATGGCTTTGATAATTTATTCAAACAAATTACTTTGCTTTCTTTTTTCTGCCCGTCAGAAGCGACACGCCGAAAATCACGCCCAAAAGCAACAGTGCAAACGCCATCCAGCCCACAAGCACTGCCGTGCCCTGTGAAACGAAGGTGTCATAGTAGCCCTTGAGGTAAACGATAATTACGATAAGCGGCAAAACATACTGCATATACGCTCTTACCCATTTCGGGAATTTCAAGCCCTCGCCCTCGTTGGCTTCCTTGAGGAAGTTTTCAAATCCCCAGCCGTTGCGCCTTACGCAAAACATTACGAACAACAGGCTTCCGAGCGGCAAAAGGTTGTAGGAAACAATAAAGTCCTCCAAATCCATAATGCCCGTACCCTCTCCCAAGGGCTGGAATTTTGAAAGAAGATTGAAGCCTAAAATCGCAGGGATTGAAATGAGCGTTACGATAACAAAATTTACCGCAACCGACTTTTTACGCTTCCACTCTTTCATATCCATAAACGCCGCAATCAGGTTTTCAAACACCGCGACAACGGTCGAAAGCGCCGCAAACGACATAAATATGAAGAAGAGCGTGCCCCAAAGTCTGCCGCCCCGCATCTGATTGAAGAGGTTCGGAAGAGTAATGAACAACAGCGACGGACCCGCACCCGGTTCAACGCCGAATGAGAAGCAGGCGGGAATGATTATAAAGCCCGCTGTCAATGCGACAAGCGTATCAAGAATCATTACATTTATCGCCTCTCCCGCAAGTCGTTTTTTCTTGTCGAGATAGCTGCCGAAGATTTCCATTGCGCCGATACCGAGGCTCAGCGTAAAGAACGAGTGGCTCATTGCCGCAAATATCGCCGTACCGAAGCCCTTTGCCTTGACTGCCGCAAAGTCTGGTACAAGATAGAATCTGAAGCCCTCTTTTGCATTGGGAAGCGTTGCGGAGTTAATGGCAAGCGCTATCATAAGAACTATGAGCAAGGTCATCATTACCTTTGTGACCTTCTCGACGCCGTTTTTAACGCCGAGAGCGCAAATGCCGAACGATACGACAATCGCAACAAACGCCCATATACCCATTGTTAAAGGCTGACCGAGCATATTCGAGAATGCGTCCGCAACGCCGTCAACCGACAACCCCGAAAGCTTGCCCGTGAGCTCAAGGTAGGTATAATAGAGCATCCAGCCCGCAACCATTGTGTAAAACGACATCAAAAGGAAACAGCCGATAATGCTTATCCATTTGAGATTATGCCATTTTGTGCCTGCGGGTTCGAGCTTTTCAAACGCCCTGCCCATACCGAGCTTACTCGCCCTGCCTATCGCAAATTCCGACACGAGTATCGGAAAGCCGAGTATTACCAAAAATATCAAATACATCACTATGAAAGCCGCACCGCCGTACATACCGCATATGTAGGGGAACTTCCACACATTACCTATTCCTACGGCACAGCCTGCCGAAACAAGAATAAAGCCGAGTCTGGAACCGAATTTCTCCCTTTCCATAACACACCTCCGTTAAACATTGGAATTATATAATACCATATATTACGGATGTGTTCAATAATAAATTCGTGTTATGGATAAAACAGATATACATTAAGATATATATAAATCAATCAGCCGTCAATAAACACAATCGTAACACCTGCGCGTTCGGCATACTCAACCGTGTTTTTTGTTCCGCCGTCACTACCGTTAAAAACCGCAATAACCCTTGCCGCCCTGTCAACCATCCACTTGTTGCGTTTCTGAAAAACATTCGGGGTATAACCGTCACTCACAAAGTGAATAAAATCCGCATTTTCGGTAATACTGTTGTATTCTTTGCTCTCGGTTTCTGTGCGATTTTCGCCGAATTTAGGATAAGGACAGGCACATATGAGTTTTATGTCATATCCGTTATTTTTAAGTTTCAAAACAGTTTCAGCCGCCCAAATATCCACGCCCCGCGCCATTCCCGTAATAAAAACATCAAATCCGTCCGAAACAGCACGCAATATTTCCGTTTCAAGGTCCTTTTTTATTTCCCGCTCGGAACGGTTGAGCTTTTCCGGTCTGTGCCCCGTAAAGCAAATCCGATGTAATCTTTTCGCATTTTCCGTATTCATTTTATCCTCTCCTTTATACCAGTGATTACAGTTTAACATAACAGTAATTACAGTACAATAGTTTAGTACATTATATTTTAATTTAGAGGTAAAATTATTACAGAAGGGCGGTGCTGTTATGGATACACACGAAAGGCTTCGTCAGCTCCTAAAAGAACGGGGTTGGACGGAATACAGACTTTCAAAAAACTGCGGACTCTCAGAGTCAACTCTCGGCAATATTTACAGAAGAAACACCGTGCCCTCTATTGCAACTCTTGAAACTATATGCAAGGGCTTCGGCATTACGATGTCGCAGTTTTTCGCCGAGGGCGAAATGGTTGAAATGACACCCGAGCTTAAAGAGCTGTTCGACAGTTGGGTAAACCTCACACCCGAACAGAAAGATGCCGTAAACCGCCTGCTCAAATCTATGAACCACGATAACGGGAATAAATAAACGAAATAAGTAAAACCGGAAGCATTGAATGTTAGTGCTTCCGGTTTTTTGCTTACTAATTCATATAAAACCGTTTACTGTTATACATAGTGCCCTTACGGGCAAGGTAATAATGAAAAATGAAAAGCAAAAGACCGCCTTATCCCGTAGGGACAGGGCTCGCCCCTGTCCGTCAGTAAATATGAAATTACCTGAGAAGTTCCGCTCCCTCGTCGAGGGAGCTGTCAAATGCGAAGCGTTTGACTGAGGGAGTTTACGCCCTTACGGGCGAGTGAAAAATGAATGATGAAGAATGAAAAATGAAAAATTGCGGGTGCTTCGCACGGCGTCGTCGTTTGCTCCGTATCGTTCGCAACAGCTTTTGGCTGCCTCTCACTCACTACGCAACTCCTCCTTTTCCGCAAAAATCACGCTCGGCTCGCCTGCTCGGTTGTAAACGCCCTCCCGACGGCTCGCTGTCGCTACCGACTTTTGCGGATTTACGGACAGCCGCAAGGGCTGTCCCTACGGGTGTACAAACTGAGTTGCACGCAGAACCAAGCCTTCCTCTGACGGGCAACATATGCGACCGCCGCCTGTGGCGGATAAAGGAAGCATCTGTTGGCGTAGCGGTCGATTTTGTGCGGCGCTCCAAGCCGCATTAACGAAATCGGGTACCGCAAGAGGGCAATAGGTGGCACGCCGTAGGCGTGTCGGAAGGAAAGAAAGCAATAAATATCAAATTTTCGTTATCTCTCCCTCAGTCATTTTTCAAAATTGAAAAATGACAGCTCCCTCGTCATGAAGCGACCCCCAAAGTTTAGACAAAATTAAATATTAAATTGCAAGTGAATGAG
>CABUHY010000026.1 GCA_902491475.1 uncultured Eubacteriales bacterium
CTTCATTGTCGGGAAGAGCAAAACATCGCGGATTGCGGGAGAATCGGTAAGAAGCATAACCATTCTGTCTATGCCGAAGCCGATACCGCCTGTGGGAGGCATACCGAGCTCAAGCGCATAAAGGAAGTCCTCGTCGGTATGGTTTGCCTCTTCGTCGCCCTGTGCAAGCAACTCCTCCTGTGCCTTGAAGCGTTCACGCTGGTCAATCGGGTCGTTAAGCTCGGAATAAGCGTTAGCCATTTCCCAACCGTTCATAAAGAACTCGAAGCGCTCAACATAATCGGGGTTTTCGGGCTTTTTCTTTGTAAGCGGAGAAATCTCAATCGGGTGGTCCATTACAAAGGTCGGCTGAACAAGGTGCTCCTCGACAAACTCCTCAAAGAAGAGGTTGAGGATGTCGCCCTTTTTGTGCCTTTCCTCGTACTCGACATGGTGTTCTTTTGCAACCGCTCTCGCCTGTTCAAGCGTTTCAATCTCGTTGAAATCAACGCCCGAATACTTCTTAACGGCGTCAAGCATTGTAATTCTCTCGAACGGCTTGCCGAGGTCCATTTCAATGCCGTTGTATGTGATTTTAGTGGTACCGAGAACCTCCTGCGCCACAAATCTGTAAAGATTTTCGGTAAGGTCCATCATACCGTGATAGTCGGTATACGCCTGATAGAGCTCCATAAGCGTAAATTCGGGGTTATGTCTTGTGTCAAGCCCCTCGTTACGGAAAACTCTGCCGATTTCATAAACTCTTTCCATACCGCCGACAATAAGTCTTTTAAGATAAAGTTCAAGCGAAATACGCAGCTTAACATCCTCGTCAAGCGCATTGAAGTGAGTTTCAAACGGTCTTGCCGCCGCACCGCCCGCATTGGGAACGAGCATGGGCGTTTCAACCTCCATAAAGCCCTGTGTGTCAAGATAACGGCGAATTGTGCTGATTATCTTTGAACGGTTGATAAAGGTCTGCTTGGACTCTGCGTTCATGATAAGGTCGATATACCTCTGACGGTATCTTGTGTCGGTGTTCGTAAGACCGTGGAACTTCTCGGGCAAAATCTGAAGGCTCTTTGAGAGAAGCACAAGCTCCGAAGCATGGAGAGAAATCTCCCCTGTCTTGGTCTTGAAAACCTCGCCCTTGAGACCGACAATGTCGCCGATGTCCATCTTCTTGAACGCCTTGTATTCCTCTTCGCCGATGCAATCCCTTGCGACATAGGACTGAATGTTGCCTTTCAAATCCTGAATGTTGCAGAAAGAAGCCTTACCCATTACACGCTTTGACATAAGTCTGCCCGCAACGGTAACGGTCTTGCCCTCGAGAGAGTCAAAATTCTCTTTAATATCGGTGCTGTGATGGGTAACATCATACTTTGTGATAACAAAGGGGTCGTTGCCCGAATCCTGCAATTCCTTTAATTTGTCAAATCTTATTTTACGCAGCTCGTTTATATCCTGAGCTGCGGCGTTGTTCTGATTGTTTTCCTGTGCCATATTTTCACTTCCGTTTTACTAAAAAATATGGGCGGACTCGCCGCCCGTGTATTTTATTTTATGAAATAGCTTTAACGGTAAAGGTAAGCAAGCCGATAGGCGCTTCTACCTGTACCTCTTCGCCGACCTTTTTACCGATAAGTGCCTTACCTACGGGAGACTCGTCCGAAATTTTACCGTTATCGGGGTCAGCCTGTGCATAACCTACGATTTTATATGAGAATTCATTCTTTTTGGTATCAACGATTACAACCTGTGAACCGATGTGGATAACATCCTTGCTCAACGAAGCCTCGTCGAACACCTTAGCGTTTTTAAGCATATGCTCAAGCTCGCTGATGCGTGCTTCGAGTTTAGCCTGGTCGCTCATCGCCTCATCGTACTCTGCGTTCTCTGAAAGGTCGCCGTAGCTTCTTGCAACCTTGATTTTTTCCGCAGCCTCTTTACGGCCGACGGTTTTCAAATTTTCAAGTTCGTCCTGTAATTCTTTATAGCCCTCGGCATTAAGCAAAGTTTCCTGTAACATATTGTTAAAACTCCTTTCGGCTTTTGCCCATATACAAATGAATATTATACGGGAAATTTTATTTAATGTCAATAGAACCGAAGCCTGATTTTTCGCCGAAAGGAAAAACATTTTCGCCCGTAACGGTCATTTTGTCATATTTGAGCGTTCCGAGCGCTTTAAGAGCGCACGCCTCATAAAGCGCAGAGGCAAACACAAGAGAGTCAACGCCGTCCGGCAGCAATTCGGCGGCATATTTCGGAAGAGTTATCCCCTCGCCCTTTAATATGTTGTATTCGTTTTTGCCGCACCGCACAAGCACACAGTTGTTGAAATATCTGTCGAACTCGTTTCCCGGCGAAATTATCATATCGCACCTGTCGAGACTGCTCTCGTTAAGGCTTATAACCACCGACAGTCCGTAGGCGTCGTAGACTTTCTCACACACGCTTTTATATGCGAATTCATTTTTGGTAAACACCCGTATTTCGCCTGCAAGGTTTACGAATTTTTCAAGGTATTGGGAAAAAGCGCCCTTTCGGTCTTTTATACCGAGGGTAAATGCCGTTTTGTCGTATTTCCGCTTTTTCAGGTAATCCTCGGCTGAATTTACAGTCATAATATTCGGCAAGACCGTAGGCTTGAAAATTTTAAGCCCGTTTGCACCCGAAACATCGGTTCCGACCGTAGGGATAACGGCTTTTGAGCACGAACCGAGCATTTTAACTACCTCGCCGTATCCGTCTTTACACTGTTTTTCGTAAATTTCAAGCCGATAAAACGGGGCGGCGCCCTTGACATTTACCCTTTCAAATACGGGCTCGGGCGGAGAAAAAAAGTGCTTGAGTCTTGTCACTATTTCCTTTTCCTCGGGCTTTATTTTCAAAACGGCAAACATAAAAAACACCTCGCATACGAAATTGTATGCAAGGTGCTTTGATAAAATGTCAGTTTTCGCCGACAAGCACATTATATGCTTTCTGATATTGGTCGTCGTCCTCCTGCGAGAGAAGCGCAAGCTTTTCCTCCTTGGCAGAGTCAAGCTTAACCTCATAGTCGGGTACAACGCCCGTGGAATTATACGAAGCGCTGACATAAGGCTTTATCTCCGCAACGGTAAGAATAATCGCTCCGCCGTCGCTCAACTGGAACGCCTTTTGCATTGTTCCGTTTCCGTTTGTGGTAGTACCGACTATCTGAGCCTTGCCGAAGTCCCTCAAATCGCAGGCAAAAAGTTCTGCGGGACCCGAGGTCTGATTGTTTACAAGTACCATCATCTGCATTGAAACGCTGTCCGCATCGGCTGTAAAGGTGTCGATAACCTCGCCGTCCTTATTGAGAGCCGTAGCGATAGCACCGCTGCCCTCACTTGCAACGGGAACCAATATGTCGAGCGTCTGCGCCGCATAGTCGACAGTTCCGCTTGAAGTGCCGCGCAAATCAAAAATAATGCTTGTGACATTCTGCTTTGAAAGCTCGTTTATCGCCTTTTTAAGCTGTGAAGCCGTTGTCGAATAGAAATCTGTTATCTTAACATATCCGACAGAGCCGTTTGCGCTGTAATAAACCGACTGTGCGCTGTAACCCTTTACAACGCCGACGGACTGTTCAACGCCGTCGTGAACGAAACGAACGGTTACGCTTGTAAGCTTTCCGCCCGTAAGCTTATCCATAAGCTCATTGTAATTGTATGCGGTAACAGGCTCTTCATCGATTTCGATAATCTTGTCGCCCTTTGAAATGCCGCTCTGTGCCGCAGGCGAATTTTCCGAAACCTCTGCGGCGTAAATCGCAGTGTCGTCCTCGTCATAATAAGCGATAATGCCTATTCCGACCTTTTCGCCGTTGAGCTCGTTTTTATAGGTTTCATACTCGGTAGCGGTAAGATACTTACTGTACTTATCGCCGAGACCTGCCGCATATCCGCCCGAAAGCTCTGAATTCAACAGCATTTCGTTTACCGAGCCGTAATAGTTTGTTCTGACAACATTGTCAATTTCCGAGATGTACGAATACATCTGCGCCCTGTTGGGCAAGTCCTTAATGAGGCTGTTGTAAGTTCTCATTGAAACGGACATCGTAACGGCAACGGTAATCGCAACCGCTATAAGCGTTATCGCAAGCGAAACGCCCACCGATATTTTTTTGTTCATTTACAACCACCTCTTGTTTAATCGGGAAGTGAGGGAATCCATACTTCGGGATTTGTTCTTGTTCCGTTTACCCATACTTCAAAATGAAGATGTGCACCGAATGAGTTACCCGTGTTGCCGACATAGGCGATAACCTGACCTTGTTCAACATGGTCGCCTGCCGAGACAATCATCTTGCTGCAATGAGCGTATCTTGTATAAACGCCGTTGCCGTGATTGATATAAACATTATAGCCCCAGCTTGAATGGTATTCAGCTGAATAAACAGTGCCGCTTGCCGCCGCTCTTATCTCCTTGCCCATCGTGGAACCCGTACCTCTTGTGCAGATGTCAACGCCCTTGTGACCGTTGTGACCGTAATGCTGAGATACATATACATTGCTGTACTGAAGCGGACAAATCATACCCTTTGAAGAAACCGGATAATTGCCTATTGCGGAATTTCCGCCACCGCCGTTATCAAGAGAACCCGAACCTCCCGACATGCCGCCCTGCTTGATTGCGTCGTACTCCGCCTGTTCCTTTTTAATCTTTTCCATCTGTGCCCTGTACTGAGCCGAGGACTGGTCAAGATTTGAAAGTATAGTATTATATGATTGAACCTTTTTCTCAAGCTTAGTCTGCTGAGAGTCAACCGAATTTCTTGCCGCCTGAACCTGCGCTCTCGAATCGACGATTTTCGCTCTTTCCTCTTCAATGGCAGACTGCTTTTCAACCTGCTCCTGTTTCTGCGAATTGAGCTGTTCTACAAGTTTGTTCGACTCGTCAATCTGTGCGTTAAGGTCGGAAACCAATTCCTTGTCGTGCCTTGCAACCGAGCTTAAAAGCTCAAGTCTTGTGAGAAACGACTCAAAATCCGATGAACCGAGAAGAATTTCGAGCGTTGAGGTCTCGCCCGCCATATATGAAGCTCTCATTCTTTCGGCAAGCAAATCGTATGTATCGGAAATCTGAGCATTGAGCTTGTCAATCTGAACATTGGTTTCGTTGATGCTCTCGTCAAGCTTTGCAATGTCACTCTCGTACTGATTGATGACTGCATCATAGCTTGCTATCTGAGTGTTAAGGTCAGCTATCTGATCGTTATAGACATCAATCTGCTGCTGCAATGCGTCAATTTCTTCATTGAGTTCGTCTGCCGTCTTTTGGTTGTCCTCTTTTTTGGCGTTGTTGGCGTCGATTTTTGATTCAAGTGCGTCAATTTCCGCCTGAAAATCCCTTTCGGCATATGCGCCGAACGATACGCTTGCAAACACTGTGACTGCACACAGAACAACCGATAAAATCTTAAACAAAGGTGTAAACTTCAACTTACTCATTTGTAACTATGCTCCTTTGCTCTTTAAGATACTTGCTCATGGAAACCATACTTCCGAAGCTGCCCGTAATAATACCTATCGCAAGGAACACCGCAAAGATGTACCATACATACGAAAGGAACGGTACAAAGCTGAAACCGAGCAATGTGATTACCGACGAGAATGCGTAGATAATCAGCTCATACAGTCCCCAAAGCAGCAAAGTCGAAACCACGCTTGAAATGATACCGAGCAAAATGCCCTCAACCATAAACGGCCATCTGATAAAGCTGTTTGTCGCACCGACGGCTTTCATAATGTTGATTTCAAGCTTTCTTGAGAACATTGTAATGCGTATTGTATTTGAAATGATGAACAGCGCTACCAGGAACAGCATAAGTACCAGACCTGCGCTGACAACGGTTACCGCACGGCGTATTGACACAAGCTTTGTCGCAAGGTCGCTGTTTTCACGCACGCTGTAAACATTGTCAAGAGCCTTGATAGCCGCAACCGTTTCGGTAAACCTTGAAAGGTCCTTAACGGTAACCTTGTAAGCGTCGGGCAACGGGCTTGTTTTGAAGCCGTCGAACAAAGCGGAGTCGCCGCCCATAAGCTCTACCTGATGCTGAAAAGCGTCCTCTTTCGGGACAAACTCACAGCTTGCGACATTGTCGAGGCTTTCAAGCGAAAGCTTCAGTTCGGAGGTTGCAAGGTCGTCCGCATCCTCGGAAACATAAACCATAACTATATTCTGCGACTCAACGATATTGAGAAGCGAATTGATGTTGAAATAAGCCATTGCTCCGATACCGATGATTATAAGACAAGCCATAAGCACCGCAACGGAAGCGAGTGACATCATTCTGTTTACCCATATATTCCTGAAGCCCTCACGGGTCAGGTATTTCAGTGATGAACCTTTCATTTATCTTCACCTCCTGCTTTGTCGGTAAGGGTGTCAAGATAAATCGAATAATCTATATCATCCTCCGCCGTGTCGTCGTCGACATCAACGCCGTAATTTGAAATAAAATCCTCAAGCTCACTGTCCGACATAGGCGGAGCGTAATATGAGCTCAATTTGTTTTCGTCAACCTTGATTTCCTCGTTGACAACTTCCTCGACATACTTTTTCTTGTCCTCTTCGGAAGCGTCCTCGGGAAGCTCTTCAACCCGCTTAACCTCCGACGGATGTTCAGCCTCATATTTCGAGTAATCCTCGGGAAGCTTGTCCGCATCGCTCGTATCCGACACGACGCAGCCCTGGTCAATGGTAATTACCCTGTGATGGAAATGGCGCACAAGGTTGTGCTCGTGCGTTACCATAACAATGGTTGTGCCGCTTGCGTTTATGTGGTTGAGCAAATCGACAATTTCATAGGACATCTCGGGGTCGATATTACCCGTAGGCTCGTCGGCTATAATGAGCCCCGCATTGTTTACAAGCGCCCTTGCAAGCGCAACCCTCTGCTGCTCGCCGCCCGAAAGCTGATTGGGCTTCTGGCGTGCCTTTGATGAAAGACCGACAAGGCTTAAAATGTAAGGAACTCTTTTTCTTATCTCCTTTTCCTTTGCGCCGATAACACGCATGGCAAACGCAACATTGTCGTAAACCGTCATTGTGGGGATAAGGCGGAAATCCTGAAAGACGATGCCGAGCGTTCTTCTGAACATCGGAATCTGCTTTTTCTTCAATTTATTAAGGTTAAAACCGTTTATTATAACGGTACCCTTGTTGGGCACCTGTTCACGCATCATAATTTTGAGGAACGTACTCTTACCTGCACCCGAAGCGCCGACTATGAATACGAACTCGCCGTCTTCAATGCGAATATTGACATTCTTTAACGCTTCCGTACCGTTGTCATAGGTTTTTGAAACGTTATCAAACTCTATCACCGTTAACGACCTCTCTTTCGTTATCACAAAAAAATAAAAGACAGTACCGAGCAATAATTGCCCAATATACTGTCTTTAATTATACCATAAATATAGCAGGATGTAACGGAATTTAATAAAATTTAACAATATTCGTAATTTTACACAAAAACGAATAAAATAAATATGCAAGATACCCAATATATTGTCAAACCTTGCCGTTTAAGTACATCAATTAGTATTTTATCGGATTTGAATCAAGGTATTTCTTAACCATAAGAGCTACTTTGAAAACAATGGCGTCGTCAAACTCACGAAGGTCAAGACCCGTAAGCTTTTTAATCTTTTCAAGACGGTAAACAAGGGTGTTTCTGTGAACAAACAGCTTTCTTGAGGTCTCGGAAACATTGAGGTTGTTTTCAAAGAACTTCTGAATTGTGAAAAGAGTTTCCTGGTCAAGACTTTCGATTGAACCGCGTTTGAACACCTCACGCAGGAACATATCGCAAAGAGTTGTCGGAAGCTGATAAATAAGCCTTGCAATACCGAGATTGTCATAGCTTACAATGGATTTTTCCGTGTCGAACACCTTGCCGACTTCAAGAGACACCTGCGCCTCCCTGAACGAACGGGCAAGGTCCTTAATGCTCTCAACCGTAGTGCCGATACCGACAAGCACATGAGAGTAGAACTCTGCGCCGAGGCTGTCGATAACCGAACGGGCAAGCTTTTCAAGGTCCTTCGGTTCGATTGTAGGACTTACCTCTTTGATAAGGGCAATGTCCGTCTCATTGACATCAATGACGAAGTCCTTTGACTTGTCGGGGAAAAGTCCCTGAATGACATCGAATATAGAAATGTCGATTTTATCGGTAATTCTTATAAGGAAAACCGCCCTCGACACATCGCTGTTAAATCTGAGTTCACGGGCTTTGAGATAAATATCGCCGGGAAGTATGTTGTCAAGAATGACATTCTTAATGAAATTTCCCCTGTCATATTTCTCATCGTAATACTGCTTAACGCTCGAAAGAGATATTGCAAGAAGAGAAGCATAATTCTCCGCAAGCTGATCCTCCCCCGAAACAAAGACGGCATAGTCCGCATGCATATGGGTTCCGAAAGATTTATATGTGTATCCGTCGATTATTACGCTTTCGGATAAAGCGGAAAAGACAGATGAAACCTCGGACGAAATAACCTCGCCGATTTTTCCGAGCTCGCTGCAGGAAATGACGGTTCCCGACTCGTCGACAACTCCTATAACTCTGTCAATCGAATCGGTCATCTGATGAACGATACCCTGAAACAGTCTGTTTGACATAATAAGCCTCCGTATATGCAATTTAACCAACTGATTTATTATATATTTTACACAATGTTACACAAAAATGCAAGAAATTTTTTTGCATTTTTCAAAATCTGTTTGCATTTTGACTAAAAACGAGGCAAAATTTTGTTGAATAAGTTGATTATTTCCATATTTTCGGGCTATTTTTGAGTTGATTTTTATTGGTCAAAATGCCGATAAATTTTGTTAAGAAAGGCATTTTGAGCAAGAAGTGTACCCTATTATGTAATATTCGTCAATATTTTCACTGACAATTACCTGCTTGTTTTTAGGGTCGGTATTAGCGACATACGGGCAGTCGGGCTTGTGGATTTTACAGCTTTTTGTGTTGAGAATATAAGTCTCGCCCTTTACCGTCGCATTTGAGGTGTCGGTAACCGATGCGGTTTCGGGCTCCTGTGAGTCCACCCACGAAACGGACGGCTGTGAGTTTGCGGCGGCAGTATAAGCGCCGAACATCTTGTAAATTTTGATTTGATAAAGCATAACGCACACGCTTGTGAACGCAAGTATCATACAAATCGCGGCAATTACTTTTCTGTTGTCAATGTTTCCGCTCATACTCTCACCCCCTGTAACCGTTACAACGGCTGCACATGGTATAGCCGTCGTCGAGATACGACTGAAGCTCGTCGGAGGAAATAACCGTTTTGTTTTCCTCTTTGATATTGCGTGCATATGAACAGGTCGAGCTGTGTATCTTCTTTGAATTTGTGTTGATAATCAGCACCGAGTCAAGCTCGGTTGATTCGGCTGTCGTTGAGGCTTTGGGTTTTGCCGTTGTTTTGGAGGTTGTCTTTTCACTTGCAGGCTTGACCGAATTTGCTTCCGTCGCCTTTGTGCTTTTCTCGGTTTCGGAAATGCCCTTTGTCTCACGCGGTGACAGAGTAACATTGTTTCTCGCGGTATACACTTCTGTGCTCGGAGTTTGTGAAGCCGAGGCAACGGCGATGCGGTTTTTCATTTCAATCTGCAATTTCAGCGTTACAAAAAGACTTATGCCGACAATAAAGAGCGCAATGAATATGCAGCAGTCATAAAACTTAGACTTCTTCATATCCATCACGCTCCTATAATCATTATATAATAATAAAATTATAGCAAGTATTTTCGTTTTGTAAATATTTTTAACCTATATTTATAATGTTTGCATTTAACAAAATTGCGTCCTCTTTTTCGTGCGTAACTGCCAAAAAATGCCTTTTTTCGCTCTCTTTGAGAATTAAAGCTATTATTTTTCTTTTCAAATCGGCGTCCAGTCCCTTAAACGGCTCGTCAAGAATAACAAGCTCGCTGTTATACGCAAGCGCCCTCGCAAGAGCCACCCTGCGTTTCATACCGCCCGAAAGCTGTGAAACGGAAGTATCCTTTTCATCGCCCAAAAACACGCTGTCAAGGTATCGGTCGGCAGTCACGGAGTCGCTTACATATGCAACATTTTCCCTTGCCGTAAACCACGGCAGAAGCCTGTCCTCCTGAAACATAAACGAAACAGCTTCGGGCACTCCCGAAATCTCGCCCGAGTCGGGCTTTTCAAGTCCCGCAATCATTCTGACAAGCGTTGTTTTGCCCGCTCCCGACTCGCCCATTATTACCGTGGGTCTGTCCAAACCGATTTCACTGCTGAAGCCGTCGAACACAATTTTATCGCCGTATGCTTTTTTTATATTTTTCAATGTAACGGTCATTTTATCTCACCGCCCGAAAATTTATTGAAAAGCCGCCGAAGAAGATAAACCGCCGCCTTTTCGAGCAACATACTCATAACTATAATTACCGCCGTCCACGCAAACAAATCCGTTGTTTCAAGGTAGACCTTTGAGTTGTAAAGCTCCGAGCCTATCGTGTTGACGGGGGTGCTCAAGACCTCCGCCGCAACGCCCGACTTCCACGCAAAGCCCAAACCCGTTGTTACGGAGTTATATATCTCGGGCATAACAGACGGCAGATATATTTTTGATACGATTTTTCTTTTCGGCACCCTATATGCTCTTGCCATTTCAAGCAATGAGCCGTCCGTGGAATTTATACCCGTTGAAATGTTTGACCAGACAATCGGCATTACCATTAAAAACGAAGTGAACACGGGCACATTCTTTTTTGTCATCCACACAAGCGCAAGGATAATAAACGAAGCTACGGGTGTTGAGCGCACAACATTCATAAAGGGCTTGAACACCGCACGCATAAACTCCGATTTTGAGGTAAGCTCCGCAAGCACCGTTCCCGCAAGCAATGCGGACAGATAACCTTTCAATATCGCCCAAAGCGAATTTGCGACCTTGACATAGAGCTGTTTTTCGCCGAGCATTTCAAAAAGCCTTAAAAACACTTTTAAGGGAGACGATATAAGCACCTCCCTGTCAACCGCAAAATATAAAACCGTCCACACTCCGAGCCATATGAGGGCGGAAGCCGCCCCCATAAGAACCCGTTTAAGAGTTTTTTTATTTTGCATTGTACCAAAAATCGTCGCCCGGAAGCTCTCCGCCTACCGATGAGGGATTGGCGTTAAAGAGAACCGTAAGGTTTTCCGAGCCTGTCTTTTTCATATCGTCGCCCGCAAGATATGCTATGTGGCAATTAGGTATAGCCTTCTTTGCAACCGCCGCCTTGGGGATAATTCCGTAGGTCTCGCAAAGAGCAGCCGCACCGTCAATATCGCCCGCAACATAGTCGATTGAATTCTTGTATTCGTAAAGGAACGCTTCAACCGCTTCCTTGTTGTTCTCGACAAAGTCTTTTCTTGCGATTACGCAGCCCATGGCGAGAGAAACGCCCGAAGCCTCTTCAAACGCCGCACTCAAATCGACGGCAATCGCAAAATGCTCGTTCTGTGAGAGAACCGCAGTTACATTGGGTTCGGGAAGAAGAACAATATCCGCTTCGCCCGATGCGGCAAGAGTTGCAACCTCTGCGTGCTCCGACTTGTATTCGACAGTAACCTTGTCGGCAATTCCGTTCTTCTCAAGCAGATAGTTGAGAACATACTCGGGCGTCGCACCCTGTCCCGCCGCAACCACCGTTTTGCCCTCAAGGTCCGCAAGTTTAGTGATTGTCGGGTCGCTTGAGAGAATGTAGAGCGTGCCGAGAGTGTTAACGGCAAGCATTTGAACATTGCCGTTTGTCTTTTTGTAAAGCACCGCAGCAAGGTTCAACGGACAAGCGGCAATATCGGTGCTGCCGTTGATAATTCCGCCGGAAATCTCCGTGGGGTCAGCCGAAAGAGTAAAGGTGTATTTGTTGAGAGCCGTGCCTGCGTCGTTATCCGACATAAGCTTGACCGCACCTATACCCGTGGGACCTTTAAGCATGGTTACATTTACCTGTGTGTTTGTTGCCTTGGGCGTTTTGCTTCCCATTGAGCAAGCGGCAAACGACAAAAGCATAATTACCGCAAGAAGCAACGCCGAAATTTTTCTGATTTTCAAAGTTTTATCCTCCTGAAATTATAATAAACGGATTATATCTCCGTCTTTTTCGATTTTCCCGTTGACACAAAGCTCGTCAAGCGCCCTGTAAAGGCTCGCACGGCTGAGATTAAGCTGCTTTGAAAGCTCCGTCATTTTTCCCGACAGAACGCACTTGCCGCCGTCCGAATTGCGCTCAAAATACGCAAGCAGCTTACCCTTGGCGCTCGGTGCTGTGTACTCCTCGATTTTACCGTTGAGAAAATATATTCTCTGCGAAAGATATTTTATATATCTTTTGGCAAATTCGGGACTTCTTGAAATAAGACTGTCAACACCCTCTTTGGAAATGAAAACAACGGTACATTCGCTCTGTGCGACAATGTCGTTTACAAACTCTTCGCAGTCGTTATAAAGCGTTACGGCGCCGAAAATGTCGCCTGCGTTCAAGTGATTTATAACGATATGCTCCTTTTTGACGCTTACCGTTCCGTCTGCGATTATACCGATACATTTTTCATCCGTATTTCTTGAAAAAACGGTTTTACCCTTTTGATAGGTTTTCTCCCGGCAGTATTTTTCACAGATTTCCGTAAGCTTTTCCCTGCCGACAGGCGAAAACAGACTGCTCTTTAACAAAACATCAATTCTGTCAACAACCGCTCGTTTAATCATACGCCCTCCGAAAGTGTCTTATTTGATACACTTTATTTTAACAACACACTGCCGATATGTCAACAAAAATAATAAAGGCGGCTAAATTTTGATTGTAAAGCACGGTAATATATGTTAAGATTATATCAGCAGTTTGTCAGGAGGATTCTTTTATGGAATATTCAATCAAGAACAACAATTACAGAGAGTTCGAGGTCTTTGAAATCAACAAATTAAGACCGAGAGCATACTCAATTCCCTTTCATTCGCTCAAGAAGCTCAAATCAACCGATTGCCTCACGGAGAGATACCAAAGCGATATGGTGACCGTGCTTTCGGGAGAATGGGATTTCAAATATTACGATAAGATGAGCATTATGCCCACTCATTTTGAGCCGGACCGAGTTCGGTTTGACAAGGTAAAGGTTCCCTCAACCTGGCAGAGAACGGGTTACCGTCCGCCTGTATATCTCAACACGAGATACGAATTCTGCCTTTATCCGCCCGAATTGCCCGAGGATTTTGCGGCAGGCGTTTACAGAAAAAAATTCAACATAAAGGATGCGGATAAAATACATATAGTCTCATTCCTCGGCGTTGTTTCGTGCCTTGATTTGTATGTAAACGGCGAATTTGTCGGTTACAGCGAGGGAGCGCACAACTCTGCGGAATTTGACATTTCCGATTACCTTGTAGACGGCGAAAACGAGCTTGTTGCGGTAGTTCGCAGATGGTCGACTGGCACATATCTCGAATGTCAGGATATGTTCAGAGAAAACGGTATTTTCCGTGATGTACTGCTCTATGAATATGACGGCTGTTATGTCAACGACTACGAGATAAAGACAAAGAATGTCGGCGGTGCAAACTATGACCTCCACACCTGCGTCGACCTGCACGGAGAGTTGGAAAACTGCACCGTAAAGGTTGAGCTTTTTGACAAGGACAAGTGTATACTGTCGGAGGAAAAGCCTGCCGAGCACCATGTTTGCTTTGATTTTGCGAATGTAAGCGTTACCGAATGGAACGCCGAAATCCCCTATATTTATGAAATGTACATAACCCTTAAAAGGGATAACAAAACCGTAAGCGTTACAAGAAACTACACAGGCTTCAAGAGCGTTGAAATTGTCGGCGATGTGTTCAAGTTCAATAAAAAAGCAATCAAGTTCAAGGGCGTAAACCACCACGACACGAACGCAAAGAACGGATATGTTATGTCTGCCGACGACATTAAACTTGACCTTACGCTTATGAAGCAGTTCAATGTAAACGCCGTAAGAACCTCGCACTATCCCCCCGACCCGATGCTTCTTACCCTTGCGGACATTATGGGCTTTTATGTTGTCGATGAGGCAGACATTGAAACCCACGGTACGGGAAGCATCGGTCCCAATCATATATACAAGCCTAACCTTATAAGCAACGATGTCAAGTGGGCAAACAGATATATGGACAGGGTCTGCCGTATGTATTACAGAGACAGAAACCACCCGTCAATTACAATGTGGTCGCTCGGCAACGAAGCGGGCGGATACAAGTGTCAGGACATCTGCTATATGTTCTTAAACGGTATGTGCCCCGAAATACCCGTTCACTATGAGGGCGCTATCAGGACAAGACGCGTCGGATACGACGTTGTTTCCGAAATGTACACAAGCTCGCAGAACTGCGAAAAGACAGGTAAAAAGGAAAGAGGCAAGAAGTATATCGGCAAGCCGCTCTTCCTTTGCGAATACTGCCACGCAATGGGCGTGGGCCCCGGCTGCCTTGAGGACTATTGGAACATTTTCTACAAATACGAAAACCTTATGGGCGGCTGTATCTGGGAATGGGCGGACCATGCCGTATGGCACGATTTGTCCGACCCGAAAAACAAGTATGCCTATGAATATACCTACGGCGGAGACCACGGCGAAAAAATGCACGACAACAACTTCTGCGTTGACGGTCTTATGTATCCCGACAGAACTCCGCACACGGGTGCTTACGAAATGAAAGCCGTTTACCGTCCGTTGAGGCTTGAAATGCTCTCGCAGAACAGATTTAAGCTTTGGAACACAAACTCGTTCAAGAGCTCCGACTACATTAAAATAAACTGGTCGCTTATGAAAAACGGCGTTGAAAAGGAAAGCGGAACGGTTGAAAAGACAGTTCTTCCCGGAAGCTCGGAAATTATAACCGTACCCTATTCAAAACCCGACAGCCTTACCGACGACTATCAGCTCAACATAAGCTATGTTGACGAAACGGGCTTTGAAGTTGCCGCAGAGCAGTTTATCTTGCAGGATGTTGCGCGGGAAACAAAGGTTCCCGTTTCAAAGAATCTCACGGTTATGGAAACACCCGAGAGCGTCGGCATTTCATTTGAAAACGGCAAGGCTGTTTTCAACAAGACTACGGGCGAGCTTGCAAGCTACACCCACAACGGCAAGGAACTTATCAATTCAATGCCCGCAGGCGGCACAAAGGGATTTTTGCCAAATGTTTACCGTGCCCCCATTGACAACGACTCGCACGGCGCAGCACCTAAGTGGAGCGTCAAGAAGCTCAGCCACGCAAAGCCCGAATTTGTATCGCTTGCATTTGAAAACAAGGGCGACGAGGTTATCGTTTCGGTAAAATACAATATCGTTTCGAACAGGAAAAAGCTTTATAAGAGCGACATTGTCTACACGGTTTTGTCCGACGGAACCGTATCGGTTATGACGAACCTTGTGCGTGAGCCGTTCTCCGACAAGGATATTCCGAGATTCGGTCTTACCGTTGAGCTTCCGCCCGAACTTAAATATGTTCAATACTACGGCAGAGGCGAAAAGGAAAACCTTTGCGATATGAACCGTCATTCTCCCGTCGGCGTTTATAAGTCAACCGTCGAAGAAATGCACGAACCCTATATTTTACCGCAGGACAACGGCAACCACGGCGGAACCAAGTACTTAAAACTCACGGACAGCGACGGAAAGGGTATCGAATTTGTCGCAGACCCGAAATTCAGCTTCAGCGTTCACAATTACACGCAGGCTCTGCTTGTCAAAGCACAGCACAGAGAGGATTTGAAGGACGAAAACACAACCTTTGTTTCGCTTGACGGCTTCCACAGAGGCGCAGGCACAAACAGCTGCGGCCCCGACACTCTCGAAAAGTACAGGTTTGTATTTGACAGGGAGATTAAATTCAGATTTACATTTAAGCCGATTGTTTAATCGCACACTTGATGCACACTTTATTTGAAGTGTGCATCATTTTTATTGTTCAGATAAATATTCATAAAATATTTATTGATAAGAAAAGGTAAATCATATATAATATAGCGAACAAAACAGAAAGGATGTTTCATATGAATTACAGATTTTTAGACAAGATAAACACCCCGGACGATGTAAAAAAGCTTTCATATGAGGAGCTTTGCGTCCTTGCAGACGAAATGCGTTCGGCACTTATAGAAAAGCTCAGCACTCACGGCGGACATATCGGTCCGAACCTCGGTTTTGTTGAGGCAAGCGTTGCGCTCCACTATGTTTTTAACTCGCCGAAGGATAAATTTGTATTTGATGTTTCGCACCAGTCATACTGCCATAAAATGCTCACGGGCAGAGCTCTTGCGTTTACAGACAAAGCTCATTACGACGATGTTTCGGGTTATTCCGAGCCATCGGAGAGCGAACACGACTTCTTTACGGTCGGTCACACCTCAACCTCGATAAGCCTTGCCTCGGGTCTTGCAAGAGCAAGAGACCTTGCGGGCGGAAAAGAAAACATTGTTGCTGTAATCGGAGACGGCTCATTGAGCGGCGGCGAAGCGCTTGAGGGCTTAGACTACCTCGGCGAGCAGAACACCAATTTCATAGTTGTGCTCAACGACAACGGGATGTCCATTGCCGAAAATCACGGCGGAATTTATAAAAACCTCCGCCTTTTGAGGGAGACAAACGGCAAAGCCGAGTGCAATATGTTCAAGGCTTGGGGCTTCGACTATGTTTATGTTGAAAACGGTAATGATATTGCTTCGCTTATCAAGGCTTTTGAGAGCGTAAAGGACACGGATCATTCGGTTGTCGTTCACATTCATACTCTCAAAGGCAAGGGCTTGCCCTACGCCGAAAAAGACCCCGAAAATTATCATGCGGGCGGTCCGTTTGATGTTGAGAGTGGTAAATTTCTTTACACTTCGGACGAAGAGGATTACAGCGACATTATCGGCGAATATCTTATGAAAAAGATTGAAAACGACCCCTCGGTTGCCGTTATAAACGCCGCTACGCCGACAGTTCTCGGTTTCACAAAGGAAAACAGAGAAAAGGCGGGCAAGCAGTTTATCGATGTGGGCATCGCAGAGGAAAACGCCGTCGCTATGGCGTCGGGTATCGCAACCTACGGCGGCAAGGCTGTCTGGGGCGCATACAGCACCTTTGCGCAGCGCACCTACGACCAGATTTCGCAGGATGTCTGCATAAACAACAGCCCCGTTACAATGCTTCTGTTCGGTGCGTCCGTAAACTTTATGAACGATGTAACACACCTCGGATTTTACGATATTCCGATGCTTTCAAACATTCCGAACCTTGTATATCTCGCTCCGACAAACAAGGAGGAGCTTATAGCAATGACCGATTGGTCGATAGAACAGACAAAGTATCCCGTTGCAATCCGTGTACCCGTTGAGGTTACTCATACAAACGAGCCTGTCGAAAAGGATTACAGCGTTCTCAACCGTTATCTTACCGTAAACGAGGGCAGTGAAATTGCGATAATCGCAGTCGGAAGCTTTTGGAAGCTCGGCGAAGAAACCGCAAAGGCTGTCGAAAAGAAAACAGGCGTGCGCCCCACACTTATCAATCCGAGATACCTTACGGGAATTGACGAAAAAACGCTCAACGGCTTGAAGAAAAACCACAGCCTTGTAATTACGCTTGAGGACGGCATACTTGACGGCGGCTTCGGCGAAAAGATTGCAAGATTTTACGGAGACAGCGATATGAAGGTTCGCTGTTACGGACTTAAAAAGGAATTTCTTGACCGTTACGACCCCGAGGAAATCCTCAAAAAGAACGGTCTTACCGCCGAACAGATAACATCCGATATAAAATAAAGCACGGAGATAAATATGGAAAAGCAAAACGGTTACACGCCCGTAAAAATGGAATTGAAAAGCACGAAAACGCTCGGAAAAGCGCCGAGCGAATATCATGCCAACGGCAACGCTACGAGGATTACAAACATTCCTTACGAAAAATATATAAAGCCCGTCAAAGCGCCGTCCGATTGCGTTGTTCCCGAGATTTCGGAGAGCTTCTCCCCCGAAGAGAATGCGGGAATAATCAACGAATGTATAAAGTCGTTAAAATTCGGCGGAACGGTATATATTCCGAGCGGAGAATATAAAATTTCCACCGTAACCTTAAAAAGCAATATGACGCTCTTTGTCTCCGAAAAGGCAAAGCTTGTGTCATTAAGCTATGAGGAAAACGAAAAAAGCAATTCTCCCCTTTTCGGCGGCGTTGTATTTGCGCTTAATGCGGAAAATGTAACCGTTACGGGCGGCGGCAGGATAAGCGGCAACGGAGAGAGCTACACAAAAGAGCCCGAAATATCCGAGCCTCTTTATGCGCTTGAAGAGTTTAACCTGTATACAAGAATTATCGAAGCAAGAAAGAGAATACGCTTTTTCAAAACGAATAACAGATACAGTATCCTCAAATTCAAAAACTGCAAAAACATAACCGTTGACGGCATAATTCTCGACGAGTCGGCAAGCTGGACGCTTGTTACCGAAAACTGCGACAATGTAACAATCAAAAACACGGTGCTCGACAACAATATGAGAGTTGCCAACACCGACGGCATAGACCTGTGCGGCGGAGACGGCTGCGTTATTAAAAACTGCTTTATCGCAACGGGCGACGACGCAATCGTATTAAAGCCCATATACGGAAAAATCAGCAATGTCAGTATCAAAAACTGCGTTATGACCACCTTTGCAAATTGGTTCAAAATCGGCACCGAGTCGCCCTACGATGTTGAAAATATCGAGATGAACAACTGCAAATTCTTCCTGCCCGACGGTATTACGGGCGGATATTCGGGCATTGCCGTAGAGTCGGCAGACGGTGCGAACATAAAGAATGTAAAAATAAGCGATATTGAAATGTACGGCGTCAGCTCCCCTGTTCTTATTTGGCTCGGCAACAGGCTGAAATACGATTTCAACAAAGAGGTCGGAAGCATTAAAGACATTCACATTTCAAATGTTACGGCATACAACACAGAATTGCCGTCCGCCGTAACGGGCTGCAAAGCCGACGGCAAAGTGTACAGCGTGCAAAATGTGAAGTTTGAAAACATCAGGGCTTTTTACCGCAACACACGGGAAAACCTTACCGTTCGGGAAGAACCGAGCGACATTTCAATGGACGGCTACCCCGAAATATCAAGAATTTCGCATTTTTATCACAACTCCCACGAGGAGAGCGAATACTGGGATTTGCCCTGTTACTCGCTCTTTGTAAGATACGCCGAAAACATAGATTATTCGGACTTCAAAACAGTTCCGAGGGAATCTTCAAAGCTCCGGGAGTTCTGTATCAAATCAAAACCACTAGTAAACTAGTGGTTTGCACAGGCCCTATAAGGGCCGCCTAC
>CABUHY010000027.1 GCA_902491475.1 uncultured Eubacteriales bacterium
TACCTCTTTTAACGCGAAAAAGCCACCCTCTCGGGTGACTTTTTCGACAGACTGAGGCTCCCTCTGACGAGGGAGCTGTCATTTTTCTTCTAAAAAATGACTGAGGGAGAGATAACGAAAATTTGATATAAAATAACGGCGGGAGCAAGCCCCCGCCCTACCCGATAAGACAACGCACAACCCGTAGGGGCGACCTGCGGTCGCCCGTCAAATTCAGCACAAATTAAAAGCGGGCGAACACAGTTCGCCCCTACGATATAATATAAAAAGATAATTGCTTGTAGCCGTTGATTTGTAATGATATTTACGGCGGGAGCAAGCCCCCGCCCTACACTGCGTTTTCGGACATCCGCAAAAGTCGGTAGCGACAGCGAGCCGTCGGGAGGGCGTTTACAACCGAGCAGGCGAGCCGAGCGTGATTTTTGCGGAAAAGGAGGAGTTGCATAGTGAGTGAGAGACAGCCAAAGGCTGTTGCGAACGATACGGAGCAAACGACGACGCCGTGCGAAGCACCCACAATTTTTCATTCTTCATTATTCACTCGCCCGCAAGGGCGCTACCTCCGCCCTACCGCTGCATTTACTAACCGAGCATCGAATAAAAAATCAGGGCGAACTGTGTTCGCCCCGTAATTTGCAAGTTTATACATTCTTTCAATTCAGCGTAATCACCATACAGTTGAGCACACCTGCGAAGACAAGCCACAGGATATACGGTATCTGCAAATAGCCCGCCGCAGGTCTTATGCTTTTGAAATTTACCGTCATCATTATGACAAGCACCAGCAAAAGCAAAAGCCATATAAACGAAAATGTGAATGCGTGCAATCTGAAAAAGAACACGGGCCAAAGGAAATTTACCGCAAGCTGTGCAATATACAGCGCAAGCGACTTCTTCGTCATACCGCCCTTTGACTCATAAACAAGATATGCGGAAATGCCCATAAGCAGGTAGAGAATTGTCCAAGCCACCGAGAACACCGCGGGTGCAGGCGTAATCGACGGCGTGTTTATCCCCTTGAAGCCTTTCATCGCTCCGCCGGCAACCGAGCTCAATGCACCGACTGCCAATGTGCCGAGCGACCAGAATAAAAGCGGCTTCCACTTGATTTTTACTGTCATACTCTCACCCTTTCATATGTAATATATGAAAAGAATAAGAAAATATACTATCTTATATGTATGACCTCGCCCGAAGTGAGCGTTGATGTTCCCTCTGCGTTGCTTATTACAAGTCCGCCGTTTACATCAATGTCAACCGCTCTTGCGTCAAATTCACGGTCGGGTTTTATAACATGCACAAGCTGTCCGACAGTTGCCGAATGAGCCTTGAGCCTGTTTATAACATCCGTATTTTCATATGAATTGAGAGCGTTGTTTCTGATAACATACCTGTCGATATTATTGACAATATCAACAAGAATTTCGTTGTGGTCAAGCTCCTCCGTGCCCGTATATTCGTTGCCTATCGAGGTTGCGGTGTATTCGAGCTCGTCGGGGAAGTCAATCTTTTCGACATTTACGCCTATACCGATAACAACATATTTCGGTCTGCCGTTTTCGTTGATTATCTCGCAGAGAATACCGCAGATTTTTTTATCGTTCACAAGAATATCGTTCGGCCATTTTATTTTGGCGTCGATATTGAACATATTGTAAAGCGTATCCCTTACGGCAAGGCCCGCAATGGAGGAAATGAGGTCAAAATTCTTTTCGTTGCCTGCGATTTCGTGAACAACCGAGAAATAAATTCCCGAGCCCTTGGGGGAATAAAAGCTTCTTCCCGTTCTGCCCTTGCCTGCCGTCTGATAATTTGCAACAACCAACAGTTCCTTGTTCTTACCCTCGTGGCACATCTGCTTTGCGATGTCGTTTGTCGAGGTAGTCTCGGGATAATATTTCAAAAATTTCTTTGCCCTGTACTGTTTAAGATGATAGACCAGGCTCTTTTCGTTCAAATCAAGATTTTTCATACGGTTCCTCTTTTTAATGTTTAATAGATATATTTTTACACAGTTTCGTCCCGAGGTCAAGTATAAAAAGAACAAAGCACCCGTTTTTTCGGGTGCTTTGCTTTAGGGGAAGAAAAGGGATAAATGAAAAAGTGTATCGGTTCTCTCTAACCGATGATTAAAGTATATCGGGAAATTGTTTCCGTACAATATACTTTTATTGAACAATCTGTAAACAAACGCTTATACCGTTTCCGTATAACTGCCGAGATATGTAAACTTCTCCGTGGTGCTTTCAAGCTCGTTTATCATCTGAATGAACCTGTCGGAATACACGCTCGACTCAATATCGAAATAGAACATAAACTCGAAATCCCTGTCGGTAAGCGGACGGCTTTCAAGCTTTGTGATGTTTATGTCGAGGGCATAGAACATTGAAAGCATCGAATAAAGCGAGCCGGGCTTATGCGGAAGTGTGAGCATAAGGCTTGTTTTGTCAGCACCGGGATAAACCTCAAGATTTTTTGAAATGCAGATAAACCTTGTGTAATTGTTTGCCCTGTCCTGAATCGACTCGCATACGGTTTCAAGGTCATAGAGCATTGAGCAGTCGTTTGAAGAGATAGCCGCAACATCGTTTCTGCCGCTTTCGGCAACATTTTTCGCCGCAACCGCCGTGTTCTCGCAAATTGTAACCTTAACATTGTGAAGAGAATTGAGGAAATCACTGCACTGGCTTATAGCCTGCTCGTGCGAATAAATCTCCTTTATGTCCTCAAGCTTAGTGCCCTTGTTTGCAAGAAGCGAATGGTTGACCTTTAATCTTATCGACTTAACAATATAGAACTTGTTCTTGTTCATAAGGTCGTAAACATGGTTTACCGAGCCTGCGGTGCTGTTTTCAATCGGCAAAATACCGTACTTGCAAAGACCCTGTGCAACCGCCGCAAAAACGCCGTCCCAGCTGTCGAAGAACATAATGTTCGGATTTTTGAAGAGCTTTTCGCACGCAAGGGTCGAATAAGCGCCCTCAACGCCCTGACACGCAACGATAGCCGACTCGGGGAAGGACTTTTTGTCGCTCTCGTCAAGAGCCGCTTCGATTTTCTGTATAAGCTCCGACTTGTTGCCGAGACACTTGTGCTGATATGTTCTTGAAAGCTCCAATATCTGCGAGTAAAGGCGAAGCGAATAGTTTGCGAATTCCTCGCCGCTCATCTCTGCAATCTTGTTAAGCAGCTCTCTCTCCCTCGTCTTGTCAAGAACGGGAAGTTTGTTTTCCTTTTTGTACTTTGCAATATCGGTTGCTATCTCCATTCTCTCCTTGAAAAGCTCAACCATTTGACTGTCAATCTCGTCAATTCTGCCTCTCAACTGTTCCAATTCCATAATATACCTCCGTAATTCTTATCGTGTTTATTTTATAATAAAAGATCAAGCGCCGTTATCGCCGCAACCGCCTCAACTGCGGGGACGGCTCTCGGAACGATACACGGGTCGTGCCTGCCTTTGATTTTAAGTTCTTCCTGCTTTTTGGTCTGAAGATTTACGCTTTCCTGCGAAACGGCTATGGACGGCGTGGGCTTTACCGCCGCACGGAAAACTATCGGCATACCCGAGGTTATTCCGCCCAAAATTCCGCCGTGGTCGTTCTTTTCGGTAATGATTTTGCCGTCGGAAACGGTAAAGTTGTCATTGTTTTCACTGCCGTATTTAAGCGTGCCCGAAAAGCCGCTTCCGAACTCAATTCCCTTTATTGCGGGAATTGCAAAAATATTTCTTGCAATTATGTTTTCTATTCCGTCAAACATCGGTTCGCCTATTCCTGCCGGCATACCCGTTATCGCACATTCGATTATTCCGCCGACGGAGTCTCCGTTTTCTCTTGCGACATCAATAATCGCCCTCATTCTCTCGCTCGCCTCCGAGTCGAGAACGGGGAAAAACGGGTCAAGCTCGTCTTTTTGGATATTACAGCCGTCAAACGGCTCGTCGTAAGCGTCCTTTATCGAATATATATGAGCCTTGACCTCAACTCCCTTTTCACGGAGCATTTGCATACACACTGCGCCCGCATAGCACAGCGGAGCGGTCAATCTGCCCGAAAACTGTCCGCCGCCCGCAATATCGTTGTGACCCGAAAACTTGACATATGCCGCATAGTCCGAATGAGACGGACGGGGCAGGGTTTTAAGGCTGTCATAGTCCTGCGAACGGGTGTTGGTGTTGTCGATTTTGATTGCAAGCGGAGCACCGCATGTCACGGAATTTACAAGTCCCGACAAAACCTGCGGAGCGTCGCTCTCCTTTCTCGGGGTGGCAAATGAATTACGCCCGGGAGCACGCCTTGACATAAATTTCATAACCTCGTCGGAATTTATCTCAAAGCCTGCCGGCAAGCCGTCGATAACCGCGCCTATGGACTGCGAGTGCGACTGACCGAACACGCTGACGCTTATTTTGTTACCCCTGAGGATTGATGACATCTGCTTTTCCTCCCAACATTTTATAATCTTCAAAGAAATTCGGATATGATTTACTTACCGCCTGTGCGCCCCTTACGGTTATTTCTCCCGATGAGCCGAGAGCCGCCACCGCCGCCGACATAACCATTCTGTGGTCGGAATAAGACGAAACCTCGCCGCCCGAAATTTTTTCGTCGCACCATACGACAAGTCCGTCGTCCGTCTGTGCGTTGACATTGCCGAGCCTTGTAAGTGTTTCGCATATCGCCTGAAGCCTGTCGCTCTCTTTGAGCCTTAACCGCTCGGCGTTCGTAACAACCGTAACTCCGCTTTTAGCATTTGCCGCCGTTACGGAGAGCACGGGAACCAAATCGGGAATGTCCGAAGCGTCAATCTGCACCCCGTGAAACTCGGCGCTTTTAACTCTGACGCCGTCGCCGTCCGTTTCGACATCGGCACCCATCTGCTTTAATATATCAACTATCTTTTTGTCGCCCTGAAGCGAATTGAGGTCAAGCCCCGCTACGGTAACATCGCCGTTTATCGCCCCTGCGCACAGGAAAAATGCGGCGTTCGACCAGTCGCCCTCAACAAAAATTTCTTCGGGCGAAATATATTTCTGTGAGCCCTTTATATAATAGGTATCGTCCTTTTCGGTAACCGTAACGCCGAATTTTGAGAGCGTGTTTACCGTCATATTTATGTAAGAGCGTGATTCGACGGGCGGCAAAAGCCTGATTGAACTGTCGCCGTCGAGCAACGGCAGGGCAAACAAAAGACCCGTTACGAACTGCGAGCTGACATTGCCCTTGAGGGTGTATTCTCCGCTTTGAAGTCCGCCCGAAATTTCAATGGGGAACTGCCACGGCGGAGTAAAGGTAACGCCCTTTTTCTCCATCTCGTTTCGCAACGGAACAATGGGTCTTGACGGCAATCTGCCCGAGCCCGTAATCACGGCGTCTTTTCCGAGCGCCGCCGCAACAGGCAGCAAGAACCTGAGCGTTGAGCCGCTCTCACGGCAGTCAAGTACAGCCTTTTTTTTCGCATTTTCAACGGGGATGACGGTAATGACATCGCCGTCTCTTGTGATTTTTGTGCCGAGAGCTTCAAGGCAGCCGACCGTTGCCTTTATGTCCTCGGAATCGGAATTGCAGTGAATTACCGTTTTTTTATCCGAAAGCGCCGCCGCTATGAGTATTCTGTGGGCGTCGGACTTTGACGAAATCGCCTCAACCGTTCCCTCAAGCCTTGACGGCGTGATTTTTACATCCATTCAGTTCAATCCTTTTTCGATTATATCTTTAAGTGAATTTATCTGCGTTTTATAAAGCTCGCATTTGCCGAATTCGGACGGTATTACAAGCGTTATATCGTCTCCGCTTCGTTTCTTGTCGGAAAGAGTAACACAGAACAGCTCCTCCGCCGAAAAATCGGTCGATACGGGGAGATTGTATTTTTTGAGAAGCGATACCAAAAATTCGGTAATATCAGCCTTTGTAATGCCCGATTTATACGCCCCTCTCGACATCAGCACCATACCTATTGCCACCGCGCTGCCGTGAGGAACCGCAAAATTACTGCATTTTTCAATCGAATGTCCTATCGTATGACCGAAGTTGAGAAGCCCTCTCACTCCCCTGTCCGTTTCATCGACATTGACTATATCGCGCTTAAAGGTAACGCATTTTTCGATTATATATTCAAGGTTGTCCCTTGCGTTGTTTTCGTTTAAGAAATTGAGAAAATCGCCGTCAAACAGAGCGCCGTATTTTATCGTCTCTGCCATACCGTCGGCAAAAATTTCATCGGTAAGCGTTGAGAGCGTAGAATAGTCGCAAATTACAAGCTTCGGCTGATAAAAAGCGCCCGCAAGATTTTTGCCTGCCTTCAAGTCAATCGCCGTTTTGCCGCCGACTGACGAGTCAACGCAGGCGAGAAGCGTGGTGGGAATCTGAACAAACGAAATTCCGCGAAGATATGTTGCCGCACAAAAGCCTGCCATATCCCCGACTACGCCGCCGCCGAGAGCCACAATGCAGTCGCTCCTCGTGAGCCTGTTTTCAGCCATAAATTCAAGCATATCGGAATATGTGCTGATATTTTTTGACTTTTCGCCGTTCGGAAACACAAACTTGACCGTTTCAAAGCCGTTTGCTTCAAGCGACTTGCGAACCGTATCGGAATAAAGCCCGTCAACAACGCTGTCCGTAACGATTGCCGCCGTTTTTGCCGAGGTTACCTCTCTTATCATTCTGCCGCTGTCTTTAAGCAAACCGTCGCCGATAACAATATTATATTTACTTCCCGTCGAGACCTCAACAGTTTTCATAAAATCACCGTAGCCTTTCAGTCCTCGTATTCGCCGTCAATCTGTTCTTTGCAAATTCTGCCGTCACGCAAAAGCTTTTCAAGCGTTCCCGCGTCATTCTCTTTAAGAGCCTTTGAATACTGCTTGAGATTTTCTATTATTGTATCGACCTCAAAAGCAAGGTTTTCCCTGTTTTCAAGGAACAGCTCCGTCCACATAACCTCGTTGAGCTTTGCGACCCTTGTCAAATCCCTGTAGCTTCCCGCCGAAAAGCCCTTGTGAAGCTTTGCGCTCGGGCTCTTGACATAGGCGTTTGACACAACATGCGCAAGCTGCGATGTAAATGCGATTATCCTGTCGTGCTCCTCGGGGGTGGTGTTCTGTATGTTGGTAAAGCCGATTTTCGAAAACAGCTTTCTTACGGTGTCAAGCTCGTTTATTCCCGTATCGGGAGACGGAACAAGAAGCATTGAGGCGTTTGAAAACATCGTGACCTTTGAGTGCTCAAAGCCCGAAAGATGAAGTCCCGCCATCGGGTGAGCGCCGACAAAGGTAAAGCCGTTTTCCTTTGCGACACGGTACATATCCTCGCACACATAGGTTTTGACGCCGCAGGTGTCAAGCACTATTGCGCCCTTTTTGAACTTCTTTGCGTTTTCGGTAATGTACTTCTTTGTCGCCTCGGGATAAAGACCCGTGATTATTATATCACATTCCGAAATTTTTTGCTCGGTCATTTCTTCGTCTATCGCACCGAGAAGCTTTGCTTTGAGAATAACATTCTCGTCAATGTCATAGCCGATAACCGTGTTGTCCGTATTGTATTTTATCGCCTTGGCGAGCGAGCCGCCGATAAGACCTAAGCCTACTACTCCGACTGTCATTTTATCAATCCTCTTTTAATGCGTTTCTGATTTTGTTTACGCCTCTGCAAACCTCGTCGAACTGGTCGGGCGTCAATGCCTGCGGACCGTCGCAAAGAGCCTTTGCGGGGTTGTTGTGAACCTCAATCATAAGTCCGTCCGCACCGCAAGCCGCAGCCGCATACGACATGGGCTTTACAAGCCTTGCAATACCCGAAGCGTGGCTCGGGTCGATAATTACGGGCAAGTGGGTCTTTTCTTTAAGAATCGGAACAGCCGAAAGGTCAAGAGTGTTTCTTGTAGCCGTTTCAAAGGTTCTGATACCTCTTTCACAAAGGATTACCTTTGAGTTGCCGCCCGCCATAATGTACTCTGCGCTCATAAGAAGCTCCTGAATGGTGCCCGAAAGACCTCTCTTTAAGAAAATCGGCTTATCGAGCTTGCCGAGCTCTTTAAGAAGCTCAAAGTTCTGCATATTTCTTGCGCCGACCTGAATAATATCAACATTTTCAAACAGGTCGATATGCGAAGCGTCCATAATCTCGGTAACAATCGGCATACCCGTCTCTTTCTTTGCCTCAAGAAGAAGCTCCAAGCCCTCTGCTCTCATACCCTGGAAAGCGTAGGGCGAGGTTCTCGGCTTGAATGCGCCGCCTCTTAAAATGTTTGCGCCCGACTTTTTGACAGCCTTTGCAATTTCGATTATCTGCTCTCTCGACTCGACCGAGCACGGACCCGCCATAAACTGGAACGAACCGCCGCCGATTTTAATTCCGTTTCCGAGGTCGATTACCGTGTCGTCGGGGTGGAATTTTCTGTTTGCCTGCTTGTAGGGCTCCGAAACACGCCTTACGCCCTCTACTATGTCAAGGCCCTCGATAAGGTCCGTATCTATTCTGCTTGTGTCGCCGATAAGACCCCATACCGTCTGATACTCGCCCAAAGACTCGTGAATATCAACCTCTTGGTTTTTAAGCCACTGCCTGAGCACCTCAACCTTTTGTGATTCGGCGTCCTTTTTCAAAATTACGATCATTTTGTTTTCCTTCTTTCAAAAAATAATCCCCGCAGTGAATTCACTGCGGGGTGTAAGTTTACTTATCTCTGAACCTTGTTAAGCAACCTGTTTTGCAGCGAACGACATTATTACCTTACCAAAAAAGTTGATAAAGTAGAAATAGAAGTATTCAACTGCAAATGAAAACTTGCCCATTCGTCTGTTCTCCTGAGATTTTGTTGGTAATATATTAGCATTAACTAACCTAAAAGTCAACACTTTTTTCAAAGTTGTTATAAATATAAAAAATTCATAAAATCTAGCCCGTAGGGACAGCCCTTGCGGCTGTATGTGAGTTTGGTTTTACAATCCCTCCGCCTCACATTCGTTCGGCACCTTCCTTTACACAAGGGAGGCTGAACGCACGAATTGAAAAACATATCCCGCCGTACCGATACGACAACGCACAATCCGTAGGGACAGGGCTTGCCCCTGTCCGAAATCCGCAAAAGTCGGTAGCGACAGCGAGCCGTCGGGAGGGCGTTTACAACCGAGCAGGCGAGCCGAGCGTGATTTTTGCGGAAAAGGAGGAGTTGCGTAGTGAGTGAGAGACAGCCAAAGGCTGTTGCGAACGATACGGAGCAAACGACGACGCTGTAGGGCGGGGGCTTGCTCCCGCCGCCAAATAGTTGTTGATTTATTGAAATTAAAGGTTAATACGGCGTTAAAATAAATGCGCGACCCGTAGGGGCGCCCTGCGGTCGCCCGTCAAATTTTTGCTGACATTAAAAGCGGGCGAACACAGTTCGCCCCTACGATACGATATGAAATATATTTTGATTGTATCTGTCGATTTTGTGCGGCGCTCCAAGCCGCATTTCCATATCAAATTTGGTTTGTGCTTTCGCCCCATCTTCGAGGGGGCTGGCATTTTTTTCCAGAAAAAATGAATGGGGGAGTTTTTAAAAAGTTTGATGAAATCCATTTTAACTCCTTCAGTTTCGCTTCGCTCAACAGCTCCCTCAAGGATGGAGCGGAACTTCTTGGGAAATTTCATATAAATAACGGCGGGAGCAAGCCCCCGCCCTACACTGTTCGTTATAATTTTTAATCCGTGCGAAGCACCCGCAATTTTTCATTCTTCATTATTCATTTTTCACTCGCCCGCAAGGGCGCTGCCCTGTCCCTACGCTGTTCGCTATAATTTTCAACCCGCACGAAGCACCCACACCTCTTCACTTTTCGCCGTTAAAAAAGGCACTTCCGAAGAAGTGCCTTGACTGTACAATAAGCCGATTATATCTGTTTGAGTCTGCCGAGCTTTTTAATTCCGCCGCCGAAGAGGAAGCCGCGAAGAATCTTGCCGAGACCTCTCCAGAATTTATCCTCGTTAAGGATAAGCAGCAAGCCGTCAGCCATTTTCGGGCTGAAGATGCCGAAGCTCATTGAGATGAAGTTCTTGATAGGCGTCTGCAACGCAACCGCACCCATCATTGTCTCCGCACCGAGCATCTTTGTGAGCATTCTGCAAAGTCTGCCGCCCCACTTGCCGTCCTTGGCGTCCTCAAGAGTGTTGAGGTAATTGAGCGGTATGCTCTTGTCACGGGTTGAAGGCGGAATTTCATGACCGAGAACAGCCTTGAACTCGTCGTCCGAAACATTCATAATGTCGGCACCGTAATATGACGGAGCCATCTTATGATAATCGGGAACCGCATAAGCTACCGTCGACTCAACATTGAGCGAAGCCTCAAGTCTTATATCACGGCTTGAAGCGCCGACCAAAATCTTGAACTCGCCCGACTCAACCTGCCAGTCGTGAGCGTCAACATTGTAGAACGCAAACGCACGCTTTTCGAGGTCGATTGAAACCTCTTTTTCCTCGCCTGCTTTAAGGAATACCTTCTTAAAGCCCTTGAGCTCCTTGACGGGTCTGTAAATTGTCGATTCAACATCCGAAACATAAAGCTCGGTAACCTCTGCGCCGTCTCTTGAACCTGTGTTCTTAACCTTAAAGGTAACGGTAACGGTGTCGGTGTCCTTTATATTGTCGGAAGAAAGCTTAATATCACTGTATTCAAATGTTGTGTAGGAAAGACCGTGACCGAACGGGAAGCGAACCTCCTTGTTTGCGGTGTCGTAATATCTGTAACCTACATATATACCCTCTCTGTATTCAACGGAAACGGGTGTGCCGGGGAAGTAGTTGGCACTTGAATTGTCCTCAAGCGCAATCGGATATGTCTCGGAAAGCTTGCCCGACGGGTTGACATCTCCGAAGAGGATGTCACAAACAGCGCTTCCTGCCGCCTGACCCGTAAGGAATTCGTTAAGGATTGCGGGAACCTTGTCAGCCCACGGCATCTCAACCGAAGAGCCGCCCGAAAGTACAACTACAACATTCTTGTTTACCTTGAGCACTTCCTCAACAAGTCTGTTGTGAAGAGGCGGAATACCGAGGTGCTTTCTGTCGTTACCCTCTGTCTCAAATTCGTCCGTAAGACCGATAAAGAGAACCGCAACATCTGCGTTCTTTGCCTTTGTAACAGCCTCCGCTACGAAGGTATCGTCCGAAATCTTATTTTTCTTATCTGTCGAATAACCCTGTGCGTATTCTACGCTTACGCCCATTTCCTTTGTCATTGTGTCAAAGGCGTTGTCAAGGTCGATGGGGTTGATAAGCGAAGAGCCTGCGCCCTGATAACGGGGCTTCTTAGCCATTTCGCCGATAAGCGCAACCTTTGCGTCCTTTTTAAGGGGAAGAATATCGCCGTCGTTCTTCATAAGAACCATACACTGACCTGCAATTTCCCTTGCAAGACGGTGATGCTCCTTGGGGTCGTATGTATATTCGCCGAGGGTTGCAACCGACTTGTCAACCATATCGAGGATAAGGTCAACCGCATGGTCGAGAACCGCAACATCAAGCGAACCGTCACGAACGGCGTCAACAATCTTCTTTGTGCCGTCTCCGCAGGAAGTGGGCATTTCGATTTCCTGACCTGCGATAAGTCCGGGAACTCTTTCGTTCTCGGCGCCCCAGTCGGTTACGACAAGGTTTTTGTATCCCCAGTCGCCGCGGAGAACATCGGTAAGGAGCCATTTGTTTTCTGCGCAGTAGTAGCCGTTAAGTCTCTCATAAGCGCACATTATTGTCCACGGCTGAGCCTTTTTGACAGCTATTTCAAACGGGCGGAGATAAACCTCACGAAGCGTTCTTTCGTCCGCTACGGTGTTTACCGTCATACGCCTTGTTTCCTGATTGTTTGCCGCATAGTGCTTTAACGATGTGCCTATGCCCTTTGACTGAACGCCGTTGATAAAGGAAGCAGCCATCTCGCCCGCAAGCTCGGGGTCCTCCGAGAAATATTCGAAGTTTCTTCCGCAAAGCGGCGAACGCTTAATGTTTGTACCGGGTCCCAAAAGAACGGATACCTTTTCCTTGCGGCACTCGTCGCCGAGAGCCTCGCCCATTCTTCTGATAAGGTCCGTATCCCATGAGCAGGCAGTAGCCGAAGCTGTGGGGAAGCAGATAGCCGGAACGCCTTTGAGAAGGTCTGTTTCACCCTTCTTAGCCGCTTCGGGGTCGCCCTTTTTACGGATTCCGTGAGGGCCGTCGTTAAGGCTGACCGATTTAATACCCAGACGGTCAACGGGCTGGCTGTGCCAGTAATCAAGTCCGTCGCACATGCTCGCTTTTTCTTCAAGCGTCATTTTTGCGATGAGATCTGCATGTTTCAATGCCATATTGTTCCTCCCTTAATAAACGAAAAGATTTTTTGTTTCCGTAATATAATAAAACAAAATCCCAATTCTTGCAAGGGCTTTGCCGACATTTTTATCGGATTTGTACAAAAACAACGGAATTATATAATTAAAAAATCGGGAGCACCCGTGTGAGGAGCGCTCCCGTAAATTTACGGTTTTCAGAACAGCATAGGCTGAAGCTGTTTACCCTCCAACGCCGCTTTGAGCGTTTCGGGTATCTTTTCAAAATCCGCAACCGTCGAATTCGGTTTGTTTATGCAGTCGTCCTGCCTCAACGGCACAAAATACATATTTTTCGCATTCATAAGTAAGCCGATGTTTTTAGCCGCCGCAGCAAGTGCGTCGTTTGTCGAAACCGCAATTATAACGGGTCTGTCGTTCCTCAGATGAGCCTTTACCGCAAGCGTTACGGAGGTGTCCGTTATACCGTTTGCGAGCTTTCCGAGCGTGTTGCCCGTGCAGGGGGCTACCACAAGTGCGTCAAGCATTTTTTTGGGACCTATCGGCTCGGCGGAAAAAATCGTGTGTATAATTTCGTTTCCCGTTATTTCGGAAATTCGGCTCGTGAAATCCTTTGCCTTTCCGAAACGGGTGTCGGTTGAATATGCGTTTTGCGACATTATCGGGATAACATTGTACCCCGATTCCTTTAGGACGGACATCTGCGGGATAACCTTGGAAAATGTGCAGAACGAGCCGCACATTGCAAAGCCCACATTTACCATTTACCTACCTCCTGAACAAATACTCTCTATTCTCTCTGCTATAAGAGCGCCTGCCTGTCGCGGAAAATATTTTCCCGGAAGCGACAACGCTCTTATCAATCTGATTGAAAAGGCTTTCGCCGTGTTTTCATCCTCTCCGAAAGGAGCGGAGGCTATATCGACTATAACGGTATCTCCGTTCATTCCGGCAAATATTTTTTCGTCGAGTATTAAGGCGGGTACGGTATTTATCACAAGCCGAAAATCCTTTATCCTGTCGGGCAGGGCGTCAAGATACAAAAAGTCATACCCCTTATCCCCTGCCTGCTTTTCGGCAGTTTCGCTTCTTGCACATACGGAAAAATCGCAATTTTCGGCACAGAGTAAGTCCGCCGTCGCCTTTGCCGTTCTTCCGAAGCCCGTTATGACCGTTCGCATATTGCGAAAATCAATACCGTTTTCCGAAAAAACCTCGGGCAGAGCCTTTGCGGTCAGCACGGCGTTTTCGTTTATCATTTCGCCGTCATAGTAGTCGAACACCGCAGCCCCGCGCTCTTCAAGTGCGGCTTTGAGGTCGGGCTTTACTATTCCGCCTGTTACCGTATCGCCCTTTTTGATTGCGGATATGAGCGTTTCGAGACTTATCTGCGGATTTTCGCTTTTCATATCTATATATACGCCGTCCCGTGTTACGGGAAGCGGCAGCACAATCGTTTTACCGTGGTCCTTTTCCGAAAGGAGCTCCTCCCCGCTCTCGCACGGGCAAACGGAATATCCTCTGTCGGAAAGGTCCTTTTTTACATATTCAAAGCGTTTGTCGCCGCCGAGAATAATTATCTTTTTATTTTCCATACGGCATACCTCCGTCTTAATTCTACAATACATTCTATGAAAATTAAAGATTTATTGTGCCAATCGGGAAAATAGGGTTTGAATTTTTATAAATATGCAATATAATATATTGTATAAAACTATTTAAGCAGGTATTTATTATGAGTGATATTTCCGAAATCTTAAAAAACGCAAAAAGAATACATTTCATCGGCATAGGCGGAAGCGGTATGTGCCCGCTTGCGGAAATTCTGCACGCAAAGGGATATTCGCTTCAGGGCTCGGACAACAACGAAAGCTCGATTGTCGAAAGAATACGCAAGCTCGGCATTCCCGTTATGATGGGTCAGAAAGCCGAAAATATAAAGGGTGCGGATATGATAGTATATTCCGCCGCAATCCAGCGCGGAAACGAGGAGCTTGAAGCGGCTCTCGCAAGCGGTATTCCGACCTTTACCCGTGCGGAGCTTTTCGGCGAGGTAACAAAACACTTTGACAACTGCATAGGCATATGCGGCACTCACGGCAAAACCACCACCACATCAATGACGGTTCAGGCAATGCTCTCCGCAAACCTCGACCCGTCGGCGGTTATCGGCGGCAAGCTTCCGCTGACAGACAGCTACGGCAGAGTCGGGAAGAGCGACACGATAGTCTGCGAGGCCTGCGAATATGTCGATACATTCCTGCACCTTTTCCCCAATGTTGCGGTCATACTCAATATTGACGAGGACCATATGGAATATTTCAAGACCCTCGACAATCTTATATTGAGCTTTCATAAATTTGCGTTGCTTGCGAAAAGTGCGGTAATTTATAACGGAGACGACGCAAACACCCTCAAAGCCGTTGAGGGAATTGAGGGCAAGGATATGATTTCCTTCGGCTTCTCCGACAAGAATGACTACTATGCGGAAAACATCGAGGAGATAAACGGAGCATATACCCGTTTTGATGTTATGTACAAGGGCAAAAACCTCGGCAATGTTTCGCTTGCCGTTCCGGGTAAGCACAATATCCTCAACGCCCTTGCGGCAACGGCAAGCGCTGTTTATTCGGGCGCGAAATTCGACGAATGTATCGAGGGCTTGGAAAGCTTTACGGGTGCGGGCAGGCGTTTTGAAAAGCTCGGCACCTACGGCGGAATTGATTTCATAGACGATTACGCACACCATCCCGCCGAACTTAAAGTTACGCTTGAGGCGGCAATGAAGCTCGGCTACAACAAGGTGTGGGCGGTGTTCCAGCCGTTTACCTATTCAAGAACCGTTATGCATTTTGATGAATTTGTGGAAGTCCTTAAAATTCCCGACAGATGCGTTATGACCGAGATTATGGGTTCAAGGGAAACCAACACCTACGGCGTTTACACCTCGCAGTTGGCGGAAAAGATACCGAATTCCGTCTGGTTCAACACTCAGAAAGAGGTTGCCGATTATGTTGTAAAGAACGCAAAGCCCGGCGACCTTGTACTGACAATGGGCTGCGGCGACATATACAAATCAGCTCATATGATGATTGATATGTTAAAGGAAAAGGAAGCGTAATAATCCTTACGGATAAAAGACAACGGAGCAACTTAACTGTTGCTCCGTTGATTTTATTCAAGCTCTTTTTTTGCCGCTTTAAGGTAAATCACATACGCTGCGGCGGCGGTAAGGATTTCCGCAACGGGAAAAGCGAAGAACACGCCCTCCGCCCCGAGTACACGGCTCAAAGCGTATGCCGCAGGGATAATTATCAGGGTATATCTCGAAAACGACACCATAAGCGACGCCACTCCCTTGCCGAGCGCCTCAAGCACTCCGCAGCAGGTTACGGACACCGCCGAGAACACAAAGCCCACACATATGATGTGAAGCGCCTTGACGCCTATTTGTACCGTGTCGGGGTTTTCCGTAAACAGCCCTATCATTCTGTCGGGAATGAGCAGCGAGAGAACAACTCCCAACGCCATTACCCCTGCCGTAAGAGCAAGAGTGGTTGAAAAAATTTTGCGTACCCTTTTGTTCTCGCCTGCTCCGTAGTTGAAGCTGACAAGCGGTCTTATGCCCTGAATTATACCGTTTGCCGAAAGATAAATAAATGTCTGTAATTTATAATATGCGCCGAGGACAAGAACATATTTGTCCGAGAACGCCGCCAATATTCCGTTGAGCGAGGATATAAGCAGCGACGGCAGTGCCATATTGAGCGACGCAGGTATGCCGACGGAATAGAGCCTTTTCATAAGCTCCTTATTAAATGTAATATTCTTCCCCGAAAACGATACGGGCAGCGGAGAAGCGACAAGGGACACAATGTATGCAAGCAGCGTTACGCTCTGACCGATACCCGTAGCCCACGCCGCACCTGCCATACCCATCTTCGGGCAGATACCCAAGCCGAAAATCATTATCGGGTCAAGCACGATGTTTGTGACAAAGCCCAACATCATACTTATCATGGTTGCGTTCATTCTGCCGACCGCCTGAAACACCTTTTCAAGCGAGATGCCGAGCATAATTATGACCGAAAACAGAAACGCCCTGTTTGCGTAATCAAGACCCATCTGTATAATTTCCGCATTGTCCGTATAGAGCGACAAAAACCGACGCATACCCAAAAGGCACACTGCCATAAGCAAAACGCCGTGTACCGCACTCAAAAGCATACCCGTAACAGCCGCTTCGTCGGCTTCTTTTTTTCTGTTCGCACCGAGGCAATAGGCTATCCTTGCATTAAGCCCCACGCCGAAACCCACCGCAATCGCCGTCATCAGGTTCTGAACGGGATAGACGAGGGAGAGCGCCGTCATGGCGTCCTCACTTATGTTTGCGACGAAATAGCTGTCAACGATGTTGTAAAGCGAGTTTACCGCCATTGAAACCACCATGGGCAGCGACATTGAAATTACAAGCGGAAGAATTTTCTTCTCTTTCATAATATTCTGATTCATATTTTACCTCATATCTCATCTCATAATCAAAACCACTAGTAAACTAGTGGTTTGCACAGGCCCTATAAGGGCCGCCTAC
>CABUHY010000028.1 GCA_902491475.1 uncultured Eubacteriales bacterium
GGTGATTTTTAATAAACTATTTGTTGCCTGAAAGGCTATGGGAATAGTGTGAAATCACACTATTCATAATTATAGTGCCCTCAAAATATGCCTTTGGCATAATTTTGAGCCGGCAGAAATCACCATCACGCCTGTTCAGGCAACGCAGGTTAAATCGGTGATTTTTAATGAATTATTTGTTGCCTGAAAGGCTATGGTGATTATGAATACCGATAAATTAAACATAGCCGTTCTTGTTTCGGGCGGCGGAACAAATCTTCAGGCGCTTATCGACGCTCAAAACAGCGGAATTATCAAAAGCGGCAGGATAAGGCTTGTCATTTCAAACAAGGACGGCGCTTACGCCCTTGAAAGGGCAAAAAATGCGGGAATTGAAACCTATACCGTGCTCAAGAAGAATTTTTACGGTCAGCAGGGGTTTGAAAGCGAGCTTATAAGAATTCTCGACGAAAACAAAATCGACCTTATTGTCCTTGCGGGATTTATGTCGATTTTAAGCGAGAATTTTACCTCGCATTACCGCAATAAAATTCTCAATGTTCACCCGTCGCTTATTCCGTCCTTTTGCGGAGAGGGCTTTTACGGACTTCATGTTCACGAGGCGGTTCTCAAAAAGGGCGTTAAGGTCACGGGCGCCACGGTGCATATAGTAAACGAAATCCCCGACGGCGGACCGATTGTTATGCAAAGGGCTGTTGAGGTCCGTGACGGCGACACTCCCGAGGCTCTGCAGAAAAGAGTTATGGAGCAGGCGGAGTGGAAAATTCTCCCCGAATCGGTCGAGCTTATGTGCTCGGGAAAAATAAAAATCGAAAACGGCAGGACTTACCGCAATGAATGAGAATAAATTCACGGGTAAGGCGGAGCTTTATTCAAAGTACCGCCCGTCATATCCCGAAAAGCTTATCGATTGGCTTTACGAAACGACAAATGCCCAAACCGTGGCGGATATAGGCGCAGGCACGGGTATTTTTACATCGGTGCTGCTCAAAAAGCCGTGGAGCGTTACGGCGGTTGAACCGAACTCGGATATGCTCTCGGTGCTCAAAAGCGATTTGGGCGACAGGGTAAAGACGGTTGTTGCCTCTGCGGAAAATACAACGCTTGACACGGAAAGCGTCAATCTGATAACCGTTGCGCAGGCGTTTCACTGGTTTGATAAGGCGAGGTTTAAGGCGGAATGTCAGCGGATACTGACCCGCGGCGGACGCCTTGTAATCGTGTGGAATTCAAGATGTCAGAACAGCCTTGAAGAGAAACGCAACAAAATCTGTATGAAATATTGCGACTGCTACCGAAGCGGCCATGTTCAGACGGGCTATGACGACTTTGACGGCGACACATTTTTAAGAAACGAATATTTCAAAAACACCGATTTTTTAAGACTTGAAAACGAAAGGTTTGTCACGAGAGAACAGTTTATCGGCGACAATCTTTCCCGTTCGTATGCGCCGAGGCGTGGGGACATCGGCTATGACGGCTTTGTGGGGGAGCTTGAAAACGCCTTTTCAAAATATGAAAAGGACGGCAGGGTTTCTCAAAATTACATTACCGACTGTTATCTCGGCTCATTTTAATAAAACTTGAAAGGATATTGCTTTATGGAGATAAAAACGATTAAGGACGAGCTTAATTCCCTCGCATATCACGGCAGGGGAATTATGATAGGAAAAAGCGCAGACGGCACAAAGGCTGTAACGGCTTATTTCATTATGGGCAGAAGCGAAAACAGCAGAAACCGTGTGTTTGTCGAGGACGGCGAGGGCATACGCACTCAGGCGTTCGACGAGTCCAAAATGGTTGACCCCCACCTTATAATTTACGCTCCCGTAAGAGTTCTCGGCAACAAGACCATCGTCACAAACGGCGACCAGACCGATACGGTATATAACCTTATGGACAAGCAGATGACCTTTGAGCAGGCGCTTCGCACAAGGGAATTTGAGGACGACGCACCGAATTTCACACCGAGAATTTCGGGCATTATCCACCTTGACAACGGCGAGATGAACTATGCGATGTCAATCCTTAAATCGGCTGACGGCGACGGCAGCTCTTGCCAAAGATACACTTACGCTTATCAGAACCCCCTCTGCGGCAAATTGAAATTCATCCACACCTACAAATGCGACGGCAATCCGCTTCCGAGCTTCGAGGGCGAGCCGAAAACGCTTGAGCTTCCCGATGTCGATATAGACACCCTTACAAATCTCATCTGGGAAAATCTCAATGCTGACAACAAGGTTTCGCTTTTTGTAAGATACATTGATATAAAAACAGGCAAATATACTTCAAGAATAGTCAATAAAAACAAGTGAGGTAACAAAGAATGAAAGAATTTGAACTTAAATACGGCTGTAACCCCAACCAAAAGCCTGCCAAAATCTATATGGAGGACGGCAGCGATTTGCCGATTGAAATACTGTGCGGCAGACCCGGTTACATAAATTTCCTTGACGCTTTCAACTCATGGCAGCTTGTAAAGGAGCTCAAAGAGGCTCTCGGACTTCCTGCGGTTACCTCCTTTAAGCATGTAAGCCCCACTTCGGCTGCGGTAGGTATTCCGCTGTCGGATACGCTTAAAAAGGCTTGCTTTGTCGACGACATAGAGGGTCTTGACGACTCGCCGCTTGCCTGCGCTTATGCAAGGGCGAGAGGTACGGACAGAATGTGCTCGTTCGGCGATTGGGTAGCGCTCTCCGATGTCTGTGATGTTACCACGGCAAAGATGATAAAGCGTGAGGTCTCCGACGGTATCATAGCTCCCGGCTATGAGCCCGAAGCGCTTGAAATACTTAAACAGAAAAGAAAAGGCAATTACAATATAGTAAAAATCGACCCCGACTATGTTCCCGCTCAGCAGGAGAAAAAACAGGTGTTCGGCATTACCTTTGAGCAGGGCAGAAACAATTTCAAAATTAACTCGGAGCTTCTTAAAAATGTTGTTACAAAGAACAAGGATTTGCCCGAGAGCGCAGTGCGTGATTTGATTGTGGCTCTTATCACACTTAAATACACGCAGTCGAACTCGGTTTGCTATGCGGTTGACGGACAGGCAATCGGCGTAGGCGCAGGTCAGCAGTCAAGAATTCACTGCACACGCCTTGCAGGCACAAAGGCTGACACATGGTTCTTAAGACAGGCGGACAAGGTTATCAATCTCCCGTTCAGAGATGACATAGGCAGACCCGACAGAGACAATGTAATCGACGGATATATCAATCAGAACGAAGAAGATGTATGTGCGGACGGCGTATGGCAGAGATATTTCACTGTAAAGCCCGAGCCCTTTACAAAAGAGGAGCAGACAGCGTATCTCGCAACCAAAACGGATGTGGCGTTGGGCTCCGACGCATTCTTCCCGTTCTCCGATAACATTGAGAGAGCGTTCCGTTCGGGCGTTAAATACATAGCAGAGCCCGGCGGCTCGATAAGAGATGACATTGTTATCGACTGCTGCGACAAGCACGGTATGGCAATGGCGTTCACAGGTATGAGATTATTCCATCATTAAGAGGTAACACAATGAAAATAATGGTTGTCGGCGGTGGCGGAAGAGAACACGCTATCATCAAAAAAATCAAGGAAAACAAAGAGGTCGAAAAGATATATGCCCTCCCCGGAAACGGCGGAATGGCAAAGGACGCCGAGCTTGTGAACATCGGCGCCACGGATATTGAAAAAATCGTGGAATTCGCACTCGAAAACAAAATAGACTATGCCGTTGTCGCACCCGACGACCCGCTGGTGCTCGGCTGTGTTGACGCCCTCGAGGAAAAGGGTATTCCCTGCTTCGGACCGAGGAAAAATGCGGCTGTTATCGAGGGCAGTAAGGTTTTTTCAAAAAATCTTATGAAAAAGTACGGTATTCCCACCGCACAGTATGAGGTTTTCACGAATGCGGACGAAGCATTGAAATATGTTGAAACCTGTCCTGTTCCCACGGTAGTCAAGGCGGACGGACTTGCTCTCGGCAAGGGCGTTATAATCGCAATGACAAGGGAAGAGGCGAAAAACGCCGTTGTTTCGATAATGAAAGACAAGCAGTTCGGCAAGAGCGGCGACAGCATTGTAATCGAGGAATTTTTGACGGGCCCCGAGGTTTCCGTTTTGTCGTTTACAGACGGCAAGACCGTTGTGCCGATGATTTCTTCAATGGACCACAAGCGTGCGGGCGATAACGACACGGGTCTTAACACGGGCGGAATGGGAACAGTCGCCCCGAACCCCTATTACACAAAATCGGTTGCGGACGAATGTATGAAAACCATATTCCTGCCGACAATCGAGGCTATGAACAAAGAGGGCAGAACCTTTAAGGGCTGTCTTTACTTCGGACTTATGCTCACTGAAAACGGTCCTAAGGTAATCGAATACAACTGCCGTTTCGGCGACCCCGAGACGCAGGTTGTCTTACCGCTTCTCGAAAGCGATTTGCTTACGGTTATGAGAGCCGTTACGGACGGAAGGCTGTCCGAGTGCGAGGTTAAATTCTCCGATAAGAATGCCTGCTGCGTTATTATGGCGTCGGAGGGCTATCCCGTAAAATACGAAAAGGGATACGAAATCACAATCCCCGAGGAGCTTCACGACAATGTATATGTTGCGGGTGCAAGGCTTGAAAACGGAAAGCTTTTGACGAACGGCGGACGGGTTCTCGGCGTGACAAAGATTGCCGACACACTTGAACAGGCGATAAAATTGTCGTATAATGCCGTTGAGAAGATAAGCTTCGGCAATGCCTATTACAGGCATGATATAGGACAAAAGGCGCTTAATTGCAAGGAGGTATAATTCTTGGTTTACAGAATTTTCGTTGAAAAGAAAAAGGAATTGGCAAACGAAGCCAAAGCATTGCTCGGCGACGCCAAAAACCTTTTGGGCATAAAAAATCTTACCGATGTCAGGGTCATAAACCGTTATGACGCCGAAAACATCACAAAAGAGTTGTTCGACTATGCGGTAAAGACCGTATTTTCCGAGCCTCAGCTCGATATTGCAAGCGAGGAGATAAACACCGACGGCGCAACCGTTTTTGCGGTTGAGTATCTTCCCGGTCAGTTTGACCAGAGGGCTGACTCGGCGGCACAGTGCATACAGATTATCTCACAGGGCGACAGACCCCTTATCCGTTCGGCAAAGGTTTATGCGCTTTACGGCAAGCTTACCGAAAGGGATATTGACGAGATAAAGAAATATGTTATTAACCCCGTTGAGGCGAGGGAGGCTGCGCTTGAAAAGTTCGACACACTCAAGGTCGATTATGCGGTTCCCACAACCGTTAAGACTCTTGACGGCTTCAATTCATACGACGAGGCTGAATTGGCGAAATTTGTCGAAAGCTACGGACTTGCAATGGACAAGGACGACATAAAGTTCTGTCAGGACTATTTCAAGTCGGAGCACAGAGACCCGACTCTTACGGAAATCCGTATGATAGATACATATTGGTCCGACCACTGCCGTCACACAACATTTTTGACGGTTATCGACGGCGCAAAGTTCGAGGACGCACTTTTGCAGAAAGCGTATGACAACTATATGGCGGTGCGCAAGGAACTCGGCAGAACAAAGCCCGTCTGCCTTATGGATTTGGCGACGGTTGCGGTCAAATACTTAAAGAAAAACGGTAAGCTTGACAAGCTCGACGAGTCCGAGGAAATCAACGCCTGCACGGTTAAGATTGAAATTGAGGTTGACGGCAAAAAAGAGCCGTGGTTGCTTCTTTTCAAGAACGAAACCCATAACCATCCGACCGAAATTGAGCCTTTCGGCGGTGCGGCGACCTGTATCGGCGGCGCTATCCGCGACCCGCTTTCGGGCAGAAGCTATGTTTACGGCGCAATGCGTGTAACGGGTGCTGCCGACCCGACAGTTCCCGTAAGCGAGACTATTCCGGGCAAGCTTCCGCAGAGAAAGCTTGTTACAACCGCAGCGGCGGGCTATTCGTCCTACGGCAATCAGATAGGACTTGCAACAGGCATTGTTGACGAGATATACCACCCCGGCTATGCGGCAAAGAGAATGGAGATAGGCGCTGTTATCGCAGCGGCTCCGCAGGAAAATGTAAGGCGTGAAAGACCCGACCCCGGCGATGTTGTAATTCTTCTCGGCGGCAGAACGGGCCGTGACGGCATAGGCGGTGCAACAGGCTCGTCAAAGGCTCACAACGCCCATTCGGTTGAGACCTGCGGTGCAGAGGTTCAGAAAGGTAACGCACCCGAGGAAAGAAAGCTTCAGCGCCTTTTCAGAAATAAAGAGGCTTGCCTTATGATTAAGCGCTGCAACGACTTCGGCGCAGGCGGCGTTTCGGTTGCTATCGGTGAGCTTGCGGACGGTCTTGACATTGACCTTAACGCAGTTCCGAAAAAATATGACGGACTTGACGGCACGGAGCTTGCTATATCCGAGTCGCAGGAGAGAATGGCGGTTGTCGTCGAAAAAGAGAATGTCGACGCTTTCCTCGCTCTCGCTCAAAAGGAAAATCTTGAAGCTACCCCCGTGGCTGCTGTCAAAGCAGACCCCCGTCTTACAATGATGTGGAACGGCAACAAGATAGTTGACATAAGCCGTGAATTCTTAAACTCAAACGGTGCTGACAAGCACATTACAATAACTCCCGAGAAGCCGCAGGATTATACAAAGAAGATTGACGGCTCGTTTGCGGAGAATATGGAAAAGACAGCCTCCGATTTGAACATCTGCTCAAAGAGAGGACTTTCCGAACGCTTTGACTCGACCATCGGCGCAGGCACGGTGCTTATGCCTTTCGGCGGCAAGAACCAGAGAACGCCAGTTCAGGCTATGGTACAGAAGATAAGCGTTGAGAAAAAGCACACCGACGATTGCTCGCTTATGGCGTGGGGCTACAACCCGTTTATAACCGAAAAGAGCCCGTACCACGGAGCATACCTTGCGGTTGTCGAGTCGGTATGTAAGCTTATCGCGACAGGCGCAAAGTTCGAGGATGTTTATCTTACATTCCAGGAGTATTTTGAAAAGCCGGGTCAGGACGGTAAGCGTTGGGGCAAGCCCCTTGCGGCGCTGCTCGGTGCGTTTGAGGCGCAGAAGGAGCTGTCAATCGGCTCAATCGGCGGTAAGGACTCAATGAGCGGCTCGTTTGAGGATTTGGATGTTCCGCCCACCCTTGTTTCCTTTGCCGTTACGACGGAAAAGACAAAGGACATTGTTTCCCCCGAGTTCAAAAAAGCGGGCAACAAGGTTGTTATCATAAGAACAAAGCTTGACGAAAACGGACTTCCCGAAACAGGCTCTTTGCTTGAAGCGTTTGACAGGGTTACGGCACTTCTCAGAAGCGGAAAAGCGGTTTCCTGTTATACGCCCGGCCTCGGCGGCATTGCGGAGGCGGTTCTCAAATCGGCAATGGGCAACGGCTTCGGCTTTAAGTTCAACCCCGAGCTCACGCTCGACGGTATATTCGGTTACAATTACGCTTCGTTTATCCTTGAAGTTGAAAATGCGGACGGTATGGAGGTTGTCGGCGAAATAACCGAAGAACCCGTATTTGTTTACGGCGATGAAACCGTAAGTGCCGAAAAGCTCGACAAGCTTTATGAGGATAAGCTTGAAAATGTATATTCGTGCAACATAACAAAGGAAGTAAAGCCCGTTGAGAATTTCTCATACACGGCGCAGAGCTATCCCGCACCCGCAGTCAAGTGTGCAAGACCCAAGGTGCTCATTCCCGCATTCCCTGGTACGAACTGCGAGTATGACAGCGCAAAGGCTGTTGCCGACGCAGGCGCAGAGCCCGAAATTATTGTTATTAAAAACCTTACCGCTTCGGCAATTCAGTCGAGCGTTGAGGAATTTTCCGAAAAGCTCAAATCGGCACAGATGGTATTTATCCCCGGCGGCTTCTCGGGCGGCGACGAGCCCGACGGCAGCGGCAAGTTTATAACCGCTTTCTTCAGAAATGCGGCTGTAAAAGAGGGCGTAACCGATTTGCTCGAAAACAGGGACGGACTTATGTGCGGTATCTGTAACGGCTTCCAGGCTCTTATCAAGCTCGGACTTGTGCCCTACGGTAAGATTATCGACACGGACGAGAATTGCCCGACCCTTACCTTCAACACCATTGCAAGACACCAGTCGAAGATAGTCAGAACAAGGATTGCTTCAAACAAATCCCCGTGGCTGTCGCTTACAAATGTAGGCGAGGTCTACAATGTTCCGATTTCACACGGCGAGGGCAGGTTCCTGGCAAGCGAGGAGCTTATAAGGAAGCTTGCGGCGAACGGACAGATTGCAACGCAGTATGTTGACCTTTCGGGTAATGCGACAAATGATGTTCAGTTCAACCCCAACGATTCTATGTTCGCAATAGAGGGTATCACTTCCCCCGACGGCAGAGTGTTCGGCAAAATGGGACACAGTGAGCGCATAGGCTCGGGACTTTACAAAAATGTTCCCGGCAATTACGACATCAGAATGTTTGAGGCTGCGGTAAGATACTTCAAATAATTCAATGCGGTTCGGTTCGTTTTTTGAGCCGAACCGTTTATTATTTGTGTTGACATACGGGCGGTTCAATGGTATAATATCCGATAGTAAATCTTTAATTCGATACAGTGATGTCGGCAAGATTTGTTATATGAATACGGCGCAGGGGAATTGCGTCGCTTGTTTATGCAGCTAAGCCTTGCCGTAAAGCAAGGCTTTTATTTTCGGAGGACAATATGAATAACATTATAAACGCGCAGATATGCACATTGGCGTCGTTTCCGCAATTCACAAAGGAAACGGTTTTAAGTGCATTTCCCGAAATCGGAACAAGTGTTTATAATTCTTCTCAATATATGATTTTTCCCGGCTTTTGTGATGTGCATGTGCATTTCCGTCAGCCGGGTTTTTCTTATAAAGAGACGATTAAAACAGGTTCGCTTGCGGCGGCGCACGGCGGATACACCGCAGTGTGCACAATGCCGAATTTGAAGCCCGTACCCGATTCGGCGGAGCATCTCAAACAACAGCTCGATATAATAGAAAAGGACGCAGTTATAAATGTTATGCCCTACGGTGCCATAACGGTCGGTCAGAACGGCGAAGAGCTTTCCGATATGGAGGGTATGGCAAAGGACATAATCGCCTTTTCGGATGACGGCAGGGGCGTTCAGTCAGAAGAGATGATGAAAGAGGCAATGCTCAGGGCAAAGGCGCTCGGCAAAATGATTGTCGCCCATTGTGAGGACAATTCGCTTCTTCACGGCGGATACATTCACGACGGCGTTTACGCAAGGGAACATTCGCACAGGGGCATTTGCTCGAAGAGCGAATGGGGTCCGATAAAAAGAGATTTGGAGCTTTGCAGGCAGACGGGCTGCGCATACCATGTATGCCACATATCCTGCAAGGAAAGCGTTGAAATTATAAGGCAGGCAAAGGCGCAGGGTGTAAATGTAACCTGTGAAACGGGTCCGCATTATCTGATACTCACGGACGGGGATTTGAAAGAGGACGGACGGTTCAAAATGAATCCGCCGCTTCGCTCGAAAGAGGACAGGCAGGCGCTCATAGAGGGAATACTCGACGGAACAATCGATATGATTGCCACCGACCACGCACCGCATAGCGCAGAGGAAAAGTCAAGAGGCCTTGAAAAGAGCGCATTCGGAATTGTCGGCATTGAAACGGCGTTCCCGCTTCTCTATACGCATCTTGTAAAGAAAAATATAATATCGCTCGAAAAGCTTGTCGAGCTTTTGGCGGTGAACCCGAGGAAACGGTTCGGTATTCCGTATGACGGCAGCTTTACCGTGTGGGATTTGAACGAAAAAAGCGTTATCGACCCGTCGGAGTTTTTGTCAATGGGCAAGGCTACCCCGTTTGAGGGCGAAGAGGTTTACTCACGCTGTAAGCTGACGGTCTTTGACGGCAAAGAGGTATATAAACAGTTTTAATATAAATTTTCGGAGGAAAAACAATGGCAAAAAGAACAGACATCAAAAAGGTATTGATTATCGGCTCGGGTCCTATCGTTATAGGACAGGCGGCAGAGTTTGACTACGCAGGTACACAGGCTTGCCTCGCTCTTAAAGAGGAGGGCTATGAGGTAATTCTCTGCAACTCGAACCCCGCAACAATTATGACCGACACCACGATAGCGGACAAGGTTTATATGGAGCCGCTGACGCTTGAATATATCGCAAAAATTCTCCGTTATGAGCGCCCCGACGCAATAGTGCCGGGTATCGGTGGTCAGACGGGTCTTAACCTTGCAATGCAGCTTGAAAAGAAGGGCATTCTCAAGGAGTGCGGCACAAAGCTTCTCGGAACTTCAAGCGAGAGCATAGAGAGAGCAGAGGACAGAGAGCTTTTCAAGGAAATGTGCGAGTCGATAGGCGAGCCCGTTATCCCCTCGGAGATAACCTACAACCTTGACGAGGCAAAAAAGGCGGCACAGGATATAGGCTACCCCGTAGTTTTGCGTCCTGCGTTCACTCTCGGAGGCACAGGCGGAGGCTTTGCCAACAACGAGGAGGAGCTTGTTGAAATCGGTATGAACGCTTTCAAGCTCTCGCCCGTACATCAGGTTCTTATCGAAAAGAGCGTCAAGGGCTACAAGGAAATCGAGTTTGAGGTAATGAGAGACTCAAACGACCACGCAATCACAATCTGCGGTATGGAAAATGTTGACCCCGTCGGCGTTCACACGGGCGACTCGATAGTTGTCGCACCCATTCTCTCGCTTAACGACCACGACCTTAAAATGCTCAACGACAGCGCAATAAAAATTATCCGTGAGCTTAAAATCGAGGGCGGCTGCAATGTTCAGTTTGCGCTCAATCCCAATTCAAGCGAATACTTCCTTATCGAGGTAAACCCCAGAGTTTCACGCTCTTCCGCTCTTGCTTCAAAGGCAAGCGGTTACCCGATTGCAAGAGTTACCGCGAAGATTGCCATGGGTATGGCACTTGAGGACATTCCCGTTGCGGGCGGCACTGCTGCAATAGAGCCGAGCCTCGACTATATCGTTGCAAAATTCCCCCGTTTCCCGTTCGATAAGTTTGCGGACGCTCCGAACACTCTCGGCACACAGATGAAAGCTACGGGCGAGGTTATGGGTATAGGCTCAACACTTGAGGAATGTTTGCTCAAATCGGTACGCTCACTTGAAACGGGCGTTTGCCACTTCCACCTCGCAAAGTTCGACTCATACACCGAGGAAGAGCTTCTCGACTATGTCAGAGAGTTCAAGGATGACAATGTATACGCTGTGTTCGAGCTTCTTCGCAGAGGCGTTTCGATTGAAAAGATACACGAGGTTACAATGGTAACGGAGCTTTTCCTTGAAAGCTACAGGAAAATCGTAGATATGGAAAACAAGCTCAGGGAGAACAAAAACTCCGTTGAGGTTCTCAAAGAAGCAAAGGTTATGGGCATTTCGGACGAATATATCGCAAATGTATGGGATATGCCCGAAACCGACCTTTACAAAATGAGAAAAGACAACGGTATAGTCCCGATATTCAAGATGGTTGACACACTCCACACGGGCAAGTATATCGCATATCTTTATTCGTCATACACGGGCGAAAATGCTTCAAGACTTACGGATAAAAAGAAAATCATAGTTCTCGGCGCAGGTCCCATCCGTATCGGTCAGGGCGTTGAGTTTGACTACTCGACCGTACACGCCGTACAGACCATCAAGCGTGCGGGCTATGAGGCAATAATCATAAACAACAACCCCGAAACGGTATCGACCGACTACACAACTGCCGATAAGCTCTATTTTGAGCCGCTCACTCCCGAGGATGTTATGGCGATAATCGACTTTGAAAAGCCCGAGGGCGTAATCGCTTCTCTCGGCGGTCAGACGGCGATAAACCTTGCACATCCGCTTATGGACAGAGGAGTTAAGATAATCGGTACGGACTGCGACGCTATCGAAAAGGCGGAAAACAGAGACAGCTTTGAAAAGATACTCAAGGACCTTAACATTCCGCAGCCGACAGGTAAGGCGGTAACAAACATTGAGGACGGTCTTAAAGCGGCAAACGCAATCGGCTATCCCGTGCTTGTACGCCCCTCATTCGTTCTCGGCGGACGCGCTATGCAGATAGTTTCAAAGGACGAGGATTTGAGACATTACCTCAAAACCGCCGTTGAAATCGATGAGGACAAGCCAGTGCTTGTTGACAAGTACATTCAGGGCAAGGAAGTCGAGGTTGACGCAATCTGCGACGGCACGGATGTTTTCGTACCCGGCATTATGGAGCTTGTTGAGAGAACGGGCGTTCACTCGGGCGACTCGATAAGCGTATATCCGACCTTCTCAATTTCCGACAAGGTAAAGGGAATTATTTTGCAGTACGCAAAGAAGCTCGGCCTCGGCATAGGCATAATCGGACTTTACAACATTCAGTTTATTGTTGACCCGCACGACAATGTGTATATAATAGAGGTAAACCCCCGTTCGTCAAGAACGGTGCCGTTCCTTTCAAAAGCTACGGGCTACTCGCTTGCCGACATCGCAACAGAGGTTATACTCGGCAAGAGCCTTAAAGAGCAGGGAATTTTCGAGCTTTATCCCGAGGAGAAAAAACGCCACTATGTAAAGGTTCCCGTTTTCTCATTCAACAAGATTAAGGGACTTGACGCTTACCTTTCTCCCGAAATGAAGTCAACGGGAGAGGCGATAGGCTATGACGACAAGCTTCACCGTGCAATGTTCAAGGCTCTGACCGCTTCGGGAATGAACCTCCAGAACTACGGAACTGTTCTTGTAACACTTGCGGACGAGGACAAGGAAGAGGCTATTCCGCTTATCAGAAGATTTTACAATATGGGCTTCAACATTGAGGCTACAAGCGGCACGGCGGCTGTCCTCAAAGAGAACGGCATACGCACAAGGGTAAGAGGTAAGATTTCCGAGGGAAGCGAAGAAATTCTCGACTCTATCCGTGCAGGCTATGTAAGCTATGTTATAAACACAAGGGCAATACTTTCGGGCGTTCACTATGACGACGGCGTTGAAATCCGCCGCTGCGCTACCGAAAACAATGTAACGATGTTCACTTCGCTTGACACCGTTCGTGTGCTTCTTGATGTACTTGAGGAAACAACCCTTACAATTTCAACTATCGACGCATAAGGAGATAAGATGAAACAGGTTTTACTGACGGTAAAGGAAAATGTTCCGCTTACCGAAAATGTGTATAAAATGACCCTCTGCGGCGACTGCTCCGACATAACCTCGGCAGGTCAGTTCGTGAATATCAGAATTGACGGGCTGTTCCTGCGCAGACCCATTTCGGTGTGCGACAGAGACGGAGATACCCTTACGATAATTTACAAGGTTGTCGGCAAGGGAACGGACGCTATGAGCAAAATGCCGAACGGCACAGTGCTCGATGTGCTCACGGGTCTCGGAAACGGCTATGACCTTGAAAAAAGCGGAAACGCTCCGTTGCTTATCGGCGGCGGAGTAGGCGTACCGCCGATGTATCTGCTTGCAAAGGAGCTTGTAAAGCAGGGCAAGTCGGTCTCGGTAATCCTCGGCTTCAACACAAAAGGCGAGGTGTTTTACGAGCGGGAATTCAAGGCTCTCGGCTGTGATGTCACGGTTACGACCGCAGACGGAAGCTGCGGCGTAAAGGGCTTTGTAACGAATGCAATGGACAGGGAATACTCATACTTTTACTGCTGCGGTCCCGAGCCTATGCTCAAAGCCGTATATAAACAAGCAAAGACCTCGGGTCAGTTCAGCTTTGAGGAGAGAATGGGCTGCGGCTTCGGTGCGTGTATGGGTTGCAGCTGTAAGACGGTTACGGGATACAAGCGTATCTGCAAGGACGGCCCCGTGCTTGAAAAGGAGGAGATATTATGGGAAGACTGAGCGTAAACCTCTGCGGTATCGGGCTTGACAATCCCGTAATACCCGCTTCGGGCACATTCGGCTTCGGCTATGAATTTGCCGAGCTTTACGATATAAACTGCCTCGGTACATTTTCCTTTAAGGGCACTACAAAGGACGCACGCTTCGGCAACCCCACGCCGAGGATTGCGGAGTGCACCTCGGGTATGATAAACGCCGTGGGACTTCAGAACCCCGGGGTTGAAAAAGTGATTTCAACCGAGCTTCCGAAGCTTAAAAAATGCTTTAACAAGCCTGTTATGGCAAATGTCAGCGGATTTTCCGTCGACGATTACGCTTATACCTGTGAAAGGCTTGACCGTGAGGAGCAGGTGGGCTGGCTTGAAGTGAATGTAAGCTGTCCGAATGTTCACGGCGGCGGAATGAGCTTCGGTACGGACCCCAAAGCGGCGGCAGAGGTCACAAGAGCGGTAAAGAGCGTTACAAAAAAGCCCGTTATCGTCAAGCTCTCGCCGAATGTTACCGACATAGTTTCAATAGCAAAGGCTTGCGAGCAGGCAGGGGCGGACGGAATAAGCCTTATCAACACAATGCTCGGAATGAGAATTGACCTCAATAGAAGGCAGCCTGTCATAAAGAACAAAATGGGCGGCTTTTCGGGTTCGGCAATTTTTCCCGTCGCTGTGAGAATGGTTTATCAGGTCTCAAAGGCGGTCTCAATTCCCGTAGTCGGAATGGGCGGCGTAAGCTCTGCCGAGGATGTAATCGAAATGATGATGGCAGGCGCAACGGCGGTCGAGATAGGCGCTATGAACCTTATAAACCCCTATGCGTGCCGTGATATAATAAACGAGTTGCCGGCGGCTCTCGATAAGTATAAAATAAACAATATTTGTGATATAATAGGAGTGGTTGAATAATGGGCAAGGATGTAATCGTAGCTTGTGATTTCGCAAGCGCACAAAAGACTTATGAGTTTCTTGACCTCTTTACCGAGCGCAAGCCCTTTGTCAAAATAGGTATGGAGCTTTTCTATGCCGAGGGTCCGCAGATAGTAAGGGAGATTAAGAAAAGGGGACACAAGATTTTCCTCGACTTAAAACTGCATGACATCCCCAACACCGTTAAAAAATCAATGGCGGTGCTCTCACGCCTCGATGTTGACATCTGCAATCTTCACGCAGGCGGAACCGTAAGAATGATGGAGGCGGCGCTTGAGGGTCTTACAAGAGAGGACGGCACAAGACCTCTTTTGATAGCGGTTACACAGCTTACCTCGACCGACCAAGAGGCAATGGAAAGCGATTTGCTCATTCACGAGCCCATCGACAAGGTTGTAATGCACTATGCTCAAAATGCGAAAAAAGCGGGACTTGACGGCGTTGTATGCTCTCCGCTTGAGGCGCAGAAGGTTCACGAGGTCTGCGGAAAGGACTTTTTGACCGTAACTCCCGGCGTGCGTTTTGCCGACGGCGATATAGGCGACCAGAAGCGTGTTATGACTCCTGCTCAGGCAAAGGAGATAGGCTCCGATTACATTGTAGTCGGCAGACCCATTACTGCAGCGGCTGACCCCGTTGCGGCATATGAGCGTTGCGTAAAAGAATTTGTTGACTAAGGAGAAAGAAATGGAACTTAAAGAACTTATTGCAAAGGACTTACTTAAAATCAAGGCGGTATTTTTCCGTCCCGAAGAGCCGTTCACATGGGCGAGCGGAATTAAAAGCCCCGTTTACTGCGATAACAGACTTACTCTTACCGCACCCGAGGTTCGCACAGATGTCGAAAAGGGCTTGGCTGAGCTTGTAAAGGAAAACTATCCCGACGCAGAGGTGCTTATGGGAACCTCGACCGCAGGTATCGCACATGCGGCTATAACCGCTCATCTTCTCGATATGCCTATGGGTTATGTCCGTTCGGGCGCAAAGGACCACGGCAGACAAAATCAGATAGAGGGCAGACTTGAAAAGGGTCAGAAGGTTGTTGTTGTCGAGGACCTTATTTCAACGGGCGGCAGCGTAATAGAGGTTGTCAATGTTCTCCGCGAAGCGGGCGCAGATGTGCTCGGCGTTGTTTCGATATTCACTTACGGTATGCAAAAGGGTCTTGATAGACTCAAAGAGGCAAATGTCAAAAATGTTTCCCTTACCGACTTTGACCACATTGCAGAGGTTGCGGCACAGGAGGGTTACATCAAGCCCGAGGATATAAAGAGGCTTATCGCTTTCAGAAACAATCCCTCGGATGAAAGCTGGATAGGCGCATAGTGTGAAAAGCCACACTGTTTATATTGCCTCTCAAAATTTGCCCATGGCATAACTTTGAGATGGAAGAAATCACCATCACGCCTGTTCAGGCAACGCAGGTTAAATTAGGTGATTTTTAATAAACTATTTGTTGCCTGAAAGGCTATGGGAATAGTGTGAAAATCACACTATTCATAATTATAATGCCCTCAAAATTTGCCTATGGCATAATTTTGAGATGGCAGAAATCACCATCACGCCTGTTCAGGCAACGCAGGTTAAATCGGTGATTTTTAATAAACTATTTGTTGCCTGAAAGGCTATGGGAATAGTGTGAAA
>CABUHY010000029.1 GCA_902491475.1 uncultured Eubacteriales bacterium
TTTGACCATAAAAATATGCACCTCCAAAAGTGTCTAACTTTTGGGGTGCATATCAGTCAGAGGGAGCCTATGTTTGTGCTAAAATTTCAATTTATTATAAGCCGAAAGCTATTATAAATATGCAATTTTTTTCGGCGGGAGCAAATTCTCCCGAATTCGGGCACCCTTTTGTCTAATTACGCAGACATTTCTCCTAACAGGAAAATAACCCCCGCCCTACACAGGTTGATATAAATTCAATCCGTGCGAAGCACCCGCATCTCTTCACTCTTCACTATTCACTCTTACCTCGCCCGCAAGGGCGCTGTCCCTTTTTGCTCCGTTACACTCCGCAAAAAGATGGACGATGAGTTCGATTCTCCTTGCTAATACAAACATAAAAAGTAAAGAAGCTATCCATAAAGGATAGCAAAAACGGGGTCCCCGAAAAGCCTGCTTTTTGGGGAAGAGGAGGAGCAGTGGAATGAGTGCCGCGACGATATAAAAAAATCGTCGCAAGCGATATGTAGCTTGCGACGACGCGGTGATCCACCGGAGAATCGAACAAGGCTTTGCCTTGTTCATTTGCTTCGCAAACATCCTATTTTATGTCCCTTTTTGCTCCGTTACACTTCGCAAAAAGATGGACGATGAGTTCGATTCTCCTTGTTTCTACAGACATAAAAAGGAAAAGACTGTTCAAAAGAACAGTCTTTTCCTTTTGGTGATCCACCGGAGAATCGAACAAGGCTTTGCCTTGTTCATTTGCTTCGCAAACATCCTATTTTATGTCCCTTTTTGCTCCGTTACACTTCGCAAAAAGATGGACGATGAGTTCGATTCTCCTTGTTTCTACAGACATAAAAAGGAAAAGACTGTTCAAAAGAACAGTCTTTTCCTTTTGGTGATCCACCGGAGAATCGAACTCCGGACACCTTGATTAAAAGTCAAGTGCTCTGCCAGCTGAGCTAGTGGATCATATATATAAAGCGGAGAACCGCTTTATAATTTATTTTACGAACAGAAGTACGATTCCCGAAACGAGAACGAGCAAGAAGAAGAAAATTCCGAAATACTTTGTGAACTTTTCAAGCCTTGCTTCGATTGTTCTGCCCTTATTCTTACCGAAGAAGGTATCAGCTGCACCTGAAATAGCGCCTGAAAGACCGGCTTCACGGCTCTGCTGCATAAGAACAACTACGATAATTACAAGTGATGAAATAATCACTACCGAGCCGAGAATGATTTCTATTGCTGACATACTGTTTTCCTCCTTGATAAACTTACATTTTTTCAACGCCCGAGTATTTTATCATATACTAAGGTAAAAAGCAAGCCTTTTTTTAAAAAATATTATAAATTATGATAATTTACTGTTTTTCGCATATAATATTGACAGCAAAGGACAAGAAAAAAACAGCGTTTGCAGTACCTTTGCTCCGTCTGTGAGATTTTTCGCAGGCGGTTTTTATTTGCTCAAATCAAGAAATTGCTTATCAGCGCCGAGATTTCGGCAGCCTGAGCGCCGCCCGATTTGCCGAGCACAAAACAAAATCCGCTTGCGGCAAGCATAATTACAGCCAGCACGAGAAGCGTTATCGGCAATCCGTTACTTACGGGCAACGGTTCTTCCACGGGTCTGTAAACAACGGTCGGAGCTATTTCCCCGTCGCTGTCGACAATGACGCGCTCCATTTTGGAGTTGTCGTCCGGAGCGTCGGCGTCGCCCAACATTCCTATCAAATCAAGCTGACAGTCGGGGCAAATTTCAACCGAGTCGGGATAAATTTTTCTGCATTTCGGACAAATCATCAGTTTCACTCCGTTTCGGATTTTTATTTTAACATTTTGAAAGCATAAAGTCAATTTATTCAGCCGCATTTTTCGGCAAGCACCGCAATTTCTATAAGTATAGCCGGCACATAGACTGCGGAAACGGTCTCCTTGGCGCAGACGAGCAACTCGTCACGGAAAAACAAAACGCTGTCGTAGTTGCCGATTTTTCCCATAATCAGCGTGCAGAACAGTGCCGAAAAGTAAAGTGCGAACACAAGCATACTGCCGTATTTTATGTAAACACGGGATAATTTGTTCATCCCCTTTACGCATTTCCCGAGCTGTAAAAGTATATCGGCCATTTTATCACCTCTGTTACAATCATAGAGGCAAAACGGCGTATATTCAATTATTAAATAATGGAAGAAAGTTAAAAATCGGCGTTTTTACACTTTACATTGTGAAAAATGTTTGATATAATACAACATATAGAACTTAGAAAATTTTTAACTTGGATGTGATCCCATTGAAATGTCCTTTTTGCGCTTTTGAAGAAAGCAAGGTAATCGATTCCCGTCCCACGGACGAGGGCGAGCGTATACGCCGCCGCCGTGAATGTATCAAATGCGGTAAGAGATTTACAACATATGAAATTATCGAGAGCGTTCCGATTCTTGTTATTAAAAAAGACAAGTCCCGTGAGGTATTTGACCGCAACAAGCTTTTAAGCGGTATGATGAGAGCCTGCGAAAAGCGTCAGGTTACCATTGAAACGCTTGAAAATGCGGTAGATGAAATCGAGGCTAATCTTCAGAACTCTCTTGACAGGGAGGTTACCTCAATCCATATTGGTGAGCTCGCTATGGACAAGCTCAAGGATATTGACGAGGTCGCATATGTTCGTTTTGCCTCGGTTTACAGGCATTTCAAGGACATAAACGCATTTATGGACGAGCTTTCGAGCCTGCTCAAGGCAAAATAATCTTTTTAACAAACTGCGGCACACTCCGATTTGAGTGTGCCGTTAATTTTTATCTTCGGTTTTTATCCGAGTCCGAAACTGACGGACAAAGCCTTGTTAATCTTGTTCATTTCACTGTCGGGCAGGTTGCCCATACGCTCTCTCAGACGCTTTTTGTCAAGGGTGCGAACCTGTTCAAGCAGCACGACGGAGTCCTTTTGAAGTCCGCAGTTGTCGGCGTTTACGCTTATGTGTGTGGGAAGCTGCGTTTTATACTTCTGGCTTGTTATGGCGGCGGCGATAACCGTCGGACTGTATTTGTTGCCCACATCGTTCTGTACTATGAGAACGGGTCGCATACCGCCTTGCTCCGAGCCGATAACAGGGCTTAAATCCGCATAATAGATTTCTCCTCGCCTTACTGTCATTTTTTATCACTCTCCAAAGGTAATTTATGTGTCTGTAAAATTATTTTTACCCGTAAATTACCTCTATAAACATTTTTCGGGGAGCAATACATTATATTATTTTTGAGGGATGTCCGTGAATGTTGCGTTTTGGGGAAAAATATGTTATATTTCTAATGTTAAATGAGAAATCGGAGGACAGTATGAGCGAAGAAAAACTTGTAAGCGTTTGCATAAATGCGTATAACAGCGCAGATGTAATTGCTCAAACGATTGAAAGCGTTCTTAACCAGACTTATAAAAATTTGCAGATTATCGTTGTTGACGACTGCTCGACCGATAACACGGCGGAGGTTGTAAAGAGCTTTGACGACGAAAGAATAGAGCTTTATTCCCTGCCGAAGAACGGAAATATTTCCAACGCAAACAACGAGTGTCTGCACCGTGCAAGGGGCGAATATATAGCGCACCTCGACTCGGACGACATATGGGTTGCGGACAAAATCGAAAAGCAGGTAAAATTTCTTGAGGAAAATCCGCAGTACGGAGCGTGCTTTTCATATGCGGGCTTTATCGACGAGCACTCAAACATTCTGACAAAAGAGCATTTACCCCTTAATCATCTGAATTTGTATGTGCATGAAAATATGCCGCAATCGGGCTTTGTCAGGAGCTTTTTTGACAAATCAAATCACATTTGCCATTGTAGCATGGTAATGAGAAAGAGCGTTTACGAAAAACTCGGCGACCACGACCTTACAATGAAATATCTTCACGATTTTGACTATTGGGTTCGTATGAACTTCTGCTGTCCGTTCTATATTATACCCGAAGAATTGGTTCTTTGCCGAATATGGAGGGCGAACAACAGCACTCTCGGAGAAAGGGAGTTTATCGCCCATAACGAAGAGTATGCAAGAATAATGTACAAACTTATAAACGATTGCCCGAACGATATGTTTGTCGACGCTTTTTCCGACAGATTTAAGTCGGAAGACGCTCATACGGACGAAGAACTTGAAATCGAACGGGCGTTTATCCTCGGCGACGCACTTCCCATGCTTCCCGAAAACAAAGCTCTCGAAATCAAAAAGCTTGACGAGCTTTTCCGTAATAAAAAGTATATCGACCTTGCCGAGGAAAAATTCGGCTTTACGCTCAATGATTTTCACAATCTCCGCAAGAACGAAATATACTACGATAAAAAAGAGACGGACGCTCTCAAAAGCCAAAATTCCGAATTAAAACAAAAATCAGACCTTTACGAGATGGAAAAGGCGTATGCGGTGCGTGAAAGGCAGAAAAGCGAGGAGCTCTCAAGGTCTTGCGACGAATTGAAGCAGAGACTTGACGCTTTAAGCGCCGAGCACGAACACCTTGCGGCACAGCACAATCTTGTGATAAACAGTAAATCGTACAGGCTTACCGCCCCGTTGAGGAAAATCAAAAGTTTTTTTTGAAACTCCGTCACGCAAAGCCCCGCCGAACGCTTGACGGAAGAAAGGTAAGGGCGAGGATAGTCCTTTACGGACACTACCGCCATAACCTCGGAGACGATATTTTCTTTGATATGCTTTTCAAACGGTATCCCGATGTTATGTTCTATATTGTGTTTGAACCGGCTTACGCCGAGTTCCTGTCACGCTATCCGAATGTCAGGTTCTATGACTGCACCCGTCCGATTGTCGGCAAAATAAACGCTTTCGGGCAGAAATTCCGCAAGGAAAATTTATTTGAAAAACTTCTGATAAGACTTTGCGACGGCGCAATGCACATCGGAGGCTCCGTTTATCAGCAGGTCGGGAACTGGCAGGCGGACTTTAACGGAAGAAAGGGCCGCAAGCTGTGCGGCAGGAAATTCTTTGCGATTTCCAACAACTTCGGTCCGTACAGTACCGACTCCTACCGTGATATGTGGGCAAGAGAGTTCAAAAAGTGGACGGACATTTGCTTCAGAGACAGATATTCCTACAATCTTTTCAAGGATATTCCCACAGTGCGTTATGCTCCCGATTTGCTTTTCGGCTATCCGATTGAGCAAAAAAGGTCCGAGAAAAAAGTTGCGGTTTCGCTCATTGACGCATTTTTGGACGGCAGACCGTTTGAAAGAAACACGGCGGAAGCATATGAAAACACGCTCTCGGAAATGATAAAGCGCTTTGTAAGCGACGGATATACGGTTTCGCTTTTGAGCTTTTGCGAGTTCGAGCAGGACCTCGTTGCGGCAGACAGGATTATATCCGCCCTGCCCAAAGAGACGGCAAAGTCGGTAAAAAGCGTTGTTTACCGTGAAAGCATCGGAGAAATTGCCGGCGAAATCGAAAAAAGCGAATATGTAATCGCAAGCCGTTTTCACGCTATGGTCTTGGGCTATATCGCAGGCAAAAAGGTGCTGCCGCTTTGTTACAGCGAAAAGACCTCAAATGTGCTGACCGACCTCGGCTTGAGCGACAGTCCGATTATGTTTGAGGATATTCCGAATTTCACGGCAGAGGAGCTCATCGCCCGTGCAAACGCAATAACCGAAGAACGGAAAAACGAGCTTTGCGGTATGTCAAAACAGCAGTTTGCGGGCTTTAACAAATTCGTCAAAAAGCACCGAGGCGAAATAAAAGAATAACAAAAAGACCGAGTATACAAAATACCCGGTCTTTACTTTTTATTATGAATTATAAAAGGCTTGCCGCCGCCTTGTCGATATAGATGTCGACATCGTGGTGGAACTGCAATATGGAAGCGGGGCAAACAGGCGTAACATCGCCCGAAATCATTGCCGAAACAGCGTCCGCCTTTTCGATTCCCGTTGCGATAAGTACGATTTTCTGTGCTTTCATAATCGAGCCTACGCCCATTGTAAGTGCGTGAGTGGGCATCGGGTTTTCGTCAAAATACTTTGAGTTTGCCGAAATGGTGCTCTGTGTGAGCTTTACCTTGAACGAACCCTTGGAGAAGCAGATGGACGGCTCGTTGAAGCCGATATGTCCGTTTCTGCCTACGCCGAGAAGCTGAATGTCAACCTTTGCCTCGTCGAGCATATCGTCGTAGCGTTCACATTCCTCCTCGATATTTTCGGCGTTGCCGTTGAGGAAATGAACATTTTCCTCCTTTATATCGGTGTGGTTGAACAGCTCCGTGTGCATAAACGAATAATAGCTGTTCTTGTCGTTTTTGGGAAGATTTACATATTCGTCAAGGTTATATGTCTTAACCCCTGCGAGTGATACATTGCCCTTTTTGTACTCCTCGGCAATATACTTATATGTCGGAATGGGCGAAGCACCCGTAGCGAGTCCGAGCGTTATGTCGGGCTTGCGGTTGATTGCGTCGACAAAAAGCTTACCGACAGCCTGTCCGATTTCCTGAGCGTTTTCCATTATGTATATATTCATACAGTCACTTCTCTTCTTTCATTTTTACTCTGAAACATAATTGTACCATAAAACATAAAAAATTCAACATTTATTTACTTTTTTGTTTTGTGTAAGACTTAATTTATGATACAATTAAATTATGAAATCCCGAAAAGGTTTTGTCGGCAAATTCGGAGGAAATTATGATAAAAAACGGAATTGACTCGGTCGAAATAAGCCGAATAGAACGCTCGCTTGAAAGCGAAAGCTTCAAAAGGCGTGTTTACGGCAATGAGGAGTTAAAAGAGCTTGAAAATAAAAAGGCGGAGAGCTTTGCAGGTGCGTTCTGCGCCAAAGAGGCGTTTTCAAAGGCACTCGGAACGGGTGTTCGGGGCTTTTCGCTGTGCGAGGTACAGGTGCTGCACGACGGATACGGCGCACCGTATTTTTCCCTTTCGGGAAATGCGGAAAAAATCGCCCGTGAAAAGGGTCTTGAATTTTCATTGAGCATAACTCACACCGACACCGTTGCGACGGCTTCGGTAATAGCATACGGAGGAACGAAAAATGATTAAAATACTTTCTTCAAAGCAGATAAAAGAGGTGGAAAATGCGGCGAACGAGGGCGGCATTACCTATCTTCGCTTAATGGAAAATGCAGGCTCTGCGTGTGCAAAGACAATCCGTAACAAATTCGACGACACGGGGCTTCGCAGAGTGCTGATAGTCTGCGGCAAGGGCAAAAACGGCGGCGACGGCTATGTTATCGCCCGCAAGCTTACCGAAAACGGCTACAAGGTAACGGTGCTTCTCACTATGGGCGAGCCTGTTGCGGACACCGCACGGGAGATGTTTGAGCGCATAAAGACAGGCGGCGTGCAAATCGAAAGCTACGACGAAAACGATGAAAAATACGACCGTATGATACAAAACAGCGACATTATCGTTGACTGCGTTTTCGGCACAGGCTTTTCGGGAGTCCCCGACGACAGACTGCAAACACTTTTCAAAAAGATGTCCGACAGCGACGGATATGTCATAAGCATCGACCTGCCGAGCGGTATGTGCGCCGACTCGAGCGAGCTTTCCGCACCGTGCGTCAAAGCCGATATGACGGTTTCGGTAATTGCGCTTAAATATTCGCTTGTCTACTATCCGTCTGCGGAATTTGCGGGAGATATACAGGTTGTTTCCATAGGTATCCCCGAGGAAATCCTGCGCTCTTTTTCGGGCGGCTACACGCTCAACATAAACGATATTAAATCAAAAATCCCGAAACGCAGTGAGCTTTCCAACAAGGGCGATTTCGGCAAAGCGCTTATTATTGCGGGAAGCTATGAAATGCCCGGTGCGGCACTGCTCTCCTCTTGGGCGGCTTCCGAGAGCGGAACGGGAATTGTAAAATCAGCCTTCCCCGACAAGGCATACCCCGTTATGATGAATGTCTGCCCCGAAAAGGTGCTCATCCCCCTGCCCTCAAACAAATTCGGCAGGATTTCCTCACTTGCCGAAGAGCGCATTAAAGCGGAGCTTAAAGGCTGTACGGCGGTGCTTGTGGGCTGCGGTCTCGGAAACGATTACGACACAAAGCAGGTTGTAAAAGCCGTGCTTGAAAATTCACAGGTGCCCGTTGTCCTTGACGCCGACGGCATAAACACAATGTGCGAGTGCATAGATATTATTAAAAACGCAAAGGCGAAAGTTGTTATAACCCCGCACCCCGGCGAGGCGGCAAGACTGCTCGGCTGTACCGTCAAAGAGGTTCAAACGGACAGAATTGCGGCTTGCAAAAAGCTCACAGAAATTACAGGCGCAACGGTTGTGTTAAAGGGCTCACGGACGGTCGTATCCGACAACGGCGAGGATTTTTACATTAACAGAACAGGCAATTCGGGGCTTGCGACGGCAGGCAGCGGAGATGTGCTTGCGGGCATAATCGTTTCGCTCATCTGCCAGAAGATAAGACCCGAGCTTGCGGCGGTGCTCGGCACATTTATCCACGGCTATGCGGGCGACACCGCAACCGAAAAATACTCAAAAATGGGTATGACCGCTCAAAAAATTATCGCAGAGCTTCCGAAAACGCTTTCCGCCTTTGAAAAAGGGTGATATGCTTTTATGAAAAAATTCCTGTGTGCGGTGACGGTATTCGTTTTACTGCTTACGGGATGTTCAAAGACTGCGGGCGGCGATGAACTGCGTCTGCCCGACGAAATCTCGGCAGAGGTGAGCATAACGCACAAGTCCTCACAGTATTCCGCAACGCTCACGCAGAGGCAGGGATATATAAATCTCAGCTATTCGGCGCCGAAATATCTCAACGGGCTATCCCTTACCAAGGATGAAAACGGCAGTACCGCCGAGCTTTCGGGGCTTCGGGTGTCGTCGGCGACAAACTACTTTTCGGACAATTCCGCAATATGCGTGCTTCAAAAAATTCTTACCGCCGCTAAAAAAAGCTCTGCGGAGCTTTCAAGCGAACGCTCGGGAGAGACAATGATTTTTTCGGGCGAAACGGACGGTATAAAGTTCCAAATCAAAACCGATTTGCAGGCTCAAAGCATTTATGAAATATCGGTGCCCGACAAGGGATTTACCTTTACATTCAATTAAAAAAGACGGCTTACTTCCGAGTGAAATAAGCCGTCTTGATTTTTTTCGTTTTATTTTGCCTGTTCCTTTTCTTTTTCCTGTTCGGGTTCGTCCGTATGCTTCATAATTACGAATTTGTTCATCGGGAAGATGATAGCGACCGCAACGAGCATCGAAACGAGCTTCGGAACCCAGTCGATAAGCAATTTAATGTCCGTGATGTTCCTCATAACGGGCTGTAATGCGCCTGCAATCCAGGTCTTTAAGCAAATTACCACAATGACCATCGAAAAGTACATTATTGCGCTTTTAACAACGCTGTTGTTGGCGTTGAAGGTCGCTTTGCGGTTGATTGTGAACGATACGATTTCCGCAAGGATTGCCGATACGAAGAACGCAACGAACATACCCGTCGTGTCGTAATGGAAAACGAAGAAATCGAATTGATTGGGAAGCTTTGCGGGCAAAAGATAGCTCATTATCAGAAATGAGATTGTTTCGGTAAGCCCCGCAAGCATTGAGATGAGCGAAAACTTGATAAACTGAATTACCGTTTCGTGTTTTTCTTTGAACTGCTTAAAATCAGCCATGGTATAACCCCCTTAATGTTATGTTTATAAACTAACATTTTATCGGGGTGTTTGTCAATAAATTTTTATCCCGAGTACCGTTATTCGGACTTTGCCCCTGTTCAGGTATTGACATCGTGAGAAAAAGGCGGTATTATATTCACGAACATTTGTTCGGAAAGGAGAGTGGAATATGTGTTTTCAAATAAATATTTAAGGTGTTTCGGCGTGATTATTATGTAAAGGAGCAGTCAAATGGTAAAAAACATTTTGGTTTCGACTGAGGACATTGCCGAAACCGCAGAATTTGTTATGGTAAAATTTACGGAAATAGTAGACGGGGTGCTCACCGTGAGCATCGAAAAGGGCATAAAAAATACCGACGGGGATATAATCCGCTTTGAAAAGCCGTAAACCCCGTCGGTGTGTAATTTATTTAAGCTTGTTGTATTCCCCGTCACTTACGGGTTCAAGCCATTCGTTTGAGGCGTCCTTTCCGGGAACCTCGACCGCAAGGTGGCTGAACCAGCTGTCGGGAGCCGCACCGTGCCAGTGCTTTACGCCCGCAGGAATGTTAATGCAGTCGCCCGGCTTCATTTCAACTGCGGGCTTGCCCCATTCCTGATAATAGCCTCTGCCCGCAACGCAGACCAAAATCTGTCCGCCGCCCTCGCTTGCGTGGTGTACATGCCAGTTGTTGCGGCATTTCGGCTCAAAAGTTACATTGTAAATTCCGACCTGCTCGGTGCTTATCGGAGCCAAATAGCTCTGACCGATGAAATATTTCGCAAACGCAACATTCGGCTCGCCTATCGGGAAAATCATGGAAGCCTGATGCTTAGCCTTTTCACTGTCGCTTTCGGGCTCGACATTCCACACCTCTTTGGCAAGGTTGAACACCGCCCAGCCCTTGGGCCAACCTGTATAAAATGCGGTGTGCGTGATTATCGCCGCAATCTCCTTTTGCGTTACGCCGTGATTTTTTGCGTTTTGCAGGTGGAATTTAAGCGAAGAGTCGGTAATTCCCGACGCCATAAGCGCAACAACCGTGATAATGCTTCTGGTCTTAACATCAATGTCGCCGTTGTTCCAGTTTTCTCCGAAAAGAACATCGTCGTTATAATGGGCAAAATCGGGAGCAAACTCGCCGAGAGCGTCCCTGCCCGCCGTCTGTACAATTTTTTTCATACTTCATTACCTCTTTATATATGAATTTTAATTGTGAGCCTTGTCATACAGCGCCTTGATGTCCTCGGGCAATTTGTCGGGGATAATGCGCTTAAGGTCGTCCTCGTTGCCGTCCTTCATCGCCTTGTCGTAGTACCAGCACTTGAATTTGACCATAGCGAGATGCTTTTCAAGCTCCGCCATTTCGTTTTCGAGCGACTCTTTCCTCGCCTCAAACAGCGCCTTGCGCTCATGGTAAGTTGACGGACCCTCGGTGCACCAAAGCATAAACTGTTTTATTTCCTTGATTTCAAGCCCCGACTTTTTAAGGCAGTCGATAACCCTGAGGGCTTCAAGCTCGTTGTCCGAAAATTTGCGTATTCCCGATGTGCGCTCAAGATGAGGGAAAAGCCCCTCTTTGTCGTAATAGCGAAGCGTGGAAATGGGCAAATCAAACATTTCGGCAACCTGACCGATTGAATAGTACATATCTTTCTCCCTGTAACAAGCTTTGAGCAAAGCGCCGCTTTTCGGCAAACTGTTCAAAGCAATTTTCTCTACCTAAAGTTAGGTTTAGGTTTTTACGAATTTATTATAGCAGAAACAAAAATGTTTTTCAAGAGGATTTGAAAGAATTTTTGTTTTTGATAAGTATGCCTGACCGAAAACGCAGCGTAGGGCGGGGGCGGCGCCCTTGCGGGCGAGTGAAGAGTGAATAGTGAACAGTGAAGAGGCGTGGGTGCTTCGCACGTCGTCGTTTGCTCCGTATCGTTCGCAACAGCCTTTGGCTGTCTCTCGCTCACTTTGCAACTCCTCCTTTTCCGCAAAACGCAGTGTAGGGCGGGGGCTTGCTCCCGCCGAAAAGGAATACTGCAAATTAACCGATACAATCAAATTATATTTCATATCATACCGTAGGGACAGGGCTTGCCCCTGTCCGAATTTCATATCAAATTTGATTAGTGCTTCCGCCCCATCTCCGGGCAACATATGCGACCACCGCCTGTGGCGGATAAAGGGAGCATCTGTTGGCGCAGCGGTCGATTTTGTGCGGCGCTCCAAGCCGCATTAACAAAATCGGGTACCGCAAGAGGGCAAGGCTGGCATTTTTTTCGCAGAAAAATGACTGAGGGAGTTTTTTACAATTTGATGTAACCTACTTTTACTCCTTCAGTTTCGCTACGCTCAACAGCTCCCTCTAAGAGGGAGCGGAACTTCTTGGGCAATTTTATATAAATAACGGCGGAAGCAAGCCCCCGCCCTACACACCGTACTGTACAGGACAGACCGAGTTCCGTCACGATAATGCACAAACGAGCGGTATTATGATGAAAAACGACATATTTATTTTCAACTTTGTTAATTCATCCTTAACAAAGCGGTGGTAATATATTATTGTAAAAGAATTTGTTCGTTTATTGAAACCTTGTTCATTAAATCGGGCAAAAGAAAAGAGGAAGAATTATGAAAGAAGTAAAATCTCCCAAAAAGCCGCTGATTTACTACTATGCAATCACGCTTGTAATCATTTTGCTATTCAATCTCATTGTTGTTCCGCTCGTTTCCAAAAGTGTGGTAAACGAGGTCGATTACGGCACATTTATGAGTATGATACAGGAAAAGAACATTTCCGAAGTCGAGGTCGGCGACTCGGAAATCATATTCACCGATAAAGAGAACAAAATATATAAAACAGGCGTTATGAACGACCCGAACCTGACCGAACGCCTGTATGAGAGCGGTGCGAAGTTCACAAAAGATATTGACAAGAGTATGTCTCCGGTTCTCAGCTATCTGTTGAGCTTCGGCGTACCGCTGATTATTTTCATATGCCTCGGTCAGTATATGAACAAAAAGCTCTCCGAGCATATGGGCGGCAAAAACGCAATGAGCTTCGGAATGGGCAAGAGCAATGCCAAAATTTATGTTCAGTCAACTCAAGGCATAAGCTTTGACGATGTTGCGGGCGAGGACGAGGCAAAGGAAAGCCTTGCGGAAATCGTCGATTATCTTCACAACCCCGACAAATATACGCAGGTCGGTGCTTCAATGCCCAAAGGGCTTTTGCTTGTAGGCCCTCCCGGCACGGGTAAAACAATGCTTGCAAAGGCTGTCGCAGGCGAAGCAAAGGTGCCGTTTTTCTCAATTTCGGGCTCGGAATTCGTTGAGATGTTCGTCGGAATGGGCGCTTCCAAGGTTCGTGATTTGTTCAGCCAGGCAAAGGAAAAGGCGCCGTGCATCGTGTTCATAGACGAAATCGACGCAATCGGCAAAAAGCGAGACAACGCATTGGGTTCGAACGACGAGCGTGAGCAGACGCTCAACCAGCTTCTGACCGAAATGGACGGCTTTGAGGGCAACAACGGCGTAATTATCTTGGCGGCGACAAACCGCCCCGAATCGCTTGACCCCGCGCTTACACGCCCCGGCAGATTTGACAGGAGAGTTCCCGTTGAACTCCCCGACTTGCAGGGCAGAGAGGCTATACTCAAGGTTCACGCAAAGAAAATCAAGACCGCCGACAATGTTGACTTCCACACCATTGCCCGTATGGCTTCGGGCGCTTCGGGCGCAGAGCTTGCCAATATGGTAAATGAGGCGGCGCTGCGTGCTGTCAGAAACGGCAGAACCGTTGTAACGCAAGAGGACCTCGAAGAGAGTATCGAGGTAGTTATTGCGGGTTATCAAAAGAAAAATACCGTCCTGTCGGACAAGGAACGCAAGGTTGTAGCCTATCACGAAATCGGTCACGCTCTTGTTGCGGCAATGCAAACGCACTCCGCACCCGTACAGAAAATCACTATTATTCCGAGAACCTCGGGTGCGCTCGGCTACACAATGCAGGTTGAGCAAAACGATAAATACCTGATGACCAAAGAGGAAATCGAAAACAAGATAGCAACCCTTACGGGCGGCAGGGCAGCCGAGGAAACCGTATTCGGGGAAATTACCACAGGCGCCTCCAACGACATTGAGCAGGCGACAAAGCTTGCCCGTGCGATGATTACACGCTACGGTATGACAGACGAATTCGATATGGTCGCTATGGAAACGGTCAACAACCAATATCTCGGCGGCGACACCTCGCTCAACTGTGCCGCAGACACGCAAAAGGAAATCGACAAAAAGGTTGTCGAGCTTGTAAAGAAAGAGCACGCAAAGGCAAAGCAAATTCTTGAAAACAACAGAGACAAGCTTGACGAGCTCGCAATGTATCTTTACGAAAAAGAGACGATTACGGGCGAAGAGTTTATGAGCATATTGAACGGAAAGAGGGATTAGTGTGAAAATCACACTAATCATAATTATATTGCCCTCAAAATTTGCCTACGGCATAATTTTGAGATGGCAGAAATCACCATCACGCCTGTTCAGGCAACGCAGGTTGAACCGGTGATTTTTAATAAACTATTTGTTGCCTGAAAGGCTATGGGAATAGTGTGAAATCACACTATTCATAATTATATTGCCCTCAAAATTTGCCTACGGCATAATTTTGAGATGGCAGAAATCACCATCACGCCTGTTCAGGCAACGCAGGTTAAATCGGTGATTTTTAATAAACTATTTGTTGCCTGAAAGGCTATGGGAATAGTGTGAAATCACACTATTCATAATTATAATGCCCTCAAAATTTGCCTACGGCATAATTTTGAGATGGCAGAAATCACCATCACG
>CABUHY010000030.1 GCA_902491475.1 uncultured Eubacteriales bacterium
TCCGTTTCTATTTTATATTCCCCCTTTCTTCTTGTCAACTTTTTGACCAAGTCCCTCAACAGCTCCCTCGAAGATGGAGCGAAACTTCTTGGGAAATTTCATAAGAAATAACGGCGGGAGCAAGCCCCCGCCCTACACTATACGATATATTTTTCAAGTTGTGCGTTCAGCCTCCCTTGTGTAAAGGGAGGTGCCGAACGAATGTGAGGCGGAGGGATTGTAAGGTTGTTATTATATGATTTTGTAAAAATCCCTCAGTCATTTTTTCACAAAAATGACTGAGGGATAGATAACGAAAATTTGATAAACCCCGTATGGACAGCCCTTGCGGCTGTCCGTAAATCCGCAAAAGTCGGTAGCGACAGCGAGCCGTCGGGAGGGCGTTTACAACCGAGCAGGCGAGCCGAGCGTGATTTTTGCGGAAAAGGAGGAGTTGCGTAGCGAGTGAGAGGCAGCCAAAGGCTGTTGCGAACGATACGGAGCAAACGACGACGTGCGAAGCACCCGCACCTATTCACTATTCACTTTTCACTATTACCTCGCCCAAAGGGCGCCGCCCCCTACGCTGTTCATTATAATTTTATTTCGTACATATCCCCCGCAAAAACAAAAGACGCACTCAAAGAGTGCGTCAAAATTTGTTATGTATTAAATTATTCGTCCTTACCGTTTTTCTTTCTCGTAAGGATGAGCGCTGCGCCTGCCGCAAGGGCAACCGCCGTAACTGCGGGGATTGCATAGTCGCCTGTTGCGGGGATGTCGGTCGGGTTGGAAGTGTTTCCGTTGCCGCCGTTGTTACCGCCGTTATTGTTGCCGCCGTTGTTGTTCTTGAAAAGATTTGCAAGAGCGGAAGTGATTGTGCTGATAGCGTCGCCGAAGCCTCTGAAAAGCTGTGCCAAATCTGCGGGTGTGTAGCCCTTGAAGATTTCGTCAAGCACGCCTGTCGTAGCCTCGTCCGAAGAAATCGCAGCCATAATGGTATCTCTTTCGTCGGCTGTGATTGTTTTGTTTTTATAGAGCTCGTTGACGATTGCCTTACCGTCGTCAAGAGTGATAACTTTATTGCCTATAAGGGAAACAAGAACGCTTTCAATCTGCTTTGCGTTGAGCTTTGAAAGAACATCGACATACTTCTGAAGTTCCTCGCTCAGGTCCGAAGAATCGTCGGGCTTCTGAGTTGTGCCGCCTGTGGTTGTCTCGGGCGGGTCAATCTTGTCGATGATTGCGCCTGTGATAAGTGTTGTGAGCGCCGCAGCCGCACTCTCCGAGAAGCCTGCGTCCGCTTTAACTGCCGTAACAGCCTCCGAAACCAATGCTCTGATTGAAGAAGCATCGTTATTATAAGCCGCTTTGTATTCCGAATAATCGGTAATGCCGGCAAGGACATTATTTTTAATGACTGTTCTGCCCATTATTGTTTCGGGGTCGTTACCCTTTTCAACAGAAGCTAAAACAAGGTCCGCAACCTGCTTCTGCTGAGCATCGGTCAACGCGTCGACATTGGCACCTGCGAAAGCCGGAACGCAAACCGTGAACAACAATGATAAAACAACCAAAACTGACATTACTTTTTTCATATCACGTTATTTCCCTTCTGAATTAACGCCGCTGATAGGCATAATCTCTTTTATACAAATTGAATTATATCAGTTTGGCAATTCAATGTCAACAGAATTGTTGAATAATTTATCAAAAATCGGTATAAATTTTCTTAAAATTTTTGCCAATACTAATAAAGCAAACGCAGTATGAGGGGATGAAAAGATGAGTAAAAAGAACAAAAAATCACGCAAAGAGGTAGCCGAAAAGGTCGATAAGCTCACGCAGGAATTTGCCGATATATGGGACGGCTCGAACGAGGAAATAAACTCGGATGTGCTCGGCAGCTATACGGGAAATCCCACCGAGGTTGACAGACCTATTCAGGACGCAGACGACTTATAATATATATACTATTAAAAATATGCAAAAAAGGCTTGCAATCGTAATAGATATGTGTTATTATGTCAAAGTACGAATACAGTTAAGTTGAGAGTGGGTTTTGAACCCGCTCTCTTAATTTTATGGAGGGAATTATGGCGGAAAAGAAAAAGAACACCGTTTCTGTTGTGTGGGACATCGCAAAGCCGATTGCAGATGAGCTCGGCTTACAGCTCTGGGATGTCCGTTTCCTTAAAGAGGGCGTGAACTGGTATCTCCGCATTATTATCGACAGGGACGACAGACCCGTTGATATTGACGACTGCGTAAATATGAGCCACGCTATCGACGAACCGCTCGACAGATACGACCCTATCGACCGAAGCTACTCCTTACAGGTTCAGTCGCCCGGTATCGAGAGAGAGCTTACAAGGGATTTCCACTTTGAAAAGTATCTCGGCGAAAAGGTTATGGTTAAATTTATCCGTGCGGTAAACGGAAAGCGTGAGTACAAGGGCACTCTCGCCTCTTATGACAACGGCGATATTAAGGTTTCTCTTGAAAACGGAGAAGTCCTTGAATTTAATAAAAAAGACACATCGTGGGTAAAACTCGATGATTTTGGAGGTTTTGAAAAAGATGAATAAGGAATTTTTTGAAGCGGTTGCGCTTATGGAAAAGGAAAAGGGTATTCCCGCGGAATATCTCTACGAGAAAATTCAGAACGCAATCGTGGTTGCCGTTAAAAAGGAATACAACGGCAAGGATGTTATCACTTGCGAAATCGACCCCGAAAAGAGCGAAATGAATGTTTATTACTGCCGTACGGTAGTTGACGAGGTCGAGGACCCCGACGCAGAAATTTCTCTTGAGGACGCACAGGAAATCAAGAAGAAATACAAGGTCGGCGACATTGTAAAGGTAAAGCTCGGCAAAAAGGACTTCGGAAGAATTGCCGCACAGACAGCAAAGCATGTTATCCGTCAGGGCATCAGAGACGCCGAAAAGGGTCAGATTCTCGAAGAGTTCCAGTCAAAGAACCAGGAGCTTGTTACCGCAAAGGTTCAGCGTGTAGACCCCGTTACGGGCAACGCTACGCTTGAAATCGGCAAAGCAGAGGCAATCCTCCCGAAATCGGAGCAGGTACCCGACGAGGTTCTCCACGAGGATCAGCTTATAAAGGTATTTATCGTAGATGTTAAGAACACCGACAAGGGACCCAAGGCTATGATTTCAAGAAAGCACCCGGGTCTTGTAAGGCGACTTTTCGAGCTCGAGGTTCCCGAAATTTACGAGGGTACGGTTATTATCGACTCGGTTGCCCGTGAAGCAGGCGCAAGGACAAAAATCGCCGTTCATTCAAAGGACGAAAATGTTGACGCAATCGGCGCCTGCATAGGTCCCAAGGGCACAAGAGTCGGTCAGATTGTGGACATTCTCGGCGGCGAAAAGATTGACATAATCAATTACAGCGAAAATCCCGAGGAATTCATTGCGGCGGCTCTCGCTCCCGCAAATGTGCTCAAGGTTGAAATCGAGGACGCGGAAAAGAAGGTTTGCCATGTTACCGTCCCCGACCATCAGCTCTCGCTTGCTATCGGCAACAAGGGTCAGAACGCACGCCTCGCAGCTCACCTTACGGGTTGGAAAATCGACATCAAGCCCGAAAGCGGCTTCTACGAGGGTTAATCTTAAAGCAATTTACTTATTATATCGGCAGGAGATGAAAAAATGGCAGTTAAAAAAATCCCGATACGAAAATGCCTTGGCTGTATGGAACAGAAGCCCAAAAAGGAGCTTGTCCGCGTCGTAAAAAGCGCCGACGGCGACATAAGCCTTGACCTTACGGGAAAGAAAAACGGCAGAGGCGCATATATTTGCCCGAATGTTTCCTGCCTCGAAAAGGCAAAGAAGGCAAAGCGCATCGAGCGTGCATTTGAGTGCACAATCCCTGCGGAGGTTTACGAAGCTATGGAGAGTGAACTCAAAAATGAATGACAAGGCGTTGAATATGCTCGGTATGGCAAGACGGGCAGACAAGATAAGCCTCGGCCACGACGCAAGCGTTTCGGCGATAAAGGACGGCAAGGCAAGGCTTTGCATTTTAAGCTCGGACGCTTCCGAAAGGCTTAAAGACGAAATGGGCTCGCTTTGCGAAAGCCGCAAAACGGTTCACACGGTTTTTGACCGCACGATGGACGAATTGGGTGCGGCGCTCGGCTACAAGACCACGGCGGTGCTGACCGTCAACGACAGAGGCTTTGCCGAAAGATTGACTCAACTCATAAGGGAGGAATAATATTATATGGCGATTAAAAAGAACAAATTGAACGAAGTCGCTAAGGACTTCAATATACAGAGCAAGGCTCTTATTGAGCTTCTTGCAAAATATTTCGACGGGGAGAAAAAGTCGCAGACAGCTCTTGAGGACAAGGAAATGGATGTTGTTTTCGATGTTCTGACAAAGCAGCACTCCGTTGACAACTTTGACGCATATTTCGCAATGCAGCAGGAGAAAAAGGAAACACCTGCGAAGAAAGAGCCCGCAAAAAAGGCGGAGGACAAAAAGCCTGCGGCTAAACACACGGAAAATGCGGATAATAACAAGGCGAAGCCCTCGGCTCCCGCCCAGCAGCTTCCCAAGAAAAAGGTCAAGGACCCGAACAAACCCATGCAGTCGAGGACAAAGGGCGAAATCCGCCACATCGACACAAGAGCGGGCTCGGTTGACCTTGACAAGTACAATGAAAGATACGAGAACATTGCCCCCGCAAACGACAGAAACTCGGACAATGTTGTCAGAAAGCAGAAGCTCAACCAGAAATCGAAGCAGTACCGCAAGCAGGGCATGAGAAGCCACAAGCACGAAACAGAGGCTGAAAGGCTTAAAAGAATTGCGGCAGAGAGAGCGAAGAAGCAGATTAAGATTACCGTTCCCGAGGAAATTACGGTCGGCGAGCTTGCGGCTTTGCTTAAAATGACTGCGGCAGAGGTTATCAAGAAGCTCTTCTCACTTGGTATGATGGCAACGGTAAACGAGGTTATCGACTACGATACGGCTGAAATCGTTGCAACAGAGCTCGGCGCAAAGGTTGAAAAGGAAGTCGTCGTTACAATCGAAGAGAGAATTATCGACGACACAGAGGACGCAGAGGAGGACCTTGAGCCCCGTGACCCCGTTGTTGTTGTTATGGGACATGTCGACCACGGCAAGACCTCGCTTCTCGACGCTATCAGAAACACCTCCGTTACCTCGACAGAGGCAGGCGGTATCACACAGCATATCGGCGCTTACAGAGTGCAGACTCCCGAGGGCAAGATTACATTCCTTGACACCCCCGGTCACGCTGCGTTCACTTCAATGCGTGCAAGAGGCGCAATGGCTACCGATATTGCAATCCTCGTTGTTGCGGCGGACGACGGAATTATGCCCCAGACCATTGAGGCAATAAACCACGCAAAGGCTGCAAATGTTTCGATTATCGTTGCAATAAACAAAATGGATAAGCCCGGCGCTTCGCCCGACAAAATTATGCAGCAGCTCACAGAGCACGACCTTGTTCCCGAGGAATGGGGCGGCGATGTTATCTGCATCCCCGTTTCGGCAAAGACGCATCAGGGCATCGACAAGGTGCTTGAGTCAATCAACCTTGTTGCGGAAATGCTCGAATTGAAAGCCAACCCGAACCGTGCGGCAAAGGGCGTTGTTATTGAGGCTAAGCTCGACAAGGGCAGAGGTCCCGTTGCAACGGTGCTTGTACAGAACGGTACTCTTAAAACGGGCGACACGATAGTTGCGGGCACGGCAGTCGGCAGAGTCAGAGTAATGACGAACGAAAACGGCAAGGTGCTCGACTCGGCAGGTCCGTCGGTTCCCGTTGAGATTATGGGTCTTGCGGAGGTTCCGCAGGCGGGCGACACATTTGACGCCGTTTCGGACGAAAAACTTGCCCGTGAGCTTGTCGAGCAGAGAAAGAGAGAGGCTAAAGAGGAAGAGTTCAAGCAGTACCAGAAGGTTACTCTCGACAACCTCTTCTCCTCGATTTCTCAGGGCGATATGAAGGAGCTCAACATCATCGTAAAAGCCGATGTCCAGGGCTCGGTTGAGGCTGTTAAGCAGAATATCGAGAAGCTCTCGAACGACGAGGTCAAGGTAAAGGTTATCCACGGCAGCGTAGGTGCGGTAAACGAGTCGGATGTTATGCTCGCAAACGCATCAAACGCAATTATCGTAGGCTTCAATGTCCGTCCCGATCCCGTTGCGGCTGAAATTGCCGAGAGAGACGGCGTTGATATGAGAATGTACAGAGTAATTTACGACTGTATCGAAGAGCTTGAAGCGGCTATCAAGGGCATGCTCGCTCCGAAGTTCCGTGAGGTCGTTCTCGGCAGAGCGGAGGTTCGTAATGTATTCAAGCTTTCGTCTGCGGGTATGATTGCGGGCTCGTATGTTCTTGACGGTAAGATTACAAGAAATTCACAGATAAGAGTTGTAAGAGACGGTATCGTTATCTTCGAGGACGCAATCGCTTCTCTTAAACGCTTTAAGGAGGACGCAAAGGAAGTCGCTTCCGGCTATGAGTGCGGCGTGGGACTTGAAAAGTTCAACGACATCAAAGAGGGCGACATTCTCGAGGCGTTCGTAATGGAAGAAGTTAAAGCATAACGCTTTTTCGGAGGTAAAAATGGCTGGTTACAGACAGGACAGAGTGTCGGAGGACATAAAGCGTGAAATAATCGCCGTGATGAGAGAGCTCAAGGACCCCAGGGTCAAGGACAAAATGCTCACGGTTGTCAGGGTTGATGTAAGTCAGGACCTTTCGTTCGCAAAGGTGTATGTCAGCGCTCTTGACGGAATCGACTCGGCGAAAGAGGCTGTTAAAGGTCTTGTCAGCGCAACGGGCAGAATAAGGCACGAGGTCGGCTCAAGGCTCAGACTTCGCAAGACGCCCGAAATCAAATTTGTTGCCGACGACTCCGTTGAACACGGTATGGAAATTTTCAAAAAAATTGAAAGTCTTACGAGGGATAAAGATGAATAAAATCGATGAAAAATCGGCAGCCCGTCTGCTGAGGGAAAACGATAATATTCTTATACTCACGCACAGGAACCCCGACGGGGACACGATAGGCTGCGGCTTTGCCCTTTTGCACACGCTTAAAAAGCTCGGTAAAAAGGCAAAGGTCGTATGCACCGACCCGTTCCCCGAAAAATACGGCTATATAACCTACGGCAACACCGACGAGGTCGGGGAAAACCCGTATGTTGTAGCCGTTGATGTTGCGGATATGGAGCTTATAGGTCCGGAGCTGCGCAAAAAATATGAAAACGAAGTGGATTTGTGCATCGACCACCACATCTCGAACAAAAAATTCGCACGCAACCTGTGCCTGCGTGAATGTGCGGCGGCGTGTGAGATAATCTACGATGTTATAAAGGCTATGGGCGTTGAAATCGACAAAACGGTTGCCGACTGCCTTTATACGGGCATTTCGACGGACACGGGCTGTTTCCTCTTTTCAAATGTTACCGAGAGAACGCATATCATTGCGGCTGATTTAATCGGTCTCGGCGCAAACTTCGTTGACATCAACAGAATTATGTTTGAAACAAAGTCGCTCGGCTATTTCAAGCTTGAAGCGGCGGCGCTCAACACGGTTGAAATGTACTTCGGCGGAAAATGCGCCTTTATGACGGTTACGCAGGAGATGCAAAGGCAGGCAGGCACAAAGGACGGCGACTGCGACGGACTTGCGGGACTTCCGAGGAAAATCGAGGGCGTTCTTGTTGCGGCAACCTTCCGTGAGACAAAAGAGGGAAAATTCAAAATTTCAATGCGCTCGCACGCACCGATTGACGCGTCAAAAATCTGTATGCAATTCGGCGGCGGCGGACACGCAAGGGCGGCAGGCTGTACCTTTGAGCCCGAAACGCTCGGCGAAAGCAAGAAAAAACTGTTATCTATAATAGAAACGGAACTTAAAAACATATGACGGGTATCATTTTGCTTGACAAACCGAATAATATGACCTCCTTTTCAGCCGTGAACAGGGTAAGACGCCTGCTCTCGGTAAAAAAGGCGGGGCACACGGGAACGCTCGACCCTATGGCTACGGGCGTTCTTCCCATTGCGCTGTCAAACTGCACAAGGTTTATCGACTTTCTCCCCGTTCACGACAAGGCGTATGTTGCCGAAGCTCGGCTCGGGGTTACGACCGACACGCTCGACTCGACGGGAACCGTGCTTTCCGAAAGCGAGGTTAATGTTACAAGGGAAGCGCTTGAAAGCGTTATTAAAAATTATATCGGTACAATAAAGCAGATACCCCCTATGTATTCCGCCATAAGCAAGGACGGCAAGAGGCTCTATGAGCTGGCACGGCAGGGCATTGAAATCGAGAGAGAGGCAAGAGAAATTACAATTTACTCTCTTTCGCTCATATCTTTTGAAAAAGACCGCTTTACATTATCGATCGAATGTTCCGCAGGCACATACATAAGAAGCCTCATAGACGACATAGGCAGAGACCTCGGTTGCGGAGCCGTGATGACCGCACTTCGCAGGACTGCGGCAAACGGTTTTTCGATTGAGGACTGCGTTACGCTCGAAGAGCTTGAAAAAGCGGTTAGCGAGAACAGACAAGACGAATATATCACGCCTGTTGAAAAGAGCTTCGACATCTACCCCGACATTACCGTCACAGAGGGTCAGGCAAAGCGTTTTTCAAACGGCGGCGAGCTGTCGCGCGACAGGTTAAGGGAAAATCCCGCCGACGGAATTTACAGGGTATATTCCCCCGAGGGCTTCTTCCTCGGCCTCGGCGAAACAGAACCGAAAAGCGAATTTCTTAAAGTAAAGAGGGTGTTTGTCCGTGAATGAGAAATCCTTGGCATTGGGCACATTTGACGGGCTTCACACGGGGCATTTACAGGTCATAAAACAGGCAAAGGACAGCCGCTACGAGCCCTGTGTTCTGCTTTTCGATGTCCACCCCCTCTCGGTAATTACGGGCAAAGCCCCCTGCTCGCTCATAAGCGACGAAATGCGAAAGGAAATAATCGAAAGCATCGGTGTTAAGGTTATAGACATAAGCTTTGCGGAAATTGCCGATATGCCGTACGACGAATTTTTCAAAAAATATCTTGTGGAAAAATATCACGCAAAGGCTCTTTCCTGCGGAGAAAACTACACCTTCGGCGCAGGCGGCAAGGGCGATGTCGAAAAATTAAAGGCGCTTTGCGGAGAATACGGCGTAGAACTGCACATTGCCCCCACGCAGACCTACAAGGGCGAAACCGTGAGCTCGACAAAAATCCGTTCCCTGCTCGAAAACGGCAGTATAGAGGACGCCAACGCAATGCTCGGCAGGGAGTTTTCCTACCGCTCGGCGGTCGTTGACGGAGACAGGCGGGGCAGAACGCTCGGCTTCCCGACGGCGAACCAATACTTCCCCGATAATTTTGTAAAGCTTAAATTCGGCGTTTACGCTTCAAAGACCGTGATTGACGGCGAAATTTTCCCGTCGGTCACAAATATAGGCATACGCCCGACCGTCTATACCGAGCGGTACAGGAGCGAGACCTACATAATCAATTTTCAGGGCAATATCTACGGCAAAAAGATTGAAGTGCGGCTCACTCGGTTTTTACGCCCCGAGAAAAAATTTGCCACGCTGTCAGAGCTTTCCCGTGCCATTGAGCACGACAGCAAAAAATCTCAGGAAATATTTTCCGATAACTCTTGCATTATTTAATTAAAAATTGTACAATAAGTCTATATTATATATGAAAGGTGTAATTTAACTATGTGGGCATTAAAAGTTGCATACTACCGTGCTTATCAGAAAGTAATGAAAGTTATGCTTTACTTCCTTGATTGGTCGGAACCCCAGCTTCTTACAGGACCCGGTTCAATCCGCAAATTGCCGGCTGTAATCAAAGAAAAAGGTATCGGTAAGGTTATGATTGTTACCGATAAAGGTCTTATGAGCCTCAATTTGCTCGACGGACTTTTTGAAGAGCTTAAAAACGCAGGCATCAGCTATGTTGTTTATGACGGCGTTCAGCCCAACCCCTCGATTGAAAACATCGAAGAGGCAAGGGAAATGTTCGTTTCCAACGGCTGTGAAGCTATGATAGCTTTCGGCGGCGGTTCTCCCATGGACTGCGCTAAGGCTGCTTGCGCAAGAGTCGTAAGACCCAACAAGACCATTCCGCAGATGAGAGGCGTTATGAAAGTAATGCACAAGCTTCCGCCTTTCTTCGCTGTTCCCACCACTGCGGGTACAGGTTCGGAAACAACCGTTGCGGCTGTTGTTTCAAACACACAGACTCACGAAAAATACGCTATCAACGACCCGTGTCTCCGTCCTAAGTTTGCGGTTCTCGACCCCGAGCTTACGACAGGTCTTCCTCAGAAGATTACCTCGACAACAGGTCTTGACGCTCTCACCCATGCGGTTGAGGCATACATAGGCAAATCAAACGTTCCCTCTACAAGAGATTATGCGGAAAGAGCTACAAAGCTTATCTTTGAAAACCTCGAAACCTGCTACAACGACGGCAAGAATGTCGAAGCAAGAGGTCAGATGCTCCTTGCATCCTTCTATGCGGGTATGGCTTTCACAAGAGCATATGTAGGCTATGTTCACGCTATCGCACATAACCTCGGCGGTATGTACGGTATTCCGCACGGTCTTGCAAATGCGGTAATTCTTCCTCAGATGCTTGACGAATACGGCTCGGCAATTTATCCGCAGCTTGCAAAGCTTGCCGATATTGTCGGTATTCAGGGTCAGACCGTAGAGGAAAAGGCTAAGGGCTTTATAGCCGAGATTAAGGCTATGAACGAGAGAATGTCTATCCCCACAGGCTTTGAGCAGATTAAGGACGAGGATATCCCGACTATCGTCGAGAGAGCAATGAAAGAAGCTCATCCGCTCTATCCCACTCCCGTTATCTTTGACGCTGACAGACTTACACAGATTGTCAAGAAGCTCAAGGCATAATTACAGTCAGGAAGTTTTTCAATATAGACTTTGGCGTTTACCCGGGTGCTTTCGTTTAAGGTGCCCGGGTATTTCCTTGCCCGAATATTTCTGCATGAAAAAGCCGCCGAACGCTCAGCTGTGAGTGTTCGGCGGCACTGTTTTATTGAATTTTATATAAGGCTTAACTGCTCGCCTGCGTCCTCGTTGGAGAGGGTCGAACCTGCGGCGGGGAGAGTCCTTGTCCTGTATCTCGCAGGCTTTACAAACATATCCTCTGTAAAGTCGGCAACGCTTTCAAGGCGGTGGTTTTTCCTCTGCGTCATAACGCCCACGCCCTGCGTGTCCTTTGTGGTCTTGGGCGATACCGCACCCGTGTTGAGCAGCAATATCCTGCCCGAGGTGGATTTCATTACGATTTCGCAGTCCTCTTTAATCTGCTTTACCGCAACTATCGGGAACTTATCGCAATAAGCCTTGATAAGCTTCTTCCTGTTCGTTTTTGTCTCATATGCGCTCAAATCGACCTTTGCGACCTTGCCGTTTTCAAAGAAGAAGAGCATATAGCCTTTATAATCGGTCGTTACCGCCATATAAATCGCCGACTCGTCCTTGTCCATCTGCAAAGCGGAAGCCACGAAGTCGCCGAGCACGCTCGCCTTGGTGTCAGAGAAATCAGCCGCCTTTGCCTTATAGACCTGACATCTGTCGGTAAAGAAGAGCAAATCGGTGTTGTTTGAAGCCTCGACGGTCTGAACGATTTCGTCGCCCTCTTTGAGCTTCTGCTCACCGCTCATACGAAGCGACTGCGGAGTAATCTTTTTGAAATATCCCTCTTTCGTAAAGAAAAGGGTAACGGGATAATCGGGGATTTCCTCAATTTCCTCGTCGTCCTCCTCGGCATCGGCAAAGATAATCTCGGTTCTCCTCGGCTTGTCGTACTTTTGGACAACCTCTTTAAGCTCGGAGATGATAATCTTCTTGACCCTCGATTTGGAGGAGAGAATATCCTCCATATCCTCAATGTCTTTCCTCAACTGCTCAATGTCCGCCGTGCGCTTTAAGATATATTCACGGTTAAGGTGGCGCAGCTTGATTTCCGCAACATATTCCGCCTGGATTTTGTCAATTCCGAAGCCTATCATCAAGTTCGGAACAACCTCCTGCTCCTCGTCCGTAGAGCGGATAATCTTAATCGCCTTGTCAATATCGAGAAGAATTTTCTGCAAGCCTTCAAGCAAATGCAGTCTGTCCTTCGCCTTTGAGAGGTCAAAATAAACTCTTCTGTTCACGCACTGCGTTCTGAACGCAATCCATTCAAGCAAGAGATCACGAACGCCCAAAACCTGCGGCGTGCCTGCGATAAGCACATTGAAGTTGCAGCCGAACGAATCCTCCAACGGGGTTGATTTGAACAGCTTTTTCATAAGCTTGTCGGGGTCCGTGCCTCGCTTTAAGTCGATTGTGATTTTAAGACCCTTTTTATCCGTTTCGTCACGGATGTCGGAAATTTCCTTGACCTTACCTGCCTTTGCAAGGTCGATTATCTTGTCAATAATCGCCTCGCTCGTCGTGGTGGCGGGAATTTCGTGTATATCGATACAGTTCGAGGACTTGTCGTAATTATACTTTGCGCGCAGCTTGAAGCTTCCCCTGCCCGTGCGGTAAATCTCACGCATAAGCGCTTCGTCGTATATAATCTGACCGCCGCCGATAAAATCGGGCGCTTTGAGCGTTTCCATAATATCCGCGTCGGGGTCCTTGATAAGCTCTATCGTGGTGTTGCAAATCTCGCCGAGATTAAACGAACAGATATTTGACGCCATACCGACGGCAATACCCATATTGGCGTTTACAAGCACCGACGGGAATGTTACGGGGAACAGCGTCGGCTCCTGCATCGAGTTGTCATAGTTCGGGACAAAATCGACGGTGTCCTTGTCAATATCCCTGAAAAGCTCTGCGGCAATGGGGGCAAGCTTTGCCTCGGTATATCTCGAAGCCGCATACTGCATATTCTTTGAATAGGATTTACCGAAGTTACCCTTTGACTCGACATACGGGTGCAACAGGCTTTCGTTGCCTCGTGCAAGCCTTATCATAGTCTCGTAAATAGCCGCGTCGCCGTGAGGGTTCAGCTGCATGGTGCGTCCGACTATGTTGGCACTCTTGACCGTCGGGCCGTTCAGAAGTCCCATTTTATACATTGTATAGAGCAACTTCCTGTGCGAGGGCTTGAAGCCGTCGATTTCGGGTATCGCTCTCGACATTATGACGCTCATGGCATAAGGCATATAGTTTACCTCGAGAGTGTCGATAATGTTCTGATGTACCACTTCTCCCGCACCCGAGATATGAGCGTTCGGGTTCAATTCCTCTTCGTGGGAAATTTCGGTTTTCTTTTTCTTAGCCATTTGGTTCTCCTCATGTTACTGATTTCGTTTGCCGCCTAAAATATACAGCTGTTTTTTCAGCCTCCCTTGTAAAGGGAGGTGGGTTGCCGTGAGGCAACTCGGAGGGATTTTAAGGTTGATTTTATATAATTTTGTAAAACTCCCTCAGTCAAATGCTTCGCATTCGGGGTATTTGTCAAAAAGTTGACAAAAACATTGAGGGAAATCATAAAGAAACTTCAAAAATGATTGGGGATAAATAACCCAAAGAAGAATGTAATCTGATAGGGTT
>CABUHY010000031.1 GCA_902491475.1 uncultured Eubacteriales bacterium
CGTTAGTACCGGGAGCAACGCCGAAGAAGCCGTTCTCGGGGTTGATAGCGTAAAGTCTGCCGTCGGGTCCCTTACGAATCCATGAAATATCGTCGCCTACGCACCAAACCTTATAGCCTTTCTTTCTGTATTCCTCGGGCGGAATAAGCATAGCAAGGTTTGTCTTACCGCAAGCTGACGGGAATGCAGCACAGATGTACTTAACTTCGCCCTGCGGATTTTCAATACCGAGGATAAGCATATGCTCAGCCTGCCAGCCCTCGTTCTTGCCCTGATAGGAAGCGATACGGAGAGCGAAGCACTTCTTGCCGAGAAGTACGTTTCCGCCGTAAGCGGAGTTTACGGAAATAATTGTGTTGTCCTCGGGGAACTGGCAAATCCATCTCTTCTCGGGGTCAACATCACATTTACAGTGGAGGCCTCTTACCCAGTCGTTGCTGTCGCCGAGAACTTCCATAACCTTCTTGCCGACACGGGTCATAATAGCCATGTTAAGAACAACATAGATTGAGTCTGTAAGTTCGATACCTACCTTTGAGAAAGGCGAACCTACGGGTCCCATTGAATAAGGGATAACATACATTGTTCTGCCCTTGTATGAATCACGGGCAATATCATAAAGCATTTCATATGCCTTTGAGGGTTCCATCCAGTGGTTTGTGGGGCCTGCGTCCTCTTCTTTTTTGGAGCAGATAAGAGTTCTGTCCTCTACACGGGCAACATCGTTGGGCTTGGTTCTGTGATAATAGCAACCGGGAAGAAGGTCTTCGTTGAGCTTAATCATCTCGCCGCTTTCGCAAGCCTCTTTACGAAGTGCTTCAAGCTGCTCTTCGCTGCCGTCAATCCAAACGATTTCCGCAGGATTAACAAGCTTGACTTTTTCGTCAATCCAATCAAGGATACTCTTGTTAGTTGTGAGTGCTGACATTGTAATTTCTCCTTTTGAAATTCGGTTTTGCCGATTTTGCAAACGACATACCCGAAATTATTTAACTTTATTAAACGGCGTAAATTAAGAAACTCCAAACTCCGCCATTATGAGCATATTATAATGCATCTGCGATTATTTTGCAATAAAAAAATGATAATTTTTTGTCAATAAAATGAACAAATTGTTAAGTATCTTTTTCCGTAATATTCATAGTCGCATATGCGTTGAGCGACATATCCGCCCTCTTGCCCGAAATAAATTCATAGTAACCCTGTGAAGCTACCATTGCGGCGTTGTCTCCGCAAAGCGAAAGCTCGGGATAATAAACTTCCCAGCCGTGCTTTTTGGCGGTCTCGTCCATGCGTCTGCGAAGCACGGAATTTGCCGAAACACCGCCCGCAAGCACCAATTTGTTTGTATCTGCAGTCTGCATAGCCTTTTCGGTGTTTGAGACAAGCGAGGTAACAACGGCGTTTATAAACGATGCGCCCAAATCTTCCCTGCGGATAGTTTCCCCTTTTTGTCGGGCGTTATGTACGGTATTGATAACCGAAGTTTTAAGTCCCGAAAAGCTGAAATCAAGCGGACTTGCGTCAACATGAGGCTTGGGGAAAGAGTAGGCTTTGCTGTCTCCGCCGACCGAAAGCTTATCAAGGTTCACTCCGCCGGGATACGGAAGCCCCATAGTCCTTGCCGCCTTGTCAAGCGCCTCGCCTGCGGCGTCATCCCTCGTTCTGCCGATAATTTCAAAATCTGTATAACCGTCAACCTTGACAAGCAGAGTGTTTCCGCCCGATACCACAAGGCACATAAACGGCGGCTCAAGCTCGGGGTGCGTAATATAGTTAGAGGCGATATGCGAACGCAGATGATGCACGGGAACCAGCGGAACGCCCGAGGCGAGCGAAAGTCCCTTTGCGTAATTCACGCCGACAAGCAGCGCCCCGATAAGCCCCGGAGCATATGTGACGGCGATTGCGTCAATATCGGTTATCTTTGTCTGTGCTTTTTCAAGAGCGTCCTTTACGACATAGCAAATCGACTCCGTGTGAAGCCTTGAAGCGATTTCGGGAACAACTCCCCCGAATATTTTATGCTTTTCAATCTGCGTTGACACTGTATTTGAAAGAATTTTCCGTCCGTCCTCAACGACCGCGGCAGCAGTTTCGTCGCAGGAGCTTTCGATTCCGAGTATTTTCATACCGCACCTCTTTGTAGAAATTTCTTGAAATGACCAACGATATTATACCAAACTCTTTTGTTGATTTCAACGAAAACGGCTTTTTTTATTGTGAAAAGTTACAAAAACGGAATTTGTGTTTTTAACATATTTAACGAAAAGTGAATTCTCGCTCACTTTTCTTCAAAAAACGCTTGAAAAAATTTTTGCGAGTGTTATTATTGAATTACAAAATTTAATTTCAGGGGGACACAAGCAATGAACGAATACATCGAAAATGTAATCAAAACCGTCGAGAGACGAGATAACGCAAAGCCTGAATATATTCAGTGCGTTAAAGAAGTTTTCCGCTCTCTCGAAAAAGTTATTGAAGAACATCCCGAGTATGTCGAGGACGATCTTCTCACAAGAATGGTTGAGCCCGACAGACTTATCACATTCCGTGTCGCATGGGTTGACGACAAGGGTAAGACTCAGATTAACCGCGGTTACCGTGTTCAGTTCAATTCAAGCATAGGACCGTACAAGGGCGGTCTTCGTTTCCATCCCAGCGTAAATTCAAGCATTATGTATTTCCTCGGCTTCGAGCAGACCTTCAAGAACTCCCTTACGGGTCTTCCCATGGGCGGCGCAAAGGGCGGCTCGGACTTTGACCCGAGAGGTAAGAGCAAGCAGGAGGTTATGCGTTTCTGCCAGGCATTTATGACAGAGCTTTACAGACATATCGGCCCCAATATTGATGTTCCCGCAGGCGACATCGGCGTAGGTGCCCGTGAAATAGGCTTCCTTTTCGGACAGTACAAGAGAATTACCGACGCATTTGAAAACGGCGTTATCACAGGTAAGGGACTTTCATACGGCGGTTCGCTTATCCGTCCCGAGGCTACGGGCTACGGTGCAATTTACTACACCTGCGAAGTTTTCAAGCATGAAAACGATACAATCAAGGGCAAGACCTTTGCGGTTTCGGGCTTCGGTAATGTTGCGTGGGGCGCTTGCAAAAAGATTGCGGAGCTCGGCGGCAAGGCTGTTACAATCAGCGGACCCGACGGCTATGTTTACGACCCCGACGGTATCGTAACGGAAGAAAAGCTTGATTATCTTCTTGAAATGCGTGCTTCGGGCAGAGACAGATGTCAGGACTACGCAGACAAGTTCGGCGTACAGTTCTTCCCCGGCGAAAAACCCTGGGGCGTTAAAGCGGATGTTGCTCTTCCCTGCGCTACACAGAACGAGGTTGACCTCGAAAGCGCAAAGAAGATTGTTGCAAACGGCACCAAGTACTATATCGAAGTTGCAAATATGCCGACAACAGAGGAAGCGTTCGATTATCTTACCGGTCTTGACAATGTTATCGTAGCTCCCTCAAAGGCGGTTAACGCAGGCGGTGTTTGCGTATCGGGTCTTGAGATGAGCCAGAACAGCCAGCGTCTTTCCTGGACTGCGGAAGAGGTTGACGAGAAGCTCCATCACGCTATGATTGAGATACATAAGCATTCCGTTGAAGCTGCCGAAAAATACGGCTTGGGCTACAACCTTGTTGCAGGTGCAAATATCGCAGGCTTTGAAAAGGTTGCGGAAGCAATGATGGCACAGGGCATTTATTAAGCCGAAAATCATATAAAGACATAAGAAAATCCATACCGAGAAATCGGTATGGATTTTTTGTTTGAATTATTGATACGCCTCTTCCTGTATCGGAGAAGTTTCAAAAAAAGAAGTCAGCGCTTCAATATAAGCATCGCTCTTTACCGCATACACACAGTTGTCAATCGAAATGTATCCGGGAGCTTGCGGCGAAACTAAAATCGGCTTGTCAATATCGGTGTTTTTCTGCTTCTGTAACCAAATCCGAATCATAATCGACCAACCGTTTGAAGCCGTTTGCCCCTCGGCGTTTCCCGCATCGGCAGCGGCAAGAACAGATAAAATTTCTTGAATATCTGCCGTGTCCGTAAAAGTTTTAACCGCACGCTCGACAGACCCCGTATTGCGGACAACGACAATATCAATCGCACGAATATCCTGCGGCTCTAACGCCTTAAAATCAGCCAATACCTGCTCACGAGTTCTTATTTTCGCCTCCGAAGCATAAACAGCATTCGTTGTTGACACAGTAGTCGTTGAATTATTTTCAGTCAGCTGTGCAAATCTGTTGCATCCGCAGAAAACAACAGCCAAGAAAAACAGAATTCCAAAGAAGTAAGCTATTTTCATAAGAGCGCACCCTAAATTTTATAATAATATAAAACTATTACATCTTTAGAATATCGGATAAGTTAAAGTATGTCAATAACAAATCAAATTTATTTGTATTTCCGTAACAAGTTCTGTTAAATGCACAAATATTCCTCAATATAATTGTATCACTTGCACAACAGCAAATATCCTTCGTAAATTTACAAATATACAGAAAATATATAATAAAAATTGACAATAAAAAGCACGGCTTTAATCGACTGAGAGTTGCCGATTAAAGCCGTGTTTGCAATTATTATTTTACTTCTTCAATGAATATTTACCATTACTGCCGAGCTGAATTTTGTCAATCGATCTGAGGAAAGACTTCATATTGCTGTATCCGTGTGATTTCAGCTTGAAATTCTTAAATTGCTTGACTATCATATTCTGAATCTCGCCCGAAGTTGCATCTTTGCGGTTTTTGAGTGAAACTGCAACAAAATCTCGAATCCTTTCCGTATCGGGATTTGAACTGTCGGTTATTTTGACATCATTACCCTTAACGGTAAATTCATAAAAGGAATTTATAAATGTTGAGAATTTTGAAAAACCGTAGTTTCTTTCGTCAAAATCGGAAAACTGCGAAAGCAAAATCTGTTTAACCCGTCCGAGTTGAATTGCATGCGTGTCGGTTGAGTTGATTATATCAAACGCCAGGTCCTTAATGTCGTCAATCGGCGTAATGCTCGATTTCTCGGTTGTGATTTCGGTTTCCTCCGAATTTTCGATAACATCAAGATATTTGAATTCATTGCACGCCGAAACAAAGGCTTTAGGCGTCTGGCTTCTGCCCATTCCGATAACCAATTTGCCGGATTCTCTCAGCCTTGCGGCAATCCGTGTAAAGTCGGAATCGCTTGTGGCAAGACAAAATGTATCAATATCGGTTTTGGTATAGAGAATATCCATTGCATCGATAATCATTGCCGAATCGGTGGAATTCTTGCCCGTTGTGTACGCAAACTGCTGCATGGGAGTAAGCGAATGGTCGAGCATAACATCTTTCCACGATTTGAGACATTCATTCGTCCAATCGCCGTAAACACGCTTAACGGAAATAACTCCGTAATTAAGATTAAGCTCGTCAATGATTGTTTTGATATACTTTGCGGAAGTATTGTCTGCGTCTATAAGTAATGCGATTTTATTGTTAGTATTAGTCATGGTGTAAACCAACCTTTCTTATTGTAAATATAATAACATACTTTATTTTTCATTGCAATGAATATGCACATATAAAAGGTATGATTGATAAGGTCATACAATGCCAATGGCTGCAAATTCGGGACAGCAACAAAAAATAAAAAAGGAGTTATACGCTTGTATAACTCCAAAAATGCGTTTACACCCTAAAAACTGAACAAAGGAGAAAGGGATAAGCGAAGAAGAAAAAACTG
>CABUHY010000032.1 GCA_902491475.1 uncultured Eubacteriales bacterium
TCCCTCAGTCATTTTTCAGAAGAAAAATGACAGCTCCCTTTACAAGGGAGCCTGTATTCATCCGACTTTTGCGGATTTCGGACAGCCGCAAGGGCTGTACCTACGGTGCCGCTGAAAAAACAACGTCTTCCTTACTGTAGTGGTTTAGCAATTCACTATCATAAATGAAAATTATATTTTATTTTCTCTAACGAATCTATCATTTCATTCCATTCGTGAATATGTAAATGTTCACACTGTGGTAAGCGTTCGTTACTGCGATCTTTGAAGTCTTTACCCGTGTCATTATCATACCAAACAGGATAAATACCAACTTGTGATGCGCCTTCAATATCTGCTTGCGGATTGTCACCGCAATACCATATTTCATCGAAAGAAACTCCGGCTTTTCGTAAAGCAATATCAAACAAAATTCGATTGGGCTTTCGCATAAAATAGTCACTTGAAGTCATAACAAACTCAAATTGATTGTTTGGCAACAATCTGTCGAGTCTTTCAGTTAAGGCATCTCCCGACCACAAAAGATTACTGATAACGGCGCTTCTTATGCCATTTTTATTTATATAATCGAGCATTTTATCAGAATCCGGCATAACAGCCCCCATAGATGCACCGTTCCAAAAAACAGTTTCCATTTCGAGCGGCGTCAGGGAAAACTCAATCCCAAGATATTCATACAATACTTTGTTGCCAACTTGACCGGAAATATCATAGCCTATTTTACGAATGCTTTCGATATGGTCTCCGAAAATCAGCTCCGCACCTTTTCTGACATCCTCAAGAGTGCAATTATTCGGATTCTTTGTAACATATTTTAAAAGTTCCTCATTTCCTCTGACAGAATCCCAATCGGGTTCATACAAAAGGGTATCTCCGTAATCAAACAATATCATTTTAGGATATTTCATTTTGACTCTCCTTTTGCGTAATTATCCGCACATATTAAAGCTCTCCGATTGACACACCTTGTTATATTTTGTTATGCATTTTCTCGCACTTAAATTTTCCTTGCAAACAGTAAGGGAAGAGCAAACTTGCGTGAAATTATATAAAAGTGATAATGCGAAACATTGCTATAAGCCCTTTATTTTCAAGACTTTTGAAGAATTTTATTAACGCCCAATGAGGGGCTGTAACCGCTTATAAAATTGTAGATTTCAAATTCCGATTTATTTTTTCAAAAAATGCACTGCGACAGCGGCGGCAGTGAGAGCGGCGGCACCTATTCCCACCTTTTTAAGCGTGGGGATTACGGATTCGACGCTCGGCGGAGCATAGGAATAAATAAGGTACTTTACCTTATTGTGAATATCCTTTACGCTCTTTATATCCTTGTACATTGTGGTATAGGTTGTGAATGTGTTTAGATTATTTTCGTCTAAATTAATTATACGGACTCCCCGTTCAAGCTTCGGGCCGTAAACATTGAAGCCGCAGCCCTGCGTGTATCCCATAACAAAGCCCTTGTATTCGCCCACAAAGCTGTTGTTGTGGTCGTGTCCGCAGAAAGCCGCAATGACATCGCCCTTTTCACGGACAGCGTCAAACTCGCCCGTGTTTTCGCTCGGAGTTGCGGGAGTTTCATATGTAAAATCGCAGTTGCCTTTAATCAGATGATTTTCGTCTATCCAATAATACTTGCCGTAGTGTTCACGGAAGCCCTGTGCGTGCGGCTTGCGGCTTTTGGGCACTTCCTTGAAAAGTTCCCACATTTCGCACATCGGTATATGCTGGAAAAGCAATGATTTGACATAGTCGCCGTGCTTTTCCTTGAGCTCGTCTCTCGTTTTTCTGTACCACTCAATCTGTCCTTCGGTAACTGCGGCGCATCTGCCGTCTGCGGTCGAGGAAAGCGAGTCGATAAGATAGATATTGAAAATGTCCTTTTCGCCCTTACTGTCCTTGATGAGCAGATTATGGTTTGCCAAGCCCTCAAGACTTTCGTCTCCCCTCTCGGCAACGCAGTTGGGGTAGCTTTTGTACATTTCAAACTGTTTTTCTTTAGAGATGCCGAACGCCTGTGCGTCGTGATTGCCGAAGCAGAAAGTGAACGGAATATTCCTTTCGACAACGGGCTTTAAGAAATTGTCGAACGCCTTTTTGAAATTCTCCTCGCGGTTGCCGAGCAAAAGCGTTACGCCGTAGCCCTTTATCTGGTCGCCCGTAAAGATTACAAGGTCGGGTTTATCCTTATCAAGCGCCGCCGCAATGAATTCAACGGTGTCCTTTGATGTTATCTGCGTGTCCTGAATGTCGGCAATCTGCATTATGCGAAATTTGCCGTCAGGTCTGAATTTAAGTTCCATAGCTGCACCTCTTTCTTTAGATATTTTACCATACTTTTCGGATATTGCAACAAAAAACAGCCGCACTCATTGGCTGAGTGCGGCTGAAATTTTATGAATATTGATTATTCAAGGTTTGATTTAAGAGTTGCAAGGCTTTCTTCAAGCTCCTTGGGAAGCTTGTCGCCGAACTTCTCGAAGAATTCTTCAATGCCGTCAGCCTCATCCTTCCAAAGGTTCTTATCAACATCAAGGATTTTCTCAAGAGACTCTTCGGTTACGCCCTCAATGCCGTTAAGGTTGATGTCCTTAGCATAGGGAAGATAACCGATTGCTGTTTCCTGAGCGTCAACTTCGTTATCGCAACGCTTGAGAATCCATTCGAGAACACGAAGGTTGTCGCCGAAGCCGGGCCACATAAAGTTGCCTTCGTCGTCTTTTCTGAACCAGTTAACATTAAAGATCTTGGGAGCCTTATCGGGATCAAGAGTCTTACCGATGTCAATCCAGTGCTGCCAATAGTCAGCCATATGATAGCCGCAGAACGGAAGCATTGCCATCGGGTCACGGCGAACAACGCCTACTGCGCCTGCCGCAGCGGCAGTTGTCTCGGAAGCCATTGTAGCGCCTACGAATACACCGTGGTTCCAATCTCTTGACTGATATACCAACGGAGCGAGCTTAGCGCGTCTGCCGCCGAATACGAATGCCGAAATCGGAACGCCCTGCGGATTTTCAAATTCAGATGAAAGGCAGGGGCAGTTTTCTGTCGGAGCGGTAAATCTTGAGTTCGGATGAGCGAGCTTGTTGCCTGCCGCAACATACTCGGGTCCGTTGACCTTCTTACCTGTCCACTCTTCTGCGTTAACGGGCGGATTCTTGTCAAGGCTTTCCCACCAAACGGTGTTGTTGTCAAGGTTTCTTGCAACATTTGTGAAGATTGTGCCCTTCTTGGTAGCTGCAAGAGCGTTCGGGTTGGACTTTTCGTTAGTACCGGGAGCAACGCCGAAGAAGCCGTTCTCGGGGTTGATAGCGTAAAG
>CABUHY010000033.1 GCA_902491475.1 uncultured Eubacteriales bacterium
TTGGGGATTCCTTTATTGCCTGCTACCGTAATTTCAAAATCGCCGAGTTCAGTTCTATTGACGGCAAGCTATTAAATCGCAAAATTTCAAGGCTCTAAATTGTATACCATGTCCTTACACACTTTGTATACCATCTTACTCTTGACACAAGGGCTGCCCCTACGGGTTGTGCGTCGCCGTTTCGGTAGGGCGGGGGCGGCGCCCTTTCGGGCGAGTGAAAAATGAAGAGTGAAGAGTGAAGAGGTGTGGGTGCTTCGCACGTCGTCGTCGTTTGCTCCGTATCGTTCGCAACAGCCTTTGGCTATTTCTCACTCGCTACGCAACTCCTCCTTTTCCGCAAAAATCACGCTCGGCTCGCCTGCTCGGTTGTAAACGCCCTCACGACGGCTCACTGTCGCTACCGACTTTTGCGGATTTCGGACAGGGGCAAGCCCTGTCCCTACGGGTTTTATCAAATTAAATTGTACGCAGAACCAAGCCTTCCTCTGACGAGGAAGGTGGCACGCCGTAGGCGTGACGGAAGGAGAGAAAGCAATAAATATCAAATTTTCGTTATCTCTCCCTCAGTCATTTTTCAGAAGAAAAATGACTGCTCCCTCGTCAGAGGGAGCCTGTATCGGACAGCCGCAAGGGCTGTCCATACGGTTGAAATAAATTATAATCAGATAATCCGCAAATGCTACTCAACATATACAATAAAACTTGACTAAACCCCAATATACAGTGTAAAATATATGAGGTTTATAATTCGGTGCAGATGTCCCGTGCCTCTAAGGCGGCGGGGTCTGATTTAATTTGTGTTTAAGGATGGAATAAGATGGCGAAGAAAGCGGAATATACCGAAGAGAGTATTTCACAGTTAAAAGGTGCCGACAGGGTTCGTTTGAGACCTGCGGTTATTTTCGGTTCGGACGGAATCGAGGGCTGTGAGCACGCAGTGTTTGAAATACTTTCCAACTCCATAGACGAGGCGAGGGAGGGCTACGGTACGGAAATTACCGTTACCAAGTTCCTTGACGGCTCTATCGAGGTTCTCGACCACGGCAGAGGTATGCCGATGGACTACAACGAGAAAGAGGGAAGATACAACTGGGAGCTTCTCTTCTGCGAAATGTACGCAGGAAGCAAATACAACACGAATAACGGCGGAACATACGAGTATTCATTGGGTCTTAACGGCTTGGGTCTTTGCGCTACGCAGTATGCGTCGGAATATATGGAGGCGGAAATCCATAAAAACGGCTTCTGCTACAAGATGAGCTTTGCTCACGGCGAACCTGTGGGCGAGCTTCAAAAAGAGCCGTACAGCAAGAGAGACACAGGCACACGCATCCGTTGGAAGCCCGATTTGAAGGTCTTTACGGACATAAACATTCCGCTTGAATATTATCAGGAGACAATAAAGCGCCAGTCGGTTGTCAACGAGGGCGTAAAGTTTATACTCAAAGAGCAGGTCGGCACCAACACCTTTGAAAAGTATGAGTATTCATACGAAAACGGAATTACCGACTATGTAAAGGAAATCGTCGGCGACAATGCGTTTTCCTCCGTTCAGTTCTGGCAGGCGGAGCGCAAGGGTAAGGACAGAGCCGATATGCCCGAATACAAGGTCAAAATGAATGTGGCTCTTTGCTTCTCGAACAAGGTTCAGCTCAAGGAATATTATCACAACTCAAGCTTCCTTGAACACGGCGGTGCGCCCGAAAAGGCGGTCAAAAGCGCCTTTGTTTCACAGATTGACTCTTATCTCAAGGCAAACAGCAAGTATCTCAAAACAGACTCGAAAATCACATTTCAGGATGTTGACGATTGCCTTGTTATCGTAATTTCGTCGTTCTCAACTCAAACCTCATACGAGAACCAGACCAAAAAAGCGATTACCAACAAGTTCATTCAGGAGGCTATGACCGATTTCTTAAAGCACAGCCTCGAAGTATATTTCATAGAGAATAAAATCGAAGCGGACAAAATCGCCGAGCAGGTGCTCATAAATATGCGCTCGAGGATAAGGGCGGAGAGCACAAGGCTCAACATCAAGAAAACCCTGCAATCGAGCAACAGTATGACCGACAGGATTGAAAAGTTCGTCGATTGCCGTTCAAAGGATGTAAACGAGAGGGAAATTTTTATAGTAGAGGGCGACTCGGCTCTCGGTGCCTGCAAGCAGGCGAGGGACTCGGCGTTCCAGGCGGTTATGCCCGTAAGAGGTAAAATTCTTAACTGCTTAAAAGCCGAATATCCGAAGATTTTCAAGTCGGAAATCATAACCGATTTGATTAAGGTGCTCGGCTGCGGAGTCGAGGTAAGCTCAAAGGCAAATAAAAACCTTTCGCTTTTCAATATGGACAACCTGCGTTGGAGCAAGGTCATAATCTGTACCGATGCCGATGTCGACGGCTTCCAGATAAGAACGCTTATCCTCACAATGATTTACCGCCTTATGCCCACGCTTATCAAGGAGGGTAAGGTGTTCATTGCGGAGTCTCCGCTTTATGAGATTAACTGTAAGGACGACACCTATTTCTGCTACACCGAAAAGGAAAAGGCAAAGGTGCTTGAGGAGATAGGCGACAAAAAATATACCGTTCAGCGTTCAAAGGGACTCGGTGAGAACGAGCCCGAAATGATGTGGCTTACCACAATGAACCCGAAAACACGCCGCCTTATCAAGGTTGAGCCCGACTATAACCCCGAAGCGGTTGCGGACAAGTTTGATTTGCTTCTTGGCGACAATCTCCAGGGCAGAAAGGACTATATCGCCGAGAACGGCTATCAGTACATTGATTTGACGGATTTGTCGTAAATACAGAGTGCGTTTGAAAGAATTGGAAGCTATGCACAAATACAGCCTCCCTTGTGTAAAGTGAGGTGCCGAACGAATGTGAGGCGGAGGGATTGTAAAACCAAACCTACATACAGCGCCCTTACGGGCGAATGAAAAATGAATAATGAAGAATGAAGAATGAAAAATTGCGGGTGCTTCGCACGGATTGAAAATTATGTTGTATCGTAGGGACAGGGCTCGCCCCTGTCCGCAAATCCGCAAAAGTTGGCAGTGCCGATGCGGTAGGGCGGGGGCTTGCTCCCGCCGCTAATAAACATCAAATTTTCGTTATCTCTCCCTCAGTCATTTTTCAGAAGAAAAATGACAGCTCCCTCGTCAGAGGGAGCCTGTATCGGACAGCCGCAATGGCTGTCCGTCAGTAAATATGCAATTTCCCGAGAAGTTCCGCTCCCTCTTAGAGGGAGCTGTCATGGGACTTGGTCAAAAAGTTGACAAGAAGAAAGGGGGAATATAAAATAGAAACGGA